>NZ_JPLE01000032.1 GCF_001010415.1 Xanthomonas pisi DSM 18956
GAGCTTCGGATTTGTTAACAGGTCCTAGTACGCGGGGTTCTGATGCCAGGCCCAGGCTGCAGAAAGTATGTCTTCGATCCCGGAATAGCGGGGCCGCCACCCCAGTTCGGTTCGCGCTTTTTCGATGCTGGCCACCAGAATGGCCGGGTCGCCCTTGCGGCGAGGGGCGATCTCATAGGCGATCTTACGCCCTATCACGTGTTCGGCAGCGGCGAGCACCTCGCGCACGCTGAATCCGACTCCGTTACCCACGTTGAACCTGGCTGAACCTTCGTTGTGCGCCAGCCAATGCAATGCCTCCAGATGCGCCTCTGCAATATCATTCACATGCACGTAGTCGCGGATGCAGGTTCCGTCCGACGTCGGGTAGTCGTCCCCGAGAACCGTGAAGCAGGGCGCGTGGCCAAGCACCGAGCGGAACATGTTTGGAATGACGTGTGTCTCGGGGTTGCGTGACTCACCAATGCGTCCGGACGGATCCGCACCTGCCGCATTGAAGTATCGCAGCGCTACCGAGCGTAACCCGTAGGCTGTGGCCGCATCCTCAAGGATCGACTCCACCATGAGCTTGCTTTTGCCGTACGGATTGATGGGGTGACGGGGATGTGTTTCATCTATCAGGTCACGGTCCGGATTGCCGAAGACGGCGGCGGAGGATGAGAACACCAGCTTTCCAATGTGGTGACGCTTCATCGCCTCAAGCAGGTTGAGCGTGCCGACCACATTGGCGTGGTAGTAGTCGTAGGGCGCGCTCACTGATTCGCCTACCAGGGAGCGAGAGCAGAAGTGCATAACGGCGTGGTACCGGTTCGCTGAAAGGGCACGGTCCAGTGAGTCGATCCTGAGAAGATCGGCTTCGATAAGGCGTCCCCATAGCACGGCCTCGCGGTGGCCGGTACTCAGGTTGTCGAGGACATGGACCTCGATACCGTCGTGTGCGAGCCGCTTGGCCACGTGTGAACCGACATAGCCTGCGCCTCCTGCGACCAGAATCTTCATTGTCGCTCCATTCGGGTGTCTATGGCACTGGCTCGCGCCGTCGTCATGGGCCTACCCACGTCATGCAATTCGAACTCACGAAGGACGGACTGGTCCACCGAGTACCTGTCGGTTTGCACGTACACGTGCACGTCTGGCTGGGAGGGCGCTTCGTAAGCGGAGTCGATTCGGGTGAAGTGGGATATCCCCCCCCGCGCCGAGCCGAGCCGAGACAGGCCCTTCATGTTCCGGAATTCCGTACGCTGAGTGGAGCATCCACGAAGACCCCGGAGAAGCGATTAGGGTCGATGCATGTCTTCGCGGAAAGTCTGTCCCTTCGGGATGATGAGATCAGAATGACAATCACCATTAGCTCGGCGTCCACCATCAACCTTGCGACGTGCGCTACTCTCTTGAAGTTTTCCGACCTGTCCTGATCGGTATAGCCAAGATCACTGGACAATCCCTTACGGACCTCGTCGCCGTCAAGAAGCGCCACAGCGATGCCTCTAGAGAATATGCAGCAGCAACGAGCTGTCCTTCCCGTTTGAATACAGCAGAACGGTGCGGCGGAAACACGCCATCACCTCTCGAATGATATAGATGCACTCATCTTCGAGTTCATTCAATCTGCTTGATTAAGCAGACCAACTTCCTCGGGTATCGGTCAGAATATCGTGCTCCAAATCACGGGCATCTGCGAGCATCCGTGCGTCCTGCGCTGTACGACATACGTTGTCACTGAGCTCACTTCCTGTGACCGGGCAAGATGCCGGGGAGTAGTTGGGACGATATCAGAAGCGCCGCGTCGCTGTCTGGTTCGTCGGTGCGCCTACATGTCATTGCTGCAGGCATCCGAGATGGGGCGATCAAGGTGGCGGCGCATCGATAGTGCCTCCTGGAGGCGTCGGTCATCGATCAAGTCTCCTCGTGCCAGACCCGCCTCCAGCGCGGGTGGGGGCGGCCTCAGGCCGGAATAGTATGCCGGCAACGTACCGCGCAGGAGGTGTTGACTGTAAAGGTGTCGCCACGTGTCGCCTACCTTCGGGTCTACGCGCGGATTGGCGATCAGGGACTCGGTTCCCTCCCGGATCTTCCTCTCCAACTGGTCGTAGCGGCGCACGGGAAAATGAAGAATTTCCAGTCCGTCACAAGACGTGGTAGCGAGCGGCTGTCCATCGAGCGTGACAGCGTGGTTGCCATCTCCGATCGAAATCGCGGGGTGCGCGCGATGACATACTTTGGGGGGGAGAGGGCGTCCGCAGCTATTCAGCGACACGCGCTCACGTATCGTCTGCGCCTGATGGAAAGGTAGTGATTCGGCGGCGTCCGGCTCAGGGGGGAGGAAGTTTCGCCGCTCAACGCGCAGAGCCTGCGCCGCCTTAGGGATTGCTGCCAGTTCGGCTTTTAGGTTGCCGCTGGCGGGCCACCAGAACTCGTCGGCGTCGCTGTTGATCACCCAGTCTGCGCCGTGGTGCTCGGCCGCCATTCGAGCCATTCGGGTTACCCACACTGCCTGATCGTGGGTTTGGAGTGGCTGATGCAGGAGCCGCAACACGCCTCGATCCGCGTACGCCTGGAGAACGGTCGCCGTTCCGTCGCTGGAGCCGTTGTCGGTGGCAATGATCAGATCGACACCGCGGCTCAGGTGGAAGTCAAGCATGCTGCCAATGACATCGGCTTCATTGCGGCAGAGCAGGGTGAGTATCAGACGCATGCCTGTCATCTCCTGGATACCTACCGAGGCCCCGCATGCGGCAGGGTGGCGCAGCGGTTCAATACGCTGGCAAAGTGTTCCTCGATCGCGGTGACGCTGAGGAGGGATTCCGCGAATAGGCGGCCCTGACACCCGATGCGCTCGGCCTGCCGCGGATGGGCATCGAGCCAAGCATGGCGCGCCAAGAGATCGGACATGTCATCGCTGATGGGTACATAGTGCTCCCAGGGAGCCAATCCGGGGTAGAAGAACTGACTCCATCTATGCTGCATCAGCAGCACCGAGCCGGTTCGCAACGAATTGGCAACCCGCTTCCAGCTGGACGCTACGCCATCCGTTGAGATCAAGTACTTGTACGACGCGAACTCGGCGGGAGGAATTTCCGGTTCGGTACTCCCCAGTAGCGCATTCAGCTGCTCCTGAAGTTTATTTCCGGCAGGTGTATCAGGGAAATTGTCGTAATGAGTCAATCGGGCATCAAGGACATCCGGGTGCTCCGCCCCCAATCGCAACAGGTGGTATCGGGGAAATCGATGGCAATTCTCTGCATCGGGATAGCCGGGGCCGGTCAGTCGCCCTCGCCATTTGATGAGATTAATCCGGCTTGAGAAGGGTTGGTGTGACGCCGCACGATCGATCGACGCGATTTCATTCCTGTAGTTCTCATCCTGCAGGGTAAAGTCTGGAATGGCCAGCGCGCTGCTGCTCACCGGGTCACCTTCGAGCCAATCCCCCCGCATGAAGGGAACGTGCCTCATGTACTCGATGAACTGGATTCGCTTCGACTCGACGATATAGACGCTGTCACTGAGAAGTACCAGAACGTCAGCCCTACCTCGTAGCCGTTCGCGAACCCGGTCAAGGAAGGGCAGAAATTGTCGTGAGAGCCGTCGATTGAGATGGGGGTTGTCGACGACAATACGGTGCCTCAATGCGCCATCGTCGAATCGGCAGTGAATGATGAGCGGAGACCTCCGAAACGTTCCCGGCGAACGCAGGAACGAAACGAATTCATCCAGCCAACTGTCGCTGGTTCCGTTGGCTTCCAAGTGCGAGAAGCTGCGATCGACCTGCTCCTCGATGCGCGCTTTGGCGGAGCTCGATGTCACTGCGTAGCTTCTTCTGGCTCCGAGGTAGCTGCGTAGCGGATGTGGTAGTCGCGCATCGTCGGCAGCAGGATGTCGCGCAGATTCCGCCGTGGATACCAGTCCAGCAGGGTGTTCGCCTGCGTCAGGTCCGGCATGCGTCGGTCGCAGTCCTCGTATCCCTTTCCGTAGAATTCCTCGCTGGAGACCTCTACGATAGGATGTTCGCGATAGCGCGGATCGTCGGTGATCTCGGCATAGACGTCACGCATCAATTCGGCCAGTCCACGCATTGTCACTTCGTTGTTGCGATTCCCAATATTGAATATCTGGTTCTGCGCCTCGAGCGGCCGATCAAGAATCCGAGCAATGGCTTCAACGGCTTCTTCGATCGCGACTATTGTGCGCCTAGCTTGGCCACCATCTACCAGCTTCATCGGATCGCCACGGAGCAGTGCCGCCATGAAGCATGCCAGTACCCGCGGGATGCCTTCTCCATCGCTACGCGGGATGTAGTCCATCCGCGGGCCGAAGAAGTTCAGCGGGCGGATGATCGTAAAGGGCATTCCGCTCGTGGAATGGTGAGCGTAAACGATACGCTCCATCATCTGCTTGGCGCACGCATACGTCCACCTTTGGTTGGACACAGGGCCCATGATCAGAGGTGTCTGCTCTTCACGAAGCTCGTAGAGATCCGGGTCATCTGATCCGGTCTTGACATAGCTTGACAAGGTGCGGCCGTAAACCTCACTCGTCGAGAAGTAGACGAGCCAAGTGCCCGCCCGCGCGCATGCTTCGACGATGGGATAGGAGTCGAGGAGGTTGGCCCGGATGACGTCGAGTGGCTGCGTATTGTATTGGGCTGGATTGCAGATCGCTGCGAGATTTACCAGCGCGTCGGCTTCGGCCAGCCGTTCCTCTAAGCGACTCAGTTCGACATCATCAATGCACGGAACCTGATGGAACGTGAAGCGCGGATCATCGATGTGTTTGGTGATTTTGCTCGCATCCGGGTCCCAGCCTTCGATTTCCATGTCTGAGCGGCTCAGAAGCCGATCTAGCAGGTGACTTCCGACAAATCCACCGCATCCCAAAATAATCAGTTTCAACACTGACTCCCTTTCCTGAGAAATTGGATTTCGCTGCATGTGCCTCGTTACGCGCTGTGCAGCGCAACTGCGTGCCTGATTCGCCCGGCGACGACTACACTGCTGCGCTGCCCCGACTATAGTCCAGGAAACGACACAGCGCTACCGCTCGCCAGGATCTGCGATGACGCAAGTGTGTGTCGCATTTTGGCGCGAGGAGCGGTCAACCTTTAGTCCGGTAGATGCCCTTGCTGCCGTACATGCCCTGCAAATGTTGCTGAGGTCGATTGCGCACGTGAATTCCAAGTCGAGACATAGGGAGGGTGCCTTTCGCATCTCAAATTAGCTTCTGCGTTTTGCTTCGTCTTTTCGCAGCGAACCGAATCGCTGCACTTATCTCTTCAGGACATCCCAGTCGTCATGGTGCGACGTCCTGTTGATTCCATGGATATCGACTCGTGCCTATGCCGCCTGCCCAAGGCCATGAGGGTGGCGCCAAAGTCGAATCCGGGATCAAGTACGCGGATGCGCCTATCGCGTTGCCGCCTTGCATCAATGAGCGTTGATATGTCGCCCACCAGCTCCTCCAGTTCGTCCAAGCCTCTTGCGCGGAACCGAAGAAGTCTTTCAATCTCTATGACTTCGAGCATCAGTGTGTGGCCGTGCAGTGGTCAGATAAAGGGTCATTGCCAAGATTAGGGATGAGCAATGGTTCGATATGTGTCGAGCAGCTCCGGGGCAATGATCTGTAGAGCCGAGGAGAGCCATTGGTTCCATTTTGGCATTGAACGCACGGGTGTCCCGCCCAGCAGGTCACGCAGTATCTCCTTTGCATCGGCCGAAGCGCCGGACCGATTGAGCATTTTGGCCTTCGATATCAGCAGCGGAGGCCGATTCTCAGCGCTCAACCTGCCGATCATTTGATCAAGGTAATGCAGCGATTGCGCAGGCCTATCGGTTCGTCCCGCCTCTACCAGCGTTGCAGCGTCCGGCGGCGTTCGAAATCTGAAGACGGCCGTCTCGCCTACGCGCTCGGTCAACACATCAACGTGATCCAAGAGCGCCCCCATGCTTGACGCGATCCAGTGATGCGCGGGGGAATAGAAATCCTGTTGGACGACGATGGCCGAATCCGTCAGGTTCGGGAACCAGTGGCGGAGGGCATACGCATTGAGGTAAGGCGACTTGGCGACATCCAGGAATAGAAGTTCGACGGGTCGTTCTAACCGGCCCACTCGAGTTACCTCCCCCGCACGGACCTCTATCCAGGGCAGAAAAGCGGCCACGGTGTCGAGAAAGGTGGTCAGGAAGGATTCTCCATACCTGATGTCCTCGCCGGTCTCCAAGAAATGTTGGGTCAGATAAGTGTCCTCAACGACAAAGCGGTCGATTGCAACCAAGATCTTAGAGTCGGCGGTCTTCAACAAGTCTTCGCGGATGCCGGCGCAGAGCGCCAGCGTAGATGATCCAGCGAAGCATCCCGCATCGACAATAATGCCCCTGCCCGTGTAATGGTCAGCCACGAGGGTGGTCAGGTGCGCGTACTCATCCCGATCGATGAACGAATGTACCGGCATTTCGACCGTTGTATGCTTCGCACCAAAGCGCTTGCCTATGGGTATGTTCAAACCTTCGATACCTTATGAACGGATGGCGTTCAACAAATTTCGATGTCTGCGTCGTTGTGAATCCCAAACCCTGCAAATCGAGAGTAGCCGATAGTCAAACGGCCATCAATCCGCTTTGCATGGATCGGAGCAGAGACTGCAACTGAACCGCCCCCGGAAACTTGGAGGCTTCCAACCTTTTAGAAGATGGAGCCGTGACCAAGCCAAGTGAAGTACTCCCCGGAAGTCCGGGAGCGAGCGCTGCGGATGGTGCTACAGCACCAGGAAGAGTACGGTTCGCAGTGGGCGGTGATCGCGTCGATTGTCGGGAAGGTTGATTGCATTGCCGAGACGTTGCGCCTGTGGGTGCGGCAAGCCAGGGGTTGAGTCCAGGCCTGACGAGCGATGAGCGGGCGCGGATGAGGGCGCTGGAGCATGAGGTACGGGAGTTGTGGCAGACCAACGAGATCCTACGCAAGGCGTCGACGTATTTTGCCCAGGCGGAGCTCGACCGTCGCTTCAAGCCATGACCGGGTTCGTGGCCGACTACCGCCACGCCTACGGAGTCGAGCCGATCTGCCGGCTGCTCGAGATCGCTCCGTAGACTTATCACAGCCACGCGTCACAGTCACGCGGCACGGGAAGCCGCCCCCCCAGCGCGCCCCGATCGCTGGCGGCGGGATCAGCCGCTGGAGGCGGAGGTTCGCCGGGTGTGGGACGAGAACCGTCAGGTCTAAGGTGCTCGCAAGGTCTGGGGGGCAGTTGCTGCAGGAAGGCTGGCAGGTGGCGCGATGCACGGTGGAACGGCTGATCCCTCGGCTGGGCCTGCGGGGTGTGATCCGGGGCAAGGTCGTGAAGGCCACGATCGGTGACAAGGCCCAGCCGTGTCTGCTGGATCGGGTGAACCGGCAGTTCCATGCCGAGCGGCCGAATGCGCTGTGGGTGAGCGACTTCACGTATGTCTCGACGTGGCGGGGCATGGTGTGCGTGGCCTTCGTGATCGACATGCACTCGCGGCGAGTCGTGGGCTGGAAGGCGTCCAGTTCTATGACCACCGACTTCGTACTCGACGCCCTGGAACAGGCCCTGCACGCCCGACGCCGAGAGGGTGAACTGATCCATCACTCCGACCGCGGTTCGCAATAGGCGAGCATCCGCTACAGCGAACGCTTGGCCGAGGCCGGGTGGAGCCGGCGGTTCGCAGCATAGGCGACAGCTACGACAACGCGCTGGCCGAGACGATCAGCGGGCTTTACAAGGCGGATATGATCCACCGGCATTCATGGCGCAACCGCGAGCAGGTGGAATTGGCCGCGCTGGACTGGGTGCACTGGTTCAACTACAAGCGCCTGCTGGGCCGTTAGGCATACCGCTGTCAGCGGAAGCCGAAGCGGCTTACTATCAGCAACGAGCCGTTCAGGCCAAGGCGGCCTGACTCAAACCAAACGGCCTCCAAGAAAATCGGGGCGGTTCACTCTGAAGTTTTATCCGATCTTGTCCAGCGCAACAGCTGAGTTGGGCGAGTGACGTTGGCGTAGTGATTGATTCGTAGCGCGAGTTCAATGGGGTTCTCAATGTCCCGAGGTGAGGTCTAGCCGAAAGAATGCTTCCAGGGGCAGCCTTGGGGCCTTTGATTCCGTGGCGAGATATTATGGTGACTTTGCCGTCGCGAATCGTCCACAATTCCTGCTGTGGAAGTGTGTCGATGCGCCACTCGCAGCATTCACTGAACCTTATGCCAGTAAAAAGGATGAGTCGGCCATCAGCGCCTTGACTGGACAGTGCGACCGCATGCCTAGCATCCAAATTCCCACCACCTCCGGAGTCAGAAGGAAGAACTGGCCTCTAGCAGGGGTTAGGGCCCCTACGCGTGATTCTGCGCTGTGCCTTCTGTCACCGCTGGCGCTTGCTCCTCTTGACGTCGAGGCCGAAACACTATTTGTTACTACATCGGATGGTTCTGTCAGGTCACGAAGTGGATCGCCGGCCAAATAGGGAAATAGCATGCCTCGCTAGAGCGTGTTATGAATTTTGAAGCAGAGACGCGGCATTTCCGAGCATGAGGATGGTCAAGACGACGAAGTGGAGTCCTGCAAGTGTTTGCGGCAGGCGTTCGTAGTCACGTGCCAGGCGTCGGAACCGATTGACCCAACCGAAACTACGCTCCACGACCCAGCGGCGCGGCAGCAACACAAAGCCTTTCTTGGCCTCCGGCAGTTTGACGACGTGCAGTGCGATGCCTTCCTCATGCGCGGCTTCGGCCGGTCCTTCGCCTGTGTAGCCTTGATCGACGAACGCTAGTTTTACCGTCTCGCCCGTGACATGCTGAACGTCCTGTGCCAGCGATCGTACCTGGGCTCATTCCTGCTCGTCGGCTGGCGTAACCTGCACTGCCAGCAGGTGGCCGAGCGTGTCCACCGCCATGTGCACCTTGCTGCCCTTTTTGCACTTGTAGCCGTCGTACCCAGCACGTGGTCCGCTTTCGCAGGTGGACTGCAACGTTCGGCCATCCAGGATCACGGCGCTGGGCTGCCCCGGCTTGCCTTGAGCTAACCGCAAGATCGAACGCAAGTCGTTGACCATAGCCTCAACGCAGCCAGCCTGCAGCCACCGTTGGGTTTGCTGGTAGACCACCTCCCACGGCGGAAACTCGTGGGGAATCAGGCGCCAGGGCGCCCCGGCTCGCGCCATCCAGCGCAATGCGTTGAACATCAGGCGCAGGTCGTACTTGCGTTGCCGTGCATGCGGACCCATGAGTGTCAAGTACAGCGCAGCGAATGCCCATTCTTCATCGGATACGTCGGTCGGATATGGGCGCGGTGGCTTCATCCGGTTACGATGGCCACACGAGCCTCAAGTTCATAACACGCTCTAATCAAAACGTATGCAGCGTCGTTGCTAACTGGTTTGCCCGATTTGGTTGCCTCACCAGAAAGAAGTTTGGGCTGCCATGCCAGTATTAGGTCATCAAAATAGCTGGCTTTTCGCCAATCACGTTTGGTCTCTTCACACCAATCTAGGAACGCTCCGATACGCCAGGCAACGGCAGAGGATGTTTGGGCTGTTGGAAATCGCCTACCGGATCGAGAAGGTGAAGATTCGTTTCCCATCCGTAACTGCCATTCACATAATGAACGGGCTCGAATGTATCTGTTCGTATCGTAAGGGTAGGTCCCGTCTTCGTGAATTGGAAATGGGACGTGGATCAGTGACGGATAGCCTGCAGCTTCTAGCTGGTGTGGATCACGGCCGATTAGATCCAGGCCGGCGGTCTCGCGGAATGTCAATTGAGTCACGGGCGCGGGTGAAACAAGTGGCATCAAATCTTAATTGCCATGATTGATCCGACGTAATTGCGATTCCACGGGCGCTGCCGCAGTTCCACACGCGCGAAGCGATAGTCGGCCGACAACACGGTGACGTGGATCCCCGAGAACAAATAGGGCGGCCACAGGTTGATGCCGAGCTTGAACAGTGAAGCGCGCATGCGGGCCTGGTTCCATGGCGGGTGGAGTCCACAGCATAACATTCGCATGCGTATGGTGGCGGTGCCGCAGGTCGACATCGAGATCGAGGCGGTTGTGTCCGGGTAATGCCGCGTCGCGGCCGGGTCCGCTCCTACGCGTCAGGAGGAGGCTTGAAGACGTCAACGCTGTGCCGGGTGCGGCCTGTGCGCAGCAGGCAGCAGTGCATCGACCCTCGTAGGAGCGGAGCTGGCCGCGACGGTGCGTTACCGATACCCGGGGACCTTGTCGCGACCGGGGCATGACGCGTCGCGGCCAAGTCCGCCTACGCGGGAACAGTGCGTTGCCGCGACCGGATCCGCTGCTACGGGTCCATGTGGCGCCGCAGCGCCACCGGCTGTCAGAACACCAGCGCCGACATCTTGCGGCGGTAGCGGCCGACCAGGTCTTCGTCTTCGATCACGCGGAACGCATCGATCAGGCTGCGGCGCGGCAGGTTCTCCTCGAAGGCGCGATCCTGGCGCAACATTTCCAGGAACTGTTCCAGCGCCGCTTCGTCGTTGCCGTCGAGCAGATGGCGCACGCCGAGCAGATGGCGCGCCTGCAGGTCGGCGCCGTTGGCGTCCACGCGAGCCTGCAACGTGCCGGCGTCCGGGGCGTCCTTGAGCACATTGGCAAAGCCCAGCCGGGCCTTGGCGCGCACCGCACGGTCGTCGGTGGCCAGGTTGGCGGGCAGGGCGTCGATCAGCTGTTCGGCCTCGGCGGTGTCGCCGGTCTTGAGCAGCGCCAGCGCCAGGTCCAGCTTGAGCTCGTCCTTGTCCGGGTCGGCGGCGATCGCCTCGCGCAATGCGGCGGCCTGTGCCTGCGGGTCCAGCGGCGCCTCGGGCTGCAGCGCTTCGGGCGTCTGCGGCTCGGCCGGCAGCACGCCGTGCTGGGTCAGGAATTCGCGCACCTGGCCCTCCGGCATCGCGCCGGGGAAGCCGTCGACGATCTCGCCGCCCTTGACCAAAAACACCGTCGGCACCGAGCGGATCTGGAACGCGGCGGCGATCTGCTGTTCCTTGTCCACATCGACCTTGCCCAGCTCGAATGCGCCGTTGTACTCGCCCGCCAGTTTTTCCAGGATCGGCGTCAGCGATTTGCACGGACCGCACCAGGTGGCCCAGAAGTCCACCAGTACCGGTGTCGTCAACGATTTCTGCAGGACCTCGGTCTCGAAGGTGTCGGTGGTGGCATCGAATACATGCGGCTTGTCGGACATGGGCTTCCTGATGGGCTGACGGCAATAGTTGGGAGGTAATGGTGGCAAACCGGGCCGACACAAGGCCGCGTGCGGACGCCGAAGGGGGTTCACGGCGTGCCCGCCCGGCCCGACAATGCCGCGTCCTGGTGGCGCGTGCGCCCCGCAGCGGAGCACGACAATGGGAAGGACCGACAGCGCGCAGCGCTACCTGGGGCTGATCGCGGCAAGCGTGTTCGTGCTGGCGCTGGTCGGGTTCGGCGCCACGTTGCCGGGTTATCTGCAGGCCAGCCACCCGGTCGCGCTGCTGGGCGCGCAAGGCGTGCCGCATGCGCTGGGCTTCAACCTGCTGGCGTTCGTGCTGGTCGGCGCGCTGGGTATGGTCACCGGCGTCAGCCTGCTGGCGCGCATGCCGCCCAGGGCCGGCTGGAGCCTGCGCGTGGGTGGGCAGCTGATCGTGCTGGCCGGGCTGGCCTTCATCGGCATGGGCATGCTGCCGCTGGATCCCACCGATCTGGACGGCCGCGCCAGTCAGGCCCATGCCACGGCCTGGTTGCTGTGGGCGGTGGCCTTTGTGCCCGGCATGCTGTTGATTGCCGCTGCGCTGCTCAATGCCCCCGAGACCCGCGCGCTGGCCTGGCTCAGTCTGGCGGCCGGGCTGCTGGTGGCGGTGCTGGCGTTCGGCCCGCCCGGCCTGCTGCGGCAGGCCATCGCCCAGCGCCTGGCGTTTCTGGCCTGGGTCGGCTGGCTGGCGGTCGCCGCCTGGATCTGGCCGGCAAGGCCGGCGATCTGAGCGAGCGGTTTGGAGCACCTGCTGCACTGCGGTACCCTGTACCGCTTTGCACCGCCCGAGCATCCGCTCCCAATGTCCACCGTCGAACCGAACGCCTACGACCCGCAACAGGTCGAATCCTCCGCCCAGCAGTTCTGGGATGCCACCCGCGCCTTTCAGGTCGACGAGACTTCGGACAAACCGAAGTTCTATTGCCTGTCGATGCTGCCGTACCCGTCCGGTGCGCTGCACATGGGCCATGTGCGCAACTACACCATCTCCGATGTGGTCAGCCGCTACAAGCGCATGACCGGCCACAACGTGATGCAGCCGATGGGCTGGGACGCGTTCGGATTGCCGGCGGAAAACGCGGCGATCAAGAACAAGACCGCGCCGGCCAAGTGGACCTACGCCAACATCGAGCACATGCGCGGCCAGCTGAAATCGCTGGGCTACGCCATCGACTGGTCGCGCGAGTTCGCCACCTGCACGCCGGACTACTACGTGCACGAGCAGCGCATGTTCACCCGGCTGATGCGCAAGGGCCTGGCCTATCGCCGCAATGCGGTGGTGAACTGGGACCCGATCGATCAGACCGTGCTGGCCAACGAGCAGGTCATCGACGGCCGCGGCTGGCGCTCCGGCGCATTGGTGGAAAAGCGCGAGATTCCGCAGTGGTTCCTGCGCATCACCGACTACGCGCAGGAACTGCTCGACGGCCTGGACCAGCTGGACGGCTGGCCGGACTCGGTCAAGACCATGCAGCGCAACTGGATCGGCCGCTCGGAAGGGCTGGAGATCCAGTTCGACGTGCGCGACACCGACGGTGCGCCGCTCGACCCGCTGCGCGTGTTCACCACCCGTCCGGACACGCTGATGGGCGTGACCTTCGTGTCGATCGCCGCCGAGCATCCGCTGGCGCTGCACGCGGCCAAATCCAGTCCGGAGCTGGCTGCGCTGCTGGAAACGCTCAAGCACGGCGGCGTCTCCGAAGCCGAGCTGGAAACCCAGGAAAAGCGCGGCATGGCCACCGGCCTGACTGCGGTGCATCCGATCAGCGGCGAGCAGGTGCCGGTGTGGGTGGCCAACTTCGTGCTGATGGGCTACGGCACCGGTGCAGTGATGGCGGTGCCGGGTCACGACCAGCGCGATTTCGAGTTCGCCAACAAGTACGGCCTGCCGATCGTGCAGGTAGTCAAGCTGCGCGAGCCGCGCAATGACGATGAACAGACCTGGGACGCCACCCAGTGGCGCGACTGGTACACCGACAAGAGCCGCCAGCTGGAGCTGATCAATTCGGCCGAGTTCGACGGCCTGGATTTCGGCGGCGCCTTCGAGGCATTGGCCGAGCGTTTCGAGCGCAAGGGCCAGGGCCAGCGCCGGGTCAATTACCGCCTGCGCGACTGGGGCGTGAGCCGCCAGCGCTATTGGGGCTGCCCGATCCCGGTGATCTATTGCGCCAAGTGCGGCGCGGTGCCGGTGCCGGAAGACCAACTGCCGGTGGTGCTGCCGGAGAACGTGGAGTTTGCCGGGACCGGTTCGCCGATCAAGACCGACCCCACCTGGCGCCAGACCACCTGCCCGGACTGCGGCGGCCCGGCCGAGCGCGAGACCGACACCTTCGACACCTTCATGGAGTCGAGCTGGTACGTGGCGCGCTACACCAGCCCCAACGCACGCGACATGGTCGACCGCCGCGCCAATTACTGGATGCCGGCCGACCTGTACGTGGGCGGCATCGAGCACGCGATCCTGCACCTGATGTACTTCCGCTTCTATCACAAGCTCATGCGCGACGCGCGGCTGGTGGACAGCGACGAGCCGGTGACCAACCTGCTCACCCAGGGCATGGTGATCGCCGACACCTTCTATCGCGATGCCGACAACGGCGGCAAGGACTGGATCAACCCGGCAGACGTGGAGATCCAGCGCGACGAACGCGGCCGCGTCACCGGCGCGGTGCTGATCGCCGACGGCCGGCCGGTGCAGATCGGCGGCACCGAAAAGATGTCCAAGTCCAAGAACAACGGCGTGGACCCGCAGTCGATGGTGGCCAAGTACGGCGCCGACACCGTGCGGCTGTTCTCGATGTTTGCCGCGCCGCCGGAGCAATCGCTGGAGTGGAACGAGGCCGGTGTCGACGGCATGGCGCGCTTCATGCGCCGGCTGTGGGTGCAGGTGCACAAGCATGTGGGCGAAGGCGCCGCCGCTGCGCTGGACGCCGCCAGCCTGAGCGCCGAGCAGAAGGCGATCCGCCGCAAGATCCACGAAACCATCGGCAAGGTCAGCGACGACTACGGCCGCCGCCACAGCTTCAACACCGCGATCGCCGCGGTGATGGAGTTGTCCAACGCGCTGGCCAAGTTCGACGACGCCAGCGACCAGGGCAGGGCGGTGCGGCAGGAAGCGCTGGAAGCGATGGTGCTGCTGCTCAACCCGATCACCCCGCACGCCAGCCACGCCTTGTGGCAGGTGCTGGGCCGTGGCGAAACGCTGCTGGAAGACGTTGCGTTTCCGCAGGTCGACGCCAGCGCATTGGTGCGCGACGCATTGACGCTGGCGGTGCAGATCAACGGCAAGCTGCGCGGCACCATCGAGGTGGCCGCGGACGCGGCACGCGAGCAGATCGAAGCGCTGGCCCAGGCCGAACCCAATGCCGCGAAATTCCTGGATGGGCTGACGATCCGCAAGATCATCATCGTGCCGGGCAAGATCGTGAACATCGTGGCGGGGTGATCGCCCGGCTCGCCATTGCCGATCCGGGCAATTGCCGGAGCGGCGTGGTGGCGTGGCGGCGCGCTGCAAGCTTGCTGCGGCGGTAGTGGCAATCTGCCGCACTGGCACGTGGTGCTGCGCAGGTCCGGTCGCTGCAGCGGTTCGCTGCGATCAACGGTGCCGGTGCGTCGCAATGCAGGGGTGAAGTTACCGCGATGGTTCCCGGTACTGCATTTCAGTCGCGCTTGGCGACGTGCAGGGGAGATGGTCGGGGTGGCTTGTGGTCATTCGTTTCGCCGGCGCGCAGCGACGCGTTTGTCATTCCTGGGCGCCGCGTTAGGTCTGCGGCGCCCTATCAAGCCCCGTTCACGCGCGCTGCGTCAGGCTAGCCGCCTGTTGCCGCCGCCGGGGCGCTCATCCAGACTGTGCCCATGATTCGATTTCCTACTGCTTTCGCTGCGTCCCTCGTGCTGGTCTCCAGCCTCACCGCCTGCGGCTTCCACCTGCGCAATTCGCTTGCGCTGCCGCCCGATACCCCGGCGGTGAAGGTGCAGTCCGCAGTGCAGTACAGCGAACTGGCCAAATTGCTGCGGCGTGGCCTCAGGGCGGCCGGCGCCACGCTGGCCGACGAAGACGCCAAGACCGGCTTTGCGCAGGTGCAGGTGTTGTCCGAGCGCTGGGGCGATCTGCCGATCGCCATCGACAGCCAGGGCCGTGCGCAGGAATACAGCCTGCGCTACGCCGCCATCTTTACGGTCACCACCGCCAACGGTGCGGTGCTGGTGCCGCAGCAGGTGATCGAGCTGTCGCGTGACTATGTGTCGCCGCCGGTGGATGCCACCGGTACCGCGACCGAACGCGAGATCCTGGCCGACGAGTTGCGCAAGGACATGTCGGCCTCGATCCTGCGCCGTATCGATAGCGTGGTGCGTGCGCGCGTGCAGCGCGGCGAGAGCCTGGAAAGCACGCCGACCGCGCCGCTGCCGCAAGCCACCACGCAGCCGGTGCAGCCGTCGACGCCGGAATCGAGCGTGCCGGCCGCGCTGCCGCCGGCGCCGCAGCCGTCAGGCAACAACTAAGCGCGGATTTCCGTCATGGAACTTCGCCCAGAACAGCTGGCCGGCCAGTCCAGCCAGCCGTTGCAGCCGGCCTATCTGATCGCCGGCCCGGAAACCTTGCGGGTGCTCGAAGCGGCCGATGCGGTGCGCGCACGTGCGCGCGCCGAGGGCATCGGCGAGCGCGAAGTGTTCGATGCCGATGGTCGCGAGTTCGACTGGAATCAGCTCGATGCCAGCTTCAATGCGCCCAGCCTGTTCAGCCCGCGCCGCCTGGTCGAGGTGCGCCTGCCCAGCGGCAAGCCGGGCAAGGACGGTGCCGAGGTCATCACCCGCTTCTGCGCCAATCCACCGCCGGACGTGGTGCTGCTGATCACTGCCAACGACTGGAGCAAGGCGCACCAGGGCAAGTGGGCCGAGGCGATCGGCCGGATCGGCACCATTGCCGTGGCCTGGGCGATCAAGCCGCATGAATTGTCCGACTGGATCGAGCGCCGCCTGCGCGCGCAGGGGTTGCGCGCCGATGCAGCGGCGGTGCAGCGCCTGGCCGAGCGGGTGGAAGGCAACCTGCTGGCCGCCGCGCAGGAGATCGACAAGCTGGCCTTGCTGGCCGATGGCAAGACGCTGGATCTGGAGGCGATGGAATCGCTGGTGGCCGATGCCGCGCGCTACGACGTGTTCCGGCTGGCCGAAACTACCTTCTCCGGTCAGGCCGCTGCGGTGATCCGCATGCTGGCCGGACTGCGTGCCGAAGGCGAAGCGGTGGCGGCATTGATGCCGATCCTGATCAAGGAACTGCTGCGCACCGCTGCCCTGGCCAAGGTGCAGGCCAATGGCGGCAACCTGGCTGCGGAAATGAAATCGCAGGGCATCTGGGAATCCCGCCAGGCCCCGTTCAAGCGCGCACTGCAGCGCCATCCCGAGCCGCGCCGCTGGGAACGCTTCGTCGCCGAAGCCGGCCTGGTGGACCGCATGGCCAAGGGCCGCGCCGACGGCGATGCCTGGGTCGGCCTGGAACGCCTGCTGGTCGCAGTGGCCGAAGCGCGCGCGGTGAGATTGCTGGCGTGAAAGCCGGCGATGCCGCCCCCGGAGACCACGCCTCCGCTAACAGCGACGAGCGCTCCACCTCCCGACACAGCGCAACCTCCGGCCAGGCCGCAAATACGGCCATCCCGGGCAGCGCGGCCCAACCCTCTCCGCCCACCGACTCCCACCCGGCAGCGCCGAACCCACGCTCTTCCGATTCCCCAATCCCGATTCCCGAATCCCGGCTCCACCCCGACTCCCGGCTCCACCTCTACTACGGTGGCACCTTCGACCCGATCCACTTGGGTCACCTGGCCATCGCCTGCGCGGCGCGCGACGAGCTCGCAGCGCTCGTGCACCTGGTGCCGGCTGCCGATCCGCCGCATCGCGCCGCACCCGGCGCCACTGCCGCGCAGCGTGCGCAGATGCTGGAGCTGGCGCTCGCCGGCCAGCCCGGGCTGCAGTTGGACCGCCGCGAGCTGCAGCGCGCCCGCCAACAGCTGGCCCCGTCCTACACCGTGGAGACCTTGCGCGAGCTGCGCCAGGCACTCGGCCCCGCCACGCCAATCGCCTGGTTACTGGGTGCCGATGCCTTCGTGGAACTGCACCGCTGGCACCAGTGGGAGGCGCTGTTCGCGTTGGCGCACTTCGTCATCGCCGCGCGGCCAGGCACGTCCCTGGACCTGAGCGACGCGCCGCAACTGGCGGCGGCTGTGCGGGGCCGCTGGGCTGCCAGTACCGATGCGTTGGTCGCCGCGCCGGCCGGCCGGCTGTGGCAATTGCACCACCCGCTGCGCGGCGAATCGGCCAGCGCCGTGCGCGCGCAGATCGCTGCCGGCGGCGCCTGGCAGGCGCTGGTTCCGGCAGCAGTGGCCAGCTTTATTGCCCGGGAAGGCCTGTACGGCTGCGCCCGCCCGGCTAGCTGAACACGCGTCCGCCCGGACCGGCCTATAATTCACGCCAATTCCATCGAGTTGCCGCTTTGACCAGCCAAGCCCAAGTCATCAAGACCTCCATTCCGAATCCGCCGCCGTCCGTGCCGGCCCTGTTGGCCACCGTGCGCGAGGCCGTCGAAGAGCTGAAAGCCAAGGACGTGGTCGAGATCGATGTACGCGGCAAGTCCAGCGTCTGCGACTACATGGTGGTGGTCTCTGGCACCTCGACCCGCCACGTCAAATCGATCGCCGACGAAGTGGTCAAGTTCGCCAAGCGCCTGGACGTGATGCCGCTGGGCGTGGAAGGCGAGCGCGAAGCCGAATGGGTGCTGGTCGACCTGGGCGATGTGGTGGTGCACGTGATGCTGCCGCGCGTACGCGAGTTCTATGCGCTGGAGCGCCTGTGGACGGTGGGCGATCAGCGTCCGTCCGACCAGGACGACGCCGACGAGCAGCTCTGAGTCACGCACTGCACGGTGTGCAATGCGGAACACACGAACGGCGCCCTGGGGCGCCGTTTTTGCGTCTGCCGTCGCCAACCGCTGCGCGGCTTACAGCGGCCCGCGCTCCCACGGGCCGGTGATGGCCAGGGTGATCCCCGGGGTCTGGATGTTGACGAACAAGGTACGCGCCAGCGGGTCCCAGCAGGCGCCGCAGAACTCGGTATCCCGGTAGTCGCCCTCGGCAATGGTCTTGCCGGCATCGGCGATCTGCTGCGAGGTGAGCTGCACATTGTTCTTGGCCAGGTAGAACGATTCGCCGTTGCGGGTCAGGCCCAGCAGGCGCGCGCCGGGGCCGTATTCGTCGGGACTTTCGCCGCCGTCTTCGCACAGCACCACGCCGCCGCGTGCGCTGACGGTGACATTGTCCGGGTTGTGCGCGGCCAGCTGATTGCCGCTGACGAACAGCGCGCTCAGGCGCTGGGTGAACAGGTCCAGCACCCACACCGCGCCATTGCCGTAACCGCGCCGGCCCTGCGCATCCACGCCGGTGCTGGTGTCGACGATGAACAGCTTGCCGTAGCTGTACCAGATGCCTTCGCCGCGGCTCATGCGCAGCGCGCCGTCGGCCCAGGCCTGCGCAAACGGCCCGCTCAGGGTGTCGTTGGCGCCGATGTCGGCAAAGCCGGCCGGCGCGGCGATGCTGTCCAGATCCGGCTCTTCGATATCGACCCATTCCAGCTGGAACTGCTGGCCGATGCTGGCGACGGTGAGGTCGGCGTTGCGACGTCCGCGCACGCGCGCGGCCTGCAGGCGGCCGCCGTTTTCCAGCGAGCCATTGCGGCCGCGGCGGTCGTTGGGAATGAAGCGATACAGGCCGGCCTTATTGCGGTCGTCCTCGGTGAGATAGACGATGCCGGTACGCGGGTCGATCGCCACCGCCTCGTGGCTGAAGCGGCCCAGCCCGACCAACGGGCGGCCGGTGGTGCGCTGGCTGTCCGGGTCCACTTCGAATACGTAGCCGTGCTTGCGGCCGGTGCTGGACACCGCGTTGGTCTTGATCTCTTCGCAGCTCAGCCAGGTGCCCCACGGGGTCGGCCCGCCAGCGCAGTTGACCAGGGTGCCGCCCAGGCTGGGCTCCAGGCTGCCCCAGCCACGACGACCATAACTCAGCGTGGTGGTGCCGCCGCCGGCGGACTGGGTGCCGCTGACGATGCCGGTGTCGTACATCGCCGGCGCGCGGAACGGACTGCCGGCGCCGCGCTCGTGATTGCGGATCAACACGTACTCCAGGCCGCGCAGCGGGTCGCTGCCCGGCCGCCAGTCGGGACGGCGCAGACCGACCACGGCCATGCCGTCATGCCGGTCGGGGCAGGGCTGGTCATCGTCCATGCGGTCGCCGCTCCAGCCGAACGAGCGGTAGCTGAAACCGCGCGGCAGCTGCAGCAAGGGCAAGCCGGTGCTCTGGTCGGCGACCGGTGCGAGCGGGCCGTAACGGCTGGGCACCGGTGCAAGGCGCACCGACGCAGATGTGGCCGCCTGGGCCTGGCGCGACTGCAAGGCGCCCAAGCTGCCAAGGGCGCCGGCGGCCATGACGGCGGCGCTGCCCTTGAGGACCTGGCGGCGGGCGGGATCGAAAATCGGCATCGAACGACTCCTGCGTGGCTGGGTGGTCGGGCGACACTAATTGCCGGCTGTAACCACGCCATGACACGCAACGACAAATCGTCACGGACTGCGCAGGCTGTGACGCGGATATCATGTGCCGATGAAATGCCGACTTATCGCCACCGGCGAGCGCGCACCGGCCTGGGTGGCGCAAGGTTTTGCCGAATATCAAAAACGTCTGTCGCACTGGATGCCGCTGGAGCTGGTCGAGATCGAACCTGGGCTGCGCGGCAAGGGCCGCGATGGGCAACGCGCCATCGACGACGAAGGCCGCCGCGTCATCGCCGCGCTCCCCAAGAGCGCGCATGTCGTGGCGCTGGATGTGCCAGGCCGGCCGCTGAGTTCGGAGCAACTTGCCCAGCGCATGGAACATTGGCGCGGTCAGGGGCGCGATCTGGCCTTCCTGATCGGCGGCCCGGAAGGTCACGCGGCCGAGGTGCTGAAACACGCACACGAAAGCTGGTCGATCGGCCCGCTCACCTTGCCGCACATGCTGGTGCGGCTGATCGTGGCCGAGCAGCTGTACCGCGCTGCGGCGATGCTTGCCAATCATCCGTATCACCGCGCATAGCCAAGGCGCGCAGGTCGTGCAGATCCACCCGCAAGCTGCGGTGGTGGCCACGCACGGCGCCGCGCTGGTGGCCGGCGTGCTGACCAGCCTGGAATTGCGCGATCTGTGGGAGCAGGAACTGACCGAAATGCGCGAGCGCATCCACTCGCTGCGTGCAGGCCTGGTCGAAAAACTGGCTACGCTGGGCTCGCCGTGGCCCGTACGTCACCAGGGACGAAACCGGGCAGCCAGCAAGACCTGGCGGGCAGTCGTCAGGTGGGTCGGATGGCGCGGACCAACCGCAGTGAGCGAGTGGCGCATGCTGATTCCCAACATCGGCCGCGTCCGCCCGATGGCGGGGCAGGCGTGTTGTGAGCGTTCCAGGTTGCACGCGCGGTGCGGTGTGTCCAGCGCTTGCTGATGCGATGCGCGGTTACCGGCGATCGATGGCGGTTGCGTCTACAAACCGACGCTGTGGCGATTTCGGGTCTTCCCGCCAACCCGGGTGCGCTCGTGTGTGGCGGCATGGCCGGTAGTATTCGCTCGCTAGGTGCGCAGTCGTATTGATGCGGCGGCTGCCGTCGCAGGCCGCCGCATCAGGTCGCCGTTCAATTCAACGAAAAGCTCACCGGCACCAGGCCGTAGGCCTGCACGGCCTGGCCGTTCTGCCTCGCCGGCTGGAAGCGCCAGCTGCGCAGCACCTGGCTGCGTGCGGCCAGGTCGAGTGCGCGATGTCCGCTGCTGGTCTGCACGCTGACGTCGGCCGGGCGTCCATCGGTACCGACCAGCACGCGCAGCAGCACCGTGCCTTGCTGCCCCGCACGCAATGCAGCCACCGGGTAACTCGGTGCGGGCGAGCTCAGATACTGCAGCTGACCTGCCTCGATCGGCCCACTGGGTGCAGCGATGGTGGGCGCGCTGTCCAGCGCGGTGTCGGCTGCCGGCAGGGCAACCGTTGCGCTGTCCACCAGGCTTGTCTGGTCGATGAGGGGAGTCGGCACCGGCACCGGGACTGGCACGCTCTTCGGTGGTGTATGCGTGAGCGGCTTGAACGTCACATCGACCGGGAGTACCAGCGGCGGCGGTGGTGCGGTCGGTATCGTGATCGGCATGACCCAGCGCGGCTCGGGTGGCGCTTGCGGAACCGCCCGGTGCGATAGCGGGATCAGCAACAAACCACCGGCCAGCAGATGCAGCGCCACGGCCGTGCTGATCGCCAGCACGCGTGAGGTGTCGATGCCAAGGGGACGGGAAGAAATCTGCGATTGCGTGCGAACCATCATCCACCTCCAGAACGGAACTGCGGAAAGGACCAGCGCGGCCCGGACGCACTACACCATCCGGTAGCGTAGGTTTACCTCAGCGCGCGCGGCTGCACAAGCGCGGCGCGTGTCTGCGAAGGCGTTGCACATCGCGAGGGATGCCGGAGCGATTCCGCGACCATGTCGATATCGATCGCTGGCCGGCTTTTTCAGGCGCAAACAGACAGGAGTACGCGTAGGCAAACGCCCAGCAGGAGCTGGGCGTTTGCGGTAGAAAAGCCCAGCCCGTTGCGGGGCTGGGGAAACGACGCTGACGGGAGAGTGCGTCAGTAGTCGTACGACACCGAGAACATCGCGTAGCGCGGCTGGGTGAAGAACGCGCCCATGTTGTAGGTGTTGGACAGGGTGAACGGGCTGTCTTCCCAGGTGGAATCGACCTGCAGCGGCTTGCGCTCGTTGAAGATGTTGAAGGCCTGCAGGGTCATGGCAAGCTTGTTGTCGGCGAACGCCGGGCGATAGGTCAGGCCCAGGTCGACGATCTTGGTCCACGGCAGCCGGCCGGCATCGCCCGGACGCGACGGCTGGCCGTTGCAGGTGTGGTAGGAGGAGCCATAGCCCACCGGGTCGCCGGCATCGGAATCTTCGCTGATGCCGTTGATGCTGACATACCCCAGGCAGGACTTCGGCGTGCCGGACAGCACGCGGATATTGCCTGCGATCAGCCATTCCGGCGCGATCTGGTAAGAGCCGTAGATCTTGATCTGATGGCGACGATCGTTGGCCAGGTAGCCACCCGAGTACCACATCAGCGCAGCGGCATCCCAGTCCTGGGTCTTGGAGACATCGGTCTGGCCGATATCGGATTTGATCTGGCCTTCGGTATTGCCGAAATTACGCGACCAGGTGTAATCGATACGGCCTTCCCACTTGCCGTCGAACGGATGCTGCAGGAACAGGTCCACCGCCAGATAGGTGCGCTTGGCCTCCTTGTCGAAGCCCCAGTCCGAGGGCGACATCGACACCGAGGTGCGACCGGACCCATTGAGGTTGGCCAGGCTGAAGGAGTTGGTTTCGCCGGGATTGAAGATGATGCAGCCGGGCACGTTGACGGTGCTCGGGTCGATACCCGATGCAGTCAATTTGGTGCGCATCCGGTCGGCATCGCAGACGTCGTCGATGGTGGCGCCGAGCGTGCGGTAGGTCGCCTTGGCACCGGTGACCCAACTCTCGCCCAGGGTCTTGTCGAAGCCGAGCATGAACTCGTCCTGGTACATCGACTTCAGGTCGGTGGCGGCGATGCCGGCGGCATCCGGTGCCTGACCGCATTCCAGATTGGAGGAGACGACGTTGCCCGAACAGGAGAATCCGGCGGATGGATCGACCGCGACCGGCGTCAGCCCGGTCGGGCTGCCCTGCGCATCGATGCCGGTGTAGGTGAAGTATTCGCGCGTAAACGTGGACGGCGATGCGCCACGGATGGCCACGCTGTTAGGCAACGCCAGGTAGTAGCGACCGGCGTTGCCGTAGACCTTGAGCGAGGAGTCGCCGAACACGTCCCAGCTCAGCCCCAGGCGCGGCGCCCACTGATCGCCACTGGTCACGTAAGGCACGCCCGCGTCGTTGAAGTTGGTGAACTTGTCGTTGCGGATACCCAGCGTCAGCAGCAGCTTGTCGTTGACCTGCCATTTGTCTTCGAGGAAGTAGGCCTTTTGCTCGACCGACATACTGGTGGCGGTATTGAACACGGAGCGATAGGCGTAGTACCCATTGCCACCGGCCGGACCCACGCCCAGCGCAGCGCTGATGGGCGAGGTGGGGCGCGAAGAGCGTCCATAGATCCAGCGGAAGCCGGGGCCGGTGGTGATGACACCTTCGTTATTGGCATTGAAATACATGTTGTCCACACCTGCAGTGAGGGTGTGGCTGCCCAACACATATTCCAGGTCGATGCGCAGACCGCGCGTCTTGTTTTCGCCATCGCGCGCCTGGCTGGAGGTCTGGTTGTTGCGGATCTCGCTGCCACCGGTGATGGCCGGGTCCTGCAGATTGGTATTGCTCAGCAGCGGTGCGGTGCTGGGGTTGTTGCGGAAATCGGTCTGACGGCTCTTGCCATAGGTGGCGCTCAAGGTGAGATCGTCGGTGATGTAGCTGGTGTACTTGCCGATGTAATAGCGGTCGTTGACCTTGACCGTATCGGCGAAGGCGCCGTTGGCGTCGCCGTTGACGCCCTGGTATCCGTTGAAATCGCTGTAAACACCGCCATCGCGCGAATTATTCTTGACGCCGGTCAGTTCGAGGATGTTGCTGTCGTTGATGTTCCAGTCGATCTTTGCATAGACCTTCGGCTCATCGGTGCGGTAGTTGTTGCGGCCGATCACCGGGTCGTCCCTGCGTGCGGTGGAAACGCCTTCGGTGCGTTCCTGCTCTGCGGCGACAAAGACGAACAGGCGGTCTTCGATCAGCGGGCCGCCGCCATAAACGCTATAGACCGTATTCCAAAAGGTGTCGTCCTTTCGGCTACGGTAAAGAGTGCCGGGCAGGCTGTCGTCGCTGTATTCATAGCCGGCAGGTGGGGCGGCATCCGGGTAGAAGACATTTTTGTAGTCGCTGGACAGCGACTTCGGACGCCATAGCACCTGTGCGCCGAAGTGCCATTCGTTGGTGCCGCGCTTGCCGACCTGGCTGAGCACGCCGCCGGCGGAGCGGCCATACCGGGCGCTGTAGCCGCCGGTATAGGTTTCCTGCTGGTCGATAGCGCCGAACGGCAAGGTGACGCCACCGATGTTGGAAAGTGGGTTGGAGCTGAGATAGCCGTTGAGGTAATAGGCGTTTTCGGTCACGCCGGCGCCGCCGAAGGAAATCGCGTTGCCGAAATAGCCGCTGCCCTGCACGGCCCCTGGCGACAGCAGTGCAATGGCTTCGCCAGAGCGCGCCAGCGGCAAACGCTGCAACTGCTCGGCAGTGATCACCGTGCGCGAGGCGGTGGCGGACACATCCACCGGCGAGATGTTCTTGCCGGTCACGGTGATCGTGCCCAGGGTGGCGGTGTCGCCGGCGGCACCGCCGCCGAAGGACACGTCGGTGCCTGCGCCGACGCGCAGGGCGATGTTCTTGCGTGTCTCTACTGCTTGGCCGTCGCGTTGCAAGGTGACCGTATAAGTGCCGACGGGAAGATTGCCGATCGCGTAGCGCCCGTTGGCATCGACGATCGCGGTCCGGGCAAAACCGGTATCGCTTTGTGCCGTGACGGTTGAACCGGCAGCAGCGGGTGCGCTGCCGTAAATACCCGCAGTGGTGCTTTGTGCGGCGGCAGTGCCGGACGCCAGCACGCCGACGGCGCCGCTCAGCGCAAGCGCAAGCACGCTGATGCGGGCATAGCGCGCCCGCGATGCTGGATGGAAGGTGCGCTTTGAAGCAACGTTGCCGGACATCGTCTCTCTCCAGAGGAGCGCCATCACGAATATGACGGTGCGCTGACAACCGATGCTAGAGAGCTGTAGAGGTTGCTTAAAGAACGTTTTCTCTAAATTTCATGTTTTTTTAAGCACAAATGCACAAAACCGCCTATTCATACTGGAGCGATGTGACTTTGGGCACTTGCAAGTCACCGCGGTATAAGTTTTAAAAGAAACTTGATTGCTCGTATCAAGGCGACAAAGCACCACCCGCGATGGGCTGCGGAAACGACACTGCCCTCCGAAGAGGGCAGTGAGCGGCACCCGGCGGGACGAGAGTTGCCTCTTCAGCGACCCAGCTCGAAGGTCACATCCAGGTTGATCGACAGCGTGCTCTCGCCGGGCGCCACCTGGGTGTCCATCTCGGCCTTGGCCGAGCGCATCGATGCGGCCATCATCATCGGGCGTATCACGCCGCCACCGCTGCGGCCTTCGGAGATGCTGACGATACGGCGCACCTTCAGGCCCAGCGACTTGGCATAGGTGTCGGCGCGGGTCTGGGCTTTCTTCAACGCGGCCACGCGGGCCTCGTCGTAGGCCGGTTCGCGCTGGTCGACCGAGAAGCTGGGGCCGTTGATGTCGTTGGCGCCTTGCGCGACCAGGGTGTCGAGTACCTTGCCGAGCTTGGAGATGTCGCGCACCTTCAGGCTGACCGTGTTGCTGGCCTGGTAGCCGTTGATCTTGGGCGCTTCGTTTTCCTTATAGGTGTACTGCGGGCTCAGATTGATGCCGCTGGTCTGCACGTCCCTGTCGGCAATGCCGGCGGCCTTGACCGCAGTCATGACCTTGCTCATCTGTTCGGCGTTCTGGCGCATCGCGGAGTTGCTGTCGGCAGCCTGGGTGACCACGCCTGCGGACAACGTGGCGATATCCGGCACGCGCTTGGCTTCGGCTTCGGCCGAGACGTTGAGCAGGGTGCCGTCGTTGGGGATGGTGTAGTTGGACGCGGATTGAGCGTGTGCGGTCATGGCGGTTCCGGCAGCGATGGACAGGGCCAGCAACAACGGCTTGAGGGTGGTACGCATGGGATCTCCTTGTCTGTGCTGCGAGCGTGTTGGGAGATGCATGAATATGTTGTGAGTCGACCGCTGCCGCGCAACCGCCGCGCGGGGTGCGAAGTCAGCGGGCGAGCACGGCCAACAGGTATGCTGGGCGGATGCTCTATCTCGCCTCCCGTTCGCCACGCCGACAAGAACTGCTGCAACGCCTGGATGTGCCATTCCAGACCCTGGAACTGGACGTGCCCGAGTTGCGCGCGCCCGCTGAATCGCCCGAACACTACGTGCGGCGCGTTGCGCTGGACAAGGCGCATGCCGGCCTTGCGCAGGTGCAGGCGCGCGACCCCGACGCGATCGTGCTGGGCTCCGATACCGAAGTGGTGCTGGGCGAGCGCGTGTTCGGCAAGCCGGTCGATGTCGACGATGCGATCGCGATGCTGCGCGTGTTGTCCGGGCGCACCCACCAGGTACTCACGGCGGTGGTTCTAGTCTGCGCACAGCGTGCCCCTGCGCAGGCATTGGTGGTGTCGGAGGTGACCTTCGACACGCTCGATGACGCGCAGATCGCCGCGTACGCGGCCTGTGGCGAGCCCATGGGCAAGGCCGGCGCCTATGCGATCCAGGGGCGCGCAGAACGTTTTATCAGCCATTTGTCCGGCAGCTATTCCGGCGTGATGGGATTGCCGCTGCATCACACCTCGCAGTTGCTCACAGCCTTCGGAGCGCATTGATGTCGGAAGAGATCTTGGTCAACGTCACCCCGCGCGAAACCCGCGTGGCGGTGATCGAGAACGGCATGCTGCAGGAGCTGCATATCGAGCGCGGTTGGCGCCGGGGCGTGGTCGGCAACATCTACAAGGGCAAGGTGCAGCGGGTGATGCCCGGCATGCAGGCCGCGTTCGTCGAGGTCGGACTGGAGCGTGCGGCGTTCCTGCACGCCAACGACGTGGTGCGCCCGGCACCGGCACCGGCCAGCGTGGTCGATACCGAAGAGACCCCGATCCCGCCGCCGCCGGCCGCGGCGGTGCCGATCGTGGAGCTGCTGCGCGACGGGCAGGACATCGTGGTGCAGGTGGTCAAGGACCCGATCGGCACCAAGGGCGCGCGGCTCACGACCCAGATCAGCATCCCCTCGCGCTACCTGGTGCTGCTGCCGCAGTCCAAGATCGTCGGGGTGTCGGCACGGATCGAGGACGAGGCCGAGCGGCTGCGCCTGAAGACCATCGTCAGCGAGGTGTCTGCCCAGCACGGCGGTTTCGGCTACATCATCCGCACCAATGCCGAAGGCCAGCCGGCCGAGGCGCTGGCCGAGGACATCGCCTATCTGTCGCGGGTGTGGACGGTGGTCGAGCGGCGCGGGCGCGAAGCGCCTCCGTGCAGCATCATCTACGAGGACCTGAGCCTGCCGTTGCGGGCGGTGCGCGACCTGATCCGCAAGGACGTGGAAAAGGTCAAGGTCGACTCGAACGAAACCTTCGTGCAGCTGCAGGCGTTCGTGGCCAAGTACATGCCGGTGCTGGCCGAGCGGCTGGAGCTGTACACCGGCGACCGGCCGATCTTCGACCTGTACGGGGTCGAGGACGAGATCGGCCGCGCGTTGAACAAGCAGGTGCCACTGAAGTCCGGTGGCTATCTGGTGATCGACCAGACCGAAGCGATGACCACCATCGACGTCAACACCGGCTCGTTCGTGGGGCAGCGCAACCTGGAGGAAACCGTCTTCCGCACCAATCTGGAGGCGGCGCAGGCGGTGGCGCGGCAGCTGCGGCTGCGCAACCTGGGCGGCATCATCATTATCGACTTCATCGACATGGACGACCCCGAGCACCGCCGCCAGGTGCTGCGCACCCTGGAAAAGGCGCTAGCACGCGACCACGCCAAGACCACCGTGTACGAGTTCTCGCCGCTGGGCCTGGTGGAAATGACCCGCAAGCGCACCGTCGAAAGCCTGGAGCGGCAGCTGTCGGAAACCTGCGGCCAATGCGGCGGGCGCGGCACCATCAAGACCGCAGAAACGGTGACCTACGAAATCTTCCGCGAGATCACCCGTGCAGTGCGCCAGTTCGATGCCGCGCGGCTGCTGGTGATCGCCTCGTCCAAGGTGGTCGCGCGCATCACCGACGAAGAATCCGCAGCGGTGGCCGAGCTGGAGGAATTCCTGGGCAAGAGCATCCGCTTCCAGTCCGACGATCAGTATCTGCAGGAGCAGTTCGACGTGGTGCTGCTGTGAGTCCGGGATTGGGGAGGCGGGATTCGGGATTGGTCAACGCCGGCTCTGGTAGCGTGGCTTGGTCCGATAATGGCGCTTGACGGCACTTTGCGCGGCTTTGCTTTGACCAATCCCCAATCTCCAATGCCCAATCTCCGCCCCTGATGCCCACCCCGCTGCGCCGCCGTCTGCGCCTGTTCCGCCGCTATGCGATCACTGCCTGCGCGCTCGCGGTGGTGGCGGTCGCGTTGCTGGTGGGCGCGGCGAGCCAGGCATTGCCGTTGGCCGAGGAGCACCCGCAGCAGATCGCCGACTGGTTGAGTCAGCGCGCCGGGCAGCCGATCGCCTTCGATCGTCTGGACACCGAATGGACCCGGCGTGGCCCGCTGCTGCGGCTGGACGGTTTGCGGATCGGCCCGCATGGCGAGGTGCGTGTGGGCCAGGCGGAGGTGCTGCTGGCGATGTACGCCGGCTTGTTGCCCGGGCATTCGTTGACCGAGGTGCGCCTGCGCGGGTTGGCGCTGACCCTGCAACGCAGCGACGACGGCGTGTGGTCGGTGCAGGGCCTGCCGAGCGGGAAGCGTTCCGACCCGCTGGAGGCATTGCGTCGGCTCGGCGAGATCCAGCTGGCCGAGGCGCGCCTGAAGGTGAACGCGCCATCGATCGGCCTGGACACCGCCTTGCCGCGGATCGACCTGCGTCTGCGCGTGAGCGGTTCGACCGTCAAGGTGGGTAGCCGTAGCTGGATCGATCTCAAGCGCGCGCCGCTGACCGCAGTCCTGGAATTCGACCGCGACAGCGGCGACGGCAGCGCCTATGCGCAGGCCGATCCTGCCGATCTGGCGGCATGGGCGTCGCTGCTGCAGGTGGGCGGCATGCGCGTGGACGGTGGCGGTGGGCGCCTGCAGGCCTGGGCGCAGCTGCGTGCGCGCCGTATCACTGGCGTCACCGTCGATGCCGATCTCACCCAGGTTGCGCTGTCCGGCGCGCCGTTGCCGGACGAAACCGCACGCCGCACGCTGCGCTGGGAGCGCCTGCAGGCACGTGCGCGCTGGCACACCATCGACGACGGCGGCTGGCGGCTGGATGCACCATTGCTGCGGCTGGGCCAGGCGGCCGCGCTGCAGCATCTGGACGGGCTGAGCATCGCCGGCGGGCGGCACTATGCGGTGGTTGCCAGGCAGGGCGAAGTCTCCGGCCTGATTGCCGCCGCCGCATTGAGCGATCAGCTGTCGCCTGCGTTGCGCCGCTGGTTGACCCTGTCCAAACCGCAGCTGCGTGTGGCCGATCTGCAGATCGTCGGCGAGCAGGGCGGCGCCGTGCGTGCCCAGGGGCAGATCGAAGAACTCGGGTTCCTGCCGGTGGGCAATTCGCCGGGCATCAGCGGGTTGCGCGGCCGCATCGACGGCGACGCACAGGGCGGCGAGCTGGAAACCGCGCCGGACGCCACGGTGCGCTTCGACTGGCCCACCGGCTTTGGCGTGGTGCATGAGATCCAGTTGGCCGGCAAGATCGTCGGCTGGCGCGAAGGTGCGGGCTGGCAGGTCGCCACCCCGGCCTTGCGCGTGCAGGCCAGGGACTACGGCGCCAACGTGCGCGGCGGGCTGTGGTTCCAGAACGATGGCACCCGCCCACGCATGCAACTGGCCGCGCAACTGGACGATGTGGCGTTGCCGGTGGCGCGCAAGTTCTGGATCCGCTCCAAGATGAGCAAGGCGGCCATCGACTGGCTGGACATGGCCGCGGCCGGCGGCGTGATCACCGGCGGAACCGGCCTGGTCAGCGGCGATCTGGACCAGTGGCCGTTCGACGACAACGACGGGCGCTTCGAAGCCTTCGGTCAGATCCGCGACGGCACGATTCGCTTCAGCCCGGACTGGCCGGCGATCGAGCAGGTGCAGGCCGATCTGCGCTTCATCGGCAACGGATTTTCATTGCAGGGCAGCGGCGATCTTGCCGGCACCCCGATCGCGCAGCTGGATGCCGGCATTCCCAGCTTCAAGACCTCCGAGCTCTACGTGCGCGCCTCCACCCAGGCCGATGCGGCGCAGCTGCTGGGCATGTTGCGCAAGAGCCCGCTGGAGCAACGCTATGGCGATACCTTGCGTAACCTCAACGTGTCCGGCCCGGCGACGGTGAGCTTCGATTTGCTGCGCCCGTTGCGCACCAAGGGCGTGGGCGGCCATCTGCAGGGCACGGTGGCGTTGCAGGGCGCCAAGTTGGCCGACGCGCGCTGGAATCTGGCCTTCGACCAGGTCAGCGGGCAGGCCGAGTATCGCGACAGCGGGTTCGCGGCCGAGCATCTGAGCGTGCAGCATCAGGGACGCACCGGCGAGTTGGCGCTGCGTGCCGGTGGCTTTGTGCAGGACCCGAAGCAGGCCTTCGAAGCACGCTTTGGCGCCACCGTGGATGTCAAGGAATTGTTCGACCGCGCCCCGCAGATGGAATGGCTGCGCCCCTACGTGCATGGCAGTGCGCCCTGGCAGGTGGGCGTGGATGTGCCGCTGCCGACGCCGGGACAGGCGGATGCGCAGGCGCTGCTGACGCTGCGCTCGGAGCTGGTGGGTACGACGCTGGACCTGCCTGCGCCGCTGGACAAGGCCGCCGCCCAACCGCTGGACACGCAGGTCAAGGTGGCCCTGCCGGTCGGCGATGGCGACATCGACGTGGCCTTCGGCAAGCTGGTGGCGCTCAAGGCCAGCAGCCATGGCGACCAGACCGGCGTGCGTGTCGTGATGGGCACCGACACGGTGACCGAGCGTCCGCCGGCCAACGGACTGGTGGTGACCGGCCGTACCGCCTCGCTGGACGCGATCGACTGGATCAGCCTGGCGCGCGGCAGCAGCGATGCGGACATGCCACCGCTGCCGGGCCAGCCGGCCACGCCCAAGAAGGATGCTGTACCGCTGCAACAGGTGGACGTGCAGGCGGACAAGCTGCTGATGATCGGCGGGGTATTTCCGCAGACCCGGCTCCGGCTGCGTCCGACCCGCGATGCGGTGGCGGTCACGCTGGACGGTCCCTCGCTGGCCGGCCAACTCAGCGTGCCCAACGCCGACGGCGGCATCGTGCAGGGCAAGCTCAGCACCGTGCGCTGGCAGCCGGTGGCCGACGCGCCCGAGCCTGCGGCCCCCGAGCCCGGCGACCCGCTGGCCGGCGCCCTGCCGGAACCGGCACGCCGTGCGGTCGCCGAGTTCGACCCGGTCTCCATCCCGCCGCTGGCGCTGGATATCGACGACCTGCGGGTGGGCAAGATGACCCTGGGCGCGGCCATCCTGCGCAGCAGCCGGCTCACCGATGGCATGCAGGTGGATCAGCTGCAGCTGCGCTCGAACGACCAGAGTATCGGCCTGACCGGTGCCTGGCGCGGTAAGGGCGACGACGCCAGCACGCGGCTGTCGGCACGTGTGGATAGCCGCAACCTCGGCAACCTGTTGCAGAATCTCACCCTGGGCGGCCAGCTGCGCGGCGGCGAAGGTCAACTGGAGCTCAACGCCGGTTGGCAGGGGTCGCCGACCGGCTTTGCGCTCGGCTCGCTGGACGGCAACCTGAAAGTGGATGTCCGTAACGGTCAGCTGCTGGAAGTGGATCCGGGCGCCGGCCGCGTGCTGGGCCTGCTCAGCGTGGCGCAGTTGCCGCGCCGGTTGATGTTCGACTTCCGCGATTTCTTCTCCAAGGGCCTGGCCTTCAACACGCTGGATGGCGAGGTGCGTTTCGGCGACGGCTTCGCGCGCACCGACGCGATCCGCATCGCAGGGCCCGCTGCCGAGATCGCCATCCGTGGCCAGACCGATCTGCGCGCGCAGACCTTCGACCAGACCGTGGATGTGAACCCCAAGGCCGGCAACCTGCTGACCGTGGTCGGCGCGGTGGCCGGCGGGCCGGTGGGCGCGGCGGTCGGCGCGGCCGCCAACGCGGTGCTCGGCAAGCCGCTGGGCGCGATCGGCGCCAAGACTTACCACGTCACCGGGCCGTGGAAGGATCCGCAGGTGGACGTGGTCGAGCGCGAAGCGCGCGAGCGTGCGCCGAGCAGACCTGTGCCCGCCGGCAAGCCCGCCGCGCCGCCGCGCTGAGGAACTCAGTCGGCGGCAGCGTCATCGTCGCTATCGGCACGCGTGAACAGCGGCAGCCGCAGCCGCGCGCGGTGACCCGGCACCACCGGCTGCTCCGGCCCTGCCACGCCGCGGAAATACCCGCGCTGCCATTTCTCGCGCGCCGCGGCCGATTGCGTATCCGGCAGCGCATCCAAGAACCGTGTGCGGCTGCGGGTCCAGTCGGCGTGTTGCTGCGCCAGTTCCGGCGCCTGTGAGAGCGGCATCCACTGCGGCTGCACCTGTTCGATCAGCTGCCGCTGCAGCGGGAACAGATGGCAGAACGGCTCGCCTGCGTCGAAGCGCACCTGGCCGGGCCGGGTGAAACGCCAGTTCATGGTGAAGGTGTACGGGCTCCAGTCGGTTTCCACCAGGCCACTCAACGCGCCGATGCCGTCCTTGGGCCGGTTCAACGGGCCGGTGACGAACAGGTCGACGCCTTCGTCGGTGCGAAACAGGCAGGGCACATGGAAGGTCAGCACCCCGTAGCCGAAGTGGCTGATCGCCGGCGCCACGCTGCCTTGATCGGCAACGATCCGGAGCGCATCCAGCCCATCGCGCCCATCCCAACTGGCCTCGAAACCGGACTGGCACAGCAGCTCCCAGCCATGCGCGTTCGCAATCGCCAGTGGCAGGCAGCGGTACGCATAGCGTTGATCGGTGGCGTCCATCCAGTCGCGCGCATGCGGGGCAGGGCGGATGTCCAGCGTGTGGCCATCCAGAACGTGGGCGATGAGCTTCATGCGCAGGCAGTGATTGAAGAGCGTGCCGGCGATGATAGCCGCGCCGCATGTTCAGCCGGACGACTTGTCTCCCCGGCGCGCGGGCCCCATCCTGACCGCATGACCGATAACGCTCTCACTCTGGCCGAATCCCGGCTGCTGCTCCCCTCCGGCCTGGATGCCGGCCATCTGGACCGCACCTTCGGCGCCCTGTTGGGCCCGGGCATCGACTTCGGCGATCTGTATTTCCAGCATTCGCGACGCGAGAGCTGGAGCGTGGAAGACGGCATCGTTAAGGACGGCGCGCATTCCATCGAACAAGGCGTGGGGGTACGTGCGATCGCCGGCGAGAAGACCGGCTTTGCGTATTCAGACGACATCCAGCGCGAAACCTTGCTGGAAGCGGCGCAGTCGGCGCGTGCGATCTCGCGCGATGGCGGCGCGCAATCCAGCCGCGCGCTGGTGCGCGGCAACGGCCGTGCGCTGTACCCGGCCACCGACCCGATCGACGATATGGACAGCGCCACCAAGGTGGACCTGCTGCGCCGGATCGACCAGTACGTGCGCGCTGCCGACCCGCGCGTCAAGCAGGTGATGGTGAGCCTGTCCGGCGGCGTGGACACGGTGCTGATCGCGCGCAGCGACGGCGTGCTGGCCGCCGACGTGCGCCCGCTGGTGCGCCTGAACGTGCAGGTGATCGTCGAACAGGGCGGGCGGCGCGAGTCCGGTTACTCCGGCGGCGGCGGTCGTTACGGCTATGCCGAACTGTTCGCCGATGGCCGCCCGGAAGGCTTTGCCCGCGAAGCGCTGCGTCAGGCGCTGGTCAACCTGGATGCGATTCCGGCTCCGGCCGGCGTGATGCCGGTAGTGCTCGGCCCGGGCTGGCCCGGCGTGCTGCTGCACGAGGCGGTGGGGCATGGGCTGGAAGGCGACTTCAACCGCAAGGGCACCAGCGTCTACGCCGGCCGCATCGGCGAGCGCGTGGCCTCGCCGGGCGTGACCATCGTCGATGACGGCACCCTGGACGGACGTCGCGGCTCGCTCAACATCGACGACGAAGGCACCCCGACGCAGTGCACCACGTTGATCGAAGATGGCGTGCTGGTCGGCTACATGCAGGACACCCACAACGCGCGCCTGATGGGCGTGGCGCCCACCGGCAACGGCCGCCGCGAATCCTTCGCGCACCTGACCATGCCGCGCATGACCAACACCTACATGCGTGCCGGCCAGCACGACCCGCAGGAAATGATCCGCTCGGTGAAAAAGGGCATCTACGCGGTCAACTTCGGCGGCGGCCAGGTCGACATCACCAGCGGCAAGTACGTGTTCTCGGCCACCGAGGCCTATCTGATCGAAGACGGCAAGGTCACCGCGCCGGTCAAGGGCGCCACGCTGATCGGCAACGGCCCGGAGACCATGCAGAAGGTGCGCATGATCGGCAATGACCTGGCGCTGGACGAAGGCGTGGGTGTGTGCGGCAAGGACGGGCAGAGCGTGCCGGTCGGCGTCGGCCAGCCGTCGCTGCTGATCGACGGCATCACCGTTGGCGGAACGCAGGCCTGAGATGCGGGGATTTGGGAATCGGGATTCGGGATTCGCAACAGCGGGACGTGCAGGGCTTGGCGGGTTCCGCTTGGGTGGATCCGGCGGCCGGGAGTTGGGATTGGCAACGGCCGGGATGGCCGTTGCGGAGCTGGGTGGAGTGGCCGGAGCCTTATTCGTCGGCTTCCGACGCCGATTCGTCGTCTTCCAATCCCGAATCCCCACTCTCCAATCCCTGCTCCTGAGACAGCTCGCGCAGCACCTGGAACAGTTCGCGGTAGGCGCGCGGCGGTTTGTTCTTGGCGCGTTCGTGGATCGCGTTGCGCACCAGTTGGCGCAGTTGCTGGCGATCGGCGGCCGGGTAGGCCTCCAGCAGCTCGGCCAGCGCCACGTCGCCTTCGGCGAGCAGACGCTCGCGCCAGCGCTCGACGCGATGGATCGCGGCCACCTCGCGGCGCGCGGTGTCGCTGTTGGCATCCAGCGCGTCGCGGATGGCGGCCAGCGTTTCGTCGTCCTCGCGGCGCATGTGCTTGGCCAGAAACGCCAGCTGCCGCTTGTGCGCGATATGCGAGGTGATGCGCTTGCTCTCTTCGATATGCGGGATCAACGACTCGGGTACCGGCAATTTGGCCAGCTGCGCCGGGGTGAGCGCCACCAGCTTTTCGCCCAGGTCGAAAATTTCCAGCGCCTCGCGCCGTTGCTGGCTGCGGCTGGCGCCACGAAATTCACCGGTCTCTTCATCGCGTCCGCGCATTGCCACTACATCCCGAAACTTGGTTAGTTAAATTTCCGGCCATGAACGGCCGGACTCCGGCGGAAGACTCCGCACCAAATTCAGACGCTGCGGCCAGGGATCGCCGAGCTTTCTGCGGAAGGATCCGCATCCAAATTCAGACAGCCAGGCCATGATGGCCGGGCTTTCGCGGACGGATCCGCATCCAAAGGATAAAGCATTGAACGCACTCTCCTCAGAAACCCGTGTCACCGACGACAGCCTGCAGCGTCTGGATGCATTGACCGATCTCTCGCAACGCCTGCTCGAGCGCGCCCGTGCGGCCGGCGCCACCCAGGCCGAAGTGAGCTGCAGCGAAGAGCGCGGCCTGGACGTCAACGTGCGCCTGGGCGACGTGGAAACGGTCGAATCCACCCGCGACCGCGGCATCGCGGTGACGGTGTACTTCGGCAAGCGCAAGGGCAGTGCCAGCACCGCCGACCTGCAGGACGCCAGTCTGGAGTCCACCGTGGCGCAAGCCTGCGCGATTGCGCGCTATACCGAAGACGATGCCGCCTCCGGCCTGGCCGACCCGGAGTTGATGGCGCATGACTTTCCCGATCTGGACAGCTGGCACCCGTGGGCGCTGGACGCCGACACCGCGGTGGACCTGGCACTGGCCTGCGAGGCCGCCGGCCGGGATGCCGATGCACGCATCAGCAATTCCGATGGCGCCTCGGCCAGCACCGGGCTCAGCCTGTCGGTGTACGCCAATTCGCACGGATTCATCGGCCGCGAGCGCGGCACCCATCATTCGATCAGCTGCGCGCTGATCGCCGGGCAGGGCGACGGCATGCAGCGCGATGGCTGGTACAGCAGCGCCCTGGCGCGCGAAGACCTGGAAGCGCCGGATGCCATTGGTCGGCATGCCGCCGAGCGCACCCTGGCGCGTCTGGCGCCACGCTCGCTGCCCACCGGCCAGCTGCCGGTGCTGTTCGCGCCGGAAGTGGCGCGCTCGCTGGTCGGCCATCTGCTCGGTGCGGTTTCCGGCGGCGCGTTGTACCGCCGCGCCAGTTTCCTGCTCGACAGCGTCGGCACCAGGCTGTTCCCGGACTGGTTCAACATCGAAGAACTGCCGCATCTGCGCCGCGGGTTGCGCTCGGCCGCCTTCGATGGCGAGGGCGTCGCCACGCGACGTTCGGCGCTGATCACCGACGGCGTGCTGCAGCGCTACGTACTGGGCAGCTACTCGGCACGCAAGCTGGGCCTGCAGACCACCGCCAATGCCGGCGGCGTGCACAACCTGCAGGTCGCCGCCAACGCGGGCGACCTGGCCGCGATGATCGGCGGCATGTCGCGCGGCCTGCTGGTCACCGAACTGATGGGCAACGGCGTCAATCCGGTGACCGGCGATTATTCGCGCGGTGCCGGCGGTTTCTGGATCGAAAACGGTGCCATCGCCTATCCGGTCGACGGCCTGACCATCGCCGGCAACCTGCGCGACATGTTCGCCGGCATCGAAGCGGTGGGCAGCGATGTCGACCCACGGTCGCACGTGAAGATCGGTTCGGTGCTGGTCAACCGGATGACCGTGGCCGGCGATAGTTGAGGGGACGGCCGGGGCCAGCCATGCCTGACGGGCATGGCCGGTGGGCCGGGACGGTGGCCTTAGCAGCGCTGGCCCTGCAGCCGGCCGGCGTGCGCGCTCTCTCGATTCCCCGCCGAAGGCGCACGGTGTGGACCTGCCCGGCGCGCAGGAACAAGGCGCTTGGCCCGGCGCCGCTTGCGCCATGCCGCAACGCTATCGCTGGCGTGATCGCCTCGACGCAGCGTGCGCGATATCGCCCCGGGTGGGTGAGCTAAACCAGACCATGTCTTCCCGCACTGGTGGCTGGCTTAATCGTTGTTATAGTCCGCCGCACCACAATCATGTTCGGGGAGATCTATGAGCGAATTCGAGACACATGCCGCGCCGCCACCGCCGCCGGTCGGCACCAGCACACCGTCGGAGGAGCGCACCCTGGCGCTGGCCGCGCATCTGCTGGGCATCCTGACCTACTTCGTCGGCGCGCTGGTGATCTGGCTGATCAGCAAGGACGCCAGCCCGTCCAAGCCATTTGCCACCGATCAGGCCAAGGAGGCATTGAACTTCCAGATCACGGTGATCCTGGCCATGATCGTGGCGGTGATCCTGACCATGGTGTCGTTCGGCATCCTGTTCTTCCTGCCGACCCTGGTCTGGATCGGCAGCCTGGTGTTCTGCATCCTGGCTGCGGTCAAGGCCAACAACGGCGAGCCTTACCGCTACCCGTTCACGCTGCGCCTGATCAAGTAACCCGGCGCGGAGCGATAACAAAGGCCCGGCATCGCTGCCGGGCCTTTGTCGTTTCAGACGCTGACGCGATCAGTTCTGCGCCGGGGTGTTCTCGGCGAAGTATTCGTGGCTGTCGGCATTGGTGATCGCCTGTGCCGGATTGCTTTGGGCCAGGCTGCGCGCGCCGGACTGACCGTAGACGCGGTCCTGCGTGCCGGCCACCACGGTGAAGTGGCTGGTCTCGTGCACCAGGGTGCCGGCCTTGGAGTCGGTGCCGGTGGTCGACGCACTCCAGAACGCGTTGCAGACATGGATCTCGTACGGCTGGTTCGGATAGACGTAGGCGAAGGCGTCCGCCAGATCCGCTTCGCAGCTGCAGTTGATCGTCAGCTGGCCGTTGTTCTGGTCCAGCGCGTTGTCGATATTGACGAAGTTCGAGCTGACCCGGCTGTAGCGCGAGGCGTTGTAGGCGCCAAACCAGGTGGTGTAGCGCGCACCGGTGCTGCCGGCGTTGAGGTAGTTGCGCGCGTTCTGCGAGTAATTACGCGCGGCAGTGACGGCACTGGCGGCCTGGTTGGTGCGCGTGGTGCTGCAGTTGAGATAGTTGATGCCGTTGACCACGGCGGTCGGGCCGACTGCGAGCTGGCGCTGTACGCCACGCCGAGCGCCGTCCAGCCAGACGGTGAGCGGGGTGCTGGTGGCGACGGCCGGCAGGCCGTTGGCCGCCTTCATCAGGCTGCCGTCGGACAGCGACGCGTATTGCAGCGACGAGCGCACCTGGATGGTGTAGTTGCCGCTGGTGGACAGGTCATAGGCACCGGCCAGATCGACCTCGCCCTTGACGCTCTGGCCCGGCTGCAGAATGGTGAAGTCGGCTGCCTTGGGCAGGCCGCGCTTGACCAGGCGCCCGGTGTAGTCCACCGGCTTGCCGTCGCGGCTCACTTCCAGGATGCCATTGTCCAGCGACTTGAGCGGCAACTGGTAGGTCGGAACGCGGGCAACCTGGCTGCCGTTGTTGGTGACGGTGACCGCGATCTTGCCTTGATGTCGTCCGGCCTGGTCGGCCACTGGCGCCAGTTCGATGGTCAACGGAACCGGACCGCGCACGGACTGCGCCTGCGCCGAACCGAGCACGCCGACGACGGCAAGCGTGCCTGCTGCAAACGATGCGAGAAAAACTTTCTTCACCAGTGACTCTCCTTGGTCGGGGGATGCCCGCAAGCGCGGGCAGGCCAAACCTAGGCAGAGCGAGCGGGCGCGACAAGTCGTTCAATTAGCGATATTTCTGGATGTCATGCATTGGTTATGCATCCCGATACATCACCGGTGCAGATAATTCAGCAATAAAGCGTGCCGGCCGTCATGAAATTTTGTCGGTTGTGTGTCGCCGGCTGACACAAAGTCCGGCGACCAATGTGCCGTTTTGTGATCGGGCTCGCTCGTTGCCTGAATGGCCCCGTGCAGTTGACCGTGCGGTGGCGCACGGAATGCGCAAATGTGTCGTGCAACGCGAAGTGTGGGGCGGCATCTGCTGGGTGCAGTGGCCCTGGGAGTTGCCAGGATGTGGCAACGAGCCAATGGCGGATGTCGCCGGATGGCAGCGAATGCTTGCGACAGCGGGGCCGGGGCGTTCTCGGGCAATGGTGGTGACGCGCGCGCCGACTGTGTCCTCGGACTCCGGGCATACCCAATCACTGCCGAGATCAGGCATTCAATCTTGCCTGCATGCGGTGGTCGTCGTCCCAAGCTGCCTGTGCGGGACCTCAGCGGTGGGGACACGCCGGGATGGCGATTGGTGGTGTGAGAGGTGCCCGCAAGCGTGATCCATGCAGGCAGGGCGCTGGATCCAGGCGACGGATGCGCCCGCAGCGCGATCGTGCCATCGCGCTGCCCGTGGCGCCCGCAGCGACTGGCAAGACGTCTGCACGAGCAGCGACAGCAGGCTGGCCAAGCCGTCGCTCAGAATCTCGGCACGCCACTCAGGCACTTCGCCGCCCGCGCGCCGATGACACGCCTGGCCGACGCTCGCAGCGCCCGGTTAGACACGTTTAGTGGGCGCGGTCCACCGCAAACCTGCCCAGGGTCGCCAGGGTTTCGCCGGGCCGACCATAGGGCTGCAGCACGTCGTGCATGCGTGTGGCCAGTTCGGCCAGCTTGGATTTGGCGCCGTCCATGCCGAGCAAGGCGGGGTAGGTGGATTTGGCTTGCGCGGCGTCCTTGCCGGCGGTCTTGCCCAGCTGCGCCGAGCTCGACTCCACATCCAGGATGTCGTCGCGCACCTGGAAGGCCAGGCCCAGCGCATCGGCAAAGTCGTCCACGCGCTGCTGGTCGGCCGCGGCGGCGCTACCGGTCAGCGCACCCATGCGCACCGCCGCGCGAATCAGCGCGCCGGTCTTGAGCGCGTGCATGCGCTGCAGCGCGTGCAGCGACTGCAACTGACCGGTGGCATCGATATCCAGCGCCTGGCCGCCGCACATGCCGGCGGCGCCGGCCGCGCTGGTCAGGCTCTGCAACCAGCCGACGCGCAGCTCGGCACCGACTGGCGCTGCGGCCAGCAGTTCGAAGGCGCGGGTCTGCAGCGCATCGCCGGCCAGGATGGCGGTGGCCTCGTCGAAGGCGATGTGGACGGTGGGCTGGCCGCGGCGCAGCGCGTCGTCGTCCATCGCCGGCAGGTCGTCATGCACCAGCGAGTAGGCGTGGATCAGTTCGACCGCCACGGCCGGGGTATCCAATCGCTCTTCTTCGGCGCCAAACAGCGCACCGGTGGCGTACACCAGCAGCGGCCGCATGCGTTTGCCGCCGCCCAGCACCGCGTGCCGCATCGCCGCGTGCAGACGCTGCGGCGCCAGCGTTGCGCTGGGCAGGGCGGCGTCGAGGCTGCGTTCGGTGCGAGCGATCCAGTGTTCGAACAGCGCGGAACTCACCTCAGCCGCCGTCCGGCGACGGCGGTTCGAAGGCTTCGGCAAGCTCGGGGCGGGCCGGGTCGGTCAGCAGGCGGACGCGCAGCTCGGCCTGTTCCAGCGCCTGCTGGCAATCGCGGTACAGGCCGATGCCGCGTTCGTAAGCGCTGAGCGACTGCTCAAGACTCAGGTCGCCGACTTCCATTTTCTGCACCAGTTGCTCGAGTTCTTCCAGCGACTGTTCGAAGCGGGCAACCGGGGATGTTTCGTTCAAGGACTTCTTGGCCATCGCCAAAGTGTGCGGCGCGCGCGCAGGCGGGTCAATTCGTGTCGGCATCGACGCGCCACTGCAGACGTGCGCCATGGGTTTGCAGCCAGTCGTTTAACGCAGCGGAGACGATGCGATCGCCGGCGGCAAGGACCTGGTCGTCGGCCCACAGGATCGGCAGGCGATCGCGTTGCCATGGCGGCAGATCGGCGGTTTGCAGGACATGCTTGAGCTGATGCGAATGCCTGCGCTGCGGCAGCACGATGCGCTCGCCACCGTGTCGGCCGCGCACCGTCACCGGTGGCGCGAAGCACAGCCCTGCGGGGCCGTGCAGGTGCAGCTGCGCGCCGTCGGGCAACCGCAACGGCTGTGCGCCGTCCCAGTGCGCGCACCACTGCGCCGGCCATGCCGGCGTCGGGCCAAGCAGGTACAGGCACTGTCGCCAGCGCCGCACCTGGACCTGTTGCCAGGCAAAGCAGGCTTGTCGATCCGGTGCGTGATTGTCGATTTCCCGCTCCAGCGCAGCTACGCCCTGGGCGGGCAGCGGCGGCGCACCGGCTGCGGTGGCCCATGCACGCAGCAACCGCAGCCGGCGTGCGGCGGGCTGCGCGCGTAACAGATGCAGGTCCAGTGCGCCGCTTTCGGTCTGCAGTGCGGGTAGCACGGCCAGATCGTCGTGCAGCAGCAGGTCGCTGGCGTCGGCGCTCAGCTGGGCGCTGCGTGCCAAGGCATCGGCGGCCTGCGGCCAGCGTTGCTGCAGCAACGGCAGCACCTGCGTGCGCAGGAAGTTGCGGTCGTAGCGGGCATCGGCGTTGCTGGGATCGTCGATCCAGTGCAAGCCGTGCATGCGTGCATAGGCGTGCAGCTGCGCGCGTGCATGCGACAGCAATGGGCGCCACAAGGTGCCCTGGGCAAACGGGCGCTGTGCCCGCATTGCCGCCAGGCCGTCCGGGCCCGATGCACGCAGCGCGCGCAGCAGAAACGTTTCGGCTTGATCGTCGCGATGGTGGGCCAGCGCCAGCCATTCGCCAGGCGCCAGCCTGTCGGCAAAGGCGCCGTGGCGCGCCTGACGCGCGGCCGCCTCCAGTCCCTGGCCGCTATCGCGTGCGACCCGTACCCGCACGATGTGCAGCGGAACCTGCAGCGCCGCGCAGCTGCGCTGGCAATGCGCCGCCCAGGCGTCGGCATCGGCATGCAGGCCGTGGTGCACGTGCAGCGCGCGCAGGCCACGCTCGCGGTACGCCGGCATGGCGGCCAGCGCGTGCAGCAACACCTGCGAATCCATGCCGCCGCTGTAGGCGATCAGCACCGGGCCGGGCGGGGGGGCTGGCAGCAGTGGCGGGGTGTCGGTCACCGGGTGCTCACTCGATGCGGATCGTTGCTGGAGGGACACGCCACCGATGTGCGCGAACAGTGGCGGGCGCCGGATCGCGCCGCCCGGGATGGGAAACCGCAGCCCATCGTCGTCCTCGCCATCGCAGCACGTGGTGCACCGGGCACCTCGTGATCCTGCAGCAGAACGATCAGGCCGCCGCGCATCATCCCGGACGCGGTCCGCCCCATGCGGCAGGCGTGTCCGGCAAGGTGGCATCGCTGGCGGACCCGTCCGTCGCCATCGCGCAGCCATCTGCACATCACCGCTTTGCCGCTGCCTCGAACGTGGCCGGGGCGGGCAACTGCACCGGCACGCCGGCGCTGTCGCAGGTGCCGGCCTTGCACAGGCGCTCGCGCAGACGCGGGGTGGCCTGGACGATGACGTGGTAGATCACGTTCTCTTCCAGCGTGCCGCGGAATGCCGCGCTGCCCGGGCCGGTGGCCCAGATGCCGACGTCTTCGCCGCCGTGGCTTTCGGACTTGGTCGGCACCAGCGATTCCTGCATGTAGCTGGGCGCTTCGGTGTCGACATGGGTGAGGTCGGGCCGGCCGTGGGCCGGCTCGCTGCTGCTGGGTTCGTGCGGGTACTTTTTCGGTCCGGCCGGCTGTGCATTGGTCGCGCCGGTGTGGCCGGGGCCATTGGCGTAGCTGAGGGTGGTGTAGGGCTGGCCTGCCAGGTCGGTGGCCAGCTGGCTGCGGTCGCCTTCTTCGCCGCCGGTGCCGCGCACCTTGCCCAGGATCGGGTTGCCGCGCACCGGGTAGCCGACGAAGTTGAGCGTGTGCGAATGGTCGGCGGTGACGATGATCAACGTGTCGGCCGGAGCGGTCTGTACGGCGGTGCGCACCGCATCCGACAGCGACACCGTTTCGTCGAGCGCGCGATAGGCATTGCCGGCGTGGTTGGCGTGATCGATGCGGCCGCCTTCGACCATCAGCACGAAGCCGTTGGGATCGCGCGACAGCGACTGGATCGCGGTGCGGGTCATTTCGGTCAGGCTGGGCTCGCCCTGCGGGCCGCGGTTGCGGTCGTGGTCGAACTGCATGTGATCCGGCTCGAACAGGCCCAGCAGCGCTGGCGCGCCGGCCGCGGCCTGCAGTTGCTGCTCGTTCCAGACATACGCGCCCTGCGGATGCGCCTGTTTCCATTCGGCAACCAGGTCGCGGCCGTCCAGGCGCAGGCCGACCTTGTCGTCGTACTCCGGGTCGCGCTCCTGCACGGTCTGGAACTGGCTGCGGCCGCCGCCCAGCACCACCTGCGGGCCGCGGCCGTAGCGGGCGGTCGACAACAGCTGCTGGGCGATGTCCTGGCAGCCGGCGCTACGCGCGGACTCGGGCAGGTCGGTGTCGTTTTCCCAGTTGCGGTCCGGCGAATGCGCGTAGGTTGCCGCCGGGGTGGCGTGGGTCAGGCGGGTGGTGGTGACTACGCCGGTGGCCATGCCGGCGCTGTCGGCCAGCTGCAACCAGCTCAGCAGCCCCTTGTTCAAACTGTCGGCGCAGTCGCTGCGGTTGCCGCTGCTGACGCCGATCGCGCCCATGTGCGACTTCACGCCAGTGGTGATCGCGGTCATGGTGCCGGCCGAATCCGGGGTCTGCGAATCGGTGTTGTAGGTCTTGCTGAAGGCGGTGGCCGGGAATTGCTCCCAGGACAGCAGGTTCTCTTCGCCGGGCCCGCCCTTGCGCTGTCCATCCAGGATGCGCGCGGCCGCCACCGTGGTCAGGCTCATGCCGTCGCCCAGGAACAGGATGACGTTGCGCGCCTTGCCGGCCATGGCGCCATTGCCGGCCGCACGTGCGGCGCCGGAGCGGTACCACCACTGCGGGGTCTCGCCGGCCGGGTGCGTCACCGGCGGCACGTCCACGCGGACGGCGGCCGGTGCGGACGCGGTGGTTCCGGCGCTGGAGGCGCAGGCGGCCACGCACAGGGTGGTCAGGGCGGCGAGGGCAGGCAGGCGGTAACGCATCGGGTTCGAACTCGTGACTGAATCGGCCCCCATTATGCCGGCCCGGGTCCGTCGCACAGATGACACGCCGCTGTTCCAGTCGTGGCCTCGCGGGCAAGGCAGGCCTGCGCTAAGGTGCATGCACTCTCCCCCGGATGATTGGACGACATGAGACTGGTTGCGGCCTGGTTGCGCATTCCGTTCTGGCAGCGCGTGGTGGCCGGCTTCGCTCTTGGCGCGATTGCCGGGGCGGCGATGGGCCCGGCGGCCGATGTGTGGTTCGGCCCGCTCGGCGACCTGTACGTCACCCTGATCAAGATGATTGCGATCCCGCTGGTGTTCTTCGCGGTGATCAATGCGATCTCGTCGTTGCACGGGCAGAAGTCGGTCGCCGCGCTCGGCGGACGCACCTTCCTGTGGTTCGTGATCACCGCCGCGCTGGCGGTCGGCATCGGCCTTGCGGTGGGCACGATCATGCAGCCGGGCGCCGGGCATTTCAGCCTGAGCGTGGACTCGGCGTGGACGCCGCGCGATGTGCCCAGCCCGATCAAGGTGTTGCTGGACGTGGTGCCGTCCAACCCGTTCTATGCATTGACCGGCATCGGTACCAAGACCAATGCGGCCGGCGAAACCGTGCTGGCGGCCGGGCGCGGGTCGATCCTCCCGGTGATCTTCTTCGCCGCGTTGCTCGGCTTTGCGATGGTCAAGCTCGGCGAGCGGGTGGCCGAGGCGCGCAAGCTCACCGGGCAGCTGAGCGACATCATGATCCAGGTGACGCGCTTCGTGCTGGAGATGACCCCGCTGGGCACCTTCGGCCTGATTGCCGGCCTGGTGGGCAGCTACGGCTTCGCAAAGCTGCTGCCGTTCGGCAGTTTCGTGCTCGCGCTGTATGTGGCCTGCGCCCTGCATATCCTGGTGGTCTACAGCAGCCTGTTGCTGGCGCACGGGCTCAATCCGTGGAAGTTCTTCCGTGGTGCGGCGCCTGGCATGCAGGTGGCCTTCGTCAGTTCGTCGAGCTTTGCCGCGATGCCGGTGGCGATGCGTTCGATCACCCACAATCTGGGGGTCAGCAAGGACTACGCCGCGTTTGCGGTGCCGCTGGGCGCCAGCATCAAGATGGATGGCTGTGGCGCGATCTACCCGGCGCTGTGCGCGGTATTCATCGCGCAATACACCGGGGTGCCGCTGACCGCCAATCAGTATTTCGTGGTGTTGATCGCCTCGGTGCTGGGCAGCTTCGGCACCGCCGGTGTGCCAGGCACTGCGGTGATCATGGCCACGGTGGTGTTGAGCGCGGCCAACCTGCCGCTGGAAGTGATCGGGTATCTGTACGCCATCGACCGCATCCTCGACATGATGCGCACCATGACCAACGTCACCGGACAGATGCTGGTGCCGGTGCTGGTGGCCAAGGAAACCGGTTTGCTGGACAAGGCGGTCTATGACGCTGCATCCACCAATGTGGGACTGGAAGATCCGCCCGCCGACAGCGCCAAGCCGCTTCGCTGAGCGCGGCGCATGACGGTTGGATTGCCCGTGTTGCGTGAGCGCCTGGCGCAACTGCCCGAGCTGGACAGCGTGGACGGTGTATTCGTTCAACGCACGCTTGCCGAAGATCCGTTCGAGGATCGCTATCTGGAGGTGCGGCGCCAGGAAGGCCGGCTGTATACCGACGCGCAGGTGCGCAGCCTGCCGCGCCCCAGCGGCAAGCTCGGTACCAGCCTGGAGTGGCAGGTGCGCGCGCTGTCCAGCAGATTTCTGGTGCGGCACCTGCAGGCACGCGGTGGTGAGGGCGCCATTCTCGAGCTGGGATGCGGTAACGGCTGGCTATCGCAGCTGCTGGCGCAATCGCTGCAGCGCGACGTGTGCGGCGTCGACGTCAATCGCACCGAGCTTACGCAGGCCGCGCGCGTGTTTGGTCACGACCAACGGCTGAGTTTTGTCGCTGCCGACATCCAGACCTTTGCGCTGCCGCACGATGTCTTCGACGTCATCGTGGTGCCGGCGTGCATCCAGTATTTCCCGCATCCTGCCGCCCTGGTGCGTCACCTGCTTGCGCAGCTGCGCGACGGCGGCGAGTTGCACATCCTCGACAGCCCGCTGTATCCGGACCGGCAACGTGCCGACCAAAGCGCTGCACGCAGCCTGCGCTATTTCACCGGCCTGGGCGTGCCGGCATTGGCCGAGCAGTATCACCAGCACACCTACGCCGCCTTCGACCCGCTCGTGGTGCAGTGGCTGTTCGATCCGCGCCAGCTGCGCGCGCGCATACGCCGCATGCTCAAGCTGCGGCAACCGCATTTCCCATGGTTGTGTCTTCGCAGGCAGGACAACCAGGGGCGGTAACTCGGTACGGTCATCGCACCTGTACGGCCTCCAGCAACGTCGTTGCGTGCGGCGCCGCGTGCTGGGCGACTGCGCCGACCACGATGAAGAACGTCAGCACGCCGAGCAGCGGCCACAGCGTATGGCGAACGCATAACCACCACCAGCCTTGCGCCTGCACGCCGCGCATGCGGCGATACAGCCCGCCTGCCAGCGCCGCGTCGACCAGAAGCTCGGCCATCAACACCGGCGCCGACCACACCACCCAGGCGCCAGCAACGATGGCGGCTGCGGCCGCGACCAGCACTGCCAATAGCGCCAAGATCGGCAGTCCGGCCTCGCCATCGATGAAGTCCGGGAGTGCGCCGTCGCCCGAGGCATCCGAGGTGGATCCGGATGGCGCGCTCCACGTGCCCGAACGCCCCGCGCCGCTGGAGTTGCCGCCGTTGCCGGTCCATCCCGAGTCCTGCGCCGCGCTGCTGCCGAGATCGACGCAGTCGCTCACCAGCTCGCCATCCACCTCGTTGCGCCAGCGCACCCATGCCCACATCAGCAGCAGGAACAGGCCATAGGCGATCAGCGTCGCCATCGGGTAGCGCACCACCATCGCGTCCACGCCGGCATTGCGCAGCAGGAACGAGGCCAGCAAGCCGCCTGTTGCCGTGATCAGCACGATGGCGCTCATCTGCAGGCGCGGCCACCCGGCGCGTTCCAGATGCTGCCGTGCCTGCTCGATGCTGAATCGTCTTCGGTCCGACATGACGCGATGCCTCCTGCTGCCGGCGGCCTTGCCCGGATGCCGAGGGTAAGTGACTTTCGATGACGCGTGCACGCGCTTGGCTGCAGACGTGCCACATGTCCAGGGACCGGTGGTCGATGAAGAGCTTGCCTCCTGAGCGCGCAAGCGATCGCTCAAAGGCCTTGGGGCTGCGTGCAGGCTTTGGAACCAAAGGCTGCGGGCGTGGGAGACCTGCAAGGCAGGCGCAGGGAGGCGCAGGGAGGCACGGTGCGTGGGCGCATCCGAGTGCGCGGGGCGAATCCCTTCAACGCGCGCGCATGGCACACTTTCGGCTCATCCCCCCGGCGAGAGCGTGCAGTGATTGGCCAACAACGTGACCTGACTTTTCGTTTTCTGGCCGAGCCCAGCGACGTCAACTTCGGCGGCAAGGTGCATGGCGGCGTGGTGATGAAGTGGATCGACCAGGTCGGCTTTGCCGCGGCCAGCGGCTGGAGTGGGCATTACTGCGTGACGGTGGCGGTGGGCGGGATTCGCTTTGTGGCGCCGGTACGGATCGGCGATCTGGTCGCGGTGTCGGCCAAGCTGGTCTACACCGGGCGCAGCAGCATGCATTTCGCCATCGATGTGCGTGCGCGCAGCCCGATGGGCGGCGATTCGCGCTTGTGCACCCACTGCATCATCGTGTTCGTGGCGATGGACCCGGATGGTGTGACGCCGGTGGAAGTGCCGTCCTGGCGGCCGGACACGCCCGAGGATCAGCGCCTGGCCGAATACGCGCTCAAGGTGATGGAGCTGAGCAAGGGCATCGAGGACACCATGGCGCATTACAGGCGCGATGCCGATCACTGACCTGGCTGCGGCAACGAGCTGGCTGGGTTGCCACACGTGACGTTCCCCACGATGCATCATCCGCCACACCACTCCCGGTGCCTGGCGCAATCGTGCCTGCGCAGCGCGCGGAATGCGATGTTTTATCCGGCCGGCAAGTCGCGCGCGTCGTCGGACCAGCCCGTGATCGGCAGGCGCAGCACCATGACCGCGCCGCCTTGTGGACTGTTAAGGGCCTGGATGGAGCCGCGGTGCTCATCGACGATGCGCTGAACGATGGCCAGGCCCAGCCCGGTGCCCTTTCGGCGCCGGGTGAAGAATGGGTCGAATAGCAATGGCAGGTCCTCGGCGGCGAAGCCAGCGCCGCGATCCTGCACACGGCACTCCACAGCGCGATTCCCGTCCTCGACGATCGTGCTGGCGGTGATGGTCACCTCGGTGCAAGCAGGCGCATGCTGGACTGCGTTCTCGATCAGGTTGACGAACACCTGCAGCAGGCGGCCATGGTTCATCGGCAGTACGCCGTCATAGGCGTTGGCCTGGTTGACGATGACAACGGTTGCTGCGTCGGCAGCCGGGCCGCAGATATGGCCGGCCTCGGCGATCACATTGCCCAGGCGTCCGTTGGTGAATTCCTCGGTCGGCGGCCGGCCATATTCGAGCAGGTCCGTCATCAGCTTGTTCAGTCGACGCACCTCGCGGCGCAGCACTTCCCGGTGACGGCCACTTCCGCCGCCGCCGTGTGAGCCTGCCTCCATCGCATCCAGGGTCGATGAAATGCCGAACAACGGGTTGCGCACCTCATGGGCAACGCCGGCCATCAGCGCGCCGATGGCCGCCATCGCCTCGCTACGTCGCAACTCGGCCTGCAGCTTTCCGCGTTCCCGCTCGGACCGTGCGCGTTCTGCGATTTCCTGACGCAGGTCCGATACCGTGAGTCGCAGTTTCTGTTCGCTTTGTTCCAGCAGCGCCTTGGAGACGGTGCTCTCCTGCAGTCGCGCCACCATCAGGTTGAATTGCCGTGCCAGATCGTCGAACTCGTCCTTGCCGCGTTCGGCGATGCGGTAGCCAAGATTGCCGTCGCCAATGGCCTTGGTCCCCGATGCCAGTTTTCGCAATGGCCTGACGACCGTCATGATCAGCAATGCACCCACCACCATTGCAACCAGCAGGTACAGCGGGATCGCGTACCCCAGCATGTTCAGCACCCGTACCGCGATGCGGTCCGCTTCCTTCTGCGGTGCCGTCAGCCCCTTGGCGGCCAACGGTTCGATCTCATCGTCGGAGACATCGTCGAGATGGTTCTGCAATCTGACAAATTGCCTCGCCGATGCATCAATGGCGTCCTCGCCCACAAGCAGTTCATCGACACCGCGTCTGATCTGCACACGCAACGCCTCCACATCATCGCCCAGCCGTTGCTCCTCTGGCGCCAGCGGCAAACGCCGATATTCGGAGATGGCCTCGTCGAGGCCGGCGATTCTTTCCAGTAACTGCCGTGTCGTCAGCGCCGTCGTCCTGCGCTCATACGCCGACAGCCAAAATCCGAGTTTTGCTGCCTGTGCTTCCATGTTTGCGATTGCAGCCAGACTGCGCCGCCGCGCTGGCTCGATTTTCGGCGCAGCCGCCACCATGCGATGGTCTGCAAGCGCGTCGATGTCTTTCAACAGCCCGGTGACACGCTCGAACGTGGCGTCGAGCGCGTCTCTTTTATCCATCAGCGCAGCGCCGATACCGGAAAGATTCTTGAAGTCGGCAGCAAGGTGCCTGCCCAACTCGATTTCCCTGTCGGTGCTGCTCAACTGCATGTAGTTGGCGTGGTAGCGGGAAAAGTCGGCGCTGTCGTTGACGGTTTCCGCGCGGGTATCCGCAAGCGGTTGTGCGATGTACTGCAGCACACCATAGGCATACTCACCGACATTCTTTTCCATCTCGAGGGCAGCGATGCTGAAGGGCGCATCGATCTGCTCGAGTCTGGTCAGATGGCCGACGACCTCGTCGAGTCCGCGCTGGACGTAGAGCATCGACATCACGCCGAAGGCGACGATGATCGCGATGCCTGCATAGATCTTCGCCTTGACCATGTCGCACTCCTCGCGCGCGTGCCAATCTCACCTGTTGAGCGCTCAACCCCGGCATGCGGGCTTAGCCGGGATCGTGCGATGCCGCGCTGATGCCATGCATCTTGATCTTCTGATAGAGCGTGCTGCGTGGAATCCCCAGGCGCAGCGCAGCCTGCTCGACCTTGCCTCCCACATCACGCAAAACGCGCTGGATGTGTTGTCGCTCGAGCTGCTGAAGCGTGAGATTCATCGTGTTTGCCGGCACGTCTTGCGCTGCGGGTAGCTCGAAGCGCAGGTCGCGTCGGGTGATGGTGTCGTCATTGCAGAGCAACGCGGCGCGCTCCAGCACATTGCGCAGTTCGCGGATATTGCCGGGCCATGCATAATCGCGCAGCGCCTGTTGCGCGTCATCGGTCAGTTGTACCTGCCGCGCCGGGTCGGTGACCATGCGGGCCAGCAGCGTGGAAGCGAGCGAGAGGATGTCCTGTTTGCGGTCGCGCAGTGCAGGCATCGTCAACGGAATGCTGCTGATCCGGAAATACAGGTCGCTGCGGAACACGCCTTCCTTCACCTTGCTGGCAAGGTCGTGGTGGGTGGCGGCAATCAGCCGGATATCCACTTCGCGCTCGCGCACCGCGCCCATCCGGCGAAAACGCTTTTCTTCCAGTACCTTGAGCAGCTTGGGCTGCACGCGTGGATCGACATCGCCGATCTCATCCAGGAAGACGGTGCCGCCATCGGCGATGTCGAGCATGCCCTGCTTGCTGGCGCTCGCCCCGGTGAATGCGCCTTTTTCGTGGCCGAACAATTCGGTTTCCAGAAATTCCGGCGACAGCCCGGCGCAATTGAGATCCACGAACGGCTCGTCGGCACGCGCGCTGTGGTGATGCAGCCACTTGGCGAGCATGCTCTTGCCGGTGCCGGTCTCTCCAAGAATCAGGATCGGGCTGTCGCTGCCCATCACCTTGCCTGCCTGTTCGGCCAGCATCCGGATGGCGGGGCTATCGCCCAGCAACGGATCCACCCGTTCACGCTGTTCGCGTTTGCTCACCACTTGCTGCTGTCTGTGCAGCCGCCGATTGGTCAGCAGCCGCTTCACGATGGCGTGCAGCGCGGGCATTTCGATCGGCTTGGTCAGAAATTGTTCTGCCCCCTGCTTGATCGCCTGCACCGCCAGGTCGATCGATCCGTAGGCCGTCAGCACGATCATGGGAACGTCCGGGTCGATCTGCCTGAAGTCGCGAAGCAGGTCGATCGCACTGCCGTCGTGCAGCCGGAAATCGATGACCGCGACATCCGGCGACGATGCCTGGAACAGCTCCCTTGCCCTGCGACAGCTATCGGCGTCGATCACATCGTAGCCACGGGATTCTAGAAAGTCGCGCATGCCAAAACGGATGCTGTCCTCGTCATCGACGATCATGATTCGGGTTCTTGCCAATCTTTTGTCTCCGGCAGCGCCGCGCGCACGTCAGAACGATAGTTGCATGCGGGCCAACAAGATATCGGGATTGTCCGTTCGGCCCCGACGCTCGCTTCGCACATCGATGTAATTGAGCATGATACGCAAGCGGTTGTTGACGTAATAGTTGACCCCGACGGTCACGTTGTTTTCCTCGCCCCCCCGTACCCGGCCGTCGTCCAGGTCGAGATGGCTATAGCGTGCGGTCAGTTCCCAGGCGCCGCGAGGCTGCTGCATCGAAACGCTTCTGAACCTGCCGTTCTTGTACTGGCGCGACTGACCGGTGAGCACCCAGCTGCCTATCACGTACCAGCCTTGCAGCTGCGCATCGGCACTGCCGTGGCTGCGCCTGATGGCAGCACGCATCCATTCGGCCTGCACGGAAACCGGGCCGGCGTTGCCTGCGGCTTCCAGTCCGATACGATCGATGCGATCGACGTTGTCCAGATCGCCGGTGTTCAAGAATCGGACATCCAGGGCTCTGGACTCCGGCCGGGCATTGAACTTGACCTCGCCGCTTGGACGTTCGATGACGACCGCCGCACCCAGATGCAGCATTGTTCCGCCGTTGCCGGTGTTGACCGGCACGAAGGTGGCCCGCAGCGCGGCGCCACGGCCCCTGTCGCGGCCATCGATAGACCTGCCGAACCCCATGGCAGACAGCGTGTAGCGCTGGCGATTGCGGCTCACGCCCACACCCAACCGCCGCGATGGCGCGAAGGCATCGCTGGCCAGGGCGCGTTCGATCAAGGTGATGTTATTGGAACTGTTCAGTTCCTCCAGCCCGAACGGAACCTTGAACTGGCCAAGATCCAGATCGGCCTGCTTCCAGCCGTCGTATCGCAGTGCCACGCCATCGAAGCCTTCCTTGAATGCACCCTGCTTGTGGGTGCCGCTGTCGGTGACGCTGTACACGGCGGCGACGTCATAGGCGACCTCGAACGACCAATCGTCATTGAGCTTGCCATCGGCATCGAGCTTGGCACGCCGCAGTAGAAAGGCATCGTCGAGCTGCCTGACGTCGGCCCGGTAGGTCGCGTAATCCAGATGCAGGCGGCCGCCAAAGTGGATCTCGAGTGCGTGCGTCTCCTGCGTCGCAGCCAGGCAAGCCACCGACAGGCAGACAAGCAGCGGCGTGTTCATGCGACGGTCCCGTCATGCGATTGAACGCTGCTCATGGCCGCCGCACCAACACGAAGGTGGTGCCCTGCGTCACCAGTCCCCCGTTATCGCTCACCAGCAGAATGTGCTGCGGGTCGATCACGGTCATGCCTTCGAAGTTGTCCGGCCCAGCCGGAAGCATTGCGACGGTGTCGGTCGCACAGCTGCCATCGTTGCTGCAGGCGGCAAGGTCCAGCCGGCGCACACTGGCGGCGAAGCTGCCCTTGGCGCCTGCCTTGTCGCGTTCAAGCACCAGCAGGCTGCCGTCGGGCAGTACGTCGATTCCCTTGAGGCGGCTGTCAGGGGAATGTCGCAGGAACGACCAACGCCGGTGTTTCGCGTACACCGTGTGGCGGTCTTCCCGTGGCTCCAGCAGAGGCGACTCGGGCGCCGTCAGAAGACCGTACGCAGGGTGGATCGCCACCGCCTCCAGGCCGCGTCCCTTTTTGCGGTAGCGGCTCAGGTCGTCGGCTGGCGAGGGCACCGCGAGCTCGCCCAAAATGTTACCGGTCGGGCTGAAACGCACGATCCGCGAGGGCTTGTCTTCCAGCGCAACAACCAGTTCGGTGTCGCCCGATACGCCGTTGGCGGCGTTGTTGAGCGCCAGCCCTTCCGCATTGAAGGCATCGGACGTCAAACCCGCCTTTGCGTCCACCAGTGCCGCCGAGTGAATGGGCTCCACGCGCACGATCTCATCGCCATCCAGGGTGAGGCGGAAATGGAACACGTGGCCGTTGTCGGACAGCGCATAGAGCAGCCTCTCGTCCGCATCCCAGGCCAGGGCGGACAGCTCGGTGAGAGGAACGTTTCCCACCCGTGTTGTGGGCGGGAAGGTGAAGCGAGGCCTATCCGATCGTGCATCGATCTGAGGTGGCGCGGTTTCGGTGTGTGCCGGAACCGCGATCCCGGTCGTGACGTGGGCGTCCTGTGTGCACGTTGTCAGCAGCCCCAGGGTGGCCAGGCCCGCAGTCAGAAGAAGGTTCAAGTGCATGGAAGGGTCCTGTCGGAAATGAGGGACGGTGTGATGCAGCGCGGATGCGCGCCGAGCGACGCGTACGTCATGTCGTCGGTATCGCGTGCGTGGGAACCACAGCGAGCTTGCGCAGCGCAGGCAGCAACTTGTTGTACTTGGAGACCTGCCGCAGCGCGGCCAGGCTGACGCAGTACTTGGAAGCGCTATTGGTGGGGTGCTGGTGCAAGCTGCGCAGGATCTTGTCGGCGATGCCGTTGGCGTTGCCCGACTTGGTTTCGACGATCACCAGGTCATCGTCGATCCGGCAGGTGCCAGAGGCATCCATGAAGACCATGCCGCGGTCGATCGTCATCCGCTCGCCCCCTTCCTTGGCCACCAGCGTGGTTCTGCGATACCGCATCCAGCAGATGGGTTCGAGCGCCTGTGTCAGGTCGCGTGCGTAGAGTTCGCGATAGGCCGAACGGATCTGCGACTGGGCGTGCTCGCCCAGTACGCCGTACTGATCCACCGGGCAGGCGATGCGACGTTTCTCGGTCTGGCCGCGTTTGCCTTTGAGTTTGATCTCGGCAAAGCACAGTTGTGCATCGACATAGTTGCGCATGCGAATCTTGCAGCGCTGACGCCGGCCGCGATGGTGATCGAAGTAACTGGTATGGCCCGGATCGTCGAAATAGCAGGTGTCGTAGATGAAATCGCGCTTTCCATCGATTTCCAGGATGTCGAACTGGCCGATCAGCTCCCCCCATGCCGGTGCCAGCCGATCTTCGTGCACCACGTACTTGTTGTCGCGCCGTATCAACATCGATGCGGTGGCGTTGAGTCGCTCCAGACCAATGGCGCGGAACTGCTGCTCCGGGCACGTCATGGAGTTGGCGACGGGGGTTTGAGCGCGCGCGGTAACGAGCGCCGCATCAGTGTGGGACAGCAAGAGCGGAACCCCATCGGCGAGCCGGTGACGCGGCAAAGCGAGTGGACAGGCGAATGTATTCATGGCGGCTTCCTCAAGGTTTGCGGTAAAAAATCCGCATGCTCACGGTGTCGTTGAGGTAATCGATGGCACGGACTTCGTAGGACACGACGTCCACGCCGAGCCGCTCGGCGATGCTGGCGTTCATCGCAGTCGGATTGGAGAGCGCGTGGATATGGATCTGGTCGAAGGTGATCTTGATGTTCTCGACCGAGCGCACGATCCGCGGGTGATCGAAGACATAGGCGCCCGTCAGTACCAGCACCACCGTGGCCGCGATCAGGGCAAGCGTGGTGCCCTGCACCGAACAGATCACCGCGATGGCAACGCTGCCGAAGAAATAGGTGATCTCGATCTTGGTGATCGGCTCGGAGCGAAGCGTAAACAGCGCAAGGATGGCGAATAGACCGAAACCGGCGGCTACACTGAACTGGACACTCGACAGAATAGTGAGCACCGCAAACACGAAGATGTTGAACAGTGCTGCTGCAGTAACGAGTTCCTTGTCTTGATGGCGGCGGTAGTACATGGCGAAGATCAGCACCAGCACTGCGGCAATATCGATGCAGAATCGTGAAAGCAATTCAAACAACGGTGTGTGGATCAATGTGGATAGCAAGGCTCTACTCCGGCACGGGCGGAATGCCGCGTTTACAGAGTGCAAAGCAGAACGCATGCCAATCCGTTCGCTGCGCCTGAATCAATCCTCGGGCGCGTTGCAGATCAAGCAGATGCAGCTCTTTACAGGAGTGTGTTGCGCGTCAGGCAACGCGTGAGCTGACAGCTAGGACGTTGGAAATTCCAGGATCTGGACTGGATTCTGGAATCCATAAAACCTGCGGAACGGACACGCAGAATCGATCGCTGCTTGTCCGGTGGCTACATGCAGCATGTTTGCAGAACGTTGCCTGCAGACACCGTTCAAGCACGCCGCATCGGCGTTGCGTATCGCGCGCGATACCTAATCGGACAGGGACTGCCCGTGGCGACCTTGCGCTGCTGGTGGGTGGGGTGTTTGCATTTCAGGGCTGGTGCATGCCGCCCCCCGGTTAGATCGGGCATTGCACGCCGGGACAATGCCATCGCCCTGTGTTGGCCAGTCGTAGGCGAGGTCGTGTGTGTCGGCAGAGCGAGGAGGCGGCGACATGCCGGCGACTCGCCAAACGCGGTCGACAAGCCCTCGCCAGAAGTGAGTCAGACCAGCTATGAAAAGCTGTCCAGTGCCGCCTGTGATCAGGCGGACCGGGGTGTGGCCTCCGGCAAAGTGCCGACGACCCAAGGCCAACAAAAAAGCCGCGGCAATGCCGCGGCTTTTTTGCGCAGTACGCTGGGCAATCAGAGCACCCGACGCGCCTGGATGAACTTCTCGCTCCAGTAGCCACTGGCGAGCGAATCCACGCGCACGTCCTTGCCGCGGCTGGGCGCATGCAGGAACTTGCCGTCGCCGACCACCAGGCCGACATGATCGATGCGGCCACGCTTGCCGAAGAACACCAGGTCGCCGGCCTTCAGCGCGTTCGGGTCCTTGATCAGTTCGGCCGATTCGTCGCGGGCGATATCGCGCGAGACGCGCGGCAGGTCGATGCCCAGCGCAGTCTTGAACACGTAACCGACCAGTCCGCTGCAATCGAAACCTTCGGTGGACTCGCCGCCCCACACGTAGGGAGTACCGAGCAGGGCCATGGCACGCTGCAGGATCACCTGCACGCGGCTGTCGGCAACGGCGTTCTGGGCAGCATTGGCCGCACTCTGCGAAACATCGTAATTGGCGAGCAGGCGGCTGAGGTCCCCGGCGAACATCGCCGAGCGGTCCATCAGCGGGATGGCGTCATTGGCGGCCAGATGCGGAAGCAGGGCGGCCAGGGTAGCGGTGGCAGCGGCGTCGGCGCGGCTGCGGGTTGCGGCTTTCTCGGCGGCGACGGCGCTGTCTGGCGTGGTCGTCTGCGGAGCGGATGGGGCGGTATTGGCGGTCTGCGCCAGGGCGGGCAGCGCGGCAATCCAGAGAGCGGTGACGCATAGCAGGCGGAGCGGTTTCCGGAGCGGAAGCGGTGCGGCGCCAGTTTTGATCTGTTCGTCGTTCGTCACGCGGGAATCACAATTCTGCTGTCGATGCGGGATGATGCCCTGGTGAACGAATCGTTACGTTCAAAAAAAGTTAACTTTCCGTTTTATTACTTGTGATGAGCATCACATTTCAATGTAAAACCCGCTTTGAACCTGAATAATGGTCACGCCAGTAGGCGCCATCGAGAAAATCCAAGCGGACGGTACCGCCGGTGGTCGGGGCATGCACAAACCGGCCTTCACCCACATAAATACCGACGTGGCTCACGTTTCCGCCGGCGCCGAAGAACACCAGATCCCCGGTGGCCAGCTTCTCGGGCGGGATCCGTGGGCCCTGGATCGCGGCCAGGTCGCGCGAGGTGCGCGGCAACGACAGCGCCAGCACGTCCTTGTAGACATAGGTGACCAGGCCGCTGCAGTCGAAACCGGTCTCAGGCGTATTGCCGCCGAACCGGTATGGCGTGCCGACCAGACCCAGCGCGCGCATCAGGATGTTGTTGGCCGCGGCGGGATCGGCCGGCGGCACCTGCGGCCACACGCGCGCCGACGGCGGCGGGGCGGAAGGTCGCCGAACCGGCGCCTTCGACGAGCAGCCGCCCAGCAGGAACAGGCCCAGCAACAGACAGGCCGTGGCGCGATGGGCGCGGGCGGCGACAACTGGCGTGATATGCATTGAGCCGGGATAATGGGCGGTTCGAAAGGTCGCCATGATGGCGGCGCACCCGGCGGCCGACAAGCCGTCCTCCACCGTCTGCCACCGGGCAGCCCATTCAGAGCCAGGCATGAAGATCGAAAAAGACAGCGTCGTCCGCTTCCACTACACCGTTTCGGAGATTGGCCAGGAGCCGATCGAAAGCTCCAAGGAGCGCGACCCGTTGGCGATCATGATCGGCCACGGCAACATCATTCCGGGTCTGGAAGCGGCCATGATGGACAAGCAAGCCGGCGAGAGCTTCGGCGTGGACGTCAAGGCCACCGAGGCCTATGGCGAATACCGCGAAGGCCTGAGCCAGCGCGTCCCCAAGAAGCACTTCGGCGCCACCAAGCTGGTCCCGGGCACCCAGGTGGTGCTGCAGACCAACTTCGGCCCGCGCGCGGTCACCGTGCAGAAGGTCGGCATGAGCGTGGTCGACGTCGACCTCAACCACCCGATGGCCGGCAAGGACCTGCACTTCGACGTGGAAATCATCGAAGTGCGCGAAGCCACGCAGGAAGAGCGCGATCACGGGCACGTGCACGGCGATGGCGGTCATCACCACTAAGCGCAACTCACAAAACGACTGCGCTCCCCGCCAGGCGGGCGCGGCCGGTACTCGGTGCGGCATGTACCACGCGTACACTGAGTTTCCTCCGCGCCGCCCACGCCCACCTGACGACTGCTCGCTACGTTTTGTAAGCCGCTCCAAGCGCGGCGATCAACACCTCTGTGCGGCCGCGCTGGGTACGCCCGGCCAGCGCCTCCGGCACGCACCGCGCGTGCACGCTGAGGTCTGCGTGCTACCCACGGTTGGTTGGTGGTGACGCGCAACGTGGTAGTGGCCGCAGCCCGTGGTGGCCGTCTGCTTTCTGCGGTGCGCAACGCCGCATCCGCTTGCCTGAGCTGCGATGACACAACGCGATCTGCTGTTACCCACTGCCGCGACCGAGCGCATCGTCGTCCTGGACGTCCTGCGCGGCTTTGCGTTGCTCGGCATCTTGCTGATGAACATCGAAGCCTTTGTCGGTCCGCTGGATCTGGCGCTGAGCGGTGTGGAGCCGCATTGGCACGGCGCCGATCGCGTGGCCGACGCGCTGGTCTACATTTTTGTGCAGGGCAAGTTCTACCCGCTGTTTTCGATGTTGTTCGGCATGGGGTTTGCGGTGATGGCGCAGCGCGCCGAGCGCGCCGGGCGCGGGTTTTTCGGCATGTATCTGCGGCGCACGGCCGGCTTGCTGGTCATCGGTCTGGCGCATGCGGTGCTGCTGTGGTCGGGCGACGTTCTGGTGACCTATGCCTTGCTGGCGATGTTGCTGCTGGGCGCTCGCACTGCGCCGACCGTGACGCTGCCGTGGCTTGCCGCGCTGGTTTACCTCTGTGCGCCGGCCCTGGTGCTGTTGTACGGCGTTGCCGGTGCGATGATGCAGGCCGATCCGGCATCGGCGTTGGACTGGAAATCGGCCATGGCCGATGTTGCGCAGCAGGCCGTGGCCAACGTGCAGGCACAGCGCGCTGCGCTGGGGCACGGCACTTATCTGCAGGCCACTGCGCAGCGCTGGCACGATCTGCGCGAAGCGATGAGCGGGCTGAGCATCAACGGCCCGGCCATGCTCGGCATGTTCCTGCTGGGCAGCTGGTTCGTGCGCAGTGGCGCGATAGCCGCGCCCGAGCGCTTCCCCCGGTTGTTCCGGGTGCTGCGCTACGGCGCCTTGCCGCTGGGGTTGGGCGTGATGCTGCTGAGCTATGCCGTGGAGCCCTGGATGGACCCGACGCGGTTGAGCATGCGCCTGTCCGGCGCATTCGCGCTGGCGTTGGTGGCCGGGCCGCTGATGAGCCTGGGCTACGCCGCGTGGGTGGTGCGCTTTGCCTCGCATCTGGACTGGCTTGCGCCGGCCGGCCGTATGGCATTGAGCAACTACCTGCTGCAGTCATTGCTATGCACCTGGATGTTTTACGGGTACGGGTTGGGGTATTTCGAGCAGCTGCCGCGCCTGTGGCAACTGCCGTTCGCGGTAGGGCTGTTTGCCTTGCAGGTGGTGACGAGCCAGCAGTGGCTGCGCCGGTTCCGCTTCGGGCCGATGGAATGGCTGTGGCGTAGCGTGACCTATCTGCACGTGCCGCCGATGCGGCGCGGCGACGCACGCACGGGATAGCGCGCGATGGCCGCCGTGCGCGAAGACGTGGTGGTGATCGGTGCGGGTGCGATCGGATTGGCCACTGCGCTGGCATTGGTGGAGGCGGGCCGCCAGGTCCGCGTGCTCGATGCCGGTGCCATCGGCGCGGCAACCTCGCACGGCAACTGCGGCACCATCACGCCGAGTCATGCGCCACCGTTGGCAGCACCGGGCATGATCACCCAGGCGCTGAAGTGGATGCTGACACCGGATGCGCCGCTGTATATCCCGCCGCGTCTGGATCCTGCGTTGTGGCGTTGGTTGCTACGGTTTGCGCAGCGCTGCAATGCGCGCGATTGGCAGGCCAGTGCGCAGGCGCGTGCGGCGCTGCTGCATGACGCGCGTGCCCGGCTGGACGATTGGGTCGCACGCTATGCGTTGGACTGCGAGTTCCGCGCCGATGGGTTGGATTATGTATTCGGCGACGCACGTCGCTTTGCGCAGTACCGCGACGAATGCGCAGTGCTGGCGCAGTGGGGGATCCAGGCGCAGGTGATCGAAGCGGACGACTACCTGCGGCAGGATCCGGCATTTCGCACAGGACTTGCCGGCGCGATCCATTTTCCTGGCGATGCGCACCTGCGCCCGGAGCGCTACACCGCAGAGCTGGCCAGAGTGGTGCGCAGCCATGGTGCGGTGATCGAGGAGCGCTGCCGTGTGCAGGGCATATTGCCCGATGCATCCGGTGCACGCGTGCAGACCGAACACGGCACGCTGCACGCGCGCGAGGCGGTCATCGCGACCGGGCCATGGTCGCCGTTGCTGGCCGCGCAACTCGGCTTGCGCCTGCCGGTGCAGGCCGGCAAAGGCTATTCGATCACCTACCGCGCCCCTGCGCTGATGCCGCGTCGCCCGGTGGTGTTGAAGGATCGCTGGGTATTCGTTGTGCCATGGCGCGACCGGCTGCGGATCGGCAGCACGATGGAGTTTTCCGGCCGCAACACGCAGCTCACGCCCACCCGCCTGGCGGCGCTGGAACGCGCAGCGGCCGACTATCTGCATGCACCGTGCGGACCTGCAGTGATCGAGCGCTGGTACGGATGGCGCCCGATGACCTGGGACGATGTGCCGGTGTTGGGTGCGGTGCCGGCATGTCCTCACGTCTGGCTCGCAGCCGGCCATGGCATGCTCGGCATCAGCATGAGCACTGCAAGCGGACAACTGATGGCCGACCTGATCACGGGCCGCGCACCTGCGCTGGACCCGCATCCCTACCGGGCGGAGCGATTCGCATGAGTGCGCGTTACGACTACGACGTGGTGATTCTAGGCGGCGGTTCCGGTGGGCTGGCGGCGGGATTTCGCGCTGCAAGGCACGGTGCACGTGTGGCGATCATGGAGCCTGATGCGTTGGGCGGCACCTGCGTCAATCTGGGGTGTGTGCCGAAGAAAGCGATGTGGTTGGCAGCCGATCTGGCCGGCAAGATCGAGCTCGCCAGCGCGCTCGGCTTCGATGTGCCGCGGCCGACGCTGCAGTGGCAGGAACTGGTCACGCATCGGCAGGGCTATATCGCCAACATCCATGCCAGTTATCGGCGTCGACTCGATGAAGACGGCGTGGTGCTGATTCCGCAACGCGGCGTGCTGCAGGACCGCCATACGATCATGGGGGGCGATGGGGTCGCGGTGACGGCCGAGCACATCGTGATCGCGACCGGTGCGTATCCATTGCGCCCGGACGTGGAAGGCGCCGAATACGGCGACGTCTCCGACGATTTCTTCAATCTGTGTCATGCGCCTGCGCACGTGGCGATCATCGGCGGCGGCTATATCGCGGTGGAAATCGCCGGCCTGTTGCAGGCGCTGGGCAGTCGTGTGCATCTGTATGTGCAGGGCGAGCGCTTGCTGGAACGCTTCGACGCCGAGCTGACGCTGCAGCTGGCCGACAACCTGCGCCATCTGGGTGTGCGCCTGCATTTCGGTTTCACCACCACCGGCCTCGAACGCGATGCGCAGGGCGGGCTGCGCGTGCACGGCCATCCGGTGCACCCGCGCGAACAGGGCAACGATGTGTTCGACAAGGTGTTCTTCGCGATCGGCCGGCGCGGCAATACGGCCGGTCTGGGTCTGGAGGCCCTGGGGGTGAAGTTGGGCGAGAAGGGCGAGGTGGTGGTGGACGATGCTCAGACCACCACGGTGCCCAACATCCATGCGATCGGCGATGTCGGCGGCAAGGTCGGGCTGACGCCGGTGGCGATCGCGGCCGGCCGCAAATTGATGGACCGGCTGTTCGGCAATCAACCGGATGCACGCATGGACTACGAAGGCGTGCCAAGCGTGGTGTTCTCGCATCCGCCGCTTGGCCATGTCGGACTCACCGAAGAACAGGCACGCGCGCGTTACGACGGCGCGGTACGCGTGTATCGCAGTAACTTCCGCCCGATGCTGCATGCCTTGGCCGATGCGCCGCAACGCAGTCTGTTCAAGCTGGTCTGCGTGGGCGACGAGGAGCGTGTGGTCGGCGTGCATCTGCTTGGCGAAAGCGCCGACGAAATGCTGCAGGGCTTTGCCGTGGCAGTGAAAATGGGTGCCACCAAGCGCGACTTCGACGAGACCGTGGCGATCCACCCTACGTCGTCGGAAGAGATCGTGTTGATGCATTGATGCATTGATGCATTGATGCATTGATGCAGTGGTGTGGAGAGCGTGGGAGCGTTAGCTGTCTGCGCCAGGGAAACGATGGAAGCGGCGCAAGGGAAGGCGGGCGGGGCGCGAGTGGAAGCAGAGGGCGCAGCGCCAACCGCCAACCTCAACTAGGGCCCTGCTCCAGCCAAGAGCGGGATTGAGGTGACGGTTGAGCATCAAGAAGGTGGTAGGCAACGCTGGCTCCGCACTGGGCGGTAGCCGCCCTGTGCTCATGCAATGTTGCGGGCTGTGTGGAGCTGATAGCCGTTTCGCTCTTCATGGCTTGGCCCGTACCCTCACCCCAACCCCTCTTCCGGCGGGAGAGGGGCTTTGCTGTTTTTCTCTCCAGGTGGGAGGGCGTGATGCTGCGGCTTTCGACGTTGGGCACTGCTTGATGTCTCGCGTGCTCGGCCGTGCGTGGCTTGGTCCGTACCCTCACCCCAACCCCTCTCCCGGCGGGAGAGGGGCCTTTGCGTTTTCGTCAAGATAGCCTTGGGTGACGCGCTTGGTCGCAGAAGCGCGGTGGCCCGGCCGGCATCGAGTCGCGTCAGCTGGCATTCTTGCCTGATGTCCAAACCTCGCCAGCCATCTTTGCGTTCGTTCGCAGCTGCCAAGTCCGCCACCTGTTCCGCGTCAACGCCGGTAGCGCTCTCAGGTGAGCAGGCGCGGCTGCGTATTCTTGATGTCATCCGCGCCATTCCTGCCGGTCAGGTCGCCGGCTACGGCGAGGTCGCTGTGCGTGCCGGGTTGCCTGGGCGTGCGCGCATGGTGGCGCGTGTGCTCAGTGGCAATGACGATCCGGATCTGCCCTGGCATCGGGTGCTCCGTAGCGATGGGCGCATTGCGTTGCCGCCGGGGTCGCCCGGCTACCATGCGCAATGCCAGCGGCTGCGTGCGGAGGGCGTGCCGGTGGTGCAGGGGCGGGTGCGCCGCGCCACGGCCGCGCAGCGGCTGGATGCGGCCGTGTGGGGTCCTTCATAAGGCTGACGTTATCATCTGCAGCATTCAGAAGGATGCCGCCATGCCTCAATTGCCGCCCGTTACCAAAGCACTGTTGATCGCCAATATCGGCCTGTTCCTGCTGCAATGGGCCCTGGGCGATCTGGGGGCGGGGGTGTTGCCATCCGACTCCAGCTTGTCGTGGCTCATGCTGTGGCCGATTTCCAACGGCTTTGATGCGTTCTCGCCGGGCGCCAGCTTCATGCCGTGGCAGTTGTTGACTTACGCGTTTTTGCACAGCGGCTTCAATCAGTTGTTCTTCAGTGCGCTGGTGATCTTTATGTTCGGCGCGCCGTTGGAGCAGACCTGGGGCCAGAAGCGCTTTTTGACGTACTACCTGGTGTGTGTTGCGGGGGCTGGTGTGTGCCAGCTCTTGATGGCCTGGATCGTCCAGAGCGTGGCACCTGTACTGGGAGCGTCCGGTGGCGTGTTCGGCCTATTGTTCGCTTACGCCATGCTGTTTCCCAAGCAGCGCGTGATGTTGTTGTTCCCGCCGATCCCGATGAATGCACGTACCTTGGTCATTGTGGTCGGTTTGATCGAGGTGATGCTGGGTGTACTCGGTCAGCGATCGGGAATTACATATTTCGCCTATCTTGGCGGGATGCTGTTCGGTTGGTTGATGATTCGCTATTGGCGCGGCCAGTCGCCGTTTGGCGGCAGCGGTGGCCGCAAGGGTGGCGGCGGAAAGGGGCGCAAGCCGCCGCTGCGGGTGGTGCGCTGAGTCGCGCGGCGCTGTGCCGGATCGGCTTGATGCGTAGCAGCGACGCTGGCTGCGATTGACGCTGCCGGTCATGCCTCATCGCGGCCGGGGCCGCTCCTACCAGAGCAAGAGTGCGGACGGCATAGCGTCGGAAGCAGGTGGGCGCTGGCGCATCTGGCGACCAGCGGACTGGGCAGCGAGCAGGCTGTAATGCAATCCAGGGAAGGGGCTGGCTGGATGCTGATCCGAGGATGGGTTTTGCTAGATCCAGCGGAAAGCGGATCGAGTTAAAGGCGGAACAGGCGAGAAGCAGATCAAACCAAGGCAGATCAAGCAAAGACGGATTGAGCAAAACGCACATCAATCCAAAGCAGATCAAGCCAAGGACAGATCAAGCGAAAGACAGATCAAGCATTTCCGTCACGAACGCCCATGAAAAAGAAGAGCGCGGAATCCGCGCTCTTCTTGTTGCCGATCGTGTCGGGACTCAGCGCCAGAGCTTGATCTGGTCTGCGTCCACGCGCTGCATCGGCTGGCCCGCCTTGCAGCTGAACGCTGCACCGAATTCCGGCAGGTTGGACAGCGGGCCATTGGTGCGCCACTGGCCCGGTGCGCGGATGTCGGCGCTTGCGCGCTGCACCGCTTCGTTCGGCGACAGCTGCTGTGCCCACAGGCCGGCCCAGGCGGTGAAGAACGCCTGCTTGTCGGCTTCGGTGGCGGCCGGTTGCGCCTTGCTGAAGGCCTGCAAGGCCAGTTCGACACCGGCCAGGTCGGCGAGGTTTTCTTCGGCCGTCTGCGCGCCGTTGACCTTGACGTTGGGCACGCCCGGGTACGGATAGGCGGCGAACTGGTTGGCGACCTTGCCGGTCAGCTGGGTCCAGCTGCTCTTTTCGGCAGGTGTCCACCAGCTGCGCAGCTCGCCCTTGGCGTCGACCAGCGAACCCTTGGCATCGATCGCACGGGTGAGTTCGTGCGCGACCAGCGCGCCGTAGGCGCCGTACTGGGCCGCCGGGGTGCTGCCGGTGGTCAGCACCGGTGCCTGCAATACGGCTGCGGTGACGATCAGGCGGTTCTGCGCGATGTCGTAGGCCACCGCCGGCTGCTGCGGCAGCACGTCCCAACGACGGTCCGCGTTGCCCTTGCCGATGCGCTTCATCTCTTCGCGGTGACGCCAGGTCGAGGCGATCAGCATGTTGCCGCCAAAGCTGCCGCGGCCCATCGGCTGCACGGTGTAATCCAGATCGCGGCGCGGTGCGCCGACTTCGATCTTCATCGCCGCCAGCTTGGCCTTGGCCTCGGCGATCACCTCACCGTTGCCCCAGCCGGTGCGCTCCAGCGCGGCCAGCTGCGCGTCGCGCACCTGGTCGGCAATGGACTCGGCCTGGCGACGGGTGTCGCTGCTCAGGTAACGCGCCACGTACTCGCGCCCCAGCATCGGGCCGGCAGCGATATTGATCGCGTCCAGCACCTGCTGCCAGCGCTGCGGCGGCATGGCGTCGCCGCGCAGCAGACGGCCGCGGAACTGGTATTCGGCATCGTGGAAGCTCTTGGACAGATACGGCGCCATCGCATCGCCGACGCGCCAGCGCAGGTAGGCCTTCCACTGCTCCGGCTTGATGCTGACGATCATGCTGTCGAGCTGCTTGAACATGGCCGGGTCGGCCATCGACACCAGGTCGTCCTTGACGCCCTGCGCTTCCAGGAAGTCGGCCAGGCGCAGGTTCTTGTACTGCTTGGTCAGCTCCTTGGTGGCGATCGGGGCATAGTTGTTGAACGGGTTGTTGATGCCCTGCACCGACTGCGCGCTACGCGCCAGTGCGGTTTCGATCTGCAGCACGGAGGCGGCATCGGCGTCGAGCTTGTCGGCCGGGGTGCCGGTCAGTGCCAGGATCTGCTTGACGTAGGCGCGGTAGCGGCCCATCAGCGCCTGGGTGTCGGCATCGGTGCGGGTGTAGAACGCCGGATCCGGCAGGCCCATGCCGCCCTGCATGAAGTAGCCGATGTGGCGGTCCAGCGCCTTCAGGTCCACGTCCGGGCCGAAGTTGAAACCGACCGGGATGCCGACCTGGTGCAGCGCGGCGATCGAAGCGGGCACATCCTTGGCCTTCTTGATCGCGTCGATGCGCGACAGCAAGGGGGCGATCGGGTTGGAGCCGTCCTTTTCCACCGCGGCCTCATCCAGGCCGCTGGCCCAGAAGTCGCCGAGCAGCTTCTGTACGTTGCCTTGTGGCGCCTTCATCGATGCGTCCAGCAGCTCGCGTTGCTGCTGCAGGGCACGCTCGGACAGCTGGCCCAGGGCGGTGACGGCACCGGCCTGCGGCACCGGGTTGGCCTTGAGCCAGCCGGCGTTGGCGTAGTCGTAGAAATCGGTGCAGGCCGCAGACACGGCCGGCGCCTTGGGGGCTGCCTTCTTCTTGCGAGCGGCGTCGGCGTCGGGAGCAGACAGCAGCGTGATCAGGCTGAAGCCAAGAGCGAGGGCAAGCGGGCGAATGGTGGGCATCGAGAAGAAGGGTGGCCAGATTGAAGTCGGCGGAGTTTAGCAAGGCTGCGCCTCGCGCAGGCGGGCGGCCGCAGCCGTTTGTCATCGGTACCGGCCGTCTGCATGAATGCGACAGGCCCGCGTTCGCGGGCCTGTGCGTCCTACCACTGTGCTGGAAGCGCTTGCAGCCGCTGGCTTACCAGATCACCACCCGGTCCTTCTCGGGCCGCACCATCGCATCGCCCGGCTTGCAGGCGAATGCACTGGCGAACTGCGGCATGTTCGAAGGCGGCGCAATGGCGCGCAGGTTGCTGGGCGCGTGCGGGTCCGAGGCCAGGTAGACCATCTGCTGCTGTTCGCGTACGCGTTGACGCCAGCTGCGCGCAAACGCCAGAAAGAACCGTTGATCGGGGCTGTAGCCGTCGATCGCCTTTGCCCGCTCGGGATGCTGATGCAGGGCGGTCTGCAGCGCGTCGTAGGCCACGTTGGTGCCGCCCAGGTCGGCGATATTTTCGCCCAGGGTGAGCTTGCCGTTGACGTGCAGCGTCGGGTGTTTGGGCAGTGGGGTATAGGCATCGAACTGGTCGACCAGCTGCGCGCTGCGCTGCTCGAACTTGCGTCGATCCTCGGCAGTCCACCAGTTGACGTTGTTGCCTGCACCATCGAACTGGCTGCCCTGGTCGTCGAACCCATGTGTTGCTTCGTGACCGATCACCGCGCCAATTCCGCCGTAGTTCAACGCATCGTCGGCGCTGGCGTCAAAGTACGGCGGTTGCAGGATCGCTGCGGGGAAATTGATGGAATTGGTGCTGGGGTCGTAATACGCGTTGACCGTCTGCGGGGTCATCTGCCAGCGTTTGCGGTCAGTCGGTTTACCGATCTGCGCGATGTCGTAGCGATAGTTGAACTTGGCCGCGGCCTGCAGATTGCGGTAGTACGCGCCGGGGACGATCTCCAATCCGGACCAGTCGCGCCAGGCATCCGGATAGCCGATCTTGGGCAGGAAGGTGTTCCACTTGGCGATGGCCTTGTCCTTGGTTTCCGCGCTCATCCAGTCGACGTTCTCGATGCGCGTCTTGAGCGCGGCGCGGACGTTGTCCACCAGTTCGCTGGCGCGCTGCTTGGCCTCGGGCGTAAACACCTTGGCGACGTAGAGTTGACCCACGCCTTCGCCCATTGCGCCATTGACCGCGCGCAGGACGCGCTTCCAGCGTGGCAGTTGCTCTGGCTGCCCGGAGAGGGTCTTGCCGTAGAACGCAAAGCGGTTGTCGACGAATGCCTTGCTGAGCTGCGCGGCTGCCTCATCAATCGCATGGAAGCGCAGGTAAGCCTGCCACTGCGCGATCGGCGCAGTGGCCAGTTCATGATCGAATGCAGCGAAAAAGCGCGGCTGCGCCAGCGAGAAGCCCTTGCCGATCTCCACGCCCTGGGTGGCGAAGAAATCTTTCCACGGAAAGTGCGGCGTGAGCTTGTCCGCCTCGGCGAGACTGACCAGGCGATACTGGTTTTTCGGCTCACGCGCCTCCACCGGCTTCATCGACGCGGCAGCCAGACGTGTTTCGAGTGCCAGCACATCGTTTGCCTGCGTCTTGGCCACGTCGGCAGAACTGCCGTTGAGTTCGAACGACCTGGCGATGTAGGCCAGATAGGCGGCGCGGATGGATGCGTGCTCGGCGTCGGTGTAGTAGTCCTTGGTTGGAAGGCCCAGGCCGCCTTCCTGGGTAAACGCAATCTGCATGTCGGCATTGTGGAAGTCTGCGCCGGCCCCGAATCCGAACACCTGTCCATCGCCTTCGCCATGACGGCTGATGATGTAACCGGCGACATCCTTGCCCGACTTCAACGCGGCAATGGTGTCCAGTTGTGGCTGGATCGGCTGGGCGCCTGCCGCTTCGATGGCAGCTTCGTCCATGCCGGCGGCATAGAGCGTTCCGATTTTTTGCTCCAGCGGATTTGCAGCTTTGCCTGGCTGTGCGGCCGTTTCGACAATGTTGCGCTGAATGGTCATGCTTTTTTCGGTGAGGATCTCGTCCACGCCCCAACTGGTGCGATCGGGCGGAATCGGATTGGTGTTCGCCCATTTGCCGTTGACGAATTCGTCGAGGTTCTGGCAGGCGCTGGCTGCCGGGCCGAGTTCGCTGATGTCGAACGCAGGCGTTGCCGGCGTGGCAGGGGCAGCCGCAGGTGTCCGGGGTGAGGTGTTTGCCTGCGTGCCGGTGTCCTCGGCGTTGCGCTTGCAGCCTGTCAGGGCCACAACCAGGGCAAAGGCGAGCGTGGAAGTCTTGAGCAATGGCATGGACGTCAGCCGCAGTGAGGGGCAAGGACGCTGAGCATAAGCGGGCGCGAGCTTGCCTGCGCACGCGTTGAGCTTTGTTGAGGCTTGTGTGTCGATGCCGTTATGCATGCAGTCCCGGTGGTGTGCAGTGTGCCGCGGGGGCGGCGTTCGGATGCCTGCGGCGTTGATTGAACTGCGTGACTCGAAACGAAGGTGGCTGGCCAGCGTGATTCACCTGCCGAGCAGAAGAACGATCCGAAAAGTCCCAAAAAAAAACGGGCGACGATCTTGCGATCGCCGCCCGCCTGATTTACCGCAATGCGCAATTACCAGATCACGACCTGCTGATCGCCCTGACGCACCATCGCATCGCCTGCCTTGCACGAGAACGCAGCGGCAAATGCCGGCATGTTCGACGGTGCACCGATGGCGCGGAAGTTGGCCGGTGCGTGCGGGTCGGTCTTCAGGCGCACCACCAGTTCTTCCGGGGTGAAGTTGCGGCGCCACACCGTGGCCCAGTTGAGGAAGAAGCGCTGGTCGCGGGTGATGCCATCGGTCTTGGGGTCGTCCTTGCCGGCGGTGGCGGTCTTCATGGCGTCGTAGGCGGTGTTGAGGCCGCCCAGGTCGGCGATGTTCTCGCCCAGGGTCAGGTCGCCCTTGACCTTGTCGCCGGCGGGCGTGCGGTAGCCGTCGAACTGCGCGACCAGCTTGCCTGTGCGCGCCTTGAACGCGTCCAGGTCCTTCTGCGTCCACCAACCCGGATCGGGGATGAAGTTGCCGTCGGCACCGAAGCGGCTGCCCTGATCGTCGTAACCGTGGGTCATTTCATGGCCGATCACCGCACCGATGCCGCCGTAGTTCATTTCCTCCGGCGCATTCGGGTCGAAGAACGGCGGCTGCAGGATCGCGGCCGGGAACACGATCTCGTTCTGCAGCGGGTTGTAATAGGCGTTGACCGTCTGCGGGCTCATGCCCCATTCGGTCTTGTCCACCGGCTTGCCGATCTTGGACAGGTTCCACTTGTAGTTGAATTCCTGCGCGGCCAGCACGTTGCCCAGGTAGCTATCGCGACTGGTGGCAAGGCCGTTCCACTCGCGCCACTTGTCCGGGAAGCCGATCTTGGGCGTGAAGCTTTCCCACTTGGCGATCGCCTTGGCCTTGGTCTCCGGGCTCATCCAGTCGAGCTTCTCGATCCGGGCCTTGAGCGCAGTGCGCAGGTTGGTGACCAGGGTTTCCATCTTGGCCTTGGAATCGGCCGGGAAGGCGACCTTGACGTACATCTGGCCCAGCGTCTCGCCGGCCTTGCCGTTGATGGTGGCCAGCACGCGCTTCCAGCGCGGCTTGATTTCCTTCTGGCCGCGCATGGTCTTGTTGTAGAACGCGAAGTTCTCGTCCACGAACGGCTGGCTCAGGAACGGCGATGCGCCATCGACGGTGTGGAAGCGCAGGTAAGCGCGCCAGATCGCCGGGTCGGTGTCGGCGATCATCTTGCTCACTTCCTGGTGGAAGGCCGGGATCGCCAGCGAGAACATCTCCGGCGTGGCCACGCCCTGCGACTTGAAGAACTCCGTCCACGACCAGTTCGGCGTCAGCTTGTCGGCCTCGGCCGGGGAGATCGGGTTGTACGCCAGCTTGGCGTCGCGCGACATTTCCGTGCTGGTCTTGGAGACCTTGGCCAGACGGGTTTCGAACGCGACCACCTGCTTGGCCTGCGCGGCAGCATCGGCGGCAGCCACGCCGGACAGCTCCAGCACCTTGGCGATATGTGCCTGGTAAGCCTCCAGCTTGGCCTTGTTGCCGGCGCTGGTGTAGTACTCCGGATCCGGCAGGCCCAGCCCGCCCTGCATGGCGTAGGCGATGTTCTGGCTGGACTTGTTGAAATCGGCTTCGGCGCCGAAGCTGAAGAGTTCGTTGTTGCCCTTGGCGGCGTTGCTGCGCAGGTAGTCGACCAGCTTGGCCTGGTCGCTGATGGCGTCGATGGCCGCCAGCTCCGGCTTCAGTGGCTCGATGCCCTGGGCGTTGATCTTGGCCTCGTCCATGCCGGTGGACCACAGGTCGCCGACGATCTTCTCCACACCGGTGGCGCCGGTGTCGGCAGCGGCCTGCTCGGCCAGCTGTTGCTGGATCGCGTTGGAGCGCTCGTCGAGCATCTCGAACGCGCCCCAGCTGGTGCGATCGCTCGGCACCGGGTTGGCGGCCAGGAACTTGGCGTTGGCGTAGGCGTTCAGATCGGTACAGGCGTTGCCGTTGGGGTCCAGGTCGGCCGCGGTGAAGCGGTTCACCGCCGGCAGCTTGCTCTGGTCCAGGGTCAGGGTCTTGGGCGCAGCGGGCGTGGCCGCCGCGGTATCGCCAGCCGGGGCCGCAGGCGCGGCGTCGTCGGACTTCTTGCAACCGCTCAGCGCGGCCGCCACGGCCAGGGTCAGCGTCAATAGATGAGGTGTTCGAATCACAAAGGCTCCAGGAGCAACAGTCGATTGGGGAGCCCCGTCACGGGGCCGTGGCCGGCACTCTACGCCTGCGCAGCCGATAGGCATGGTGTCGAAGGTCATGGGTGCGGGGTGTGTAGAGGAGCTGGCTTGGCGCGCCCTGGTGAGCGGCGGGCATCGTCGGGAGGCTGTGCGCGGCGGCAGTCCGGAGTGTTCTCGTGCTGGGCGCTGCGGCTGCCTGCCATGTTCGTGGTCACGTGGCCCGATACATCGATGTCGATGTGCCGAGTGCGCTCGGGATGGTGGCCAAGGCGCGAATGGTCCAGCTGCGCAAGCGGTGCTATATACGCGTGCATGCCTACCGCTTCCGAACCGTTGGACGCTTTGATCATTGGCGCCGGCCACAACGGCCTGGTGTGCGCTGCCTATCTGGCCAGGGCCGGCAAACGCGTGCTGGTACTGGAAGCACGCGACGTGGTTGGCGGCGCAGCCGTCACCGAAGAATTTCATCCCGGGTTTCGCAACTCGGTAGCGTCCTACACGGTGTCGTTGCTGCAGCCCAAGATCATCGACGATCTTGCGTTGGAGCGGCACGGGTTACGCGTCGTGGCGCGCCGCATCAACAACTTCTTGCCGCTACCCAATGGCGAGTATCTGCTGGCCGGTGCGGGGCGCACCGCCGTGGAAGTGGCAAAATTTTCCGCGCGCGATGCCGCAGCTCTGCCTGCCTATGAAGCGCGCCTGGAACAACTGGCCGATGTCTTGCGTGCACTGGCCTTGCAGGCGCCACCCGATGTCACCGATGCCGGATGGCTGCGTGCGTTGCCGCAGCTGTGGCGCGCGGGCAAGCTGGGGCTGGAGCTGCAACACTTGCCGATCACGTTGCGGCAAGACCTGCTCGACCTGTTCACCATTTCGGCTGCCGAATACCTGGATCGTTGGTTCGAGAGCGCTCCGATCAAGGCGCTCTTCGGTTTCGACGGCATCGTCGGCAATTACGCCAGCCCGTACACGCCGGGGACGGCGTATGTGTTGTTGCACCACGTGTTCGGGCAAAGCAACGGCGTCAAAGGCGCGTGGGGCCACGCGATCGGCGGCATGGGCGCCATCACCCAGGCGATGGCCGCCAGTGCGCGCGAACATGGTGCGCAGATTCGCACCGGCTGTGCGGTGGAGCGGGTACTGGTGGAGCAGGGGCGTGCGGTGGGCGTGGTGATGGCCGATGGCCAGACGCTGCGTGCGCGTGCCGTGGTCGCGAACGTCAACCCGAAGTTGCTCTACCAGCGTTTGATGCAAGCTGAAGACGTACCGCAGGCCACGCGCGAACGCATCGCCCATTACCGCTGCGGCTCGGGCACCTTTCGCATGAACGTCGCATTGTCGCGTCTGCCCGATTTCACTGCCTTGCCCGGCGCCGGCGACCATCTCACTGCCGGCATCATTCTGGCTCCCAGCCTGGACTATATGGACCGCGCCTGGCAGGACGCGCGTGCATCGGGATGGTCGCGCGAACCGGTGGTCGAATTGCTGATTCCCAGCACGCTGGACGATGCGCTGGCACCGCCCGGCCAGCATGTGGCCAGCCTGTTCTGCCAGCACGTTGCGCCGACGTTGCCGGATGGCCGGCAGTGGGACGACCATCGCGACGACGTCGCCGACCTGATGGTCGCCACCGTGGAGCGGTATGCACCGGGTTTTGCTGCATCGATCCTGGGCCGCCAGGCCCTAAGTCCACTCGACCTGGAACGTATCTTTGGCCTGATCGGCGGCGACATCTTCCACGGCGCGCTCAGCCTCAACCAGCTGTTCAGCGCACGCCCGCTGCTGGGGCAGGGCGCCTATCGCGGCGCGGTGCCCGGCTTATATCTGTGCGGCGCAGGAACCCACCCTGGTGGCGGGGTCACTGGCGCGCCTGGGCATAATGCGGCGCGGGTGATTCTTCTCGGATGAGCCAGGCCGCTGCAAATGCGCAAAAAAAGCCCCGGACGAGCCGGGGCCTGGAGCAAATACCGATGACGCACCGAAGACATTTGACGTCTTCGGCTGCCTTCCGCCTCAGAAATCGTAAGAGGCAGTCAGGCGAACATAGCGTGGCGGGTTGTAGTTGTAAGGTTGCAGACCCACGCGATAGGTGTTGGAGACGTTGAAGGGAACATCGCCTTCGTAGACACCATCGACACGATTGACCGCTCGGTCGTTGAGGACGTTAAAGATCTGCATGCCAAAGGCCAGTTTGTGATCGGCGAACGCCGGGCGGTACGTCAAGCCCAGATCGAGGTTTTTGATCCATGGCGTCCGCCCCGCATCGCCAGGAGACGATGGCTGTAGGCCGCAATAGTGGTACGAAGAGCCGTAGCCGATCGGATCGTAGTCGACCGCCTCTGCATTCGGGCCGCCATAGAAGCCAAGGCAGCTGATCGGCGTACCTGACATCACGCGCAGGGTTGCCGAGGCCATCCATTCCGGATTGATTTGATATGCACCGAATGCCTTGATCTGGTGGCGCCGATCGTTAGCCAGGCTGCCACCAGCGTAGTACATCAGCTCGGCCGAGTCCCAATCCTGCGTCTTGGACACGTCGGCCTGGCCGAGGTCGGACTTTACCTGACCTTCGGTATTGCCGTAGCTGTGCGACCAGGTGTAATCGACGCGGCCATACCACTTCTCGTCGAACGGGTGTTCCAGGAACAGGTCGACCGACACATAGCTGCGCTTGGCCTTGTCGGTGAATCCCCAGTCCGACTGCGACATGGCGACCTGCGTGTAACCGGATCCATCAGAATTGGGAAGGTTATACGTATTGGTCTTGCCAGGATTGAACATCACGCAGCCGGGAATCTCCACTGATCCGGAATCTCCGCCGCTGGCATCGATCTTATCAGCCATACGGCCGGTATCGCAGACGTCATCGATGGCGGCCTGCAGCTTGCGGTAGGTTACCTTTGCACCCGAGTTCCAGCTTTCACCCAGCGTCTTCTCGAAGCCCAAGATGAATTCATCCTGGTACTGGGACTTCAAATCGGTTGGCGCAAAAGCATTCGGATCCGGGGCCTGGCCGTATTCGCCATTGCTCGACACCGGGCCAGGGCCGATCGGCCGCAGGCCAGTCGGCTCGCCATTGGCATCGATGCCGGTATAGGCGAAATACTCATCGGTATAGGTCGATGCAGACGCGCCGCGGATCGCCACTTGATTAGGCAGGGCGAGGTAGTAGCGTCCCAGATTGGCAAAAATCTTCAACGAGGAGTCGCCGAACACGTCCCAACTCGCGCCCAAGCGTGGTGCCCACTGGTCGCCGCTATCGACATAGGGCACATGATCGCTGTTGAAATTGGTGAATTTGTCGTTGCGGATACCCAGCGTCAGCAGCCAATGATCACTGACCTGCCAGCGGTCTTCCAGGTAGTAGGCCTTCTGCTCCACCGCCATGCTGGTGGTGGTGGTGAAGATCCGTTGTTGAGCATAGTAGCCGTCGGTGCCCGGGCCGGTGGCGCCAACGCCCAGGGTGCCGCGAACTGGCGAAACTTCGTCACCCGCACTGCCGTAGATCCACTGATAACCAGGGCCGGTCGTGCGCACGCCTTCGTCGTAGGCGTTGAAGTACATGTTGTCCACGCCGGCGGTCAGATCGTGGTCGCCCAGCCGGTAGTTCAATTCCAGACGCAGATTGCGCGTCTTGTTGATCGGGTCATCCGCTTTGGAGCGATTGGTCGCCTGATTGTTGGAGATCGGCGTGCCACCGGTGATGGCCGGATTTTGCAGATTCAGGCCGGCGATGAAGGGCAGCGGGGAAATCAGCGGGTTGAACTGCTGGTTGTGCTGTGTGCTGCGGCCCCAGGTGGCATTGACCGTCAGGTCGTCAGTAATGTAGCCGGTGTACTTGAAGATGTCGTAGGTGTCTTTGATCTTGTAAGTATCGGCGTAGAGGCCGGACGGACCACCATCGGATCGTGTGTCGTAATCATAGTTGCTGTAAGCGCCGGCACGACGATCGGTATTTTCTATGCGGGTGTATTCGAGAATGTTGTTGTCGTTGATGTTCCAGTCGATCTTTCCGTAGAACTTCGGCGAACTGTAATCGTAATGGTTACGGCCTTGTGTCGTAGCGGCGGTCGCTGTGTTGGTCACTGCACCGTCGGTCTTGTCGGTTTCGCCCGCGACGAAGATAAACAGTTTGTCCTCAATCAACGGGCCGCCGGCATAGGCGCTATAGACAGTGCGGCTTTGCACGTCGCCTTTGCCGCTACGATAGATCGTGCCCGGCAGCTCTGGATCCTCGTATTTGTAGCGCGGATTAGAGTTGAGCGTATTGTTCGGGTACCAAACATCGCCGACCGAACTCGATAGGTTTTTCGGCTCCCATACTGCCTGCGCACCGAAGTGCCATTCGTTGGTGCCGCGCTTGCCGACCTGACTGATCACGCCGCCGGTCGATCGACCGTACTTGGCGCTGTAGCCGCCGGTATAGGTTTCCTGCTGGTCGATGGCACCATACGGGAGGCTGACGCCGCCCAAGTTGCTGAGTGGATTACTGACGTTGAAGCCGTTGATGTAGTACGCATTTTCAGTGACGCCAGAACCGCCGAAGGACACCACAGAGCGAGAGCCGTTGTTGAATGCACCAGCGCCCGATACCGCTCCAGGCGCCAACAACGCAATCGCTTCTGCGCTACGTCCCAGCGGCAGTGTGGCCAGCTGTTCGGAGGTGATCACCGAGCGCGAGCTGGTCGAACTGACATCGATCTTCGGTGCGTTGGCTGCAGTCACCGTGATCGCGCCCAGAGTAGTCGCATCGGTGTTGCCTGCGGCGCTGGCACCAGCGAACGAGACTTCGGTGCCCGAGCCGACGCGCAGCTGCACGTTCTTGCGGGTGTCGACGACCTGGTCGCCGCGCTTGAGGGTGACGGTATAGGCGCCAACTGGCAGCGAGCCGAGGTTGTAGCGGCCGTTCGCGTCTACGGTGATGGTGCGGCTCAGACCGGTGTCGCTCTGAACGACAATCGTGCTGCCGGCTTCGGCAGGGGCGCTGCCATAGATGCTGCCGGTGGTGCTCTGCGCGTAGACCGCGCCGTTGGTTAGGCAAGCACCGAGTACGACGGCTAACGCGGTGCGCTTGAGGACTTGGCGACGAAACTGATTGCTCATTCCTGACCTTTCAACTGGGAGTGCGAATAAGGGGCGGTCATCGGGGAGTCAGATGGCCTTAACTCGAACGTAATGAATGTCTGCACTGCAGCGCAAGCAAACGAAATGATTTGTTAATGAAATAACTGAAATCCGCATCAGAAGTGAGGAACTCGGCACAAATCCGAGGACTGCAACACAGAGAAAGAAACAACCTCAACAATAACGAGCGTTTTGGTAGTTACATTCGATACAGATAATTCGGCGATAGAGCCAATCCGGGCGCCGGGTAGCGGTCGCGACAGCGACGCGCAGGCCGATAGTTGGCAAGAAGCATCACGCGCGCGCTCGCCATGCCGGAGAAGAGAAGCCCCGACAGCAGGGCTTATTCAAGCGGCACTCCGGTCAGCTCGCACCGTTGTCCCAACGGGAAGATTCGTCAGGCGTTGCCTTGCAACGCAGAGGTGAGGTCAGAGTCCAATTGCGTCGTTAGGCCGTGACCTACAGCCACGCGCGCTGAGTGCGCTGCATCGCTTTCCGCAGCTAAATTTCCCGCCTTCATCCATTCATGATTGTGAATGAATCGAGCTCTCGCGGGCACAGCTGCCGCCACTGCGCGCTTTGCAGCGACGGCGATGGCGGAGGCGGCCGACACGAGCCGGTAAACTGGGTGTCTTTCGCGCTGCGGCGGGTATGGCCCGTGCAGCCCGCACACGACGGATGGGACTGGGAATGGCAACGATGTGGGACAACACTCCGCGCGCAGCGACAGGCGCACCAGGCGGCCAGGCATGAGCGGCGAACGCAGGATCGCCACGCACGCGGTGCAGGGCGCGCTGGCGCCGCACCCGCGCATCCGCAATGTCATTGCGGTGGGGTCGGGCAAGGGCGGGGTCGGCAAGTCCACGACGGCGGTCAATCTGGCGCTGGCGCTGCGGCAGCAGGGCGCGCGCGTGGGCGTGCTGGACGCCGACATCTATGGGCCAAGCGTGCCGGCGATGCTGGGCTTGAGCGGCAAGCCCGACAGCCCGGACAACAAGTCGATCGAACCCTTGCGCGCGTTCGGGATCGAGGCGATGTCGATCGGCCTGCTGGTCGACCAGGACACGCCGATGATCTGGCGCGGGCCGATGGCCACCTCGGCCCTGACCCAGCTGTTCAACGACACGCTGTGGGACGACCTGGATTATCTGCTGATCGATCTGCCGCCCGGCACCGGCGACATCCAGCTGACCCTGTCGCAGAAGATTCCGGTGGCCGGCGCGGTGATCGTGACTACGCCGCAGGACATCGCCACGCTGGATGCGCGCAAGGCGCTGAAGATGTTCGAAAAGGTCGACGTGCCGGTGCTGGGCATCGTCGAGAACATGGCGGTGCACACCTGCAGCAACTGCGGGCATCGCGAGCATCTGTTCGGCGAAGGCGGCGGCGAGCGCATGGCCGCGCAGTACGGCGTGCCGTTGCTGGGGTCGTTGCCGCTGGCGATCGCGATCCGCGAGCAGGGCGATGCGGGCCAGCCGATCGTGATCGCCGCGCCCGACTCTGCGGCGGCGCAGGCCTATCTGGCCGCAGCCAGGCGCTTGTCGGAAGAGTTGGGCAAGCGTCCGCGCGCCAGCATCCCGATTTCCGCCTCGCTGCTGTAATGCGTCGGCCGGCCTCCGGTGCCGGCCGCTGGTAGAATTCGCCGTCCTCGCGCGGGCCGCTCGGCCCGCCGCCTTCCGTCTTCAAGGAACACCGCATGAGCATCAAGAGCGACCGCTGGATCAAGCGCATGGCCGAGCAGCACGCGATGATCGAGCCGTTCGAGCCCGGCCAGATCAAGCACGACGCCGCCGGCCAGCGCATCGTCAGCTTCGGCACCTCCAGCTACGGCTACGACGTGCGCTGCTCGCGCGAGTTCAAGGTCTTCACCAACATCAACTCGACCATCGTCGACCCCAAGCATTTCGACCCGGGCAGCTTTGTCGACATCGAATCGGATGTCTGCATCATTCCGCCGAACAGCTTCGCACTGGCGCGCACGGTGGAGTACTTCCGCATTCCGCGCGACACGCTGGTGGTGTGCCTTGGCAAGAGCACCTATGCGCGCTGCGGCATCATCGTCAACGTGACCCCGCTGGAGCCGGAATGGGAAGGTCATGTGACGCTGGAATTCAGCAACACCACGCCACTGCCGGCGCGCATCTACGCCAACGAAGGCGTGGCGCAGATGCTGTTTTTCCAGTCCGACGAAGTCTGCGAAACCTCGTACAAGGACCGTGGCGGCAAGTATCAGGGCCAGACCGGGGTGACCTTGCCGCGCACCTGAGTCCCGGGCGCGGCCGTGGCCTTCAGCAGGTCGTGGTCGCCTTCTCGCGGTAGCGCAGCAGTTGGCGCACCCCGGCAGCGACCAGAAAGGCCGGCCACCAGGTCGCGATCAGGCCGCCCAGGTCCATGCTGGTCAGGCCGAGGTTGTTCAGCAGGAACAGCGTGCCCAGGGTGATCAGGAACAGGGCGGGAATCAGGCGGCTGTGCATGGCGGCGTCCTCGTTGGGTGTGAGGCCATGCTGCGCGCAATGGCCCTGCCAATCAGGTGCCGGAAGTCAACAGTTGCAGGTGACAGTCGTCATGTCGCGCCGCTGCCGGGTGCGCATCGATCGTGAGGGGAAATCAAGGCGCACGCTGTGCAGGGCGAAGCGGCAATGGCCGCAGACGCTATTGCATCGACGGATGGCGCTGGATCAGCACGCGTCATTGAAGGCGTGAGGCTACGCACCGACCCTCATCCGCCCCTTCGGGGCATCTTCTCCCGAGGAGAGAAGGGGAGGGCAGCGACATGCAGCGGGACAGCCACCCCAGTCACCAGCACCGAAACACCGCTGTCGGCAATCCCCACTCCCGGCTCCCCGACCCCAGCCTACTTGCCGCGCCCGAACAGCATGCCGATGCCGCAGGCCACCAGCGCGGCCGGCCACCAGGTGGCGATCAGCTTGCCCAGGCTGAGATTGGTCCAGCCCAGGTTGTTGGCCAGAAACAACAGGCCGACCAGGATCAGGATCAGTGCGGCGACGACATTGGATTTCATGCGAGAAGGCAGGTTGGCGAACGGGCGCCTATCGTAGCCGCTGCGCCCATGCCGCGACACGCTCCTGCCGTGCGTCGGCGGCAAACCGCTGCGCCGCGCCGCTGCCCCAGACCGGCCCCGGCCAGGCCGCATCGCCTGGATGACGGCCGACCAGATGCACATGCAGCTGCTGCACGATATTGCCCAGCGCACCGATATTGAGCTTGGTCACGGCAGGCTCCACGCGCAGCAGCTGCGAGAGCTGGTTGATTTCGGCCAGCAACAGGCGCTGCTGGCCGCCGTCCAGATCGATCCATTCGCTGACATCGGCCACGCGCGGCACCAGCACCAGCCAGGGGAAGCGGGTGTCGTCCATCAGGCGCACCTGCGACAGCGGCCCGTCGGCGACGAACACGCTATCGGCCGCCAGCCGCGGATCCAGCTGGAAGTCGCCTCCTGCCGGCGCGCGGGAGGCCGGTGCGCTCATCCCAGATGCGCCTCGAAGAAGCCCAGGGTGCGTTCGAGCGCACGCTCGGCGCTGTCGGCGTCGTAGTGGGTGGGGTCGATGCTGCGGTTGAAGGCATGGCCGGTGGGATACACGAAGGTTTCCATCTGCGGCAGTTTCTCGCGGTGCGCCTGGATCGCTTCCGGCGGGATGCTGGCGTCCTGTTCGCCGAAGTGGAACATCACCGGCGCCTTGGGCGTTTCGTCCAGCAGCTGGGTGTTGCGGCCACCGTAATAGCTCACCGACGGCAGCCCAAGGCGGATGGCCGACAGCAGCGCCACCGAGCCGCCCCAGCAATACCCCACGGTGCCGACCTTGCCGGCGCGGGTCAGCAAGGTTGCGGCGGATTTGACCACCTCCACCGCGCGCTCCAGGCCCACCGCGTTGGCCAGCGCCAGGCCGCGTTGCACGCTTGGCTGGTCGTACGGCAGTTGCACGTCCTTTTCTTCCAGATCGAAGAAGGCCGGTGCCAGCACTTCATAGCCGCGTGCGGCGTAGTCGTCCGCAACCGCGCGGATATGTTCGTTGACGCCGAAGATTTCCTGGATTACCACCAGGCCGCCGCGCGGGCTGGAGGCGGGGGTGGCGTGCCAGGCGGCAACCTGGCCGTCGGGGGTGTCGAGCGTGGTCCAGTGACCCATGGGGATTCCTGATGTGCAGCGAGGGAGGTGCGCATTATCGACCGGACCGGCATCGCGAAAAGTGAGGGTTTCGCAAAGCCGGCCGGGCTGGAGAGGCCCGGCGGTTCAGAGCGCTGCCCGCACGCCGCTATAATTGGCCTTGCCCAGGCCCCAGGCCGCTCCGTTTCCCAGGCTCCTGCTTCCATGTCCCAGCTGAACCCCAAAGTCGGCTTCGTCAGCCTTGGCTGCCCGAAGGCGCTCGTCGATTCCGAACGCATCCTCACCCAGCTACGCGTGGAGGGCTACGACATCGTGCCCAGCTACGACGCGGCCGACGTGGTGGTGGTGAACACCTGCGGCTTCATCGATTCGGCGGTGACCGAGTCGCTGGACGCGATCGGCGAGGCGATGAATGCCAATGGCAAGGTGATCGTCACCGGCTGCCTGGGCAAGCGCCCGGAGCAGATCCGCGAGGCTTACCCGCAGGTGCTGGCGGTGTCCGGCCCGCAGGACTACCAGAGCGTGATGGAAGCGGTGCACGCCGCGCTGCCGCCGCGGCACGACCCGTTCGTGGATCTGGTGCCCGACTACGGCATCAAGCTGACCCCGCGCCATTACGCATACCTGAAGATCTCCGAAGGCTGCAACCACCGTTGCAGCTTCTGCATCATTCCCTCGATGCGTGGCGATCTGGCCTCGCGTCCGGTCGACGAGGTGCTGCGCGAAGCCGAACGCCTGGTCCGTGGCGGCGTCAAGGAACTGCTGGTGGTGTCGCAGGACACCTCGGCCTATGGCGTGGACCTGAAATACGCCGAGCGTCCCTGGCGCGACCGCATGTACCAGACCCGCATGAAGGCGTTGTGCGAAGGCCTGTCGGAGCTGGGCGTGTGGACGCGCCTGCATTACGTGTATCCGTATCCGCACGTGGACGATGTGATTCCGCTGATGGCCGAAGGCAAGCTGCTGCCGTACCTGGACATTCCGTTCCAGCACGCCAGCCCGCGCATCCTCAAGCTGATGAAGCGGCCCGGTGCGGTGGAAAAGACCCTCGAGCGCGTGCAGCGCTGGAAGGCGATGTGCCCGGAGATCACGGTGCGCTCCACCTTCATCGTCGGCTTCCCCGGCGAGACCGATGCCGAGTTCGAATCGCTGCTGGATTTCCTGGATCAGGCCCAGCTCGATCGCGTCGGTGCGTTTGCCTATTCGCCGGTGGACGGCGCCAGCGCCAACGCGCTGCCGGACCCGGTGCCGGAAGAGGTGAAGCAGGAGCGTCTGGCGCGTTTCATGGCCAGGCAGGCGGAAATCTCCGCTGCGCGGCTGGAGGCCAAGATCGGCAGCGTGCAGCAATGCCTGGTCGACCTGGTCGAAGACGATATCGCTGTGGCCCGTTCGCGTGCGGACGCGCCGGAAATCGACGGCCTGGTGCATATCCAGAACGGCGGCGAGCTTGGGCTGAAGGTCGGCGACCTGATCGATGTGGGAATCACCGACAGCGACGAGCACGATCTGTTCGGCGACGCATTGCCGCCCACCGCTCCTGCCCAGCACGGACGCGCACTGAATCTGCAGATGGTGTAACCGGTCGCTGGTGCGTACACATGGTTGCGTAGGAGCGCACTTGTGCGCGATGGGGCCTTATCGATAACGCCCCATCGCGCACAAGTGCGCCCCTACACGCAGGTCAGCAGATTGCGATCACTCGCCTACTGAGTGGCGTATTCCACCGACACCACCACAAAGGTGTGTTTGCCTGCCGGCAGTTGCGCTTCGAACTCGTCGTCCACGCGTTTTTTCAGCAGCGCGCGCGCCAGTGGCGAATCGATGCTGATCCAGCCCAGGCCGGCATCGGTTTCGTCCGGGCCGACGATGCGATAGCGCAACAGCTCACCGCTATCGGCATCCTCCAGCTCCACCTGCGCACCGAAAAACACCGCGTGCGGGTCGGTGGGCGCGGTATCCACCACGCGTAGCGCTTCCAGGCGTTTGCTGAGATAGCGCACACGCCGGTCGATCTCGCCAAGCTGCTTCTTGCGATAGGTGTACTCGGCATTTTCCGATCGATCACCCTCGGCGGCAGCGGCGGCGAGCGCGCGGACCACCTCCGGTCGACGCACCCGCCACAGATCCTCCAGTTCGACCTTCAGACGGGTGTGACCCTCGGGCGTGATCAAGGCGGTGCTTTTTTCGGCGGGCGGGCGCCAGCGGCTCATGGACAGGCTTGTGGGGCGAGGAGTGGGGCGCGATCCTAGCGCGCATGCTCCACTTGCGCATCTGTCGCCGCACGGCGAAGCTTTGCGCCATTCTCGGACACGGACGTCGTCATGTTGCTCATGCCGCTGCACAAGCCCTGGTCGCGCCACAACATCCCGTGGGTGACCCTGCTGCTGGTACTGATCAATGTCGTCGTCTATCTTGGCTATCAGCGCAGGGACGACGACCTGGTCGACAACGCCGTGCACTACTACGTCGAGTCCGGGCTGGGTACGCTGGAAGCGCAGGCCCACGCACGCTACCTGGCGCAGACCGCCGACCCCAAACGACGCGCCGCGCGGCAGGGCAAGCTGGACAGCGTGTCGGCGCCGCAGCGCACTGCGTACCTGGCGCATCTGACGATGCACGATGTGGCCTTCGCGCAAGCCTTGCGCGAAGGCACGCTGTTCGAGGACGAAGAGCAGATGCGTCAATGGCGCGGCCTGCGTGCGCCCTACGATGCCCGCCTGTCCCAGGTGTTCACGCTGCGTCATCTGCAACGCAGTTCGGAGTGGTCGCCGGCACGCATGCTCACCGCCACCTTCCTGCATGGCGACTTCGATCATCTGTTCGGCAACATGGTGTTTCTATTGGCGCTGGGGACCTTGCTGGAAGGGGCGATCGGCAGCGGCTGGTTCCTGCTGCTGTATCTGCTGGGCGGGTTTGGTGCCAGCGCAGCCAGTTTGTGGTGGCGCTGGGGCGAGCCCGGCGGCGGCTTGGGCGCGTCTGGCGCCATCGCCGCATTGATGGGGGCGTTCTGCGTGGTGTGGGGCCGCCGTCGGGTGCGGTTTTTCTACTGGTTTTTTGTGGTCTTCAACTACGTGCGCGGGCCGGCGATCCTGTTGCTGCCACTGTGGCTGGGCTGGGAGCTTTACAGCCTGCTGGGGAGCGATAACGGCGGTGTCGCGTTCGAAGCGCATGCCGGCGGATTGATCAGCGGTGCGCTGCTCGGCGCATTGCTGGTGGCGGTGCGGCAGACCCGCCCGGCCTTCATGGACGAGCAAGATGCCGCACAGCGCGACGACCGTTGGGAACGCGCGCAGCGCCATCTGGGTCGCATGGAAAACCAGGAGGCCGAACGCCTGCTGGCCGAGCTGGCCAGCGAGCAGCCATATAGCCAGGACGTCGCGCTGGCCCGTTACCGCGTTGCGCGTAACGCCGGGCGCACGCAGGACGCCATGCGCCATGCGCAGACGCTGTTGCACCTGCCCAGCCATCACGCGCAACAGACGCGCGTGCAGTTGGGCGTGGCAGCAGAACTGAGCAAGGACAAGATCGCCGTTGGGCTGCCGGCACGCATGGCTCTGGTCGACGCGTGCCTGCGCAACGGGCTGCTGGCCGATGCCGAACGGTTATTGAAGGAGTGCGACATCGATGCGCCACGCGCCGAGCTGGCCCAGCACTGGTTTGTGCTGGCGCTGCGGCATGGCGAATTGCAGGCCGGCGAACAGCGCACGCGGTTGCTGCAGCTGGTGCGCGATCAATTTCCGGAGCAGGGCCAGGCGGCGAAGGCCCGTTTCCTGCTTGAGAATGGTTGACGCGGCTGCGCGTTCGACCAGATTCCGGGCATCAACGGCACCGGTTTGAAGCCGCATCAGAAGCGGCTGCGAAACCTGGCGAGCGGTCGTCGTTGCGCTTGGAGGGCGCGCTCGGCATCTCACTGCATGCCGGTGGCAGTGCCGACGGTGTCCGCCGTGCGGCTGTACAGGCGGTTCATGCAGCGCGTTGAGACGTTCTGCGTGCGGTTCGCGACCGCACGCGGCGGTGTTTGGGATGCGCTAGGCCGGTTGGATCGCAACCGCCCGTAACGCCGCATCCAGCTTTGCCCGTTGTGCGTCGTTGTCGCAGCGATCCGCGGCGTTTTGCAGGATGGCGCGGGCCTGCGCATCGCGGCCGAAACGCTCGGCCAGCATCAGGCCTGCATCCAGCGACCAGCTCGGCAGCATCGGATCGCGTGGCCAGCCCGCGATGGCGGCCAGCAGCCCATCGGTCGCAAGCTGAAACTGCCCGGCCATCTTGGCGCGTTCGGCGAGCAGGGTGGCGTGTTCGGGCAGCAGCGGGGTAAAGGCGGGATCGCTGTCCAGTGCTTCGCGCTGCAGCGCGAGCGCACGACGCTCCTGCTTCTCCTGCAGCAAGCGGTTGATGTATTGCCGGGTGTGCTCGCGCAGCTCGTCGTTGCGATGGTGCTGGCGCAGCAGGCGTTGATACAGCTCGTGCACCGCCAGGCTCACCGCGCGCGAGCGTACCGCGCCGCGCAGGGCCTTGAACGCCTCGTCGGAATGGCCGTCGCGCACGTACTGTTCGGCCTCGTCGAGCAGGCGCTGGTCCGGGTCGATGCGTTCGTGCGCAGCCCCGCCGCTGGGCACGTAGCCCAGCTCTTCGTGGTACTGGTACACCAGATATCCCAGCAGATGAAAACTGGCGAACAGGGTCCAGATCGAGGTCATCATCACCGCCGCCTCGCGCACCAGCGGCGGGAGGTACTTCAGCGCGACGAACACCGCGGCCGTGCCGCTGCCCTGGATCACGTACAGCAGGCCGTAGGCGGCCAGATACGGCCAGCCGATCCGCAGCGCCATGTCGATGGACACCGCCGGGTTGAGCGCGCGGCGCAGGCTGCCGTCGATGGCCAGCGAGATCAGCATGCCGGGCAGCAGCAACATGGTGCCCAGGTAGGCGATGGTCAGCCCGAAGGGGCCTGCGATCCCGGCGGCGACGCCGATCACGATGCCCAATGCGATGGCCAGCAGGATCAGGCGCAGCACCGCGCTGTCGAAGCTGTCGTAGCCGAGCCGGGGCGCATCGGCCTGGCCATCGGCGGTATGCCGCAGGATGTCGAAGGCATAGGTGTAGGTCGCCATGCCCAGCACGCCCATGACCACCAGTTTGAGGATGCCCGGCAACACCAGCAACGCACTGCACAGGGTCAGCGCGATCAGCGCATACAGCGCCGAGCCGCGTAGCGGATAGGTGGCGATCGCCGGAATGCGGGTCCAGAACGCTGCAGGCGCAGCCTGCGCGGCAGCCTTGCGTGCGCGAAAACGGTCTTCCATGACGCTCCCCAGGCGTGTGATGTGAAGGGATTGTGAGGCGACGCGCGACCGGGCGCAATTGCGGCATCGCGTCTGGCACGTCGAGGTCCGGTCGAGTGGGGTCGGGGCGCCCGCCTGTGGCCCGGCGGCTGCCCTGCGCGCCGCGGTGGACGGCGTGACGCAGGCAGCTGGCGGAGGCGGGACTGCCCAGTCGACCGTACCAAGGCGCGCCGATGGTGCTGGCACCCGCAGTGCTCGCGACGATTGCGATCATCGAGATCATTGCAACCGGCGGGCCGTGGCCATCATGCCCATCGGCCGTGCATGGACTTCTGCACAGAACCTGTGGTCCGCTACCTGTCCGCCGCCCGCCATGTGGCGACGTTGCTGCAGGCGGCATGCGCTTGCGTGCAATCGCGAAGGTGCGGCCCGTCCCCTTATTGCAAGGAATCTCGCTTGAATCCATCCGTCGCCGACACCCCGCAGGTTCGCATTCGCAGCATCGATGTGCTGTCGGACAACTGGTATGTGCTACGCAAGGTCACCTTCGACTTTCAACGCAAGGACGGCCGCTGGCAGACGTTGTCGCGCGAGGCGTATGACCGCGGCAATGGCGCCACCATCCTGCTCTACAGCCGCGCCAGGCAGACGGTGATGCTGACCCGGCAATTCCGCCTGCCGACGCTGCTCAATGGCAATCCGGATGGCATGTTGATCGAAGCCTGCGCCGGCCTGCTCGACCAGGACGATGCGCTGACCTGCATCCGCAAGGAAACCGAAGAAGAGACCGGCTACCGCATCGACAACGTGCGCAAGGTGTTCGAGGCCTTCATGAGCCCCGGCTCTGTCACCGAACGCCTGTACTTCTTCGTCGGCGAGTATTTCGACGGCGACAAGGTGAGTGCCGGCGGCGGGGTCGAAGAAGATGGCGAAGAGATCGAGGTGCTGGAACTGTCGCTTGACGCAGCGCTGGCGATGGTTGCGTCCGGCGAAATTGCCGATGCCAAGACCATCATGTTGTTGCAGTACGCCAGGTTGCATGGCGTGCTGGAATGACGTGCCACGTTGCTCATCGCATCGGCATTGCCTTGTCGCGTGATGGCATGGCTGACGTTTAGCGGACGCGTTTCAACACTTTGTCGCGGTGTTCCGGCCAATCGCCGCTGTGGCAGTTCTGCCCATCCTGTGCAAGTTCATAGCCTGCTCGGTGGCCTTTCGACGTGCCCGCTGGGTTGATCCGAAATCCATACAGGTTGGGGTTGAGCGAGAGATCGGACACATCCTCGCGCGACAGGATCAGGCACTCGTCTCCCATCATGTCGAGCCACCACGGCCCGCGTTCGGTGAGGGTGGCTGCGCGACCTTGGGCTTGGCCAGTGATGCACGTTGTCTTGAGCGTATACCGGCGGCTGTCCTTGTTGGCTTTTGCCGCCTCCAGCCAGAGCTCGGCGCGAACGGATTGACACTGCCTGTTATCCGGGTGCAGCTTGCCGACATAGTGGCCGGCAAGCAGGTGTTGCCGGCTCAATGGCCAGTCGGTGAGGGCATCGTCTTGACTTGCTCTCTTCTCAGCCTGCGCCGGGCTGGCGCCGCTGACGAACAGGATCAACAACACGGAACGAGCGATGGTCCGGTGCGCGTGCGCAATCCGCAGGAACCGGCGCGCACGATTGCGATCTGTCGATTCGGTGTGCCTGCCGCGCCCGTCCGACAAGCGCGCAGTCGCTTGGTTGGCGGCTTCAAGCGCGGCGGCAGCTGCATCTCCCTGCATGTTGTGGCTCCCGTCTCTGGGTGACGCTGTACTCAGCGCCTCCCACCAAAAATGCTACCGAAGATGCCGCGCACGATCTGCTGGCCGATCTTGCTGCCGATGGTGCGCGAGGTCTGCTTGGCCATCGTTTCCAGCATGCCCTGACGGCGACCAGTGCCGAACACGGCGTCCTTGACGGCTTTTCCGAAACCGCTGTCCTGCGTTTCCTCGTCCTCGCGGGTACGTGCAGGCGGGGCGGCGGTCTGCTCGGCCACCTGTTTGACGCGGCGTGCCAACAGCTCGGCGGCCGATTCGCGGTTGATCGCAGCGTCGTAGCGCGTGCCCACCGGGCTGGTTGCGCGCACCTGCGCGCGCTCGGGCGCACTGATGGCGCCCATGCGGCAGCGCGGCGGCGCGATCAGCGTCTGCTGCACCGGGGCCGGTACCCCCTTGCCTTGCAGCGGCGATACCAGCGCCTCGCCGGTCCCCAGGCTGGAGATGGCCGTGGCCACGTCGAGCTTGGGATTGCCCACGAAGGTCTGCGACGCGGTCCTGACCGCTTTCTGGTCGCGCGGGGTGTAGGCACGCAATGCATGCTGCACGCGGTTGCCGAGCTGGCCAAGGATGGTGTCGGGAATGTCATCGGGAAACTGCGAGCAGAAATAGATGCCTACGCCCTTGGAGCGGATCAGCCGCACCACCTGCTCGATGCGCTGCACCAGCGCCGCCGGCGCGTCCTCGAACAGCAGATGCGCCTCGTCGAAGACGAATACCAGCTTGGGCTGTTCCAGATCGCCCACCTCCGGCAGGCCTTCGAACAGTTCCGACAACAGCCATAGCAGAAAGGTCGAATACAACCTCGGTTTGAGTACCAGCTGGTTGGCCGCCAGGATGCCGATCACGCCGCGGCCGTCCGGCGCAACGCGCATCAGCTCGGCCAGTTCCAGCGCCGGCTCGCCGAAGAATTGCTCGCCTCCATCCTGCGACAGCCGCAACAGCGCCCGCTGGATCGCGGCCACCGATTGCGCCGAGACCAGCCCGTAACTGGTCGACAGCTCCTTGCGTTCTTCGATCACCAGCGCCAGCAGTGCGCGCAGATCGTCCAGATCCAGCAGCAACAGGCCGCGGTCGTCGGCCAGCTTGAACACGATGTCCAGCACGCCGGACTGGGTGTCGTTGAGCTCCAGGATGCGCGCGAGCAGGGTGGGGCCCATTTCGCTCACGGTGGTGCGCACCGGGTGGCCGAGCTGCCCGTACAGGTCCCAGAACACCACCGGGCTGGCGGCCGGCGCGTAATCGACGATGCCCACATCCGTGGCGCGCTGCAGCACGCCGGGCGCGCCGTCCCCGGCCACGGCCAGGCCCGCCACGTCGCCTTTCACGTCGGCCAGGAACACCGGTACCCCCAACCGCGAGAAGCCTTCGGCCAGGGTCATCAGGGTCACGGTCTTGCCGGTGCCGGTGGCGCCGGCCACCAAGCCATGGCGGTTACCGAAGCGGCCTTCGAGCACGACCGGGATATCGTCGGTGACGCCTTTGCCGAGCAGGAACGAGGCCATTGGGCAGATCCTAATGAGGAAAGACCGGATTCTAGCGGGCAATGTTGCCGCACGAATCGGCGCGCGACCGATGGGGCGTGGCAGTCGGGCCATGCGGCGATCCGGCACCTGGATCCAGCGCGATCGACACCAGGCTCGCCGGTGCCGGACAACCGGTTCCGCCAGTCTTCAACGCATCGGGCGGGCGCGCCAAGCTAACGCGCCACTGACCTGCCGGCGGCGTTGCCTTGCCCCGGTGTCGTCCCGGCGGCTACCCTGCCTGACTTTCCGCTGCACTGTCTCCGATGCCGCTCGCTCATTTTGGTTTGCGCCCATGGCCTGTCCTGGCTGTGGTGGCGCTGATGTCTGTCGTCCCCGCCGCCCACGCCATTTCCAAGCGCGACACGGAGAAGGCTGCCGTGCTCGATGCACGCATGGCCGCAGCCGAAAAGCGCTACCGCGATGCGTTGGTGCTGGTGAACAACTCCGACCCGAAGGGCACCGCCGAAGGCGACGCCGCCCTGGAAGACATGGAGGACGTCATCGATGCCTGCATCAAGCAGCGCGGCTGCCTGGTTGCCAATCAGCTGGCCACCTACAAGCGTCTGCTCAAGGCGCGCGCCGATGCCGAAGCGCCGGCCGCCGAAGACGCCGAGGACGACGACACCTTGCTGCAGGCCGACCCGGACCATCTGGGTCCGGCAGCCAATGGCGTGCCCGAAGCCGCGCGTGCGGCGACCCTGCTCAACGACCAGCGCCACGACTTCGACAAGATGGTGCAGTACAACCCCGCCGTGCAGGCGGGCATCCGCCGCTGGCTGACCGATATGCGCCCGGCGTTGATGACCAGCTACGACAATTACAGCAACCTGCGCGGGGTGATGTGGCCGGAATGGCAGAAGCGCGGCCTGCCCGAAGCACTGCTGTTCGGCATCATGGCCAAGGAATCCAACGGCAAGGTGCACGCCAATTCGCGTGCGGGTGCGGCCGGGCTGATGCAGTTCATGCCGGCCACCGGGCGGCGGTTCGGGCTGGGCCCGGATGGTAGCGGCTTCGACACGCGCTTCGATGCACGCAGCGCCGCCGAAGCCAGCGCCGCTTATCTCAACGAACGCATGGCCGGCCTCAACCGCAGCATCGAGCTGGCGCTGGCCGCCTACAACGGTGGCGAAGGCCGCGCTGCGCGGGTGTTTTCGCAGACCGGCGGGCGTGGATTCTGGGAGCAGGATGTCTACAACCAGTTCCCGGCCGAAACCAAGGACTACGTGCCGATGGTGATCGCAGCGGCGTGGATCTTCCTGCACCCGCGTCAGTACGGCGTCGATTTCCCCAAGCTCGACGCGCAGCCGGCCACGCTCAAGCTTGCCAAATCCACCACCATCTACGAGTTGACCATCTGCCTGGGCGGCATGGGCGCGCGCGATGGCTACATGCGCGCGCTGCGCAACCTCAACCCGCGCTACGAACCCGATGGCTGGATTCCGGCCGGCACCGTGATCAACGCCACCAACCGCATCGCCAGCCTGTACACGCGTTACTGCGTGAACGGTCCACGGGCGGACCTGGCACGTACCTTGATCACTGCCGATCTCAATAGCGCCATCGTGCGCAGCAGTGCAGTCGAGTACACGCCCACCGTGGCCGTGGGCGATGTCAGCCCGATGGCCGGCGTGCCGACCACCGTGGCCACCGGCCAGCCGGCGATTGCCAAGCCCAAGGCAAAGCAGGCACGCAGCTATACCATCGCCAAGGGCGACACGCTCGGCCGCGTCGCGCAGAAGTACCAGTGCGAGATCAAGGAGCTGGCCAAGGCCAACGGCCTGAAGGCACCGAGCTACGCACTCAAGCCGGGGCAGAGCATCAAGCTGGCCGGCTGCGATCGCTGACCGGTGCCGCGTCGGTTACAGCATCGGCCAGCCGCGTCGGCAAGCTGTGCCGAGCCGGCGCCCGGAGAAGCGCTCGGCGCCCCGTAGGAGCGGACCCGGCCGCGACGAAGCGTTCTCGCTAGCTCAGGCGTGCCCCGCAGCTCTGGCGTAAGCGAGGACGCTCTCCATCGGAGGCTGGGGGTGCGACATCGGGAGGCTGGGAGTGCGACAAACTTCGTCGACAATGCCCTGTCGCGGTCAGGCCCGCTCCTACAACGGCGTCGCTGCACTCCAGCAGCGCTCGCTGCGTTGATCAGCTCAGCTGGCGACGTGCGAGCGCTTGCCCCAACCGAACCGATGTCTCCGCAGCAAGTGCGCCATCGAGCTTCGCCACACCCGGCGGCAGCAGCACGATCACCGTCGAGCCGTAGTTGAAGCGCGCCATCTCCGCGAACTTCTCCAGCACGATGCCCTGGCCGCGGTAATCCTTGCGCGTGATGCGATCGCCGTAGCGCGGAATCTCCACGCCGCTCCAGACCGTTTCCACGCCCGACACCAGCAACGCACCCACCATCACCGAGGCCATCGGGCCGAATTCGGTATCGAAGTGGCAGACCAGGCGCTCGTTGCGCGCGAACAGCCGGGGCACGTTGCGCACCGCATCCGGGCCCACGCTGAACAGGCGGCCGGGCACGTGCACGGTCTCGCGCAGGGTGCCGGTCCACGGCATGTGCACGCGGTGGTAGTCCTTGGGTGACAGATACACCGTTGCGAACAGGCCATCGTTGAACGGCGCTGCCGCCGCCTCGTCGCCGAGCAGTTCGGCTGCGCTGAACGACTGGCCCTTGGCCTGGAAAATGCGCCCGTTCTCGATCGGGCCGAGCTGGCTGATGCGGCCGTCGGCCGGCATCAGCACGGCTGACGGATCGGCGTCGGGCACGCGTGCGCCCGGCTTCAGCGCGCGGGTGAAGAAGGCATTGAAGGTGGGATACGCGCGCGGATCCGGCTCCTGCGCTTCGCTCAGGTCCACGCCGAACTTGCGCGTCACCGTGTCGATCAACCATTGCTTGGTCGACGGCGTGTCCGAATACGCCAGCGCGCGCGCCATGGAGGACAGCAAGCGATGCGGCAGCACGTAGGTCAGGGAAGTGACGAAACTCACGGAGCGGTTACCTTGGTCAGCTGTTGGAGGTCGGCGGCAATCGCCTTGGGGTCTAGCGGTGGACGGATCAGGCCGGTCAGGCGGCCCTGTGGGTCGAGCACGGCGATGCCGGCCGAGTGATCCATGCTGTAGTCGTTGGGGTTCTGATCGAAGTTCTTGCCCGGCACCTTCTGGAACACCAAGCCCAGCGCAGTGGCAAAGCGCTCCAGCGCCGGCACGTCTGCGGTGGCCGCCAGCGTGTCCTTGTGGAAGGCGTGGGCGTACTCGCCCAACCGCGCGGGCGGGTCGCGCTGCGGGTCCACCGACACGAACAACACGCGCGGGCGCAGCCCATCGGGAATGCTTTCCCACTGCTTCTGCGCCACCGCCAGATCGGTCAGCGTGGTCGGGCAGACGTCCGGACAGAAGGTGAAGCCCAGAAACACCAGTGTCCAATGCCCTCGCAGTTCGCCAGACACCAGCTGGGTGCCATCGGACTGGCGCAGGCTGAACTGCGGCAAGGGGCGCGGCTGCGGGTAAAAAGTGATGGTCTGGGTGGGCGGCCAGGGCGAGCGGGGCGCTCCGCCGAAGAACTTCTGACCCAGCAACAACCCAAGACCGGCGGCCAGCGCCACCAGCAGCACGATGCCGGTATTGCGATTGAACATGGCGGTTTCCAGTGCAACGGACGCTCATGATACCGATCCGACCTCTATAATCGGGGGCCGATTCCTTTTTAGTTGTTGCCATGACTGCCGCCGCGGCCGACGAACTGCACACCATCATCGACCTGATCCGCTACGGCACCAGCCGTTTCAACGAAGCCGGTCTGACCTTCGGTCACAGCTACGACAACGCGCTGGACGAAGCCACCCAACTGGTCTTGCACAGCCTGCATCTGCCGCACGACCTGGGCCCGGCCTATGGCCAGGCGCGCCTGCTGCGTGAGGAAAAGGAACGCGTGCTGGGCCTGTTCGAGCGCCGCATCACCGAGCGCGTGCCGGCGGCGTATCTGACCGGTGAAGCCTGGTTTGCCGGCCTGAGTTTCAAGAGCGATGCGCGCGCCCTGGTGCCGCGCTCGCCGATCGCCGAGCTGATCGAAGCCGGCTTCGAGCCATGGCTGGGCGGCCGCGAAGTCACCCGCGCGCTGGACCTGTGCACCGGCTCGGGCTGTATCGCCATCGCCATGGGCCACTACAACCCGCAGTGGGACGTGGACGGTGTGGACATCAGCGACGACGCGCTGGCGCTGGCCGCCGAAAACAAGGCGCGCCTGCATGCCGACAACGTCAGCCTGCTCAAGTCGGATCTGTTCGCCGGGTTGGGCGGGCGTCAGTACGACCTGATCGTCACCAATCCGCCGTACGTCACCAACGACGAGACCGATGCGTTGCCGCATGAGTATTCCTACGAGCCGGAGCTGGGCTTGCGTGCCGGCGACGATGGCCTGGACCTGGTGCTGAAGATCCTGCGCGACGCGCCGCAGCACCTGAGCGAAGACGGCCTGCTGATCTGCGAGGTGGGCGAGTCCGAGCAGCATCTGATCAAACTGCTGCCGGAAGTGGACCTGGCCTGGGTCGAGTTCAAGGTCGGGCAGATGGGCATCTTCGCAGTGGAATGCCGCGAGCTGATCGCGCACAGCGCGCGCATCGCCGAGTTGGCCGGTGCGCGCTGAGGCGCCCGCATCCCGTCCGCAGCGGATCGATATCGTGCTGCTGGTGCCGGTGTCGCTCTTCGGGGCGGCCATTCCGCTCGGCCTGCTCGACGTGGTGTTTCGCTTGTTCGACCCGATGTACGGCGGCCCGACCGCGCAGCGCTGGGCGAGCGCCGCAGCGCAGATCAGCTTCGGCTTGATCGCAGTCCTCGGCCTGGTATCGGCCTGGATCGTGGCGGCCAGTTCGGATGCCGTGTTGCGTGCGCATCGGCGTCGCAGCCTGGGCGTGGCGCTCGGCTTGCTGGGTGGGATCGGCGTGGCGCTGTACCTGCTGGTCGACTGGCTGTTCGGTGGCCGGGTCGTGCCGGATATGTTTCTGGTGGTGGTCGGCGCTGTGTTGGCCGTGGCACCGATGCTGGTGGCGGCACGGCATCTGCCGCGCATCGTGCGCGCGCTGCCGCCTGCCGCCATGTTGAGAGGATGCCGCTATGGGCAGTAACAGTTTCGGCCGCCTGTTGACGGTCACCACCTTTGGCGAGTCGCACGGGCCGGCAATCGGCTGCGTGGTCGATGGCTGTCCTCCGGGCCTGGAATTGGCGCCGGAAGAATTCACCCACGATCTGCAGCGGCGTGCATCCGGCAAGAGCCGGCACACTTCCGCACGCCGCGAAGCCGACGAGATCGAGATCCTGTCCGGCGTGTACGAAGGCCGTACCACCGGTACGCCGATCGGCTTGCTGATCCGTAATACCGATCAGCGCAGCAAGGACTACAGCAACATCGCCCAGCAGTTCCGCCCCGGCCATGCGGACTACAGCTACTGGCAGAAATACGGCATCCGCGACCCGCGCGGCGGCGGGCGTTCTTCCGCGCGCGAAACCACCATGCGCGTGGCTGCGGGCGTCATCGCCAAGAAGTGGCTCAAGCAGCGCTACGGCGTGCTGGTGCGCGGTTACCTCTCGCAGCTGGGCGAGATCCGCCCGACCGGTTTCGACTGGAATGCGGTCGAAGACAATCCATTCTTCTGGCCACACGCCGAGCAGGTGCCGGAGCTGGAAACCTACATGGACGCGCTGCGCAAGTCCGGCGATTCGGTCGGTGCGCGCGTGGACGTGGTGGCCGGCGGCGTACCGCCCGGCTGGGGCGAGCCGATCTACGGCAAGCTCGATGCCGAGCTGGCTGCCGCCTTGATGAGCATCAATGCGGTCAAGGGCGTGGAGATCGGCGATGGCTTCGCCAGTGCCGCGCAGAAGGGCACCGAACACCGCGACCTGATTACCCCGGAAGGCTTCCTCAGCAATCATGCCGGCGGCATCCTGGGCGGCATTTCCACCGGCCAGGCGGTCACCGCGTCGATGGTGCTCAAGCCGACCTCCAGCCTGCGCCTGCCCGGCGCGACCGTGGATGCTGACGGCACCGTGGTCGATGTGATCACCACCGGTCGGCACGACCCGTGCGTCGGTATCCGCGCCACCCCGATCGCCGAGGCGATGATGGCCTTGGTGCTGATGGATCAGGCGCTGCGTCATCGCGCGCAATGCGGCGATGTCGGCGAGGTATCGCCGCGGATTCCCGGTCAGATCGATGTCTGAAGCAACGCGCCCCAAGGTGTGGGTCAGCCAGCCGCTGTTCGACGATGTCGTCGCACAGCTGGGCGCGCATTTCGCGCTCACCACCACCGAGCGCGTCACCGCATATTCCCCGCAGGAGCTGGCCGCGCACCTGGCCGGCGTCGATGGCGCGCTGATCACGCTCAACGAGCGCGTGGGCGCGGCAGAAATCGCATCGGCCCCGCAGCTGCGCGCCATCGCCAACGTTGGCGTGGGCTACAACAATCTCGATATCGACGCGCTGAGTGCAGCCGGCATCCTGGCCAGCAACACGCCCGACGTGTTGACCGAAACCACCGCCGATCTGGGCTTTGCGTTATTGATGGCCACCGCACGCCGCATCACCGAAGCCGAGCGCTGGTTGCGCGACGGGCAGTGGGGGCAGTGGTCGTTCAAGACCATGCTCGGTGCAGACATTCATGGCAGCACGCTCGGCATCCTGGGCATGGGCCGGATCGGGCAGGGCATCGCACGCCGCGGCGCGCACGGCTTCGGCATGCGCGTGCTGTACCACAACCGCAGCCGGTTGCCGACGCAGATCGAGCAGGACCTCGACGCGCGGTATGTCGATATCGACAGCTTGCTGGCGCAGTCCGATCACCTGGTGCTGGTGCTGCCGTACAACAGGGACTCGCACCACATCATCGATGCCGCCGCGCTGGGCAAGATGCGGCCCACCGCCACGCTGGTGAACATCGCGCGCGGCGGCATTGTCGATGAGCTCGCGTTGGCCGACGCGCTGGCCAATGGGCGTCTTGCCGGCGCCGGCCTGGATGTGTACGAAGGCGAGCCTGCGGTGCGCCCGGAACTGCTGGCGCTGCACAACGTGGTGCTCACCCCGCATATCGGCAGTGCCAGCCTGGCCACGCGCCGCGCGATGGTGCAGCTGGCGGTGGACAACCTGATTGCCGCACTCGGCCACGGCCCCGACGCCGGGCGTCCGCCGAGCGCGCTCAATGCCGATGCGATCGCAGTCGCCAAACGCGGCGGCACGATCGTGGACGCCGGCAAAACCGGTGCGACCAAACGATAGGGAACCTCCGCGGCCAGCTTTGGAGGTTCCCCGAACCCACTGCGCAAGCGTGTTCCCCTCTTTCCTTATTCGATAAAGACAATCTCATGAGCAACGAAAACCGTCGTTTCAATGTCGCGGTCGTGGGCGCCACCGGCGCTGTCGGCGAGACCATGCTGAGCATCCTGGCCGAGCGTCAGTTCCCGGTCGCCAACCTGTATGCGCTGGCCTCGGCGCGTTCGGCCGGTGGACAGGTCGAGTTCAATGGCGGCAAGGTCGACGTGCTGGACCTGGCCGACTTCGACCCGACCGGCGTGGACATCGCGCTGTTCTCCGCAGGCGGCAGCGTGTCCAAGGAATACGGCCCCAAGTTCGCCGCTGCCGGCGCGGTGGTGATCGATAATTCCTCCGCGTTCCGCTACGACGACGACGTGCCGCTGGTGGTGTCGGAAGTCAATCCCGAAGCGCTCAAGCAGCGCCCTCGCGGCATCATCGCCAACCCCAACTGCTCGACCATGCAGATGCTGGTGGCGCTGGGCCCGATCCACCGCAAGTACGGCATCGAACGCATCAACGTGGCGACCTACCAGTCGGTGTCCGGCGGCGGCCGCTCGGCGATGGAAGAACTGGGCAAGCAGACCAGCGAGTTGCTGAGCTTCCAGGAAATCGACCCGCAGCGCTTCCCGGTGCAGATCGCCTTCAATCTGATCCCGCATATCGACGACTTCCAGGACAACGGCTACACCAAGGAAGAGATGAAGCTGGTCTGGGAAACCCGCAAGATCCTGGGCGACGAGAACATCCAGGTGAACCCCACCGCGGTGCGCGTGCCGGTGTTTTACGGCCACTCCGAAGCGGTGGCCATCGAGACCCGCGACAAGATCACCGTGGAAGCGGCGCGCGCGCTGCTGGAAGCATCGCCCGGCGTGGAAGTGGTGGACGAGCGCAAGCCCGGTGGCTACCCGACCCCGGTCACGCACGCTTCCGGCAAGGATGCGGTGTTCGTCGGCCGCATCCGCGAAGACTTCTCGCACCCGCGTGGCCTCAATCTGTGGATCGTTTCCGACAACATCCGCAAGGGCGCCGCACTCAACGCCGTGCAGCTGGCCGAACTGGTCGCACAGGAAGGCTGATCTGCCTGTAGTACAGGAGCGCGCTTGCGCGCGAGGTGTGTCCCTGTGATGCCTCGTCGCGCCCAGGTGCGCTCCTACACGGGCTGATGGCCTGCGTCCGCCATCAGCGCAGAGCCGTGGTCACGAAGCGCCCTTCGCGGGGAGGGGCTTGCCGGTGGCATGGGATTCCCCTGCAACTGCACGCAACGCCGCCCAGCTGACCGGCCTGGTCGCACGACAGGAAGGCTGATGCACGTGCCTTGGCTGATGCACGTACCTCGCAGGAGCGCGCTTGCGCGCGAGGGCTGTCCCTGTGATGCCGCATCGCGCACAGGTGCGCTCCTGCACGGGCTGATGGTCTCAGGCGGTCGCTTGGTGCCTGGGTCAAGAACGTGCCTGCCATAAAGGGCGCTCGCATGTGACCGGTATTCCCTGCGAAGGTCGACCGCCTGCACTATGTGCCTTTCGGATGAAGCGCAGGTCCGACGCGTAAAGCGCTTCCCACGATCGATCTGCGCATGAGCCGATATCGATCGCGCCAACAACCGAAGCCGGATCCCCGTACCGCGCACAGGTTTCTGTACCGCACACTCCATAACAGTTGCAGCACGCGTTCTTCCTCCTGGTGTCTTGGGCCTGTGGGGCGGCGATGCACGGTCGACCGCTGCGCCTGTGCACCGATGTCGCAGTGCGGCATCGCAGCGGCAGCCTGCATACAACGCGCGAACGACTTTTTCGCTCATTCAGCGGCTATATTGATGCCCATGAAACATAGGGGCAGGGGCGCGATGCGTCCGATACAAGGGATAGGTGCGTTGCTGCTGCTGGCTTGCAGCGGCGCCGCGATGGCGTTGGGCTTGGGCGATATCCGGGTGCTGTCCAAGCCCGGGCAGCCATTGGTGGCCGAGATTCCGGTCATCTCCAACGAGCCGGGCGAGCTCGACAACGCACGCGTGGCGCTGGCATCGGCAACCACCTTTGCGCGCGTTGGGCTGGAGCGGCCGCAAGGTCTGGTCAGCAACCTGCAGTTCCAGTTCGCACAGGACGCGCGCGGGCGTGCGGTGATCCGCGTGACCAGCAGCCAGCCGGTGGACCAGCCAGCGATCAATTTTCTGATCGAAGTGGAGTGGAGCCAGGGCCGTCTGGTGCGTGAATATGCCGCACTGGTCGACGCGCCCAACACGGCTGCGGCGGTTGCCGAGCCAGCCATCGAGGCGCCGCGTGCCGGCGCCAGCAATACGATTGCACGCGAGCCAGCGGCGGCTCCGGCGGTGGAACGGTCGGACCGGGCTGCTGGCGCTGCGGCGCCGACTCGGGCCGGCGCAACCGCAACTGCACCCGCACCCGCTGCCACGCAGGCTGGCGATGCGTTGCCGGCCGTCCGCTCGGGCCAGACCCTGTCGCAAATTGCAGCGGGCCTGGCCCGCTCCAGCGGCCATTCGCTGGATCAGACCATGCTGGCGTTGCTGCGGACCAATCCGGATGCCTTCGTCAACGGCAACATCAATCGCCTCAAGCAGGGCGCCGTGTTGCGCACGCCGCAGGAAGACGCGCTGGCGCAGGTCAATGCGGCCGAAGCGGCGGTGATGGTGCGCGAGCAGGCCGCCCAGTGGCGGCAGGCACGCTCGGCCATTCCGCAACCGGCCGATGCCGGTGCCGCTGCTGCAGCAATGCCTGCCGCACCGGCTGCGTCCACCGCGGCCGGTAGCGGCGCGCGGCTCGAAATCGCCCCGGCAGTGGCGAGTCAGACCAACAAGGCCGGCGCCACGTCCGGCACCAGTGCCGAAGGCGAGGGCGAGATGGCGGCCAACCAACAGTTGCAACAGGCCAAGGAAGACATCGCCACCCGCGATGCGGAATTGCAGGACCTGCGCTCGCGCGTGGCCGACCTGGAAAAGCTCAAGCAGCAGCAGCAAGCCTTGATCGCCATGAAGGACACCGATCTGGCAGCCGCGCAGAAGCGCCTGGCAGAGGTGCCGCAGGCTGCCCCGCAGGGCGGCGGCTTTCCGCTGTGGTTGATCGGGGCGCTGGTGTTGATCGTGGCGGCTGTGGTCGCGTGGCTGGCAGCGCGTCGTCGCAAGCCATCGCCGCTGCCGCCGTTGCCGCGCCGCCAGTTCGACTTCGCACCGCCGATCGCTCCGGTGGAGGCTGCCGAGCAGCACGGCGACCCGCAGGCCACCGAGCCCAGCGAGCACGAGGTGCTGCACGAAACCGAGTTCGAACACGCCAACCTGCGCGAAGACGAGCGCGTCCACGACGCGCCCACGCCGCTGTCGGACATGTTGCGGCGCGAGCCGTTGCCGTCCGAACCGGTCGTTGCGGCACCGGTGATCAATAGCGACGAATGGCGTGCACTGCGCGCGGCCCCGCCGGCGCCAGTGACAGAGCTCGACCTGGACGACCGGCAATCCGAGCTTGCACAGCAGCCCGAGGTTCCCTCGCAGCAGGTTCAGACGCAACACGAGCATGGCGAGCGCCCAGCGCCCGCAACGACGGCCTCCGTCCAGGAGGGCTTGGACTTCGATCATGGGCTGCAGCACCCCGAAGATGTCGAGCAGGCCTCGGTCGTCCCGGTGGAGTCGCCCACGGCGGTCGGCAACAGGGAGTTCGCCTCGGCAGGACGCGACCGCCTGGAATTGGCGGTTGCCTACATGGACCTGGGCGACAAGGACACCGCCCGCGGTCTGTTGCTGGAAGTGGCGGCGACCGGCGACGACGCCACCCGCGCCGAAGCGGCCCAATTGCTGGAACAGCTGGCGTGAGTCCGGCGACGGAGCGCATGGCGGTGCGCGAGCGCCGGATCGATTATGTGGAGTTCGCGTCCATCGATCCCGATGCCAGCCGGGCCTTCTTCGAGACCGTGTTCGGCTGGCAGTTCCAGGCCTATGGCCCGGATTACCTGGCCTTCAACGATGGCCGGCTGGACGGGGGCTTTTATCGCGCCACGGTACCCGTCCCGGCAGAAGGTGGACCGTTGGTGGTGCTGTATGCCGACGACCTGCAACACATGCTGGAACGCGTGCGCGCGGCAGGCGGCGAGATCGTCAAGCCCATCTTCGGCTTTCCCGGTGGCAGCCGGTTTCATTTTCGCGAGCCGGGCGGCAGCACGCTGGCGGTGTGGTCCGAGCGCGCTGCGGCCTGAGGCCAACGGTCGATGACGTATTGCCGGCAGGCGTTGTCGGCATCTTGTTCGCCGGCTGTACCATGCACCCGCAGCATGCCTCGTGCGCTGTCGGCGCCGCTGCTCGATGACGCACTGCGGTTTGCGACGTTCGATGCAGACGCTTCACCGATTCAATCAACAGGCAGGTACCGATGCGTTACGCGCTGGGCGTGGAGTACGACGGCAGCGAGTTTCAGGGCTGGCAGCAGTTGGGTGAGCACGGCGGGCCGAGCGTGCAGGCCAGCTTGCAGGCGGCATTGTCCTCGGTCGCCGATGCGCCGATCCAGGTGGTCTGCGCCGGTCGTACCGATGCCGGCGTCCATGGCGAATGTCAGGTGGTGCATTTTGACAGCGACGCGCTGCGGCAACCGCGTGGCTGGATGCTGGGCACCACCGCGCGGCTGCCGCCGTCGATCGCGGTACGCTGGTGCGTGCCGGCCGCGGCCGATTTTCATGCGCGTTTTTCCGCGCGCGCGCGCCGCTATCGCTACCGCCTGCTGAACCGGCAGATCCGCCCGGCCCTGTATCGGCAGACGCTAAGCTGGGAGCGTCGGCCGCTCGATGCCGAGGCCATGCACACCGCCGCGCAGGCCTTGTTGGGCGAAAACGACTTCAGCGCGTTCCGCAGCGTGCAATGCCAGGCCCTGCATGCGCGCCGCAACCTGCAGGCCATCACCGTGCAGCGCATCGGCGAGGTGGTGGAGGTGCAGGTACAGGCCAATGCATTCCTTCATCACATGGTGCGGAATATTGTGGGCTCGCTGATGTTGGTCGGTACCGGCGAGCAGCCGATCGACTGGATCGCGACGTTGCTCGCCGGGCGCGACCGCACGGTCGCCGGGCCGACAGCGCCGCCACAAGGCCTGGTCTTTATCGGGCCTCTGTATCCTGCAGAGTGGCATCTGCCTGCCGAGGTGACCCAATGAATCGATCGCTGTACCGCACCCGTATCAAGTTCTGTGGCATGACCCGCGCCGGTGACATCCGATTGGCCGGGGAGCTGGGTGTGGACGCGGTGGGTTTCATCTTTGCGCACGGCAGTCCGCGCCGCGTGGCGCCGGCCGAGGCGCGCGCGATGCGCCAGGCCACCGCGCCGATGGTCGATGTGGTCGCGCTGTTCCGCAACAATTCCAAGGAAGAAGTGCGCGAAGTGGTGCGCACCGTGCGCCCGACGCTGCTGCAATTCCACGGCGAGGAAGACGACGCGTTCTGTCGCAGCTTCAATCTGCCCTACCTCAAGGCGGTGCCGATGGGCAGCGCCGGGGTCAATGGCGAGGACGCAAACGCACGCACCTTGCAGTTGGCCTATCCCAACACCGCCGGCTTCCTGTTCGACAGTCACGCGCCTGGCGCAGGCGGCGGCACTGGCAAGACCTTCGACTGGTCGCGCCTGCCCACCGGCCTGCATCGCCCGTTCCTGCTTGCCGGTGGCATCACCGCCGACAACGTGTTCGACGCGATCGTCGCCACGCTGCCGTGGGGGGTGGACGTGTCCAGCGGGGTGGAGCTTGCGCCCGGCATCAAGGACGGCCACAAGATGCGCAAGTTCGTCGAAGAAGTACGCCGGGCCGATTGCCACGAGATGTCGTGAGGTTGCGGATCGGGGTAGTGGGATTGGCGATTGGCAAGAGCGGGTTTGCTGCGGCGGTGTGATTGGTTGAGGACCGCTGCCGGTGGACCGCGCTTGTCGACAGGGTTTTGTCTGCGGTCGCAAGCACTCGCAGCGACTTCTTCACTCATTTGCCGCACTGCGTCTTTTGTCCCTTGGTCCATTGCGCAGCCAGGTTCGTGCTGTAACGCATCCGGTTGTCTTCAATGCCGTTAAACCTGTTGCGCGCACCGTCGGACGGGCGCGGCGGGTGTTCGTTGCGGCATGTCACAGGCATGCTCCCCGGTTCCAGGCGCGTCCCCATCCCCATCCACTCGAAGACGCGTTTACGGCCCGTCAGCTGCGCTTGAGCGCTGTTTGACGATGCCGGTGCGCGATGCAAGCTCAGGTGCCTCGCGTATCCGGCGTGTATTGATCCTTCTCCAATGCATCGCCCAGCCAGCCGGCAAGGCGTTCGATGCGTGGGTCTGGATTGCGCCTGGCGGCGCACAGCACCCAGCGGCCGCGTGTGGCGGAAAATCCCCATGGTGCCAGCAGGCGTCCGGCGGCCAGATCCGCGGCAACCAGTGGGTAGGGGGCGATTGCGACTCCCAGGCCGGCAGCCGCAGCTTCCAGCAGGTACACCAGATGCTCGAACTCGGTCCCGAAGCGCAGCGCGTCGGGTGCCACGCGATGTGCCTGTGCCCATTCCGGCCAGGCCTGCGGACGTGAGCGGGTGTGCAGCAAACGGTGATCGTGCAGGACCCCTGGGGGTTTTCCGTCGATCTGAAGGGCGCTCGCCAGCTGCGGATTCAGCACCGGGCCAATCCATTCCACGCCCAGCTCGTGCACCTGCCATTCGCCGGGCCACGGCGGGGTGTCCAGCAGCAAGGCCGCGTCCAGGCCGTCCAGATCCGGGCCTGGCGGTTGTTCGCTGGCCGACAGGTGCAGGCGCAGGTCGGGCAGGTCGCGCTGCAGCAGGCCAAGCCGCGGAATGACCCAGCGCGCCAGCAGGCTGCCGGAGCAGCCCAGTACCAGCGGCGCCTCGCTGGCCGGGTGGCGTAACGCGGCCCAGGTATCGGCGATCACTGCGAAGCCTTCGCCGGTCGCATCGCGCAAGCGGGTACCGGCAGCCGTCAGCACAAGGCCGCGACCCTGGCGCGCGAACAACGCCGCGCCCAGGGCCTGCTCCAGCGAGCGGACGTGGCGGCTGATGGCGCCATGGGTGACATGCAGTTCCTGCGCGGCGCGGCTGACGCTTTGCAGGCGTGCGGCGGCTTCGAAGGCGCGTAACGCCGCCAGTGGTGGAAGGACGGTACTCATGTGTGAGTCCAGGTCACAGGTTGCGGCAATCTTATCGATTTATCGCGGTGCCTGGCTGCGGTAAGGTGGCGGCTTCGCGTATGACCGCATTGCTGCAGAGGATCTCCATGTCGGCCCAGCCCATCAGTGACTTTTACGCCTATCCGGATGCTGCCGGCCATTTCGGCAAGTTCGGTGGCCGGTTTGTCGCCGAAACCTTGATCGGCCCGCTGCAGGAACTGTCTGCCGCCTACGATCAGGCGCGGCAGGACCCGTCGTTCATCGCCGAATACGACAAAGACCTCAAGCATTACGTCGGCCGGCCCAGCCCGATCTATCACGCCGAGCGGCTCAGCCGCGAAGTGGGCGGGGCGCAGATCCTGCTCAAGCGCGAAGACTTGAACCACACCGGCGCGCACAAGATCAACAACACCATCGGCCAGGCGCTGCTGGCCAGCCGCATGGGCAAGACCCGCATCATTGCCGAGACCGGTGCCGGCCAGCACGGCGTGGCCAGCGCCACGGTGGCGGCGCGGCTGGGCCTGGAATGCGTGGTCTACATGGGCGCCACCGATATCGAACGGCAGAAGATCAACGTCTACCGGATGCAGCTGCTGGGCGCGAAAGTGGTTCCGGTAACGTCCGGCTCGGCCACGCTCAAGGATGCGCTCAACGAAGCGATGCGCGACTGGGTCACCAATGTGCGCGACACCTTCTACATCATCGGCACGGTGGCCGGCCCGGACCCGTATCCGCGCATGGTGCGCGACTTCAACGCGATCGTGGGCCGCGAGGCACGCGAGCAGATGCTGCAGGACTATGGCCGGCTGCCGGATGCGATCAGCGCCTGTGTCGGTGGCGGCAGCAATGCCATCGGCCTGTTCCACGCCTTCCTCAACGACCCCGGCGTCAAGATCTATGGCGCCGAAGCCGCCGGCGACGGCATCGCCACCGGCCGCCATGCCGCGTCCATCGCCGCCGGCCGCCCTGGCGTGCTGCACGGCAACCGCACCTATGTGATCTGCGACGACGACGGCCAGATCACCGAGACCCATTCGATCTCCGCCGGCCTGGATTACCCCGGCGTCGGGCCCGAGCACGCGTTCCTGTCCGACAGCGGCCGGGCGGTGTATCAGGGCATCACCGATGACGAGGCGATGGCGGCGTTTCATCTTCTGGCGCACACCGAGGGCATTCTCGCGGCGCTGGAATCCAGTCACGCGGTGGCGCAGTCGATCAAGCTGGCGCGCGAGCTGCCCAGGGACGCGCTGATCCTGTGCAACCTGTCCGGGCGTGGCGACAAGGACGTCCACACCATCGCAGCACGCGAAGGCATGGTGCTGTGATGGCAGCGCAGATGCGCATGCTGGGCAGCGGTGCGGCACTGTTGTGCATGTCTGCGCTCGCCCTGGCCGCGGCGCCTGCGCCCGAGCTGGATCGCAGCGGTGCCGTGCGGGTCGGTCAGCGCTTCAGTGAGCTGCAGACGCGCGCCCGCTGGGTATCTCTCAATGTGGGGCCGTTGGGGCCCTGCGGCTATGTGGAGGCGGGGCTGCTACCCGAAGCAGTGTCGATGATGGTCGAAGACGATCGCATCGTCCGGTTCGACGTCAGCGACCGAGGCGCGGTGGGGCCGTTCGGCATCCGGGTGGGCGACAGCGAAGCTGCCGCGCGGGCGCGCCTGCCGTCGGGCTACAGCGTCCAGCCGCATAAGTACGGCCGCGACGGCGGCAACGATCTTTATCTGACTTGGCGCGACCCGCAAGGCGAGTTCGCCGTCCGTTACGAAACCGGAGAAGGCACTGTGACATCGATGTACTGGGGAAGCTGGGATGCCGTGCAGTTGGTGGAGGGTTGCGCATGAGCCGCGCGCCAGACCGTATCGCCACGCGTTTTGAGGTCCTGCGTCAGGCCGGCCGCAAGGCACTGATCCCCTTCATCACCGCCGGCGACCCGTCGCTGGAGGCCACCGTGCCGGTGATGCACGCGTTGGTGCGCGCCGGTGCTGACGTGATCGAACTGGGTGTGCCGTTTTCCGACCCGATGGCAGACGGCCCTACCATCCAGCGCAGCTCCGAGCGCGCGCTGAGCCGTGGCGCCGGCCTGGCCTACGTGCTGGAGGCGGTGCACGAATTCCGCCGCGAAGACGCCACCACCCCGGTGGTGCTGATGGGCTATCTCAACCCGGTCGAGATCCACGGCACGCGGCGCTTTGCCGAAGCCGCAGTGGCTGCTGGCGTGGATGGCCTGCTGCTGGTGGACCTGCCGCCGGAAGAGGCCGACGAGACCCGCGCCATCTTTACCGAGGTCGGGCTGGCGCTGATCGCGCTGGCCTCGCCGACCACCAGCGAGCAGCGGCTGGACATGCTGTGCAGCACCGCGCAGGGCTACCTGTACTACGTCAGCTTTGCCGGCGTGACCGGCGCCTCGAACCTGCTCGATACGCATGCTGCCAGCGACCGCCTGCGCCAGCTGCGTCAACGCGCCGGCGCACCGGTGGTGGCAGGATTTGGCATCAAGGACGCTGCCAGTGCCGCCGCAATGGCGGTCGATGCGGATGGTGTCGTTGTCGGCAGCGCCCTGGTCGCGGCGCTGGCCGACGCCACCGACGTGCGCACTGCGCGCGAATGCGCCGAAGCTTTTCTGACGCCGCTGCGCCAGGCGCTGGATAAGAAGGGCTAGGGCAAGGCCCGTTTTCCGGCTGCGATGGGCTGTGTGGATCGCCCGGCGCGAGCGATGCCCCCCTCCGCCCTTCGGGCACCTTCCCCCGCAGGCGGGGGAAGGCAGGTAGGCCACTGTTGCGCTGAAGCCCCTCTCCCGCGCGCAGGAGGAGGCAGCCGACCGTGAAGCCCTTCTCGCGCGCGCGGGAGAGGGGTTGGGGTGAGGGCACCGGACACTGGCAAAGCCCCCGCGCACCCAATAAGCAGCGCACCTGGCCACCCTCCCAACTGACGCCCCACGTCCACATTCACCCGCCGCGCTACCTGGGCCTTCGCGCAGCGCGTTAGACTGTCGCCCCTCTGCGGCTCGCATCGCCGCCCTGCATGGATTGTCATACACGCATGAGTTGGCTCAGCAAATTGATGCCCTCCGGCATCCGCACCGAGAACACCCCGGCCAAGAAGCGCAGCGTTCCCGAGGGTCTGTGGGAAAAGTGCAGCAACTGCGGCAGCGCGCTATACGGCCCGGAGCTTGAGGAGAACCTGGAGGTGTGTCCGAAGTGTGACCACCACATGGCCATTCGCGCGCGCGCGCGCCTGAACTCGCTGTTCGACCCGGAAACCGCGACCACCGAGATCGCCGCGCAGCTGGGCCCGGTCGACGTGCTCAAGTTCAAGGACCAGAAGCGCTACGGCGAGCGCATCAAGGCCAGTCAGAAGGCCAGCGGCGAATACGACGCGCTGATCGCCATGCGCGGCACGCTCAAGGGGAACCCGCTGGTCGCTGCCGCCTTCGATTTCGCCTTCATGGGCGGCTCGATGGGGTCGGTGGTCGGCGAGCGCTTTGCGCGTGCGGCCGAGGTGGCGTTGGAAGTGGGCTGCCCGTTCGTGTGCTTCTCCGCCAGCGGCGGTGCGCGCATGCAGGAAGGCCTGTTCTCGCTGATGCAGATGGCCAAGACCTCCGCAGCGCTCGGTCGCCTGCGCGAAGCCGGCCTGCCGTACATCTCGGTGCTGACCCATCCTACGACCGGTGGCGTGTCTGCATCGTTTGCCATGCTGGGCGACATCAACATCGCCGAGCCGCATGCGTTGATCGGCTTCGCGGGCCCGCGCGTGATCGAGCAGACCGTACGCGAAACCTTGCCGGAAGGCTTCCAGCGTTCGGAATTCCTGCTCGATCACGGCGCCATCGACCAGATCTGCGACCGTCGCGAAATGCGCGACCGCATTGCCGAACTGACCACGATGATGATGCGTCAGCCGCATCCGCAGGACGCTGACGCCGCATGAGCGCCCGCAAGTATTTTGGCACCGACGGCATCCGCGGTCGGGTGGGGCAGGGCGTGATTTCTGCCGACTTCGTGCTGCGCCTGGGCAATGCGCTCGGCCGTGTGCTCACCCAAGGTCGCAGCAAGCGCCCGTTGGTGTTGATCGGCAAGGACACCCGCATTTCCGGTTACATGTTCGAAGCCGCCTTGGAAGCCGGCCTGGTCGCTGCAGGCGCCGATGTGCAGATGATCGGGCCGATGCCGACGCCGGCCATCGCGTTCCTGACCAGCACCTTGCGCGCCGATGCCGGCGTGGTCATCAGCGCCTCGCACAATCCGCATTACGACAACGGCATCAAGTTCTTCTCCGCCGAAGGCGAAAAGCTCGATGACGCCACCGAAGCGGCGATCGAAGCCGCGCTGGACGAGCCGTTCCACACCGTGGAATCCGAGCGCCTGGGCAAGGCGATCCGTACGCGCGATGCGATCGGCCGTTACATCGAATTCTGCAAGGCCAGCGTGGCGCGCGGCTTCACCCTGCAAGGCCTGAGAATGGTGCTGGATTGCGCGCACGGCGCCACGTATCACATCGCGCCGATGCTGTTCCGCGAGCTGGGCGCCGAGGTGGTGGTGATCGGCGCTGCACCGGACGGGCTCAACATCAACGATGGTGTCGGCTCCACCCATATCGACAATCTCGCCGCCAAGGTGCGGCAGAGCGGTGCGCATCTGGGCATCGCCTTCGATGGCGACGGCGATCGCGTGCTGATGGCCGACGACCAGGGCAACCCGGTCGATGGCGACGATCTGCTGTATCTCCTGGCGCGCTCGTGGCAGGCCAGCGGCCGGTTGACCGGCACCGTGGTCGGCACCTTGATGACCAATTACGGCCTGGAGCCGGCACTGGCCGCGCTGCGGATTCCGTTCCAGCGGGCCAAGGTGGGCGACCGCTACGTGCATCAGGCGCTGGTCGAAGGGGGTGGCACGCTGGGTGGTGAAACATCAGGCCATCTGCTGTGCCTGGACCGCGCCAGCACTGGCGACGGCATCGTCAGCGCGCTGCAGGTGCTCGAAGCGCTGGGGCGCGATGGGCACAGCCTTCGCCAGGCACTGAGCGGCCTGACCAAGGTGCCGCAGAAGACCGTGAATGTGCGTCTGGATGGCGGCGCGGCCAAGGCCATCGTCGACGCGCCCGGCGTGCAGCAGGCGCTCCAGCAGGCGCAAGCCGCCGTGCATGGGCGTGGACGTGCGTTCCTGCGTCCGTCAGGTACCGAGCCGGTGGTGCGCGTGACCGTGGAAGCGGACGACGCGGGTCTGATGCAGGACACGCTCGACCGGCTTTCCGGAGCGGTGCGTGACGCGGCGTGAGTCGCTGATCATTGGCGTCTGCGTCGTGGTTGCCAAGGCCGCGACGTTCTATCTGTTGTATCGCCTGCTGATCTGATCGGCAGGCCTTCTCTCACTTCGACCAAGACATTCGTATGAGCGCGCGCATCCCCACCCTGGACATCACCCGTTTCGATACCGATCGCGACGCCTTCGTCGCCGAGCTCGGTGCGGCCTATCGCCAATGGGGCTTTGCCGGCATCCGCAATCACGGCATCGCGCAGACCGATATCGATGCGGCCTACGACGTGTTCAAGGCGTTTTTCGCCTTGCCCGAACAGGTCAAGCGCCGCTATCACGTACCGGGCAGCGGCGGCGCACGGGGCTACACCGCCTTTGGCGTGGAAACCGCCAAGGATTCCAAGCACTTCGATCTGAAGGAGTTCTGGCATATCGGTCGCGAGATTCCGGACGATTCGCCGTACCGCGACGTGATGGCGCCGAACCTGTGGCCGGAAGAAGTGCCCGGATTCCGCGAGCGCGGCTACCAGTTGTATCAGCAGCTCGACCAGCTGGGCTCGCGCGTGCTCTCGGCGTTGGCGCTGCACATCGGCCTGCCGCAGGGCTATTTCGTCGACAAGACCAACAACGGCAATTCGATCCTGCGCCCGATTCACTACCCGCCGATCACCAGCGACGATATTCCCAATGTGCGTGCCGGTGCGCATGGCGACATCAACTTCATCACCTTGCTGGTCGGTGCCAGCGCTGCCGGTCTGGAAGTGCGTTCCAACGACGGCGAGTGGGTGCCGTTCACCGCAGACGCCGACACCATCGTGGTCAACATCGGCGACATGCTGCAGCGGCTGACCAATCACGTGTATCCGTCCACGATCCACCGCGTGGTCAATCCGCCGGGCGAAGCGGCGCGCAAGCCGCGCTATTCGGTGCCGTTCTTCCTGCATCCGAATCCGGATTTCCTGATCGACGTGCTGCCCTCCTGCGTCAGCGCCGACAACCCCAGCCGCTATCCCGAGCCGATCACGGCGCATGGGTTCCTGGAAGAACGCCTGCGCGAGATCAAGCTCAAGTAACTCCGATGTCGTCACCGTTGGCGATCGGTTTACGCATCGCCGAACGTCACATGCACGCATGTGGCCCATCTCGCGCATGGCCGCGTCCGCAACATGCGCCATGACAGAGCCCACAGTTCTGTTCATAAAATTCCTCTCGTGTCTGGTTAAAGCTTGCGTTCACCCGCGCCGATAACACAGGCTGATCGCTAGCGCGACGTCGGATTTGCCTGGCGCCCGCTACCGATTGCACGACGTAGGGGGCGCGCATGCGGATGCGGTGGTTACAACAACTAGGTGCGGTGTCGTTACTGGCGCTGAGTGGCGCAGTGGCACCGGCCGCAGCGACGCCGGTCAGTGTCACCGTGACCGACGCCAACGGCGTTCTGGTCGATGCGGTGGTCAGTCTGGAACTGCCGCACCCCGCCGCAGCCAGCGCCGGCAAGATGCTGGAGATGGATCAGGTCAACTCGCAGTTCGTGCCGGCGGTCCTGGTGGTGCGCACCGGGACCTCGGTGCGGTTTCCAAACAACGACCAGATCCGCCATCAGGTGTATTCGTTCTCGCCTGCCAAACGCTTTGAACTGCCGCTGTTTCAGGGCACCACCGCTGCGCCGGTGCGGTTCGATCAGGCCGGTCTGGTCACGGTGGGCTGCAATATCCACGACTGGATGCTCGGCTATATCGTGGTGCTGGAAACGCCGTACTTCGGCAAGACCGGCAGCGACGGTCGCGTACAACTCGATGCCCCGGCAGGAAACTACACGCTGCGCGTCTGGCATCCACGCATCAAGGGCGCTGCAGTGGGCGAGCCGCTGGTGATTGCGCGCGATGCCGTGCAACGCAAGGTCACCTTGCAGACCACCGGCGCCGCCCCGGTTCTCGCGCCGCCGGACGAGCGCGTGCGCGCACTGCAGGACAAGTTCCGCCGCGCCGATCCCAAGAAGCCGCACCCATGAGGGCGATGCGCCTGCATACGCGCATCGCGGCCTTGCTGGTGCTGGTCGTGCTGGCCACGCAGGCATTGACCTTCATCGCCGTACAGCTGGCGACCGAGCGCAGCGTCAAGGCGCAACTGGGCGAAGAACTGCAGATCGGCGAGCGCGTCTGGCAGCGCATCAATCTGCGCCGCGATGAGCAGCTGCTGCAGTCGGCGTCGGTGCTGGCAGACGATTTCGGGTTTCGTGCCGCAGTGGCCAGCGGCGATGTGCCCACCATGCAATCGGCGCTGCGCAACCATGCCGCGCGCATGTCTGCGCAGACCGCCTTGCTGCTCTCGCCCGATGGCCAGTTCCTGACCGGACTGGCCGACCTTCCGCAAGCCGAACAGCTGCGTGCGGTGCAGGCGTTGTTGCAACAGGCGCAGCGCGATGGGCGCGCGGTCGGCGTGGTTGCCCTGGATCAACACATCGTGCGCCTGGCCGTGGTGCAGGTGCTGGCGCCCAGCCGCGTTGGCTGGATCGCGATCGGCAACGAATCCGGCGACGGCCTGGCACAGGATTTCCGCAGCACGACGGGATTGGATGCCACGTTCTTTACCGATGGGCCGCCGGTGCGCGTGCTGGCATCGACCCTGGAGCCGGCGATGCGTGGCGAGTTCGCGCAGCAGTTGCCGGTTGCCGAGCACACGCCGGCGGCGGCGATTCCGCTCAACCTGGGGCAGTCGCGCTACCTGGTCAAACTGCAGGCGATCCAGGGCGACAGTCATGTGCGGGTTGCGTTGCAGGCATCGCTGGATCGCGCGGTGGCACCGTATCGCATTCTCAAGTTGCGCATCCTGCTGTTGGCCGGTCTGGCGACTGCTGCTGCGTTGGCTGTGGCGATCTTTCTGGCGCGCGGCGTCAGCAAGCCGGTCGCGCAACTGGTGCAGGCGGCGCGCCGCATCCAGCGCGGCGATTATCAGACGGCGGTGGACGTTCCGCCCGGTCGCGAGCTCGCCGAGCTGGCCGATAGCTTCGGGCGGATGCAGCATCAGATCGCCAGCCGCGAGCAGCACATCCTGCATCAGGCGCGGCACGACGCATTGACCGGGCTGCCCAATCGGGTCTGGTTGCTGGAACGGCTGAAAGAAGTGACCGCGCAGACAGTCGCCTCCGGCGGGACCGCGGCGGTACTGATCCTGGATCTGGATCGTTTCAAGGAACTCAACGACAGCCTTGGCCATGATTTCGCCGACCAGGTGCTGGTCGAGGCCGGGCGCAGGCTCGCCGAGGTGGTACAGGAACCGAACCTGGTCGGGCGGCTGGGCAGCGATGAGTTCATGGTGATCGTGGCGCACGCCGATGCGACCACCGTGCAGCAGGACGCACAACGCCTGCTGCTGCAACTGCGTCGTCCATTGGTGCTGCCGCAGGCACGCATCCAGCTCGAAGCCAGCATCGGGATCGCCCTGATTCCCGAGCATGGCGCCGACCCGGACACCTTGTTGCGCCGTGCCGATATCGCGCGACGGCAGGTGGACGATGTCGCCACCATCGGTGCCAGCGTCTACCGCATGGGCCAGGACGAACAGCATCTGCGGCGGCTGCGTCTGACCGGCGATCTGCGTCAGGCCATCGGCGGCAACGAATTAACCCTGCGCTTCCAGCCCAAGATCTGCCTGCGCAGCGATCGCGTCGAACAGGTCGAAGTGCTGGTGCGTTGGCATCATCCGACGCTGGGTCCGATCGGTCCGGACGAATTCATTCCGCTGGCCGAGCATTCCGGCGTCATCCACCCATTGACCCGCTTCGTGCTGGACGAGGCACTGCGCTGCCAAGCGCGCTGGCGTACACAGGGGCTGGAGCTGGGCATGGCGATCAACCTGTCGGCGCTGGATCTTGCCGATCCGGGGCTGCCCGATTACGTGCGGGCACGGTTGGAGCTGCATGCGGTGCCTGCGCAGTCGGTCACGCTGGAATTGACCGAAAGCGCCTTGATGCGCGATGTCGAATCCGCGCTGCACATGCTGCATCAACTGCGCAGCGTCGGCGTGCGGCTGTCCATCGACGACTTCGGTACAGGCTATTCCTCGTTGGCCCAACTCAAGCGCATGCCGGTAAACGAATTGAAGATCGACAAGAGCTTCGTCATGCAGCTGGCCGAAGGCACCGACGATGCCTTCATCGTGCGCAGCACCATCGATCTGGGTCACAACCTGGGCCTGAGCGTGATCGCCGAGGGCGTCGAAAACGAAACCGCGCTCGATCTGTTGCGCGGCTACGGCTGCGACATGGTGCAGGGCTATCTCTACGCACCGCCGCTGGAGCAGGCGCCCTTCGTTGCGTGGTGCATGCGTCAGCTCGGAATGACCTCGCCCTCGCAGACAGGAGCGCAAGGATGAAGCAGCGTTTGCGTGCTCCTCTGGCTTTTGCGGTGTGCAGTCTCGCACTGATGCCGGCGCTTGCGGTTGCCGGCGACGGCCGACTGCTCGCCACCGGCGGCGTGTCGATGATCGAAGGCAGCAGCGGTGGCGGCATCGTGCCGTGGGCCACGCTGTCCGGGTATGGCACGCGCGATGAACTCGGCACCGTGCTGTTCGCCACGCATGTGGACAGCGGCGATTACCGGCTCGATGTGCAAGGCGCCGCGCTGACGGTCGGCAACCGGCTGGAGCTGTCGCTCGCGCGCCAGCGCCTGGACCTGGGCACCTTGCAGGATCGCCTTGGGTTGCCGTGGAATGCGCTCGGTCAGGATGTCTTCGGCGCCAAGCTGCGCGTGTCTGGCGATCTGGTCTACGGGCGCGTCCCGCAAGTCAGCGTCGGCGTGCAGTACAAACGGCTGCGCGATGGCACGCTGCCGCTGGCCGTCGGTGCGCGCGACGACCACGGGACCGATGTCTATGTCAGCGCCAGCAGACTCCTGCTGCAAGGCGCCGGTGGCTATCAATTGCTGCTCAACGGCACGTTGCGCGCGACCCGCGCCAATCAAACCGGCTTGCTCGGCTTTGGCGGCGACCGTCGCAACAGCTATCGACTGGTCGCCGAGGCCAGTGCTGCGGTCGTGCTGTCGCCGTCGTGGGCGGTCGGTGTGGAATATCGCGACAAGCCGGACAATCTGGGCTTTGCGCGCGAACAGGCCTGGGCCGACGGTTTTGTCGCCTGGTTTCCCAACAAGCATGTATCGCTGACCGCCGCCTGGGCCGATCTTGGCGATATCGCCACGCTGACCGACCAGCGCGGCCCGTATCTCTCCTTGCAGGTAGCGTTCTGATGAATCGATGGCTGCGTTGGTCCCTGCTCTGCGCGCTGAGCCTAAGTGCCTGCGCCACCACGCAGCCGCGTGGCACGCTCTACGACGAACTCGGTGGGCAGGCCGGCATCGAGGCGCTGGTGGAAACCATGTTGTCGCGCATCGCCGACGATCAACGCATCGTCGACAAGTTCGCACGGGTCAACATCGTCATGCTCAACGCACGCCTGGTGCAGAAGTTCTGCCACGTCGCCGACGGCCCGTGCCCGGATACCGCCAAGTCGATGCAGCAGGCGCATGCGCACCTGGCCATCCGCGAGGGCGACTTCAACGCCCTGGTCGAAGATCTCAACTGGGCAATGGACCGGCAAAAGATCCCGCGCCGCACCCAGAACCGCCTGTTGGCGCGGCTGGCCGCCATGCACGGCGAGATCGTCAATCACTGAGTCGCGCAGCTGCATGCCATCGGCAGCGACCGTGCAGGACGCGCATCGCGAGGCAACTGCCAACCGGCAGCGTTTCAGTCCAGCGGTCTTACCCGATGCGAGCCGCGCGCCATCAGTGCCAGCGCAACCGAATGCGGCAGCAGGCGCAGGCCGGCATTGACCAGCCGATAGCGCCAGCCCGGCACCGCCAGCACCTGACCGCGCTCCAAGGCGGCAATACCGTACTCGGCAACCGCATCGGCCTGCAGCCAGGCCCAGCCGGGCAGGGTGGACATCGCCGCGCGGGTGCCGGTGACATCGTGGAACTCCGACCACGCAAAGCCGGGACACAGGGCGCAGACCTTGACCGCGCAATCGGTGTTTTCCAACGCCAGCGACTCGCTGAAGCGCAGCATGAAGCTCTTGCTCGCCGCATAGAGGGTCTGGCCGTCGGCACTGGGCGTGAGTGCGGCAAACGAGGCGACGTTGAGAATGCGGCCCTGGCCGCTGGCACGGATCATCGGCAACAAACGCCAGGTCAGCTCGCACACCGCGCCGATCATCACCTGCAGGAAGCGTGCATGCGTGGTCCAGTCGTTGTGCAGATAGCGCCCCGGCACGCCATAGCCGGCGTTGTTGACCAGCGTGCCCACCGTCCAGCCATTGCGCTGGATCTGTGTCACCAGCGCCTCGACCGCCGCAGGTTCGGCCAGGTCGGCCGGCAGCACCTCCACCCGCACCTGCGCGCCCAGTTCGGCGGCCAGCGCCTGCAGTCGATCTACCCGGCGCGCGGTCAGGATCAACGGCACCCCCCGCCTGGCGTACGCCCGCGCAATCTCGCGGCCGATGCCGCTGGAGGCGCCGGTGACCAGCGCGAAGACAGGCGAAACGGACATGGCAGGTTCCTGTTGGGGGAGGGGTGGGACATGTGGCGGACAGAAGTGTGCCGGTTGCCGACAGGCCATGGGCTATTCTGTCGCCTGTCTTCAACTCAGGAACCTGCGCCTGATGCGTCGAAAGATCGTTGCTGGAAACTGGAAGCTGCATGGTAGCCGCGCCTTCGCCACCGACCTGGTGGCCAAGCTCGCCGCGCACATGCCCCTGGAGGGTGTCGATGTCGTCATCCTGCCGCCACTGCCTTACCTCGGCGACCTGATCGAGGATTTCGAGGCGCATCACCTGTCCTTCGGAGCCCAGGACGTCAGCAGTAACGAGAAGGGTGCCTACACCGGCGAGGTCTCGGCCACGATGCTGGTGGATGTCGGCGCCGAATACGGGCTGGTCGGCCATTCCGAGCGTCGTCAGTACCACCAGGAGACCAGCGAGCTGGTGGCGCGCAAATTTGCCGCCGCCATCCACGCCGGGCTGATTCCGGTGCTGTGTGTGGGCGAATCGCTGGAGCAGCGTGAAGCCGGTCAGACCGAGGCAATCCTACGTGCCCAGCTCGAGCCGGTGCTGGCATTGGTCGGCAGCGGGGGCTTTGCCCGTGCGGTGCTGGCCTATGAGCCGATCTGGGCGATCGGGACCGGACGCACCGCCAGTCCGGCCCAGGCGCAAGCCGTGCACGCCTTCCTGCGTGGCGAAGTCGCGAAGGCGGATGCTAGAATCGCCGACTCTCTGCCCATCCTGTACGGGGGCAGTGTCAAGCCCGACAACGCCAGCGAGCTGTTCGCACAGCCCGATGTCGACGGCGGGCTTGTCGGAGGCGCCTCCTTGGTGGCCGAAGATTTCCTGGCCATTGCGCGTGCGGCGGCCGCTTGTTAACCCATTAAGTTTTGTCCGGGGACGGATTTCGAAATGCTGATGTTGATCCTCAATGTGGTCTACGTGCTGGTCGCGCTGGCGATGATTGCGCTGATCCTGATGCAGCGTGGCGCGGGTGCGGCGGCCGGTTCCGGCTTCGGTGCGGGCGCTTCGGGCACGGTGTTCGGTTCGCAGGGTGCGTCGAACTTCCTGTCCAAGTCGACCAAGTGGCTGGCCGTGGTGTTCTTTAGCATCAGCCTGTTCATGGCCTGGTACGCCACCCACGGCGCCCGTCCGACCGACCAGAACCTGGGTGTGATGTCGCAGTCCACCACTCCGGCCCCGGCTGCGGCCGGCGAGCTGACCCAGCCGTTGCCGCAGGCGCCTGCCGCCGGTGCGGTACCGGCCGCTCCGTCGCAGCCTGCTCCTGCAGTTGCGCCGGCTGCTGCACCGGTGCAGTCCGCGCCTGCGCCGTCGGCGCCCGCAGCCAGCGAAGAAAACGCTTCAGAACCAGCACAAAAACGCTGAAGCCGGTTACAATACGCTGCGCACTGGGATGCCCAGCGGCGCAACGTATGCCCAGGTGGCGGAATTGGTAGACGCACTACCTTGAGGTGGTAGCGACTTAGGTCGTAGGGGTTCGAGTCCCCTCTTGGGCACCATTGTTTGGCTGCAGTTCCTGCGCATCGCGACGTGTCGCGCGCAGGGTCTGCCTATACCCCATGCCGGCACGCGGCGCGTGCGGGCAGAGGCAAGAGAGAATCGCTGTGCTGGCCGAATATTTGCCGAGTCTGCTGTTTCTGATCGTCGCCACCGGCATCGGCATCGTGCTGATGTTGATTGGGCGGTTCCTCGCTCCGCGCAGCCCAGACGCGCGCAAGCTTTCTCCGTACGAGTGTGGCTTCGAGGCATTCGAAGACGCGCGCATGAAGTTCGATGTGCGCTACTACCTCATCGCGATCCAGTTCATCGTGTTCGACCTGGAAATCATCTTCATCGTGCCGTGGACGCAGGTGTTCATGGAGATCGGCGCACGTTCGCTGGTCACCATGGGCCTGTTCGTCGGCATGTTGTTCCTCGGCTTTATCTACGTGTGGAAGAAGGGAGCGCTGGAATGGGAGTGATTCAGACCCTGGATCGTCTGATGACCAACCCGATGCCGGAAGGCCGGGTGGAAGACATCCTGCGCCCGGACGGCGAAAACCCGCTGCTCGAAAAGGGCTACGTGACGACCAGCGTCGATGCGCTGCTGAACTGGGCACGTACCGGCTCGATGTGGCCGATGACCTTCGGTCTGGCCTGCTGCGCGGTCGAAATGATGCATGCCGGCGCGTCGCGCCTGGATCTGGACCGTTACGGCGTGGTGTTTCGCCCGTCGCCGCGCCAGTCCGACGTGATGATCGTGGCCGGCACCCTGGTCAACAAGATGGCACCGGCGCTGCGCAAGGTCTACGACCAGATGCCGGATCCGAAGTGGGTCATCTCGATGGGCAGCTGCGCCAACGGCGGCGGCTACTATCACTATTCGTATTCGGTGGTGCGCGGTTGCGATCGCATCGTGCCGGTGGACATCTATGTCCCGGGCTGCCCGCCGACCGCCGAGGCCCTGGTCTACGGCATCTTGCAGCTGCAGAAGAAGATCTGGCGTACCCAGACGATCGCGCGCTGACACCCGTCTTCTCCTAACGAGAGCAGCCAAGCCCCCATGGCAGAGCAAGCATCTTCCTTCACTGACCGACTTGCGGCACGTTTCGCCGGTGCGCAGATCGCCGTGGCCTTGCCGCGCGGCGAAGTGACGCTGGAAGTCGCTGCGTCAGAGTGGCACGCCACCTGTCTGGCGCTGCGCGATGAGCTCGGTTTCGAGCAGCTCAGCGATCTGTGCGGCGTCGATTACCTGGGCTATGGCAGCGACGAGTGGGATACCGCCGACGTGTCCTCGCAGGGCTTCAGCCGCGGCGTCGAAGGCAAGGCCGTCGGTCGCTTCGGCTGGGGAGAGTTTCCCAGCCAGGAAAGCTCCACCGGCGCCCATCCGCAGCACATGCCCAAGCAGCGCTTTGCGGTGGTCGCCCAGCTGATTTCCTACCAGCACAACCAGCGTCTGCGGGTGCGTTGCTACGCACCGGACGAGCAGGTGCCGGTGGTGGCGTCGGTGACCGATATCTGGCCGGGCGTGAACTGGTTCGAGCGCGAAGCATTCGACCTGTTCGGCATCGTGTTCGACGGCCATCCGGACCTGCGCCGCATCCTGACCGACTACGGATTCGTCGGCCACCCGTTCCGCAAGGATTTCCCGCTGATCGGCAACGTCGAAGTGCGTTACGACGAAGAGCGCAAGCGCGTTGTGTACGAGCCGGTGACGTCGGTCGAGCCGCGCGTCGGTGTGCCGCGCGTGATTCGCGACGATGCCCGTTATGAGACTGCCGCTGGTGAAGTGGGCAAGTCGGAGACTGCCAAGTGAGTGAGTTCCGCCAGGCAACCGATGCCTTCGCGAGCAATCCTGTCGAAAGCAAGCAGGAAATCCGCAATTACACGATGAACTTCGGCCCGCAGCATCCTGCGGCGCACGGCGTGCTGCGCCTGATCCTGGAAATGGATGGCGAGACCGTGGTACGTGCCGATCCGCATATCGGCCTGCTGCACCGTGGCACCGAGAAGCTGGCCGAGTCCAAGCCGTTCAATCAGTCGGTCCCGTACATGGATCGCCTGGATTACGTGTCGATGATGTGCAACGAGCACGCTTACGTGCGCGCGATCGAGTCCCTGATGGGCATCGAGGCGCCCGAGCGTGCGCAGTACATCCGCACCATGTTCGACGAGATCACCCGCATCAAGAACCACCTGATGTGGGTGGGTTCCAACGCGCTCGATCTGGGTGCGATGGCGGTGATGCTGTACGCGTTCCGCGAGCGCGAAGAATTGATGGACGTCTACGAGGCGGTCAGCGGCGCGCGTATGCACGCGGCCTACTACCGTCCCGGTGGCGTCTACCGCGATCTGCCCGATCGCATGCCGCAGTACAAGGAATCCCGCTGGCACAAGGGTGGGGCGCTGAAGAAGCGCAACGCCGGTCGCGAGGGCACGCTGCTGGACTTCCTGGAGGAGTTCACCAACACCTTCCCGGCGCGCGTGGACGAGTACGAAACGCTGCTGACCGATAACCGCATCTGGAAGCAGCGCACCGTCGACGTCGGCATCATCAGCCCGGATCTGGCGCGTGCCTGGGGCATGACCGGCCCGATGCTGCGTGGCTCGGGCATCGAATGGGATCTGCGCAAGAAGCAGCCGTATGCCAAGTACGACGCGGTGGAGTTCGACATCCCGGTCGGCACCAACGGCGACTGCTACGACCGCTACCTGGTCCGCGTTGCCGAGATGCGCGAATCCAACCGCATCATCAAGCAGTGCGTGAAGTGGCTGAAGGCCAATCCTGGCCCGGTCATGGTCACCAATTTCAAGGTCGCCCCGCCAAGCCGCGAAGGCATGAAGGACGACATGGAAGCGCTGATCCATCACTTCAAGCTGTTCAGCGAAGGCTATTGCGTGCCGGCCGGCGAAACCTACAGCGCGGTCGAAGCGCCCAAGGGCGAGTTCGGCTGCTACCTGATGTCCGATGGGGCCAACAAGCCGTTCCGCGTGCATCTGCGCGCGCCGGGCTTCGCGCATCTGTCGTCGATGGACGCGGTGGTGCGTGGCTATTTGCTGGCCGACGTCGTGGCGATGATCGGTACTTACGATTTGGTTTTCGGTGAGGTTGACCGATGAAGGCGACGGGTAATTTCGAAGCGGCGCGCGACGTCGATCCGCAGGTGGTGCTGAGCGACAAGACGCGCGCGCACATCGATCATTGGCTGGCCAAGTTTCCGCCCGATCGCAAGCGTTCGGCGGTGCTGCAGGGCCTGCATGCTGCGCAGGAGCAGAACCAGGGCTGGCTGACCGATGAGCTGATCGTCGGCGTGGCCAAGTATCTGGAACTGCCGCCGGTGTGGGCCTATGAGGTCGCCAGTTTCTACTCGATGTTCGAGACCGAGAAGGTCGGCCGCCACAACGTGGCGTTCTGTACCAACATCAGCTGCTGGCTCAACGGCGCCGAAGATCTGCTCGCGCACGCGGAAAAGAAACTGGGTTGCAAGCTGGGGCAGTCGACGGCCGATGGCCGCGTCTACCTCAAGCGCGAAGAAGAGTGCCTGGCGGCCTGCTCGGCAGCGCCGATGATGGTCATCAACGGCCACTACCACGAACACCTGACGAAAGAGAAGGTCGACGCGCTGCTGGACGGGCTGGAATAAGACATGGCACATCAACACGCACCTACAGGTCCGGTCGGTCCGGCGCCGTTGCCGCATCAGGTGGTCTACACGACCCTGCATTACGACACGCCCTGGTCCTACGAGAGCTACCTCAAGACCGGTGGCTACGCCGCGTTGCGGAAGATCCTCGAAGAGAAGATCGCGCCGGCCGACGTCATCGAGATGGTCAAGGCATCGAATCTGCGCGGCCGCGGTGGCGCAGGCTTCCCGACCGGTCTGAAGTGGTCGTTCATGCCCAAGGGCAACATGCAGAAGTACATCCTGTGCAATTCGGATGAATCCGAGCCGGGAACCTGCAAGGACCGCGACATCCTGCGTTACAACCCGCATTCGGTGGTGGAGGGCATGGCGATCGCCTGCTACGCCACCGGTTCGACCGTGGGCTACAACTACCTGCGCGGCGAGTTCCACCACGAGCCGTTCGAGAACTTCGAACTGGCGCTGGCCGATGCCTATGCCAACGGCTGGCTGGGCAAGAACATCCTCGGCAGCGGCGTGGATATCGATATCTACGGTGCGCTGGGTGCCGGCGCCTACATCTGCGGCGAAGAAACCGCGCTGATGGAATCGCTGGAAGGCAAGAAGGGCCAGCCGCGCTACAAGCCGCCGTTCCCGGCCAACTTCGGCCTGTACGGCAAGCCGACCACCATCAACAACACCGAGACCTATGCGTCGGTGCCGGCGATCATTCGCAACGGCCCGGAGTGGTTCTTGGGACTGAGCAAGACCAAGAACGGCGGCCCGAAAATCTTCTCGGTGTCCGGTTGCGTGCAGAAGGGCGGCAACTTCGAAGTGCCACTCGGCACCACCTTCGACGAGCTGCTGGAAATGGCCGGTGGCCTGCGTCCGGGCCGCAAGCTCAAGGGTGTTGTACCTGGCGGCGTGTCGATGCCGGTGCTCAAGGCCGACCAGGTAGCCGGTCTGCAGATGGATTACGACACCTTGCGTGCGCTGGGCACCGGTCTGGGATCGGGCGCCATCGTGGTGCTGGACGACAGCGTGTGTTGCGTGCGTTTTGCCTGCCGCATCTCACAGTTCTTCCACAAGGAATCCTGCGGCCAGTGCACCCCGTGCCGTGAAGGTACCGGCTGGATGCACCGCGTGCTGGAGCGCATCGTCGCCGGCAAGGCGACCATGGAAGACCTGCACCAGTTGCGTACCGTGGCCGGCCAGATCGAAGGGCACACCATCTGCGCGTTCGGTGAAGCGGCGGCGTGGCCGATTCAAGGCTTCCTGCGCCAGTTCTGGGACGAATTCGAGTACTACATCGTCAACGGTCGTTCGATCGTCGACACGCAAGTCGGAGTGGCCGCATGAGCGCCCAACCAGTGAACCCGAACGTGCCGCCGGATCATGTCACCGTCGAAATCGACGGGCAGAGCCTGGTCGTGCCGAAGGGCTCGATGATCATCCAGGCCGCCGACAAGGCCGGCATCCCGATCCCGCGTTTCTGCTATCACGAGAAGTTGCCGATCGCGGCCAACTGCCGCATGTGCCTGGTGGACGTCGAAAAGTCGCCCAAGCCGTCGCCGGCCTGCGCCACGCCGGTGATGGATGGCATGAAGGTCACCACGCGTAGCGAAAAGGCGCTGAAGTACCAGCGCAGCGTGATGGAATTTTTGCTGATCAATCACCCGCTGGACTGCCCGATCTGCGACCAGGGCGGCGAATGCGAGCTGCAGGATGTCTCGCTCGGCTACGGCCGTTCGGTCAGCCGGTTCAACGAACGCAAGCGCGTGGTGCCGGACGAGGATATCGGTCCGTTGGTCGCCACCGAAATGACCCGCTGCATCCAGTGCACCCGTTGCGTGCGCTTCACTGCAGACATCGCCGGTACCTACGAGTTGGGTGGCATGTATCGCGGTGAGAACCTGCAGATCGGCACCTACGACGGCAAGCCGCTGACCACCGAGATTTCCGGCAACGTCATCGACGTGTGCCCGGTGGGCGCGTTGACCAACAAGGTGTTCCAGTTCCGCGCGCGTCCGTGGGAGTTGATGGCGCGCGAGTCGTTGGGCTACCACGATGCGATGGGCTCGAACCTGTTCCTGCACGTGCGTCGCGGCGAAGTGCTGCGCACCGTGCCGCGCGAGAACGAGGCGGTCAACGAGTGCTGGCTGTCCGATCGCGACCGTTACTCGCATCAGGGTCTTTACTCCGAAGACCGTGCGGTCAAGCCGCTGAAGAAGATCAACGGCGAATGGACCGAAGTGAGCTGGACCGAAGGTCTGGCCGCTGCGACCCAGATCCTGCGCGACAACGCTGGCGATCAGCTTGGCGTCCTGGTGCATCCGTCCACTTCCAATGAGGAAGGTGCGCTGCTGGCACGTCTGGCCGAAGGTTTGGGTAGCGGCAATCTGGATCACCGTCTGCTCAATCGCGATTTCTCCGACGCTGCGGTGGCCGAGACGTTTGCAACGCCGCTGGCCGAGATCGAACAGGCCGATGTGGTGGTGCTGTTCGGCACCAACGTGCGTCACGAGCTGCCGTTGCTGCATGCGCGTCTGCGCAAGGCGCACATCCAGAACCGCACGCAAATCCATTCGGTCAACCCGGTCGATTTCGATTTCGCATTCACCCAGGCCAGCCGCATCGTCGTTGCGCCGTCGAAACTGGCGGCTGCGCTCGACGATGCCGCGCTGCGCGATGCGGTCAAGGGCGCGACGCGCGCGGTGATCGTGGTGGGTGCATTGGTTGAAAACCATCCGCAGGCGGCGGCACTGCGTGCTGCTGCACGTGACTTCGCTGCCGCAACGGGCGCCTCGCTGTGCCGTATCCCGCAGGGTGCGAACGCGGTGGGCCTGGTGTCGCAAGGCGTGCTGCCGACCGCACGCGATGTGGCCGGCATGCTGGCGCAGCCACGTCAGGCCTATGTGTTGTACGGCATCGAGCCGGGTCTGGATTTTGCCGATGCCGCCGCTGCACGCAGCGCGCTTGCCGGTGCCAAGGTTGTTGCATTCAGCCAGTTCGCCTGCGCGTCGACGCGCGATGTGGCCGATGTGATCCTGCCGATCGGCGCACTGCCGGAAATCGACGCCTCGCTGACCAATCTTGATGGTCGCGTGCAGACGGCGCGTGCCGCAGGCCGCCTGCCGGTCGAAGCGCGCGAAGGTTGGCGTGTGCTGCGTGCGCTGGGTGGCGAGCTGGGTCTGGCCGGTTTCGAGTTCATCGATCTGGTCGGCCTGCGTGCAGGCATGCAGAACCGCAACGTGCGCCCGGTGGCTTCGGCCCAGCCGCAGGCGAACAACGACGGGTTGGAGGTTGCCGCAACTGCCGCGATCTACCGCACCGATGCGGTGGTGCGTCGCGCCGCTGCGTTGCAGTCGCATCCGCTCAACGTCGCGCCATGCGTGGCGATGCATCCGGAGCAGGCTGCACAGCTGCAGGTTGGCGCAGGCCAGGTTGTCAAGGTCGGCACCGACGCCGGTAAGGCGACGTTGCCGGTGGTGCTGGACAAGCGCGTTGCACCGGGCACGGTGTGGATCGAATCCGGCCATGGCGCTACCGCGCCGCTTGGCGCCGGTCGCGTAACGGTGGTGGCTGCATGAACGAATTGCTGTTGAACGTGGTCGATCCCCTGCACCAGTGGTTCCTCGGACTGGGCGATGGCGGCATCGTGCTGTGGACCGTGTTGAAGATCCTGTTGATCGCCGTGCCGGTGATTATCTCGGTGGCCTTCTATGTGGTCTGGGAGCGCAAGCTGATCGGCTGGATGCACGTGCGTCACGGGCCCATGTACGTGGGCATGGGCATCTTTCAGGCCTTCGCCGACGTGTTCAAGCTCCTGTTCAAGGAGATCCTGCAGCCGAGCAGTTCGCACAAGGCGATGTTCATCATCGCGCCGCTGTTGACGCTGGCGCCGGCATTCGCGGCGTGGTCGGTGGTGCCGTTCGATGCGCAGCTGGTGCTGTCCAACGCCAACGTCGGTCTGCTGTATCTGCTGGCGATGACCTCGCTGGGCGTATACGGCATCATCCTCGCCGGCTGGGCATCCAACTCCAAGTATGCGTTCCTGGGTGCGATGCGCTCGGCCGCACAGGTGGTCAGCTACGAGATTGCGATGGGCTTTGCGCTGGTCGGCGTGATGATCGCTTCCGGCAGCGTCAACCTCAGCCAGATCGTGTTTGCGCAGGTGGGCAATTGGGGAGCAGGCGACTGGTTCCTGATCCCGCTGTTCCCGCTGTTCATCGTGTACTGGGTGTCCGGCGTTGCCGAAACCAACCGCGCGCCGTTCGACGTGGTGGAAGGCGAATCGGAAATCGTCGCCGGCCACATGGTGGAATACTCGGGCGGTGCATTCGCACTGTTCTTCCTGGCCGAATACGCCAACATGATCCTGGTCAGCTTCCTGATCTCGATCTTCTTCCTCGGCGGCTGGTTGAGCCCGTGGCCCCAGGTGTGGGGCAGCCCAGACATCTCGCCGTGGATTGACTGGGTGTGGACCGGCGGTTGGCCGTGGCTGCTGATGAAGGTGTTCTTCTTCGCCAGCGCCTACATCTGGTTCCGTGCCAGCTTCCCGCGCTACCGCTACGACCAGATCATGCGTCTGGGCTGGAAGGTGTTCATTCCGCTCACGATCGTGTGGATCGCAGTGACGGCATTGATGGTGTTTTACGGCGTGATCCAGAAGGGCGTGTAATTGATGAACAAGATCACCCATTACTTCAAGAGCTTGCTCCTGCTCGAACTGCTCGGAGGCTTGTGGCTGACGTTGAAATACACGTTCAAGCCAAAGTACACCGTGCTGTATCCGATGGAGAAGTTTCCGCAGTCGCCGCGTTTCCGTGGCCTGCATGCGCTGCGTCGTTATCCCAATGGCGAGGAGCGCTGCATCGCCTGCAAGCTGTGTGAAGCGGTCTGCCCGGCATTGGCGATCACCATCGACTCGGCCAAGCGCGAGGATGGTTCGCGCCGCACCACGCGCTACGACATCGACCTGTTCAAGTGCATCTTCTGCGGCTTTTGCGAAGAAAGCTGCCCGGTGGACTCGATCGTCGAAACGCACATCCTCGAGTACCACTTCGAGAAGCGTGGCGAGAACATTGTCAACAAGCCGCAGCTGCTGGCGATCGGAGACCGGCTAGAGGCCGAGATCGCCGAGCGTCGCGCTGCCGATGCCGCCTTCCGTTGAGGTCATGATGGACTGGGTCTCTATTGCGTTTTACGCCTTCTCCGCAATCGCGGTGGTGTCCGCCGGTGCGGTGATCAGCGTGCGTAACCCGGTGTATGCCGTGTTGTGCCTGATCCTCACCTTCTTCTCGATGGCCTGCATCTGGCTGCTGGTCGGTGCCGAGTTCCTCGGCGTCACCCTGGTGCTGGTCTACGTCGGCGCGGTGATGGTGCTGTTCCTGTTCGTGGTGATGATGCTGGACATCGACACCAGCCGGCTGCGCGAGGGCTGGGTCAAGTACATGCCGCTGGGCGTGATCGTTGCGGTGGCGATGCTGGCGCAGATGGTCACCTTGATCGGGGTCAAGTCGCGCACTGCCACGCCGTTCCCGGTCGACAATGCGGCAGCGCAGGCTGCCGACAGCTCGAACCTGACCTGGCTGGCCAAGAGCCTGTACACCGAGTTCCTGCTGCCGTTCGAATTTGCCGCGGTGATTCTGACCGTGGCCGTGGTGGCCGCAGTGATGCTGACCCTGCGCAAGCGCACCGGCATCAAGCTGCAGAACGCGGGCGAGCAGTCGCGGGTCAAGGCGGGTGATCGTCTGCGGATGGTCAAAATGGCGGTTGAAAAGCCGGTACAGGTTGCGCCGCGGGTCGACGCGGCTGGCGGACAGGAGGCGAAGTCTTGATTACCTTGGGCCACCTGCTTGGACTGGGCGCGGTGCTGTTCTGCATCTCCCTGGCTGGCATCTTTCTCAACCGCAAGAACGTCATCGTATTGCTGATGTCGATCGAGTTGATGCTGCTGTCGGTCAACGTCAACTTCATCGCGTTCTCGCGCGAGCTCGGCGATACCGCCGGTCAGTTGTTCGTGTTCTTCATCCTGACCGTTGCCGCCGCGGAGGCCGCCATCGGTCTTGCGATTCTGGTGACTCTGTTCCGTACGCGCCGCACGATCAATGTGGCCGAAGTCGACACATTGAAGGGCTGACCCGTAGATGGAAATCACTCTCTCCAAGAGTCTGCTGATCGCAGTGGTGCTTGCACCGCTGGTCGGCAGCATCATCGCCGGCCTGTTCGGTCGCCAGGTAGGGCGCAAGGGCGCGCAGTACGTCACCATCCTCGGCGTGGCGGTCAGCTGTGTGTTGTCGTGCCTGACCCTGTATCAATTGGTGGAGCAGGGCGCCAGCCCGTTCAACCAGAACCTGTACACCTTCTTCGACGTCGGCAATTACTCCGCGCATGTCGGCTTCATGGTCGATCGCCTGACCGCGATGATGATGGTGGTGGTGACCTTCGTGTCGCTGCTGGTGCACATCTACACCATCGGCTACATGGAGGAAGACCCGGGTTACCAGCGCTTCTTCAGCTACATCTCGTTGTTCACCTTCTCCATGCTGACGCTGGTGATGAGCAACAACTTCCTGCAGCTGTTCTTCGGCTGGGAAGCGGTGGGTCTGGTGTCGTACCTGCTGATCGGGTTCTGGTTCAAGCGCCCGACCGCCGTGTTCGCCAACATGAAGGCCTTCCTGGTCAACCGCGTCGGCGACTTCGGCTTCATCCTCGGCATTGCCGGCGTGTTGCTGTGGTTCGGTTCGCTGGATTATTCCACCGTGTTTGCCAACGCGACCACCATGGCCGGTGCCAAGGTGCAGCTGTTCGCGGGCCACGAGTGGAGCGTGATGACGCTGATCTGCATCTGCCTGTTCATCGGTGCGATGGGCAAGTCGGCGCAGGTGCCGCTGCATGTGTGGTTGCCGGACTCGATGGAAGGCCCGACCCCGATCTCGGCGCTGATCCACGCTGCCACGATGGTCACCGCCGGCATCTTCATGGTGGCGCGCATGTCGCCGCTGTTCGAGCTGTCGGAAACCGCGCTGAACTTCATCCTGTTCATCGGTGCGACCACGGCCTTCTTCACCGGCCTGATCGGCATCGTGCAGAACGACATCAAGCGCGTGGTCGCGTACTCGACGCTGTCCCAGCTCGGCTACATGACCGTGGCGCTGGGCGTGTCGGCCTATTCGGCCGCTGTGTTCCACCTGATGACGCATGCCTTCTTCAAGGCGCTGCTGTTCCTGGCGGCCGGCTCGGTCATCATCGGCATGCACCACGAGCAGGACATGCGCAAGATGGGCGGCCTGCGCAAGTACATGAAGGTGACTTACTGGACCAGCGTGATCGGTACCCTGGCACTGGTCGGTACGCCGTTCTTCTCGGGCTTCTACTCGAAGGACACCATCATCGAAGCGGCTGCACATCACGCACATGAGTCGCATAGCTGGGTCGCGACCTATGGCTACTGGGCCGTGCTCGGTGGTGTGCTGGTCACCAGCTTCTACAGCTTCCGCCTGCTGTTCCTGACTTTCCACGGCAAGGAGCGCTTCCGCGATGCCCATGCGCACGATGCGCATGCCCATCACGACAGCGCCCACACCGATGCCGAGGCGCAGGTCCACGCGCACGACAGTCATGCGCACGACGCACATGCACACGATACGCACGGCCACGACGATCACGGTCATGGGCATCACGGTGCGCATGAGCCGCACGAATCCAAGTGGGTGGTGACGTTGCCGTTGATCCTGCTGGCGATTCCGTCGGTGGCGATCGGCTTCTTCACCATCGGCCCGATGTTGTTCGGCACCGACTGGCAGGGCCATCACGCGGCGCACGCGCTCAAGGGTCAGGCCGTGTCGTTCTTCACCGGCATCGTGGATTTCTACGATCCTGCACGCGATACCGTCGGTGCGTTGGCCGAAGAATTCCACGGTCCGGTCGCGTTCGCGTTGCACGGCATGATGGCGGCGCCGTTCTTCCTGACGGTCGCCGGTCTGTTGCTCGCTGCGCTGTTCTATCTGTGGAAGCCCGACCTGGCCACCAAGTCGCGCAAGGCATTCGCGCCGATCGTGTGGCTGCTGGAAAACAAATACGGCTTCGACAAGCTGTGGATCAATGGCTTCGCCGGTGGCGGTGTTGTCCTTGGCAAGGCGTCACGCGCAATCGATACCCATGTGGTCGACGGCGTGGTCGTCAATGGTTCTGCCCGACTGATCGACCTGGCTGCAAATCTGCTGCGTCGCACGCAATCCGGTTTCCTCTATCACTACGCCTTCGCAATGATCATCGGTTTGATCGCCTTGTTGGCGGTACTGATGCATTTCTGGCGTTGACCTGTACGGAATAAGAAAACGTGTCGAACTGGCCTTTACTGTCTATCTTGATCTGGCTGCCGATTATCGGTGGCGCCCTGATCCTTGCGTTGCGCAACGCCGAGACTGCCCGCTGGGCATCCCTGGCGGTGGCGGTGGCGACCTTTGTGCTGAGTCTGCCGCTGCTGGGCTACGACACGGCCAATGACGCGATGCAGTTCATCGAACTGCATGCCTGGATCCCGGCCTACAACATCGGCTACAACCTGGGCGTGGATGGCATCGCGGTCGCGTTGATCGTGCTGACCACATTGGTGACCGTACTGGCCCTGATCGGTGCCTGGCGCTCGATCGACAAGCGCGTCAATCAGTACGTCGCCGCGTTCCTGATTCTGGAAGGCGTCACGGTCGGTATCTTCGCTGCCACCGACGCGATGCTGTTCTATGTCTTCTTCGAAGCCATGCTGATCCCGATGTTCCTGATCATCGGTGTCTGGGGCGGTCCGCGGCGCATCTACGCGGCGATGAAGTTCTTCCTCTATACCTTCCTCGGCTCGGTGCTGATGCTGGTGGGTCTGGTCTACCTGTACCTGAAGGGCGGCAGCTTCCAGCTCGCCGACCTGTATGCGCTGCAGTTGACCGCCAAGGAGCAGACCTGGATCTTCTTCGCGTTCCTGATCGCGTTCGCGGTCAAGGTGCCGATGTTCCCGGTGCATACCTGGTTGCCGGACGCACACGTCGAGGCGCCGACCGCCGGTTCGGTGATCCTGGCGGCGATCGCACTGAAGATCGGCGGCTACGGCTTCCTGCGCTTCAACCTGCCGATCGTTCCCGATGCCAGCCATGAGTTTGCGTGGCTGGTGATCACGCTGTCGCTGATCGCGGTGATCTATGTCGGCCTGGTGGCGTTGGTGCAGGACGACATGAAGAAGCTGGTGGCGTATTCGTCCATCGCGCACATGGGTTTCGTCACTCTCGGCACCTTCATCGCCTTCACCCTGGTGCGCGAGTACGGCAGCACCGACGCAGCACGCCTCGGCTTGCAGGGCGCGATGGTGCAGATGATTTCGCACGGCTTCGTGTCCGGTGCAATGTTCTCCTGCATCGGTGTGTTGTATGACCGCATGCATACGCGGCGCATCGCCGATTACGGCGGCGTGGTCAATGTGATGCCGTGGTTCGCGACCTTTGCCATGCTGTTCTTCATGGCCAATGCCGGTCTGCCGGGTACCAGCGGTTTCGTCGGTGAATTCATGGTGATCCTGGCCAGTTTCCAGAAGCACCCGCTGGTTGCATTCGCCGCCGCCACGACCCTGGTGATCACGGCGGCCTACACACTGTGGCTCTACAAGCGGGTGTTCTTCGGCGAAGTGGCCAATGCCCATGTGGCCGAGCTGAAGGACATCAATGGCCGCGAGGCTTTCGTGCTGGGGGTGTTCGCTGCTGGCGTGCTGGCCCTGGGCCTGTATCCGAAGCCGTTGACCGATCTGATGGAACCATCGATCGCCAAGCTGGCTACCCAGATCGCCGCGAGCAAGCTTTGACCGCTTGCCGTACGTTTTGATTTTCAGGATTTGATGATGACCACGCCAACGCTCGCGCCGTTGACCACCGCTGACCTGGCTCCGCTCGTTCCGGAGCTGGTGCTGATCGGCGGCGCCTTCGCATTGCTGATGCTCGACCTGTTCATGAGCCAGCGGAACAAGGTCTGGACCCACTTGTTCTCCATCGCTGTTCTCGCCGTGGTGTTTGCGTTGCTGGCCACCGGCACAGGCGGGCAGGGCGATATCTTCAATGGCATGTTCGTGCGCGATACCGCCGCCGACGTGATGAAGACGGTGATCGTGCTGGTCAGCGGGTTGAGCCTGGTCTATGGCTGGACCTACCTGCGCGAGCGCAATCTCTATCAAGGCGAAATCCCGGTACTGGTCTTGTTCGCGACCGCCGGCATGATGTTGCTGGCGTCGGCCGGCAGCCTGCTGATGGTCTATCTGGGTCTGGAACTGCTGGCGCTGTGCTCGTACGCGCTGGTCGCCTCCAACCGCGACAACGGCCTGGCCACCGAAGCGGCGATGAAGTATTTCGTGCTGGGTTCGTTGGCGTCGGGCCTGCTGCTGTACGGCATGTCGCTGGTCTATGGCGCTACCGGCACCTTGAGCCTGACTGGCATCCACGAAGCCATCGAAGGCTCGAGCGAGCGGACGCTGCTGTTGACCGGCACCATCTTCATGATCGCTGGCGTGGCATTCAAGCTGGGCGCTGCACCGTTCCATATGTGGCTGCCTGACGTCTATCAGGGCGCACCGGCACCGATTGCGTTGTTTATCAGCTCCGCACCGAAGCTGGCTGCGTTCGGCATGACCTACCGCCTGCTGGAAGTGGGCATGGGCCCGTTGTCGCCGCAGTGGCATCTGTTGATTGGCGGCCTGTCGGCACTGTCGCTGGTCGTCGGCAACCTGATGGCCATCGCGCAGAGCAATCTCAAGCGCATGCTTGCGTATTCGACGGTCTCGCACATCGGCTTCCTGCTGATGGGCGTCGCCGGCGGCGGCGAAGAAGGGTATGCGGCCGCGATGTTCTATGCAGTGAGCTACACCATCATGTCGACCGCTTCGTTCGGCGCCATCATCGCGTTGTCGCGCAATGGGTTCGAAGCCGAGAACATCGACGACTTCAAGGGTCTCAACGCACGCAATCCGTGGATGGCCGGCCTGGTGCTGTGCATCATGGCGTCGCTGGCGGGTATTCCGCCGTTCCTCGGCTTCTGGACCAAGCTGGCCGTGCTGGGCGCGGCAGTGAACGGCGACATGCTGTGGTTGGCGCTGGTCGGTGTGCTCTGCGCAGTGATCGGTGCGTACTACTACCTGCGTGTCATCAAGGTCATGTACTTCGACGAGCCGGTCGGTGAGCCGTTGCCAGCCAACAACGACCGCGTGCTGGGAACGGTGCTGGGCGTCAACGCACTTGCGTTGCTCGCGCTTGGCCTGGCCTGGAACCCGATCATGGTGTGGTGCCAGCGCGCGTTTTCCGGTCTCGCATAAGCGAGCATGGTCGGGTGTCGCGGTGCCCGGCGCCCGCTCATGGCATGGTTATGAAATAAAGTTGTGATTGGTGTTTCGTTTTTGTTGCATTGCGGTTATCATTCGCCGCGACGTTGGACGCTCGCCAAAGTGTCCAACAGATGAAAAACTTAGGGCTTGCAATTGCCGCTCAAGTTCTTCATAATTCCGCTTCTGCTGCGGGGTGGAGCAGTCTGGCAGCTCGTCGGGCTCATAACCCGAAGGTCGCAGGTTCAAATCCTGCCCCCGCTACCAAGTTTCGAATTGCCGCTTCATCGCAGTGATTCAACTTCTTGGATCGTAAGGACGCATGTTCCCGTCCTTGCGCCGACCCTGAGAGGTCGGGCTTTTTTCACGCAAGGGGCCCATCGGGCCCCTTGTTTTTTCCGGAACCGGAAAGTTTGCTGCCGGTTGCCGGGGTTCTACTGGCAATCATTTGATCAGGGCAGTCTGTGAGCGAAAAAGCGACCGAAATCGCGAATCTGCTGAGTCCAACGGTTGAGTCCCTGGGCTTGGAACTGCTGGGCGTGGAGTATCTTCCCGCGCCAGGTGGCGCCACGTTGCGCCTTTACATCGATGTATCGCTGGCCGAACAGCCCGAGCGTGTCATCAACGTCGACGATTGCGAGCGCGTGAGCCGTGAAGTCTCCGCCCAGCTCGACGTCGAAGACCCGATCAGTGGCAACTACACCCTGGAAGTGTCTTCGCCGGGTGTAGACCGTCCCTTGTTCACCCTGGAACAATTCGCGCGCCATGTCGGCGAGTCCGCAAAGATCGTGTTGAAGCTTGCGCAGGATGGTCGGCGCCGCTTTCAGGGTCAGATCCTGCGTACCGAGCCGGAAGCAGATGCCGTGGTGTTTTCGGTCGACGGCAAGGATGCGCAGATCGGCTTCGACAACATCGACAAGGCGCGCATCCTGCCGGATTGGGTCGCCTTGGGCCTTGCGCCGCAAAAACCGAATAAGCCCGGCCCGAAAAAACCCGGGCACGACAAGAAGAAACCATCCAACGAGTCGGCGGCTGGCAAGCCGCGCGCGGAGTGACTAAATGAGCAAGGAACTTTTGCTGGTAGTGGATGCGGTGGCCAACGAAAAGGGCGTGCCGCGCGAAGTGATCTTCGATGCGATCGAGGCCGCGCTGGCTTCCGCAGCGAAGAAGCGCTATCCCGACCAGGACGTGCTGACGCGCGTGACCATCGACCACAAGGACGGTAACTACGAAACCTTCCGCCGTTGGGAAGTGGTGGCCGACGACGTGGTGATGGAGTCGCCGGATCGCCAGGTGCGTCTGATGGATGCCATCGACGAAGCCGACGGCGTGGATGTGGGCGACTACATCGAAGAACAGATCGAAAACCCGGATTTCGGCCGTATCGCCGCCCAGGCCGCCAAGCAGGTGATCGTGCAGCGCGTGCGCGAAGCCGAGCGCCAGCAAGTGGTCGATGCCTGGAAGGATCGCGTGGGCGAGCTGATCACCGGTGTGGTCAAGCGTGCCGAGCGCGGCAACATCTTTGTCGATCTGGGTGGCAATGCCGAGGCCTTCATTCCGAAGGACAAGGGCATTCCGCGCGACGTGCTGCGCCCGGGCGACCGCGTGCGCGGGTATCTGGCCGAAGTGCGCTCCGAGCCGCGTGGCCCGCAGCTGTTCATCAGCCGCGCCGCCCCGGAATTCATGATCGAGCTGTTCAAGCTCGAAGTGCCGGAAGTGGGTCAGGGTCTGGTTGAGATCAAGGCCTGCGCACGCGACCCTGGCGATCGCGCCAAGATCGCCGTGATCGCGCACGACACCCGCACCGATCCAATCGGCGCCTGCATCGGTATGCGTGGTTCGCGCGTACAGGCGGTGTCCAACGAGCTCAATGGCGAGCGTGTGGACATCGTGTTGTGGAACGAGAACCCGGCCAACTTCGTCATCAACGCAATGGCGCCTGCCGAAGTGCAGTCGATCATCGTCGATGAAGACAAGCACTCGATGGACCTGGCCGTGGCGGAAGACCGCCTGGCGCAGGCGATCGGCAAGGGTGGCCAGAACGTGCGTCTGGCCAGCCGCCTGACCGGCTGGCAGCTCAACGTGATGACCGCCGACCAGGTCGCCGCCAAGTCCGAGGCTGAACAGGCATCGGCGCGCCAGCTGTTCATGGACCGCCTGGAAGTGGACGAGGAAATCTCCGCGATCCTGGTGTCCGAAGGCTTCAACACGGTCGAAGAAATCGCCTACGTCCCGGTCGGTGAGCTGCTGGCGGTGGAAGGCTTCGACGAAGACATCGTCGAAGAACTGCGTGCCCGTGCCCGCGATGCGTTGCTCAACGCCGCGCTGGCCGAGGAAGAAGGCCTGGAAGGAACTCAGCCCACCGAGGACCTGCTGGCGCTGGAGGGGATGGACGAGGAAACGGCCTTTGCTCTGGCCGAGCACGGCGTGCGTACCAGCGAGGACTTGTCCGACCTGGCAGCGGACGAGATCGTCGACTTCGGCATCGAGGGCATGACCCAGGAGCGCGCCGCGGCGCTGATCCTGGCGGCCCGCGCCGAGGAGATCGCCCGTTTGGAGCGCGGCGAATGAGCCGGCAATGAACCGCGCCCTGACCCCATCAGGGCTTAGAATCAGCGTTTCCCTTGCTCTGGGCGAGGGGGCGCCAACCAGATCATAGGATCCGAATGTCGCAGCAAACCACCATCCGCAAGCTTGCCGAACTGGTCAATACGCCGGTCGATAAACTGCTGGTTCAACTGGCCGAGGCCGGAATGAAGTTCAGCGGTCCCGACCAGGTCGTGACCAGCACCGAGAAGATGAAACTGCTTGGCTTCCTGCGTCGCACGCATGGCAAGGCCGACACGCCCGCCGAAGCGGCGAGCGAGGCAGCCAAGAAGATCACGCTCAATCGGCGCAAGCTGCAGGAAGTCACGGTCAACGCCGGCCGCACCAAGACCACGGTCAACGTGGAAGTGCGGCAGAAGCGCACCTACGTGAAGTCCGAGAACGAAGGCGGCGGCCGTGCCGCGCCGATGACGCCGGACGAGGAGCGCGCCGACATCCTGCGCAAGCTCGAGGAGTCGCGTAAGCGCAATCTCGATGAGCAGCAGCGCCTGGCCGAAAGCGATCGTGTGCGCGATGAAGCAATCCAGCGCAAGCGCGACGAAGAGCAGGCCGCAAAAGACCGCGCAGAAGCCGAGCGCAAGGCTGCCGAGGAAGCCGCTGCGGCTGCCAGTGCGCCGGCCCCGGTTGCTGCTGCGCCGTCGTCTGCGCCTGCCGCGCGCGCCCCGTCCTCGCCGTCTTCGGCACCGCGTCCGGCCCGTCCGGCTGGTGCGTCGCCCGCCTCGCGTCCGGCGACGCCGGCACGTCCGGACGACCGCAACAACGCCGCCAAGCACAAGACGCGCGGTTCGCACGTCATGGTGGCTGGCGTCGAAGACGACGATGCGACCAAGCGCTTTGCCGGTCAGCTGCATCTGTCGGCGGCCGATCGTGCGCGTCGTTCCAACGTGCGTGGCAAGCCGACCGGCCGTCCGGGTTCGTCGTCGTCGCGTCGCGGCAACGATGGCGGTCGCGGCAGCAACCAGAGCAATAGCGGCCCGCACGGGTTCGAGCGTCCCACCGCACCGGTGGTGCGTGAAGTGGCGATCGGCGAGACCATCACCGTGGCAGACCTGGCGCAGAAGCTCGCGCTCAAGGGCGGCGACGTGGTCAAGGCGCTGTTCAAGATGGGCGTCATGGCGACCATCACCCAGAGCATCGATCACGACACCGCTGCGCTGGTGACCGAAGAACTCGGCCACAAGGCCGTGCGTGCGGACAATGCCGACTTCGAGGATGCGCTGCTGGCGCATGCCGAAGACGCGCAGGGCGAGACCACCTCGCGTCCGCCGGTGGTCACCATCATGGGTCACGTCGATCACGGCAAGACCTCGCTGCTGGATTACATCCGTCGGACCAAGATCGCCTCTGGCGAAGCCGGCGGCATCACCCAGCACATCGGTGCGTACCACGTCGAAACCGGCCGTGGCGTCATCAGCTTCCTGGATACGCCCGGCCATGCGGCGTTTACCTCGATGCGTGCGCGCGGCGCCAAGATCACCGACATCGTGGTGCTGGTCGTTGCAGCCGACGATGGCGTGATGCCGCAGACCAAGGAAGCGGTGGCGCATGCCAAGGCGGCGGGCGTCCCGTTGATCGTGGCGGTCAACAAGATCGACAAGGCCGGCGCCGATCCGCTGCGGGTCAAGAACGAATTGCTGGCCGAAAACGTGGTGGCCGAAGAGTTCGGTGGCGATACCCAGTTCATCGAAGTGTCGGCCAAGGTCGGTACCGGCGTGGACACGCTGCTGGACGCGATTTCGCTGCAGGCCGAAGTGCTGGAACTCAAGGCAGTGGCCGACGGCCGCGCCAGCGGTACCGTGATCGAATCGTCGCTGGACAAGGGCCGCGGCCCGGTCGCGACGGTGCTGGTGCAGCAGGGCGCGCTGAAGCGTGGCGACTACCTGGTGTGTGGCATTCAGTACGGCCGCGTGCGTGCGCTGTTCGACGAAACCGGCCATCAGCCGGCCTCGGCGGGCCCGTCGATCCCGGTGCAGGTGCTCGGTCTGTCCGGCGTGCCGGAAGCCGGCGACGACTTCGTGGTCGTCGACGACGAGCGTCTGGCCAAGGACGTGGCGCAGCAGCGCGAAACCAAGCGCCGCGAATCGCGTCTGGTCGCTTCGGCCACCAACCGCATGGAAGACATCCTGGCCCAGATGGGCAAGGGCGAAGGTCAGCAGGTGTTGAACCTGGTGATCAAGGCCGACGTGCAGGGTTCGGTGGAAGCGCTCAAGCAGTCGCTGGTGGCCTTGTCCAACGACGATATCCGCATCAACGTGATCCACTCCGGCGTGGGCGGCATCACCGAGTCGGATGCGAATTCGGCAGCCGCTTCCAAGGCCACGATCATCGGTTTCAACGTGCGTGCGGATGCATCGGCGCGCAAGATCGTCGAGTCCAACGGTATCGATCTGCGTTACTTCTCGATCATCTATGACGTGATCGACCAGGTGAAGCAGGTGGCCTCCGGTCTGCTCGGCGTGGAAATCCGCGAAGAGATCATCGGTATCGCGCAGGTTCGCGACGTGTTCCGCAGCTCCAAGTTCGGCGCGGTCGCGGGCTGCATGATCATCGAAGGCGTGGTCAAGCGCAGCAAGCCGATCCGCGTGCTCCGCGACAGCGTCGTGGTGTTCGAGGGCGAACTGGAATCGCTGCGTCGCTTCAAGGAAAACGTCGATGAAGTGCGCAACGGTACCGAATGCGGTATCGGCGTGAAGGCGTACAACGACGTCAAGGCCGGCGACCAGATCGAGTGCTTCGAGCGTATCGAGGTTGCCCGCACGCTGTAAGGGTTGCCGGGGCCTGCGTTGCCGGTCCCGGTGTTCCGCACGGCAGACGCTGCAACGCAAGTTCTGCAAGGCGAGGGCGGCATGGCCGCCCACGTTCGTTTTTGGCTTCGGTGCCAACTGGCCCTCCGAATCAACCAGGTCCACGACCATGCCAACCAAATCATTCCATCGCACCGACCGCGTCTCTGCGCAGGTGCGTCGCGACCTCGGCACCATCGTGCACGCGGCCGCGCGCGACCACGGCCTGCCGTCGGTCAGCGTTTCCGATGTCGAAATCAGCCGCGATCTGGCGCACGCCAAGGTGTTCGTCACCGCGCTGCAGCAGGAGCGCTCGGCCGAAGCGGTCAAGGGACTCAAGGAAATCGCCGGGCAGCTGCGCACGCAATTGGCGCGCGCGATGAAGTTGCGTCATGTGCCCGAGCTGCACTTTCATTACGACGACTCGGTCGACCGTGGCGAACGCATCGACAACCTGCTGCGTGACCTGGACGACGTCGGTCCACAGGCAACGTCCAGCGATGAGGACGCCGAGCAGCGCTGAGCGCTGTGTCGGCTGGGCGAGATTGCCGCGCCCCTGGATTCCCGCGGACGCGCACAGCGCCCGATTCGAGCACCGATCTTTGAAACCCCGCATCGTCTATCGCCCGCTGCACGGCATCCTGTTGCTGGATAAACCGGCCGGGCTCAGTTCCAACGCTGCATTGCAGGCCGCACGCCGTCTGTTGCGTGCCGAAAAGGGCGGCCACACCGGCAGTCTGGACCCGCTGGCCACCGGCTTGCTGCCGTTATGCCTGGGCGAGGCGACCAAGATCGCCGGCTTGCTGCTTGGTTCGGCCAAGGCGTACGACGCCGAGGTGGTACTGGGCGTCACCACCGATACCGACGATGCCGACGGCGAGCCGCTGCGCGAGCGCGCCGTGCCGGCGCTGAGCGAGGATGCATTGCGCGCGGCCCTGGCCCCGTTCATCGGGCGCATCCAGCAGCAGGCCCCGATCTATTCCGCGCTCAAGCAGGGCGGTGAGCCGCTGTATGCCAAGGCACGTCGGGGCGAAGCGATCGAGGCGCCGGTGCGCGAGGTCGACGTGCATGCGATCGAGTTGATCGGCTACCACGCGCCGCGCCTGCAGTTGCGCGTGACCTGTGGCTCCGGCACCTACATCCGCAGCCTGGCCCGCGACCTGGGCGAGATGCTCGGCTGCGGTGCGCATATCGCCTCGTTGCGCCGGCTCTGGGTAGAGCCGTTCCGGTCGCCACAGATGATGACCCTGGACGCGTTGAGCGCAGCAGTGGAATCGGGCACGCGGGCAGAGGATCTGCTGCTGCCGATCCAGGCCGGGCTGGCCGATTTTGCGCAGATCACTCTCGACCAGGCCCATGCGACCCGTTTCCGGATGGGGCAACGGCTGCGCGATCCGGCATTTCCAGCCGGCCAGGTCGCCGTTTTCGGCCCGGACGGAAGCCCGTCAGGCCTTGGCCTTGTTGACGCTGACCGCCGGCTCTCGCCGCAGCGCTTGTTCAATGGACTGAACGAAACTGCAGGTTGTTAAGGTTTAGTCAACTTGTTCCCGGCGTCCTGCGACGGTACAATTTCGCGGCCCCGATCGGGGCACCTCAGCGCCAAGCGCGCTCATCCCTAGCAAACGGCGAGTCCGACGGTGCGTCATGCACGTTCCTGTCGACCACGCATCTATCGAGTAAACATCATGTCTGTCGACACCCAGAAAGTTATTGAAGACAACAAGCGCAGCGCCCAGGACACCGGTTCGCCGGAAGTGCAGGTCGCGCTGCTGACCGCACGTATCGAGCTGCTGACCGGCCACTTCAAGACCCACAAGAAGGATCACCACAGCCGTCGCGGTCTGCTGCAGATGGTCAACCGTCGCCGCAGCCTGCTCGACTACCTGAAGAAGAAGGACAACGAGCGTTACAAGTCGTTGATCGAGAAGCTCGGCCTGCGCCGCTAATCGAGTCCTACCGCCGCGGCGCAGCGATGCGCCGCGGTTTTGTTTTGGTCGTTCGCAAACGCGTCATCGCATCATCAAGTTCATGGGCCGGAGCCTCCCGGCCGCCCGTTCTCGGCATGGGTCGACGACGGTCCAACGAAGACAGTTACACCTAAGGAAAAAACCTCCGTGGCAAAAATCACCAAAACCTTCCAGTACGGCAAGCACACCGTCACCCTGGAGACGGGCGAAGTCGCTCGCCAGGCGAGCGGTGCCGTCATCGTCAAGATGGACGACACCGTACTGCTGGTCACCGCCGTCGCCGCAAAAACCGCGCGCGAAGGGCAGGACTTCTTCCCCCTGACGGTCGATTATCAGGAGAAGTTCTACGCCGGCGGCCGCATCCCGGGCGGCTTCTTCAAGCGCGAAGGACGTGCGACCGAGAAGGAAACGTTGATCTCGCGCCTGATCGACCGTCCGATCCGTCCGCTGTTCCCGGAGGACTACAAGAACGAAGTACAGATCATCGCGACCGTGATGTCGATGAACCCGGACATCGACGGCGACATCGCCGCGTTGATCGGTGCATCGGCTGCACTGTCGTTGGCCGGCACCCCCTTCAATGGCCCGATCGGCGCCGCCAAGGTGGGCTACAAGAACGGTGAGTACATCCTCAACCCGACCATCGCCGAGCTGAAGGATTCGCAGCTGGAGCTGGTGGTTGCCGGTACCGCCAATGCGGTGCTGATGGTGGAGTCGGAAGCGGCGCTGCTGTCCGAAGAAGTGATGCTGGGCGCAGTGACCTTCGGTCATCGCGAACTGCAGAAGGTCATCAATGCGATCAACGAGCTGACCGTCGAAGCCGGCACCAAGCCCAGCACCTGGGTTGCGCCTGCCAAGAACACCGCGCTGATCAACGCGCTGAAGGAAGCCGTCGGTACACAGCTGGCGAGCGCCTTCCAGGTGCGCGACAAGCTGCAGCGTCGCGACGCCATCTCGGCAATCAAGAAGGACGTGATGGAATCGCTGGCCGGCCGCGTCGCCTCCGAGGGCTGGAGCAGCGCCGAGCTGTCGAAGGAATTCGGTGAGCTGGAATACCACACCATGCGCGACTCGGTGCTCGACACCAAGGTGCGTATCGATGGTCGTGCGCTGGATACCGTGCGTCCTATCGCAGTGCAGGCCGGCGTGCTGCCGCGTACCCACGGCTCGGCGCTGTTCACCCGCGGCGAGACGCAGGCGATCGTGGTCACCACGCTGGGCACTGCCCGCGATGGCCAGGTGATCGATGCGGTCAGCGGCGAGTACAAGGAAAACTTCCTGTTCCATTACAACTTCCCTCCGTATTCGGTGGGCGAGTGCGGTCGTTTCGGTGCGCCGAAGCGTCGCGAAATCGGTCACGGCCGTCTGGCCAAGCGCGGCGTGCTCGCCGTGATGCCGAGCCTGGAAGAATTCCCGTACACCATCCGCGTGGTCTCGGAAATCACCGAGTCCAACGGTTCCTCGTCGATGGCATCGGTCTGCGGCAGCTCGCTGGCGCTGATGGATGCCGGCGTGCCGATCAAGGCGCCGGTCGCAGGTATCGCGATGGGCCTGGTCAAGGAAAACGACCGCTTCGTGGTGCTGTCGGACATCCTGGGTGACGAAGATCACCTCGGCGACATGGACTTCAAGGTGGCCGGTACTGCCGAAGGCGTGTCCGCGCTGCAGATGGACATCAAGATCGAAGGCATCACCGAAGAGATCATGAAGCAGGCGTTGCAGCAGGCCAAGGCCGGTCGTCTGCACATTCTCGGCGAGATGGCGCATGCACTGACCGCCCCGCGTCAGGAGCTGAGCGACTATGCGCCGCGCTTGCTGACCATCAAGATCCACCCGGACAAGATCCGCGAAGTGATCGGCAAGGGCGGCTCGACCATCCAGGCGATCACCAAGGAAACCGGGACGCAGATCGACATCCAGGACGACGGCACGATCATCATCGCTTCGGTCAATGCGATCGCTGCGCAAGCTGCCAAGTCGCGCATCGAGCAGATCACCTCGGACGTGGAGCCGGGCCGCATCTACGAAGGCAAGGTCGCCAAGATCATGGACTTCGGCGCGTTCGTCACCATCCTGCCGGGCAAGGACGGCCTGGTGCACGTCTCGCAGATTTCCAGCGAGCGCGTGGAAAAGGTCGGCGACAAGCTGAAGGAAGGCGATCTGGTCCGCGTCAAGGTGCTGGAAGTGGACAAGCAGGGCCGTATCCGTCTGTCGATCAAGGCAGTGGAAGAAGGCGAGGGCGTTCCGCCGTCGGCCGAGTAATCGCCGCCGGTTGATACGTCACGAAAAAGCGGGCTTCGGCCCGCTTTTTTGTGGTCGGTTCGGAATAGCCCATGCCTTGTTCCTTCTCCCACCGGGAGTCGGTTCGGAATATCTCGTGCCTTGTTCCTTCCTCCCTCGGGAGAAGGTGCCCCGAAGGGGTGGATGAGGTGCGGGCGAAGCCTCATGCAGTTGAAACGGCGCCAGGGCTTCGCCCCGTACCCTCTCCCCCAACCCCTCTCCCGCCGGGAGAGGGGCTAGTGCGTCGCGCCATGCATCTGTTCTTCCTTCTCCCACCGGGAGAAGGTGCTCCAAAGGAGCGGATGAGGGTACGGGCGCAGCCTCGTGCAGTTGAAATGGCCAAGGCTATGCCTCCGGACCCTCACCCCAACCCTCGCTCTGCGCCCCAGGCCGCGTTTGCGACGCGGTCGCTCCAAGGCGGCACGCGCACCAGTGGCGCGCAAACCGTGCTTTCTCGCCCCGGCGGGAGAGGGGCGAGAGCGTGGCGCCACGCATCTGTTCCTTCTCCCCTCGGGAGAAGGTGCCCCGAAGGGGCGGATGAGGGTGCGGGCGAAGCCTCGTGCAGTTGAAACGGCACCAGGACTACGCCTCCGGACCCTCACCCCACCCCCCGCTCCTCGCCCCAGGCCGCGTTTGCGACGCGGTCGCTCCAAGGCGCGCGCAAGTGGCGCGCAAACGGTGCCTTCTCGCCCCGGCGGGAGAGGGGCGAGAGCGTGGCGCCACGCATCTGTTCCTTCTCCCCTCGGGAGAAGGTGCCCCGAAGGGGCGGACGAGGGTGCGGGCGCAGCTTCGTGCAGTTGAGGCGCGCCAGGCCTTCGCCCCGTACCCTCACCTCAACCCCCTCGCCGCAGGGAGAGAGGGGGCGACTTTTTCCTCACCCAGGCTGCTGCGTCGGCGCCGGCTGTGTTTCCGGGCGCGGCGGCACTACGCGCGGAAAACCTGGTGGCATCGTCTGCTCGGCAGGCGGTGCGGTTGGCGCAGGCAGTGGTTCGGTCGGCGGTGGCGCCAGCATCGCCGCATTGGGACGCAGCTTCAGCAACGCAGCCCAGTCGCGACGATTGAAGTCGCACAGTTCTTCGTGTGCCGGCGTGCATTCGCTGGCGACGCCAAGGCTGTCTTCGTTCTGGTCCTGCGCGTTGTCGGATTGCGGCGTCGGCAATACCACCCGGCCGGAGCGGTCCAGCGGCATCTTGCGCATCATGACGGTGTTGAACACATTGCCACCGATCAGATACAGCGTGCGATCGCCGCCGACATTGGCAGCCACCACCACATCGCAATGCGATTGCCATGGCATCGGTGCGCTACCGCCCAATGCGGCCTTCAATCCTGCGTAGCCAAGCGTCACGCTGCGCCCGCGCAGCAGGCAGAGCAGATCGCCGGGTGCGGGCTTTTCGACGGCAGGGTCGGCAAACTGGTACGGGCCGGTGGCACCGTCGTTGTATGCGCTGCGGATGTAGTCCAGATGGCGCGCGGAACGGTGGAATCCGCTCAGTCTGGCTTGTGTCATCACCCATGAAATGAAGGCGGCCGACCATGGGTTGTCGATCAGAAATGCGCGGCAGTCGCTGGCGGTGTAGCGGGTCCCATCCAATGCTGCGCAACTCGACGCGCCGGGACGTCCGCCCATCGAAGCAAGCGTGCCGCTATCGCGCCAATAGCCTGCCACGCGTTGCCAGGCAACGACACCATGGTCGGCGAGATAGCCGGATTCGGCTTCGGTCACGCCCAGGCTGGCAAGGCGGCCTTTGGCATCGATGAACGGATGTTGCCACAGACGATGCTCATTGCAGGCCGAGCGCACGATGGCGATCGCTGCGGGGCTGGTGCCGAACCGCGGTGGCACATCGCACACTTCTGCAGCTGCAGCGCCGCCTCCCAATCCTGCAAGCAACAGGCACATCCACGGCCAGGGTCTTACGGTCATCGAACATCCTGCACGAAAGCAATCGCAGCAGGCTGCCAGAGCAGCCCGCGCGCAGACGTGAAATCAGTGCGGCGGCGGGCCGAGTTTGAGCGACAGGTCCACCGCCTGCACATGCTTGGTCAACCCGCCGATGGAAATGCAGTCCACGCCGTCCTGTGCAATTGCGCGGATGCCGGCCAGGTCGACGCTGCCGGAGACTTCCAGCGGGATGCGCTGATCCACCGGCAGCGCGGCAACGATGCGCACCGCCTCGCGACGCATCGCCGGGTCGAAGTCGTCGATGAGGATGCGCGTGCAGCCCACCTGCAAGGCCTCGCGCAGCTGCGCCAGCGTTTCCACCTCCACCACCAGCGGCAGCTGCGGTTGCTGCGCACGTGCCGCATGCACGGCTGCGCTGAGCGAGCCGGCGGCGCGGATGTGGTTTTCCTTGAGCATCACCGTATCGAACAGGCCGATGCGGTGATTGTCGCCGCCACCGCAGCGCACCGCGTATTTCTGCGCGATGCGCAGGCCCGGCAGCGTCTTGCGCGTGTCCAGGATGCGGGCGCCGGTGCCTGCCACTGCGGCCACATAGGCCGCGGTGGCGGTGGCGGTGGCACAGAGCGTCTGCAGGAAGTTCAGCGATGTGCGTTCGGCACTGACCAGGCTGCGGCTGCGGCCTTGCAGGATGGCCAGCACCGTGCCGGCGCCGACGTGCTGGCCTTCGTGTACGTGCCAGTCGATGCGTACCTGTGGGTCGAGCGCACGATGGGTGGCATCGAACCAGGGGCGGCCGGCGATCACCGCGTCCTGCTTGCACAACAGATAGGCGCTGTCGGCTTGATCGGGCAGCAGCGCAGCAGTCACATCGCCAGTGCCGATGTCTTCGGTCAGCGCGCGCGCCACATCGGCATCGACCAACGCCGCTGGCGGCGCTCCAGGCACGGTACGCACGAACGAACTCACTTTTCGGGGAAGTCAGTGATCTGCGCGGTGGCGATGGCTTCTTCGGCCAGCAGCACCGGAATGCCGTCGTCGACGCGGAAGATCTGCTTGCGGTCCCGGGTGATCAAGGCCTCGCGCAGCGGCTGGCTTTGCGCGGTGCCGTCGGCGCGCTGCAGGGCTCCGGCGGCGATGGCGGTGTTGAGCGCTTCCAGGCCCTTGCCGTCCAGCAGCGAAAGCGGCTGACGGGTGTCGGGCGAGCACAGCAGGTCGAGCAGTTTGCGATCCATCGAAGTCTTGTCTTGCGTGGAGATTGGCTAGAATACGTCTTTACCGCAGGGCAGGGCCATGACCTCCAACCACTCCGCGCCGCTGGTCGGCATCGTGATGGGCTCCCGTTCGGATTGGGAGACCATGCAACACGCAGCTCAGAAGCTCGATGCGCTGGGCGTGCCGTACGAAGTCAAGGTGGTCTCGGCGCACCGTACCCCGGACGTGTTGTTCACCTACGCAGAACAAGCTGGCGCGCGCGGCTTGCGCGCCATCATTGCCGGTGCCGGCGGTGCAGCGCACCTGCCGGGCATGCTGGCGGCCAAGACGGCGGTGCCGGTGCTGGGCGTGCCGGTGCAGTCCAAGGCGCTCAACGGCATGGACTCATTGCTGTCGATCGTGCAGATGCCGGCCGGCATCCCGGTGGCCACGTTCGCGATCGGCAACGCCGGCGCCGCCAACGCGGCGTTGTTTGCGGCCGCGATGCTGGCGCCGGAGCAGGTCCAGATCGGTCAGGCGCTGGCGCAGTTCCGTGCCAAACAGACCGACGATGTGATGGCCAGCGACGACCCGCGCCAATGACCACGCTCGGTATTCTGGGAGGCGGCCAGTTGGCGCGCATGCTGGTGCTGGCCGGCGCACCGCTTGGGCTGCGGTTTGCGGTATTCGACCCTGCGGCCGATGCCTGCGCAGGGCAGCTGTCATCGCTGCAGGTGGGCGCGTTCGACGATGCTGCCGCGCTCGCTGCATTCGCCGCGCAGGTGGATGCAATCACTTTCGATTTCGAGAACGTGCCGGCCGCCAGCGCGCAGCAACTTGCCGCGCAGTTGCCGGTGTTGCCGCGCCCGGATGCCTTGGCGGTGGCGCAGGATCGGCTGAGCGAGAAAACCCTGTTCCGCGCGCTCGGTATCCCGGTGCCGGAGTTTGCCGCCATCGACGACCGCGCCGGGCTCGACGCGGCCTTGGCGCGTATCGGTACGCCCTGCGTGCTCAAGACGCGCCGCTTCGGTTACGACGGCAAGGGCCAGTTCCGCATCAAGACGCTGGCCGATGCCGATGCCGCGTGGGACGCACTGGGCGCGCAGGCAGCGAAGGTCGGCCTGATCGTGGAAGCCTTCGTGCCGTTCGAGCGCGAGGTCAGCGTGGTGGCCGTGCGTGGGCGCGATGGCGAATTCCGCGCGTGGCCGCTGACCGAGAACTGGCATGTGGACGGCGTGCTCTCGGCCAGTCTTGCGCCGGCGCGTGTGGATGCCGGCTTGCAGGCCGCGGCACAGGCGCATGCGCGTGCGATCGCCGAGCGCGTGGACTACGTAGGTGTCTTCGCGCTGGAACTGTTCGTGCGCGATGGCCAGTTGCTCGCCAACGAAATGGCGCCGCGCGTGCACAACTCCGGGCATTGGACCATCGAAGGTGCCGAGACCTCGCAGTTCGAAAATCATGTGCGCGCCGTGCTCGGCCTGCCACTTGGCAGCACCGCGATGCGCGGTCATGCCTGCATGCTCAACTGGTTGGGCGCGATGCCGGACGCTGCCGCATTTCTGGCGGTGCCCGGTGGGCATTGGCACGACTACGGCAAGCAGTCGCGCGAGGGTCGCAAGGTGGGCCATGCAACGCTGCGTGCCGACACCTCGCAGGCGCTGGAAAAGGCGCTCGTCGAAGCCGGGATGGCGCTGCAGCGCACTGCGCAAGTTGAACCGGTGATTGCGCGCCTGCGCGAAGGCTGAGTGTCAGCCGATCCCGAGACATCGCGACGCAGCAGCGAGGCGGCGCGATGGTCGTAGTGCTGGTGGCTTGCACTTTGGCGGAGGGCGTGCGGTCGGGTGCATCGGTCGGCGGTCCATCGGCGACCAGACTCGCCTGTCAGCTCAGCCGGCTGGCCACAAAATCCCAGTTGATCAGCTTCCAGAATGCCTCCAGATACTGCGCACGGTCCTGCTGGTAATCCAGGTAGTACCCGTGTTCCCAGAGGTCGCATGCCAGTAGCGGCGTATCCGGCCCGGTCAGCGGCGTGGAGGCGTTGGGCGTGGCGACAACGGCCAACCCGCCGTCCGGGCGCTGTACCAGCCAGACCCAGCCCGAGCCGAAGCTGCTCAAGGCGACGCGATTGAATTCCTGTTTGAAGTGCACGAAATCGCCGAACGATCTGCCGATGCTGTCGGCCAGCTTGCCGAGCGGCTCGCCGCCACCGCGTGGCCGCAGGCATTGCCAATAGAAATTGTGGTTCCACACCTGCGCGGCCAGATGGAACAACGTGCCCTGCGCCTGCGCGATGATCTCTTCCAGCGTCAGCTCGGCAAATTCGCTGCCTTCGATGCGCGTATTGAGCCGTTCGACCTCGCCGCGATGACAGACGCCGTGGTGCGCCTCCAGGGCTGCGGAAGATAGGTGTGGCTCCAGAGCGGTGCGGGAGTAGGGCAGTGCAAGGTGTTCGATCGGCATGATGGCAAGGGCAGCGAAGGGAGTGCGGCGACAGGTCGCGCTGAAGGCTTACAATGCGCGCCTTTGCGGAAGTCTATCCGACCCGGCGGTCGGGCCTGCCGCTCCCAGTCAGGAGAGTCCAATGCCGGTGATGGAACGGATCCAGGCCGAAGTCGAACAACACCCGATCGTGCTGTTCATGAAAGGCACCCCGCAGTTTCCGATGTGCGGGTTTTCCAGTCGCGCGGTGCAGGCGTTGATCGCCGCCGGCGCCGATCAGCTGCGCACCGTCAACGTGCTGGAAGAACCCGAGATCCGCGCCAATCTGCCGCGCTATTCCAATTGGCCGACCTTTCCGCAGTTGTTCATCCATGGCGAGTTGATTGGCGGTTGCGACATCACGCTGGAACTGTTCGAAGCCGGCGAACTCAAGCGCATCGTCACCGAAGCGTATCAGCCGTGAGTGCGTTGCAGGACCATGGTCCATCGCAGTCACTGAGCGGCCGGGTCGTGCTGATCACCGGCGCGGCCGGTGGGCTGGGCGCTGCCGCTGCACAGGCATGCGCGTCCGCAGGGGCGACCGTGGTACTGCTGGGACGCAAGCTGCGTCCGCTGGAGCGCGTCTACGATGCGGTGGCCACGCTGGGTCCGGAGCCGTTGCTGTATCCCCTCGATCTGGCCGGCGCGACACCCGATGATTACGCTGCCTTGGCGCAGCGGCTGCAGTCCGAATTGGGTGGTGTCCATGGGCTGTTGCATTGCGCGGCCGACTTCGCCGGGCTGACGCCCGCCGAGCTTGCGGCGCCTGCGGACTTCGCACGCAGCATCCACGTCAACCTCACCGCACGCGCCTGGTTGACCCAGGCCTGCCTGCCGCTCATGCGGCAGCAGGGCGACGCGGCCGTGGTCTTCGTCGTCGACGATGCGGTGCGCGTCGGTCAGGCGTACTGGGGCGCCTACGGCGCCGCCCAGCACGCGCAGCTCGGCGTGATCGCCAGTCTGCACCACGAAACCGCAGCCGGCCCGGTGCGCGTCCATGGTCTGCAACCAGGGCCGATGCGCACCGCACTGCGCGCGCGCGCCTTTACCCATCAGGAAGACAGCGAGGCGGCCGACCCCGTTTGTTACGCGTCTGCCTGTGTCACCTTGTTGTCCATGGCAGGTGCTCCGCACCGCGGTGCGATCTGGAGCCCTTGCGCATGACCATTCTGTCGGCGGCCTTGCTGCTGTTCCTGATCCTGGACCCGCTGGGCAACATTCCGGTGTTCCTTAGCGTGCTCAAGCCGTTGCCGCCGAAGCGGCAGCGCTTCGTGCTCGCGCGCGAGTTGCTGATCGCCCTGATCGTGCTGATGGCGTTCCTGTGGGGCGGCAAATACGCGTTGGAACTGATGCATCTGCGGCAGGAATCGGTGGCGATCGCCGGCGGCATCGTGCTGTTCCTGATCGGCATCCGCATGATCTTCCCGCGCCCGGAAGGCCTGATGGGCGAGATCCCAGACGGCGAACCCTTCATCGTGCCGCTGGCCATTCCGCTGGTGGCCGGACCGTCCGGCATGGCCGCGGTCATGCTGATGGGCAGCAACGAACCCACGCGTCTGTGGGACTGGAGCCTGGCGCTGATGATCGCCTGGATCGGCGCCTCCACGATCCTGGCCTCGGCCCCGTTGCTGTACAAACTGCTCGGCCACCGCGCACTGACCGCGATCGAGCGGCTGATGGGCATGCTGCTGGTCGCCATTTCCGTCCAGATGTTTTTGGACGGGTTGGGGACGTACTTCAAGCTGCCGGTGTCGATTTAAGGGCGCTGTCATATCAGGGGCCGGCACAGGCCTCGGCGCGACGCGCGCTCCTTTGCGCAAACCGGGCCAACTGGCAGTCCTGCCGGCCTTCGACGCCCGAATTCGTCCCAGTCGAGACGCAGGTCTCGCTCCCGCTGCGATCTTGCGCAATCAGGCTGTTGCGCCTTCACATGCGAAGTTCATGTTGCAGTGCGCGAACTTTGTCACGCCGCCGTCACAATCAGGCCTTAGCGTGTTAATCTGTTGTTAACCGTTGCGGCAGCAACCAGCCGCTCGGCGAGGGACCCCAGATCATCGGCAGCCCACCCCCGGGAACGGTTGGGCTGACTGCGCTTTTGTCACTGCCCAACCTGTATCGAGGCCACCGAAATGACCCACCCCCGTTGTCTCCGCATGTCCAAGCTCACGCTTGGTCTCGTTGCCGCACTCGCCGCCGCTCCCGTATTTGCGCAGAGCACCTCCGCCGGCGTCGCTGGCCTGGTCACCAGCAGCGGCGGTCAGCCGGTGCCGAATGCCGAAGTCACGATCACCCACGTCGAATCGGGTACCGTCAGCCGCGCCACCACCGATGCCAGCGGACGCTATAACGCGCGCGGCCTGCGTGTGGGTGGGCCGTACACGATCACCATCACCAAATCGGGTGAAGGTACCAAGACCGAAGAGGGCGTTTACCTCAACCTGAATCAGGTCAACACGGTCAATGCGGATTTGGCAGGCGACATCGCCGCCACCAATCTCGAAGCCGTGCAGGTCATGGCTGTCGCGGGTGGCTCGGAGCTGTTTAGCGCTTATAAGATGGGTACCGGTACGAACGTGTCTCGCGAGACCATCGAATCGCTGCCGTCGGTCAATCGCAATATCCAAGATTACATCCGTCTCGATCCGCGTATTTCGCAGGTCAGCAAAGCCGATGGCGCAATTTCGGTGGGCGGTCAAAATACGCGCTACAACGCGATTCGTATCGACGGTATTGGTGCAGGCGATCCGTTTGGTTTGGAGTCCAATAATCTGCCGACCGAGCGTCAGCCGGTGTCGATGGATGCCATCCAGGAAATCAATATCGATGTCGCCAATTATGACACCACCATTTCTGGCGGTACCGGCGCAGTAATCAACGCGGTAACCAAGTCGGGCACCAATAACTTTGGCGGCACCGTGTACTACGCGTATCGCGACAAGGATATGGTCCGCAAGGAGTTGGAAGGCGTTCGCTTCAATGGCTTCGATGATGAAAAAACCTATGGCATGACCTTGGGTGGGCCGATCGTCAAGGACAAGCTGTTCTTCTTTGCCAACTACGAAAAGATGGAGCGTTCGGCGCCGGGTATCAGCTTGACTGATTCTCCGTATGGCAGAGGCAGCATCACCGATGCCGATATCGCTCGTGCGCAGCAGATCGCAACCGGCTACGGCTTCGACGCGGGTTCGCTGAGCCAGCCTGCCAACAAGACCGAAGTCGAAGAATATGCGCTGAAAATCGACTGGAACATCAGCGACAATCATCGCGCCGCTGTGCGTTACAACAAGCTTGAGCAAAACGTGGTCCGCTTCCCGCAGATCACCAATAGCGCTGTCTCGTTGAGCACCTTCTGGTATCAGCAGCCGAAGACGTATGAATCCTGGATGGGCGAGCTGTTCAGCGACTGGTCCGAGAACTTCTCCACCGAATTCAAACTTTCGCACAAGGAATACTCTTCGATCCGCGAGCCGAACTCGACTTTGCCGCAAATTCAGGTCCGCGGTTTCGGCGGGATTGCCAACAATTCGTTATATTTTGGCACCGAACAGAACTCCCACGTCAACGCGGTCGAGAGCAAGGAGTTGAGTGCTTTCGGTGCTGCGACATGGTATGTGGGTGACCACGCCGTCAAGTTCGGTTTCGACTATTCGAACAATGACCTGCTGAACTATTACGGTCGCAACCTCAATGGCGCGTATTTGTTCAATAATCTCGATGACTTCGCAGCCGGCCGTGTTAATCAGTACATCGTGCGTGCGCCGCGTCCCGGTGGCAGTTATGACGACATCCCGGCCGAGTACACGCTGAAGAATACTGGCTTGTTCATTCAGGATAGCTGGGCGGTCAACAACAATTTGACCGTGCAGGGCGGCGTACGCATCGACATGCCCGACTTCAGTGATCAACGCCTGTACAACCCGCGCATCATGGCGCTATATGGCTACGACAATACCCAGCTGCCTGACGACAAGTTGGTGCAGCCGCGCTTCGGCTTCAACTACACGTTCGACAGCGATCGTCCTACACAGCTGCGCGGCGGCCTGGGTCTGTTTGGCGGTGCCGCACCGAATGTATGGCTGGCAGGTGTGTACCAGAACACCGGCCTGAACTACACCGAGTACACGGTCAACAATCCGGTCGGTATCTTTACCCCGAACACCAATCCGCCGTATATACCGACCGCTGGGGCCGGTGCTCGCCAGAACGTGGATATCGCTGCGCCCGATCTCAAGCTGCCATCGGTGTGGAAGACCAATCTCGCCTTCGACCATGAGCTGCCCTGGTATGGCATCGTCGCTTCGGCTGAGGTGCTGTACACCAAGGTCAATAACGCGATCTACTTCGAGCGTCTGGACCTGTACAACCAGGCTGGTGTTGCGGCGACCCGTATTGGTCAGGATGGTCGTGAGTTGTACTGGAACGCTGCGGGTTACCGCCCTTCGACTGGTACCAATACTTCCGTACAAAACGGTCAAAACCTGGGTGGTGGTCAGGTCGTAAGCGGCAAGGCCAATCGTCCAAGCGACATGGGCGATGTGATGCTCATGCGCAATACTGACAAGGGCGAAGGCACCCAGTTCACGATTGGCTTGAACAAGCCGCTTACGGAAACCTGGGGCTGGTCGCTTGCCTACACCTACACAGAGTCCACTGAAGTCAGTCCTCTGACCAGTTCGCAGAACACTTCAAACTGGGGCAGCACGCTGATCGGCACTGCCAATGAAAACGTGGCTTACGATTCGCGTTATGCGATCAAGGACCGTATCACTGGCTCGATCAACTGGAAGAAGGCGTTCTTCGGCAAGTACAACACCAGCGTGGGGTTGTTCTACGAAGGTCGTTCGGGTCGTCCGTTTAGCTACATCTACTACAACGACTTGAACGGCGACGCCGCCTCTACCTCCGGGGCAGGCTACTTCAACGACCTGTTCTACGTGCCGAAGGGGCCTGGCGACGTCCAGTGGGTGGGCGGAGCCGCAATGGAGCAGCGCTTCTTCGATTGGCTGGCAAAAAATCCCGAGTTGGCTGCGTACAAGGGACAGATTGCCCCCGCAAACGAATTCCGTACCAAGTGGGTGAACAGCTTCGATCTGCACGTCAGTCAGGAGCTGCCGGGCCTGTTCGAAGGCCACAAGACTGAGTTGGCGCTGGACATCATGAATGTCGGTAACCTCCTCAACAAGAAGTGGGGCCGCATCGAAGACTACGGCTTCAATTCCACCGCACGAGTGGCGAGCTATGCCGGTATCGATCCTGCAACCGGCAAGTACATCTACAACTTCACCGGCATCACCGACGAGCCGACGGTGCAGGAAAACAACAACGACAAGGGCAACACTGGCGTGTCGCGTTGGTCGATGCAGGTGACGTTGAAGTACAAGTTCTAATGCAGCTGGTGACATAAGCAGCAAAAACGGCCGGATTCTCCCGGCCGTTTTCTTTTGTGCGGGTGAGTACGCTAAAGTCTCCGACAGACGACAGGAGCAAGCTATGGAACTCAGCAGTACGGCAGCACGGGCGCTGCCGGTGGTGGATGCGCGGATCTATCCGCGTGGTGGCCTGGACGTGTTGTCCAAGGCGGAAGTGGCCCGGTTGCGCGATGCCTCCAGCGGCGGCATGCACGAATTGTTGCGCCGTTGCGCGCTGGCGGTACTGACCAGCGGCAGCGCCTCGGACGACCCGCGCGCCGCGCGCGACCTGTATCCGGATTTCGACATCCAGGTGAACCAGCAGGATCGCGGCATCCGCATCGACTTGAGCAACGCGCCGGCGATGGCGTTCGTCGACGGCGAGATCATCCGCGGCGTCGCCGAGCTGCTGTTCGCTGTTGTCCGTGATCTGGCCTACATGGCGATCGAACTGGAAGCGCAGCGCGCCGATCTGGACACCAGCGAAGGCATCACCAACGCCGTATTCGGCCAGTTGCGCAACGCGCGCATCCTGCAGCCGTCGGACCCGAATCTGGTCGTGTGCTGGGGTGGGCATTCCATCTCGCGCGACGAATATCTCTACACCAAGCAGGTGGGCTATGAGCTCGGCTTGCGTGGGCTGGATATCTGCACGGGCTGTGGCCCGGGTGCGATGAAGGGCCCGATGAAGGGCGCCACCATCGCTCACGCCAAACAGCGCAAGCACCACACCCGCTACATCGGCGTGACCGAGCCGGGCATCATCGCGGCGGAGTCGCCGAATCCGATCGTCAACCACCTGGTGATCATGCCGGACATCGAGAAGCGCCTTGAGGCCTTCGTCCGGATCGGTCACGGCATCCTGGTGTTTCCGGGGGGCGTCGGTACCGCCGAAGAAATTCTCTATCTGCTCGGCATCCTGTTACGCGAAGAAAACGCCGACCTGCCGTTCCCGCTGATCCTGACCGGGCCGACCATCGCTGCGCCGTACTTCGAACAGATCGATCGCTTCATCCGCCTCACTCTCGGCGAGGCGGCAGCGTCGCGCTACGAGGTCATCGTCGGCGACCCGGTCGCCGTCGCGCGCCGTATGGCCGAAGGCATCCACGAGGTGCGCGCGCACCGCAAGGACCAGAAGGACTCGTATTACTTCAACTGGTCGGTGCATATCCCGCTCGAGTACCAGCAGCCGTTCGTGCCCAGCCACGAAGCCATGGCCGCCCTGGACCTGCACCACGGCCGCCCGGCCCCCGCACTGGCCGCCGATCTGCGCCGCGCCTTCTCCGGCATCGTCGCCGGCAACGTCAAGGAGGACGGCATGCGCCGCATCGAGGAGTTCGGCCCGTTCGAGATCCATGGCGACCCGGACATCATGCAGGCCCTGGACGAACTGCTGCGCGGCTTCGTCGAACAGCGCCGGATGAAAATCTCGGGGGATTACCGGCCTTGTTATCGGGTGGTGACTTAAGGGCGCGAGGACATGGGGTGGTCGGCATCGTTCGTCGGCCATACCAACCGCTTATCTGCCGCAGGTTGCATCCAACATAAGGCTTGACGATGCTGTCAACGCCAACGCTGGGGAGCGTCTTAATGTTATTTGTCCGTTCGCGCGGGTTCACTCTGATTGAACTCATGGTAACCGTTGCCGTGCTCGCGATCGTGGCGGCCATTGGCTACCCTAGCTTTCAGGGAGTGTTGCGATCCAATCGGGTGGCTGCTGCCAACAACGAGCTGTTGGCTTTATTGAATCTCTCAAGAACCGAGGCCATCCGGAATGGTCAGGGTGGAGGCGTGTGCGGCAGCTCCACCGGGGCCAGCTGCGACGGCAGCTGGAGTGTAGGAGTCATGGCTTGGAGTGACTCTAACGGCAACGGTAGTTTTGACACCGGAGAAACGGTGCTGCGCTACTCGACCGGCAATCCTCGGCTTGTCGTCCAGGGGCCAACCACTGGAACGGTGGTCGCTTTCGATACGCGTGGTCGGCGCCGCGCGCCTGCAGACCAGCAGGTTACGCTCCAGCCGGACCAATGCGGGGGGCAGCCATTGAGGAGATCACTGACCGTGAATGCGTCCGGGCAAGTCCGTAGCAAAAAAGAGGCTTGTGTATGAAGAAAACTCCTAGCTTCAGTGCGCGATTGTCGCAAGGTTTTACGTTGATTGAGGTGTTGATAGCAATTCTCGTGCTGGCCTTCGGTTTGCTTGGGTTCGCCTTGCTGCAGACCATGAATGTCCGGTTCGTGCAAAGTGCCAATTACCGTACGCAGGCGACCAATCTTGCTTATGACCTTATCGATCAAATGCGATCAAACCGGTATTTGGTGACGCAATACACCGCTGCTAGTTTCGCTGCTGGCTCTGTGACTCAATCGGGTGCTTGCGCCTATCCCACCGGAACCGCAGTTGCGGTCGCGCAGAATATTGCGCGTTGGCAATGTCAGGTTGCGAAGGCGTTGGGAGATAAGGCAGCGGCTACTGTTACGTATGCCAATGGAGTTGCAACAGTATCGATCAGCTGGGGCGATCAGCGCTGGGACAAGGACAATCCCGACACCGTTACAAGTTTTGCCTTGCGGACGGAGATTTGACAGCAATGAGTGTGTATAGGCGCAATGCAGGTCTGTCCCTGATTGAACTCATGATTGCTATGGTGATCGGGCTGGTGCTGCTGTTAGGCGTCATCCAGATCTTCTCTGCATCGCGTACTGCTGCTCAGCTATCCGAAGGCGCATCGCGAGCCCAGGAGAATGGGCGATTCGCTCTGGACTATCTGGCACGCGATATTCGTATGGCGGGGCACTTTGGATGCGTCAACGACCAGGCACAGTTCGTTAAGGGGCAAGGTGATCCACGGGTCAATCTGTCCGCCACAACGGGGAGCGGCAGTCCGCTGGACTTTTCGGTGTCAATTCAGGGGTACGAGGCACCAGGGACTTCCCCTGGGCAAGCGCAGACAGTGGGGGCTAGCGCAGGCTCGATCACTGGATTGCCCACGGCAATCCAAAACCTCAGTCCGGCGCCGCGGGCGGGTAGCGACATCATCGTCTTGCGCTTTCTTTCCGCCGAAGGGGTTCCTGCCACGGGCATCGCGGCGGCGGGTTCCAATACGACGTTGACGATGGATGCCGCCCGCTGGGCGAGGCTTACGGATGATGGCGTTGCCGCACCGACGCTGTTCGGAATTGCAGATTGCGCCCACGCTGATGTTTTTGCCGGCACGACTACGGCTGGAACCGTAGTGGCCTCAGGGATCAACCTTGCCGGTCGATATGTCGTACAGCCTACTGGTCAGACCATGGTGTACCGCGCCGAATCGCTTGTGTATTACGTTGCGAACAATCCAGATACAGGAGAGCCCGCGTTGCGGAGGGCTAGAGCTGGAGGAAACGGCCAATACACCAGCGAGGAGCTCGTAGAGGGCATTGAGAGCTTGCAATTCCTTTATGGACTAGACAGTACCGAAACAATTGCGACACAGACCCCTCCTGCCGGAAACATCACCGCGCAGAGGGTTGCGAGCGATGTTGCAACAGCGACCGACGCAGCAGCTGCAAATCAATGGCGGCGGGTCGGTCAAGTGCAGGTTGGTGTCCTCGCGCGTAGCCCCACGCTGGCTGCCGCATCAGCTCCAATTGCGGTCAATCGCCTTGGTGTACTTGGAGTAACGGTAATCCCGCCTACGACTAACGATGGGCGATATCGTGCCAGTTATGAGCTTTCAGTTGCTCTCCGTAATCGACTGTTCGGGAACTGATCATGACGATGCTGCCTGTCCTCAAAAAGCGCATAAATTGTGAAATCGGAGCCGGCCGACAAAAGGGTGCTGTTCTTTATGTCGCACTGATGATTCTGGTGCTGTTGGCATTAATTGGTATTGCAGGCATCCAGGTTTCTGGTATGCAGGAGAAGATGGCGTCGAACTATCGTGCAGTAAACCGTGCTTTCGAGGAGGCGGAAGGGACCGTTAGAAACGCCGAAAATTCAGTGGAAAAAATTTCAAATCGCACCATGTCGTCGAGCGATACCACAAGCCTGGTAGGTTCGGGCGATATAAAGCGGGTATGTGATGATGGCTTCGATCCAATGCAATGGGCTCAGGTGCAAACATCGAATCGTGCTGTCAATGTTCGTCAAATCGATCAATGTATCCAGGGCGAGGCAAACATCGGAATGGGTCAACCAGTTGATCCAGCATCTCCGGTCTTCCAGATCACTGGTGTTGCTGCCGACGACAACGCCAATCCCAGTTCCGAAGCGGCAATAGACACCGTCTTCAAACTTTGAAGAAACGCACATGACAGCTAACAGAAAGAAAGTAATCCTTGCTTCGGCAGTGACTGGCGCGATCGGGTTGGGGTTCTTCGTCTATGCATTGATTGCTGCGCAGGGCCAGGGAGTACTGGCTCAGGCGCCGATGAATGACCAAGTGCAGACGCCTCCTGCTTTTATCATGGCGGTGGATGATTCTGGTTCGATGACGTTTCAGACTCAGTTTCCGGGGCAGGATGGTCAGGGATGCTGGAGCACTACAAGGCAGAGTTTTTTCTCCGCTCAGGGGGCATTGAACACGGAGGATTCGCCTAGTGTAGGTTGTGGCTACAACCATGTCCTTCCCGGCGTCCGTATCGATGAAAATCGCCGCGGCGTCCCTCCATTGGATGGTCTAGGGTTTGCGCGCTCTGCCGCCTACAATCCCACCTATTACGATCCGACGGTCAAGTACGATCCGTGGATAAATAGCGATGGAAATCCCTTTCCGCAGGCGGACTTGGTCAATACGCGGATCAATCCGCTCCAGCCAGGCGCAACTGTGGCGCTTGCTTCCAACTATATGGGGGATGATTTCAGTAGCAGTTTTAGAATTCAAAATGGGATGGTGCTTCCGCGTGGGACGGGATACAAGCAACGTTTCCAGGATAACAATGGCAATCTTTTTTTCGGGAATGAACAGGTAACGACCTCTGATGTAACGTGGAATGGCGGTTCGCAGACGTTGCTGATCAGATTCTGGCCGGCGACCTTCTTTGTGCCTTACACAAGCGACACCGATGCGAGGCCTCTTCTTGCTGGTGCTTCCGCTTATGATGCGGTTCAGCGTGATCGCGTGCGTAACGTATGTGGTGCTGGTTGCGACATGTGGAAGTATACGATAGGCGCGGCCAATACCGTTGCCCTTCAGAATTTCGCCAATTGGTTTTCATTCTATGGGAATAGAAATCGAGCGATCATTGCCGGTATGACCAGGTCTCTGGCCGATGTCAATAACATGCGAGTTGGTTTCTTCCGGATCAATCAGCACGCAAGCTACGATGCTGTCAGCGAAAGATTGCCGATGCGCAACATGGGTACGCAGAGCGAGAAGACTGCTCTGTATAATTCGATTCTTGCCTTGCCTGCTAGTGGTGGTACACCGAATCGGCAGGCAGTCAACTCGGCTGGTATTCAGTTTCAGCGAACTGATAGTGCAGCTCCTGTCCAATTGGCGTGTCAAAAAAATGCAGTCATGCTGTTTACGGATGGATACAGTAACCAAGATGGCCCGTCCGTAAGTAACGCGAGCGGCGATGGTGATATGGGAGTTCCCTTCACTGACGCGTACGACAACACAATGGGCGACATTGCTGCTAAATACTACAATAATGTCAATGGCGGTTCTCCCATTCGAGCAGACCTGCCTTCTGGTTTGGTGCCGGTTCCAAGCTCATGCAATACCGCAAATGCAAGTGTCAGGCTAGATTGTCAAAAAAATCTGCACGTCAACTTCTATGGCATCACGCTAGGTGCTCGCGGTAATCTGTTCAATCCAAGTGTTGTGCAGGATGCGTACACAACGCCGGCGGTTTATCAAAATTGGCCGCCTCGCGAAAACGATGAACGAAGCACTGTTGACGACATCTGGCATGCGGCTACGAATACGCGGGGACAGTACATCAATGCGAGGACTCCAGCCGAAATCACTCAGGCAATGCGACGTGTCCTTTCGTCTGTGACGGCTGGCTCTTCGCCTTCTGGTACCCTCGCCCAGAGTGGTGCGCGTATCGGTGTCGGATCCTTCTCGGTCGCCCCAAATTATGAAATCGCGAACGAGGGAACAGACTGGTTTGGTCGCCTCACTGGGTACACCGTCGCTGTAAACCCGCAGACCCGCGTAGCAGTTAGTACTGCGGCTTGGGAGGCTAGCGCGCGAATGCCGTCCGCTGCGGCTCGTAATGTGCTGGTAAGTAAGGCGGGGGTGGTTTCAGCATTCAACGACACCAATATTTCTTTGGCAGATTTATGCACCAAGTCGACTGCGCTGTACCCTGGCATGTCCTTGTGTACCAGTTCGGACCTTACCAATCTTGGGGCGACCGCAGCGACGGCAACCGCTTATCTGCGGGGTGAAGCTTCCGGAGAAGTGCGAAGTGGAGGGCGCTTGCGCGACAGAACGACTGTTCTGGGAGATATCGTCAATTCCGCTCCCGTGATCAGTTCTCCGCTGGATGATTATGGTTACCGTAGCCTTCCGGGTAATCCTGGTGCTACCTATCAGGCCTATTTGAATGCGAAAAAGACTGGCCGTAACTACATGGTCTATGTGGGGGCCAACGATGGAATGCTGCACGGTTTCGACGGTGGTATGAATGGCGACGGTGTCATGTCCTCCAACGGAGGAGTTGAGCGTTTCGCGTATATTCCGTCGACGGCCCTGGGGCACATGGGTAATCTGCTTTTGCCGTATGATCCGGCCAATCAAAGTGACCAGAAGTTCGGTCACCGCTACTACGTCGACGGGCCTTTAGCTGTATCTGACACTTACTACGGTGGCGCATGGAAGACCAGCTTGGTCGGCACCGCTGGCGCTGGTGGCCGGAGCGTATTTGCAATGGATGTCACGACGCCTACCAGTGTTACCTCCGCAAGCCGTCTTTGGGAGATTAGTGATCTTGATACCTCCTTGTCTGCTGCGATACGCAACAACATCGGTTTTGTACTTGGTAAGCCGGTTATCGTTCCGATTTTGAGCTCGGCGGGCACTGTGAGCTGGAAGGCTATCTTCGGCAATGGCTATAACAGTGCAAGTGGAAAAGCTGTTCTATTTCTTGTCGACATCAAAACTGGTACGCCAACAGTAACCATGATCGAAGCCACCGAGAGTGGTAACAGCATCTCTGGCAGCAATGGGCTGGGCAATATTGTGGCCGTTGATCGCTGGGGAGGGACAGGTCAGTTGGACAGGGTGCGCGACGGCTATGCCGATACGGTTTATGCGGCAGACCAGAAGGGCGCGATTTGGAAATTCGATCTGCGCAACACTGCGACGGCGCTTACGGTGCCGCTGTTTACCAGCCGTACGTCTGTGGAAAATGGCGCAACCTATCGTCAGCCGATTACCGGAGGACTGGTAGCGACTGAAGGCGAGAACGGTGGCGTGACGTTGTTCTTCGGTACCGGCAGCTTCTCTTTCCAGAACGACCCGTTCGATACGGCGATTCAATCTTTGTATGGCGTGAACGACACGAGTTCCGGTGTTGTTACCAGTTCCATCACACGTTCGAACTTGCAGGCCAACTCGATTGCGACTTCTGGTACTTCCCGTAGCTTGGTAATGGGTTCTAGCGTCACGGGAGGACAGGGATGGTACGTAGATCTGCCTGCCGGCGAGCGCATGGTAGGTAATCCGAATGTCGCTTCAGGTATCGTTTTCATGCCCACCTACGTGCCCAATCCAAACAGTGTGGGCTGTGCCGCTCAAGGCAGTAACTGGCTTTTTGGACTGAATACTCGCACGGGTGGAGCGGCGCTCGATGTTGCTCGCAATGGCTCACCCACCGGTGCAGCGTTTGCCTCTGGCACTGCCGCAACTTCCTTGACGACACAGGGTACAACGCCGGTAAAAGACGTGGGTGTGTCGGCAATCCCGCGCTTGACTCCTGGTTCTCTGCCACCTGGCGGTAGTTCGTGCTGGATGGTGATCAATGTTGCCGGTGCGCAGCCGATGTATGTCCCATATCCATGCGGAAGGCAGTCTTGGAGGCAAATTCAATGATTAGGTTGACGAAGCATCCTCAATTAAAGCACTTGAACAGCTGTTCGATGCGAGCACAAGGGTTCACGCTCATCGAGCTCATGATCGTGGTTGCTGTGGTTGCGATTCTGTCCGCGATCGCATATCCCAACTACGCGGAGCACGTGCGCAAATCGAAGCGGGCCCAGGCGAAGGTCGATCTCGTTGAGTACTCTCATCTGGCGGAGAGGTATCACACGGTACAGAACACATACGTTGGTTTCAGTCTGCCAACGTCAGTATCGCCGCGCGAGGGAGGAACCGCAGCGTACACTCTTGCCCTGTCTCAGCAGACCCAGTCTGGATATGTGATTACGGCGACACCGGGAGCTGCTCAGACTGCCGACAAGTGCGGCACCCTGAGCATTGACCAAGCTTCTCGCAAGACCAACTCTAAAGGCAGCAGGTCAGAGTGTTGGTAGCAGGTAGTAAAGTCCAACGCATAGGGGTGTTGCATTGCGGTGGGATCTTGCTACAATGCCCACCCCGCCCGAATAGCTCAGCCGGTTAGAGCACTTGACTGTTAATCAGGGGGTCGTTGGTTCGAGTCCAACTTCGGGCGCCAAGATGTTGAAGAGGCCGCGACTAGTCGCGGCCTCTTCGTTTTCTGGCGGAGGCTTAGTGCATCGGGCAGTTGGTTGGCTGCTTGTAGCGGACGGATCGCGTTCGTCCTGAATTGTTGACGATTACGTCCGCAAGGCGATGCGCGCCGGCACACAGGCTGATCGTGATGTTGGTGCCGCTGTTGCGGCCGTTAGGAAGGAAGCGCACCACAGGTCTGCCAATCGTTCCGGTGATGCTGATGTTGTCGCTTGCTGCATAGCGCTCGACTCGCAAGATGGAGTCTGCGCCTGCGGGGTGCCCATTGCGTAGGGGATCCTGGAAGAGGATCCATCCTTGGCTCCAGTTCGTGTCCGATCGGCAACTTGCCCCATCGACCGATGGGCAGATGCTGACAGGCAGGCGCTGGGCGACCGCCAGACTCCTGGCGGTCGCCAGATGCGCGGTGAGCAGGTGGAGCCGCGCCTGTGCGCGCTGCCATTCGATCAACGCCCTGAAGCTGGGCAGGCCGATGGTCGTCAGGATGCCGATGATCGCCATCACGATCAGTGACTGAAGCGCGGTGTACCCTTTTTGGTACGAACGAGTCGCTGCTTGCATTCGTCCTGCTCCTGCATTGGAGCAAGCAGTCTCTAAGGTGATCACATCTCAGGTAACGTCTGTCCCTACGTGGCGGGATGTCAGATTTTTACCAAAGGTGACCTCCGTTTTTTCGTGCAGCCTTCCCCCGAGATCCGCTCCATGACCGATCGTTTTGAGCTCGTATCCCCGTATTCCCCAGCCGGCGACCAGCCGGCGGCCATCGACAAGCTGGTGGCCAACTTCGAGGCCGGCCTGGCCAAGCAGACCCTGCTGGGGGTGACCGGCTCGGGCAAGACCTACACCATCGCCAATGTGGTGCAGCAGGTGCAAAAACCCACCTTGGTGATGGCGCCGAACAAAACGCTGGCGGCGCAGCTGTATGGCGAGTTCAAGTCGTTCTTTCCGAACAATGCGGTCGAGTACTTCGTCAGCTATTACGACTACTACCAGCCCGAAGCGTACGTGCCGTCGTCGGACACCTTCATCGAGAAGGACAGTTCGATCAACGAACACATCGAGCAGATGCGCCTGTCGGCGACCAAGACCTTGCTGTCGCGTCGCGATTCGCTGGTGGTTGCGACGGTGTCTGCGATTTATGGATTGGGCGCGCCGGAAGACTATCTGTCGCTTCGGTTGATCCTGTCGGTGGGCGAGCACATCGATCAGCGCAAGTTGATCCGTCATCTCAGCGATCTGCAGTACACCCGCAACGAATTCGAGCTGACGCGCGGTGCGTTTCGCGTGCGTGGCGAAGTACTGGATGTGTTTCCTGCCGAGTCGGACACCGAGGCCTTGCGCATCGAGTTGTTCGACGGCGACATCGAGCAGCTGACCTTGTTCGACCCGTTGACCGGCGAAACCCTGCGCAAGCTGCAGCGCTACACCGTGTACCCAAAGACGCATTACGCGACCACGCGCGAGCGCACGCTCAGTGCGGTCGACACGATCAAGGACGAGCTCAAGGAACGGCTGGAGCAGCTGTATTCGCAGAACAAGTTGGTCGAAGCGCAGCGTCTGGCGCAGCGCACCCAGTTCGATCTGGAGATGATGGCCGAAGTGGGCTTCTGCAACGGCATCGAAAACTATTCGCGGCATCTCACCGGCAAGGCGCCCGGCGAGCCGCCGCCGACGCTGTTCGACTACCTGCCGCCGGATGCGCTGCTGGTCATCGATGAGTCGCACGTGACCATTCCGCAGATCGGTGCGATGTACAAGGGCGATCGCTCGCGCAAGGAAACGTTGGTGGAGTTCGGCTTCCGCCTGCCGTCAGCGCTCGACAACCGGCCGCTGCGCTTCGAGGAGTGGGAGGCGCGTTCGCCGCGCAGCATCTATGTCTCCGCAACGCCGGGGCCCTATGAATTGCGCGAGTCTGCCGGCGAGATCACCGAGCTGGTGGTGCGTCCCACGGGTTTGATCGATCCGGTCGTGGAAATTCGCCCGGTCGGTACCCAGGTCGACGACTTGATGTCCGAGGTGCACGAGCGCATCAAGCTCGGCGACCGCGTGCTGGTCACGACGCTGACCAAGCGCATGGCCGAGAACCTGACCGAGTACCTCGGTGAGCATGGCATTCGCGTGCGCTATCTGCACTCGGATATCGACACGGTCGAGCGTGTGGAAATCATCCGCGATCTGCGCCTGGGCAAGTTCGACGTGCTGGTTGGCATCAACCTGCTCCGCGAAGGCCTGGACATGCCGGAAGTGTCGTTGGTGGCGATCCTGGATGCGGACAAGGAAGGTTTCCTGCGGTCGACCGGCTCGCTGATCCAGACCATCGGCCGCGCCGCACGCAATCTGCGCGGCAAGGCGATCCTGTATGCCGACAAGATGACGCGTTCGATGCAGGCCGCGATCGACGAGACCGACCGCCGTCGCGAGAAACAGGTGGAGTACAACCTCGAGCATGGCATTACGCCCAAGTCGGTGGCACGCCCGATCTCCGACATCATGGAGGGTGCACGCGAGGATGCAGCCGAGAAGAAGGCGGGCAAGGGGCGGTCGAAGTCGCGCCAGGTCGCCGAAGAGGCGCCCGATTATCGCGCCATGAAGCCTGCGGAAATTGCCGGCAAGCTCAAGAGTCTGGAGCAGAAGATGTACCAGCATGCCAAGGATCTGGAGTTCGAGGCAGCGGCGCAGATTCGCGACCAGATCCAGAAGTTGAAGGCCGCAAGCCTGGGGTAGGGCGAAGTGGCACACAAAGCGCAGGGAGGGCTTGTGGTCGGCAAAACCCTGCGCTAGAATGCGCGCCCTGCACAGCGCGATGCTGGCGCAGGATTCGGGCGGTTAGCTCAGCGGTAGAGCACTACCTTGACATGGTAGGGGTCACAGGTTCGAACCCTGTACCGCCCACCACTCCAAGTCCAGATGGTATGGCGACTTGAGTGGTTACATGATCGGCAGCAATGTCTGCCAGTGATCTTAAAATGACTCTCTCAAAGGCTGCTGCAGCGCCGGCACGTATTTGGTCAGGTTCCCGGCAAGCAACTCAAGTCGCTCCTTCGCCTCACGCAGATGCATCTCACTAAAGTCGTGTAGCGCCGGTCTTGCCGATCGCGCAACGATCTAGCGAGCCCCACCATGTCCCATCCATGTGTACCGCATGGCATGCGCGGCTGGCGATGGCATGCGAACGATTGCTGGCGCAGAGCGCGATCGGGTAATGCAATCCAACTTTCTGAGGTCGCGGCGCAACCATTGGCTCGCGATACCGCTTGATGGCTCAGCGCATCTAATGAGGGATCCAACGCTGGCAGCAGTGGAGCTGTCGGCTAGCGCGTGTTTGCCTGCCGCCGCACCGGCGCAAGGGCCAAGCCAAGTTCGCCAACTCAGGTTCAGAGGTGGGGCGGCTCGAGCCGTGCAGTCACGCGCGCCGCCGAAACCGCTTTCTCCATCACACGTCTTGCTTTAGCATCGCTTCCGCGCTGACGGAAAGGAAGGCTGGCGATGGACGAGTATCAGCACACCGTGCTGACCAGGGGGAGGTATCGCATTGTGGCGATCACGCGCGACGAGGTGTATGCACCCGATGCGGTGGTGGCGTATGCGGTCGTGACCGATGCTGGAACGCGAATAACGCCGGATCTTTCCTTGGATCAAGCCAAGGTGTGGATCGACTCGCTCGTCGAAAGCGAGAGTGGGGGCCGCAAAGCGGACCCGATCGACCACAAGCCTGTCGTCCGTCGTTAGACCGCCGTCCAGCTGCAAGCCTAGGGAGAAGGGCGCATGTCGAAAGCCAAAATTATCGCGATTGCCACTGCGGTGGCGCTGCTCGCCGGATATTTGCTGTCCGGCTACGTGACCTTGCTGCTGCTGCGGCTGGAGACGAGCCTGTATAGCTGGGACACCTATTACCGCTACTACAGCGCACTGGGACTGCCCCAGGTTGCTCCCTATGCAACCAAGATCAAGATGGCAGGTGGCATCGGCTTCGGTTTTCCGGCGCTCATTTGGATCATCGGTATTGCTCTGGTACTCAAGCCCAAGGCGCCTGCATTGCATGGCGACGCGCGCTTCGCCGGGGCTGCCGATCTCGCCAAGCACGGCCTGTTCAAGCCAAGCGGGAACGGCATCGTCGTCGGTAAATTCAACGGCAAGCTGGTGCGTCTGAGCGGGCAGCAATTCGTGATCCTCGCTGCGCCGACGCGCTCGGGCAAGGGTGTGGGTGTTGTCATCCCCAACCTGCTTGAGTACCAGGAGTCGATCGTCGTGCTGGACATCAAGCAGGAGAACTTCGATCTGACCAGCGGCTGGCGCGCCAGCCAGGGGCACGAGGTCTTTCTCTTCAATCCGTTTGCAGAAGATCGGCGCACCCATCGCTGGAATCCACTGACCTACGTGTCGAACGATCCTGCATTCCGCGTGTCGGACCTGATGAGCATCGCGGCCATGCTGTATCCGGACGGCTCGGACGATCAAAAATTCTGGGTCAGCCAGGCGCGTAATGCATTTTTGGCTTTCGCTCTGTATCTGTTCGAGAACTGGGATGAGGAGCTGTCGCTCGGCTTCCCGGGCGGGGCAGGGGCGCCCACGCTGGGCGGCATCTATCGCCTGTCTTCGGGGGACGGTACCGACCTCAAGAAATACCTGAAATCGCTGTCCGAGCGCAGGTTCCTGAGCGGCAATGCCAAATCGGCCTTTGCCAACATGCTGTCACAGGCGGATGAGACCTTCGCGTCCATCATGGGCACCCTGAAAGAACCGCTCAACGCGTGGATCAACCCTGTGCTGGATGCAGCCACCAGCGCCGACGATTTCCTGCTCACGGATCTACGCAAGAAGAAGATGACGATCTACATCGGCATCCAGCCCAACAAGCTGGCGGAGAGCCGCCTGATCATCAACCTGCTCTTCAGTCAGATCATCAACCTCAATACGCGCGAGCTGCCGAAGTCCAACCCGGAGCTCAAGTACCAGTGCTTGCTGCTCATGGACGAATTCACCTCGATCGGCAAAGTGGACATCATCGCAACGGCAGTAGCCTACATGGCCGGCTATAACATCCGTCTGCTGCCCATCATCCAGAGCATGGCGCAACTAGACGCGACCTATGGCAAGGACCTGTCGCGCACCATCATCACCAATCACGCCCTGCAGATCCTGTACGCACCGCGCGAGCAACAGGACGCGAACGACTACTCGGAGATGTTGGGCTACACGACGATCAAGAAGAAAAACATCACTAGGGGGCGCGAAACAACGCGCAGCGTGTCGGAGGAGCGGCGTGCATTGATGTTGCCGCAGGAGTTGAAGGCGATGGGAAACGACCATGAAGTGTTCCTCTACGAAGGAATCCCGCATCCGGTCAAATGCCAGAAAATAAAGTACTACCAAGATAAGCACTTTACTTCACGTCTCTTAGACAAAGTGGAAACCCCAATCCTCGACCTGAAAATGTGATGAGTCGCACACTTTTATGATAAATTCTCATAAATTAGAGACTTGTATCACTTTCAGCTTGACTGTTGGTCGACAAGGCGGCAGATTGCACTACGTAGTGGCAGCCTGACGATAGTCTGATCTTCTGGTTGCTCAGGAATGGGGTTACATGGAGCGTAAAAATGTTTATGTGTGACGAAACATTCTTGCCCGGATCTCTTAAATACGTTCGCCCTCTTGGCGAACGATTTGTTGTGCCTGAAATATTTCGACAATTACTGGTTTTTAGGCATGGTCCTTTGGGCGCTAAATGTAAGACGTCGCAGGCGCGAAAGAAAAATGGCTTATTAGTTATGGAGATTAGGGCGTGAAGAAGGGTCATACCTTGAAAATTACATGTCTTGTGCTGACCATGCTCGCGCTGGCTTCATGTGCAACAAAGCCTGCCGCAGATTTCGGCGGGCGGTGGAAGCCGGTGAATCGTTTTGCAGAGACGCCGATGGAGTTGCCGCTGCACGCTTCCTACGTCTATCAAGCTACTCCGATGGACGGTACGCTAAAAACAATGTTGGAGCGTTGGGTCAAGGACTCCAATATGACGCTTGCTTACAACATTACCTCTGATTACACGCTATATGCCGCAGTCGCAAAAATAGAAACAACTAGCGTAAAGCAAGCGGTGGATGAGCTCAGTGCGGTTTATGCGACACAGGGAGTACACGTAGCGATTGTTGGAAATCAGATAGTCGTTCAGCCTGTTTCTAAGTCGGCTGGTTGATGCTTTAGCCCTCGTCTCTGCGCTAATAAAATACGCAGCATTTTTGTAAAATAGGTGGAAGCGGATTACTTATGTTCCGTAAGAAAGAACCCAGTCACCAAGTTGATCAAGCGGTTGCGAAAGCGGTCAACTACGAGCTGACAATTGCAGATCTTGCGCAACGTAGCCAACGGCGTGCCTGGATGGTTGCAACTACTTCTTTGGCGGTATCTGTCATGTTGGCGGGTGGTTATTACTACATGCTGCCGCTTAAAGAAAAAGTTCCGTATCTTGTAATGGCCGATGCTTCCACCGGGACTGCTACTGTTGCCAGGCTTCAGGGTGACTTCTATAACCAGCAGATTACATCTAGTGAGGCGATCAATCGGAGTAATGTTGCGCAATATGTAACGGCACGCGAGTCCTATGACTCAGAGATCATGACATTGCGTGATTGGAATCTCGTTTTTATCATGTCTACTACGCAGGTCGGCGCCGGGCATAAGCAACTGTACATGGAGACTAACCCGGATAATCCTTTTCTAAAGTACGGAAAAGCAAAGTCGATCCGCGTTAAAATTCTCAGCATCACTCCTCTGGGGCAGCGAGCCTCCGGCGGATTCAGGGGGGCTGCTGTCAGAATACAGCGTAACCTGTATGAAAAAACGACTGGCATCTCGACTTTTATCGACAACAAGTTGATCACACTGGCTTTTGATTACAATAATAATCTAAAGTTGGATGAGCAAGATCGGTTGCAAAATCCTTTAGGATTCCAAGTGACCGAATATCGCGTCGACAACGACTATGATAAGGCCCCGCCAGACGTCGGGTCTTCTGCCACTGGCCCCAGCGCGTCGACTAGTAGCGCCCAGCCTCAGGTTATTGCAAATCCGAATCCAGACTTGGCTGCTCCGGCGATTGGCGTTGCAGTACCCGCAACGACAGGGCCTGATGCGGCAGGATCGGCCGAAGGGATCTCGATTGGAACTGACGGAGCAAGAGGTCAATGAAGTATAGGAATAAATTGATAGTGTGGCTCTTGGCCGGGATGTCAGCAGTCGGGTCGTCGGTCAGCGTTCATGCGCAAGCGGTCGACTATTACGATTATAAGTCTGATCAGATCTATCCGATCCGCACTGGTTTGGGGATTACAACTCAGATCGAGTTGAATCCTAACGAAAAGATTCTCGATTACAGTACTGGTTTCAGTAGCGGTTGGGAGCTGACTCGGCGAGATAATGTTTTTTATCTAAAGCCTAAGAACGTCGATGTTGATACCAACATGATGGTCAGAACCGAAACGCACTCATATATTTTTGAGCTCAAGGTTGTTGCTACTGACTGGCGCGAACTTGAGCAGGCGCGTCGCGCGGGTGTTCAGTACAAGGTGGTTTTCAATTATCCTAGCGACTCGCAGTTTTCGGTCGCAAAAGACACAGTTGAAGAAGATGCGAAGCCTTTGCTCAGTACTGAGCTATCCAAAGACAGGCAGTACTATTTTGACTATTCCTACGCCACGCGTAGCCGTCTAGGGTGGCTTGTACCAGTTAGTGCATATGATGACGGTCGATTTACGTACCTAAAGCTTACTGATTCAAGTAAGTTCCAGACAGGAAATTTTCCGGCAGTGTTCGGTCGTGAGAAAGAGCATGGCGAAGATTTTGTAGTCAACACTACAGTTGAAGGGAATGTGCTCATTGTCCATGGTACATACCCCTATTTGGTTATCAGACATGGAAGTAATGTCGTCGGTCTTCGGAGGAATGTAAAGAAATGAGCCAAAATAATCCTCCCGAGAACAATGAGGGTCGCCAGGACAATGGCGATAACGATCGCACGCAGGCTCCAAATAGCGGTCAGGATCCTAATAACCCCTATTTTGCTCGTACTCAAGCGCAGCCGCTGCCAAACCTGGATGCCTCAGCGCCTGAGCTTCGTTCGGTAGAAGATCAGCGGCTTAATAGAAAAGCGCTGTTTTTCCTTGGTGCGATTGTGCTGGTTTTGCTTGTGCTCGCTTTTTTTCTTTATAAGAGCGCTACTAACCGAAATGAAGCGGAAGCAAAGAAGGAACCTACGGCTACCGTGACCGCGCCCAGCCTTCCTAAAATGGCAAATGCTCCGGCGCAGGTCGAAGTTCAGCAAGACGTTCCGCCTATTTCGCTCGCGCCACCACCCCTTCCGCCCCCGCAAACTCCGGATTATCCGCAGCCAGTTTATCCAGCAAGCAATCGTCCAGCTGGTCCGACACTTGCTGAGCGGCGGATGGCCTCTGCTGGAGGTAGCGGCGCTGCGGGTTCTGGCGGCAGCGGTCCAATGAGTGCCGAGGAGTATTCCAATTCGATCTTGGCTGGTCTCAATCCTGCAGGCGAAGCAGGAGCAGCTGGCTCGGAAGACGGTAGCGAGGCTGACAAGCAGAAAGTAACAAGCGCACAATTCATTCGACATCCGGATGCGTTGCTCGTACGCGGCACTTATTTGCGCTGCATTTTGGAAACGAGGGTGATTACTGACATCCCCGGTTTCACGTCGTGCCTTATCACTGAGCCGGTTTATTCAATAAATGGTCGAACGTTGCTGCTGCCCAAGGGCTCAAAAATTTATGGTAGCTATAGTGGAGGTCCGACTGGACAGCGTGTTTCCGTTATCTGGGATCGCATCACTACACCAACAGGCATCGATGTATCTATGTCGAGCCCTGGGATAGACGGCTTGGGTGGTGCTGGACATCCGGGGCAGTACGATGCGCACTGGGGGCAGCGCTTGTCTTCTGCTTTGATGATTAGCCTGTTGGCGGATGCCTTCAAATACGCTGCTGCTGAGTACGGTCCCGAACAGACCACGGTATCTCAGACTGGTGTTGAAGTTCAGTCCCCTTATGAAAGCGCTACCGCTAGAACAATGGAGCGTATTGCAAACGATGCGGCAACAGAAAGCATGAGGCGGCCAGCCACTGTCACTATCAACCAGGGTTCGCTGGTTAATGTGTATGTTGCCAAAGATGTCGATTTTACAAACGTATTGCCAAGAAGGTAACGAGAGCGCACGTGGACGTAGAAGTTTCGCCCGTCTCAAAGGCATCCAGCGAATTTCTTGAGTACCAGTACAGTGTGCTTGGTATTCAGGGATATATGCTGTCTTCAGAAGTGACCGAGATCTGCATAAATCGTCCGGGGGAAGTGTATCTGGAGACCCGCGGTGGTTGGGAGCGGGTAGAGGTGCCCAGCTTGACGTTCGAGCGTGCGCGTCAATTCTGCACAGCGGTGGTGAATGAAAGTAACACGGGTCAGCGCATTACCGACGCTGATCCGGTTGTTTCACTAACCTTCCCCACGGGTCAGCGCGCCCAATTTGTGGTTCCTCCCGCATGTGATGCCGGTAAAGTCTCGATCACAATTCGCCTGCCCTCGAAACACACAAAAACGCTTTCTCAATATCAAGAGGATGGATTCTTCGATCAGATATTGGAGCACAGCGGAGAGATCAGTGAGCATGACAAAGAGCTTCTGATGCTTCGCCAATGCCGGCAGTATGCCGAGTTTTTCAGGCAAGCTGTTCTCTACAAGAAAAACATCGTTGTGTCTGGAGCGACCGGTAGCGGTAAAACGACCTTCATGAAGTCGCTGGTCAACCACATTCCCGGAAGCGAGCGTCTTGTGACGATCGAGGACGCGCGCGAATTGTTTATTTCGCAGCCGAATGTAGTTCATCTCCTCTACTCAAAGGGTGGGCAGAGCGCTAGCAACGTGACAGCCAAGAGCTGCATGGAGGCCTGTTTGCGCATGAAGCCTGATCGAATCATCTTGGCTGAGTTGCGCGGCGATGAAGCGTTTTATTTCATAAGAAATTGTGCATCTGGACATCCTGGATCTATTACCAGTTGTCATGCCGGTAGTCCAGAGCAGACTTGGGACCAATTGGCATTGATGGTAAAGGCTTCAGCCGAGGGTTCTGGTTTGGAGTTCAATGTGATCAAACGGTTGTTGATGATGACAATCGATGTCGTTGTCCACATTAAAGCGCACGAAGGTCGTAGATACATCACCGGTATTGATTTCAATCCAGAGAGGAGTTTTCAGTCATGATGAGAAAAAGGAGTTCGCCTTTTCCGGTCTCGACTGAATTCGCTTCAAATATTTCTTTGCGCGAATCGAAAGTCTGCTTAAATTTTGATGAAGAGAGAGGGGTGTAGCGTGCTCCCTGGAATTGAAATGATGGCATGTGGAGAAATGGCTGCTCCGCTTTCGGTGATGCAGCATGTCGTCCACGTCGAGTCCTCTCATAATCCCTATGCGATTGGGGTTGTGGGTGGCAGACTTATGCGACAGCCGAAGAATCTGGGTGAAGCGCTTTCCACTGTTCAGATGCTCCAGGAGAAGGGCTACAACTTTTCACTGGGGCTTGCTCAAGTAAATCGCTACAATCTGTCGAAATATGGTTTGCAGTCTTATGAGCAAGCATTTCAGCAGTGCCCAAACTTGAAAGCTGGCTCCGCTATTCTTTCAGAATGCTATCAGCGATCTGGGAAAGATTGGGGGAAAGCGCTTAGCTGCTATTACTCAGGAAATTTTGTCACTGGTTTTCGGCATGGCTACGTGCAAAAAGTGTTCAACTCGATGGCACAAGCCAATGGGCAGTCGAGCGCTGCTCCTATCCCTTTGGTAGGCGAAGCGCAGAGCCAGGTCCGTCACCCGGTGAAGTCAGTCAAAGCATCACTCCAGTCGTTGCCGGATCGTCTTTTGTCACGTGTGATAGACGACCGTCTGCAGGGCGCTAACCCACTGTCTCAACAAGATGCGGCTCAGGTTTTTCCTCAAGGCGCCGCGGGCATGGAAGCCGGGTCAATGCGTTCAGATCAAGGCGGGGAACTGGGCTCGATGCCTCAAGTTCCCCGAAGCGCGGGGAGAGATGCGCAATTGGCTGACTCAAGGCATGCAAACTCTTCACGATCGCCCAATGGCTCCCAAGCATCTCCAAATATCTCGAGTGACGGAGAGGTTGCCGTATTGATGAGTTCACGGGTACCGGTGATACTAGGTGCTCCTCAAAAGCAGGCCGCCCCAAACAAGCCAGCTCCTGCAGCCGCCCCTTCACAGCAGCAAAGCGTGAAAGTAGGGGATGCGGCGTTTGTTTTCTAGCCTCCGGCATGGCCGATCCGGTAGGTGCACCACCATGTTGGGCCTTAATAAGGAGATTTACAATGAAGCATGCCAAACTCACTTCCCCCGAGATCCAGCGCACAGCAAAAACCGTTTTCAAGTCTGCAATATTTGTAGCGGCCTTGTCTGCATCCTCAGCTTTCGCGCAAAATTTTGGTGGCACCGATACAAAGACCTGTGAATTTTTTACAAGTATCACTGGGCTTCTTAACATCGCCTCCATTGCAGTGGTTACCATTGCAGTGATTTTTGCAGGTTATCAAATCGCATTTGCACACAAGCGGATTGGTGATGTGGCGCCGATCTTGATCGGTGGTGTTCTGATCGGAGCAGCTGGGCAGATTGCCCGCATGCTGTTGGGTACGGGGGCTGGTGGCTCCTGCGGAGCGGTGAACGCTTTTGTCACCCACAGCCTGCCTTTCTTGACCGCCTGACATGAAGAAAAACGTCGTCTTCCGCGGTTGCACCAGGCCCGCAATGTTTTTGGGGGTGCCTTATGTTCCGTTTTTTATCGGTGCAGGCGGGACGCTGGTTTTTTCCATGTATACAAATTTGCTATATCTTTTTCTCATTCCCGTCATTATTTTCATAATGCGCCAAATGGCGCGGCGTGATGAGATGATATTTCGCCTGTTAGGGTTGCGGTGGCAGTTCAAATTCAGAGTCAGGAATGTGCGCGCCAATTCAGGAAAATGGATTTTTTCACCCAACAGTTATCGGAAAAGCCCGCCACCGTGAAATCGGTAGGCTTTTGATAGTCTAGGGGTCGGCGTCGCAAGACGCCGACTTCCTCGTATTTTCAGGATTACCCACAGGGGTCAGGTCAAGCTGATGTTCAACCCAGATACTTCCATAAGCGAATTCATTCCTTTCTCGTCTCACGTTGCGACGAATGTAGTCAAGACGACTGGGGGCGACTATCTGCTGACATGGCACTTGGAAGGTTTGCCGTTTGTTGGTCGTGATGAATGGGAGCTTGAACATCGGCACAATACCTTTAATAGGTTACTTCAGACCTTGCGGGCGCCAGATTTCGTAAATGTTGCTTTCTGGGTGCATGACGTGCGGCGTAGAAGAAAGCTGACGCAGAAAGGCAGCTACAGTAATTTGTTCAACCATCAATTATCTGAAAAATATTTTGAAATGTTGTCGTCGCAGCGGCTCATGCAGAATGAGCTCTACCTGACGATGCTTTATCGGCCCATGGTTGCCGGTAAGCGATTCGCAGAGAAGTCTAAAGACATCAAACGGTTGCAGGCTGCCCAGGAACAGGCAGTGGCGAAATTGATTGAGCTCGCTGGCAACGTCGAGGCGGTCATTCGTGACTATGCTCCTTATCGCCTCGGTATCTATGAAGCAAAGAACGGAGTGGTCTTTTCAGAGACCCTTGAATTCTTTGCTTATCTTATCAACAGAATTGATGAGCCGGTTCCCGTTCTGACGGCGCCGGTCAATGAATACTTGCCTGTCAGTCGGCACATGTTTTCGTCCAAAAGTGGCGATTACGTGATCAATACTCCCAACGGCGTTAACCATTTTGGCGCGCTTTTGAATGTCAAAGAATATGCCGAGGGCACATATCCAGGGATCTTGAATGGTCTGAAGTACCTGGATTTCGAGTATGTGATTACGCATTCCTTTAGTCCGATTGGACGTCAGGATGCTCTGCGCGTACTAGACCGCACGAAGGGCATGATGATCTCCTCTGGAGATAAAGCTGTTAGCCAGATCATAGAGCTGGATATGGCGATGGACCAGATTGCCTCCGGTAATTTTGTCCTTGGCGAATATCATTTCACGATGGCTGTCTATGCGGACAGTCAGGACTCTTTGACGCAAAATATCGCTGCCACGCGCGCGGAACTGTCGAACGGTGGATTTGTTTCTGCAAAGGAAGATCTTGCAGTCGCATCATCGTTCTATTCGCAGCTGCCGGGCAACTGGCGGTATCGCACACGCATTGCCAATGTCAGCTCATTGAATTTTCTCGGTTTGTCTCCGCTTCATAATTTTGCGACGGGAAAGCGAAACAATAATCCCTGGGGAGATTGTGTCACCACGCTCCAGACCACGAATGGTCAGCCTTACTTTTTCAACTTTCACGCGACTCACCCAGGTGAAAACTCGCTCGGAGAGAAGGCGATCGCCAATACAATGGTGATTGGTAAGTCTGGTACGGGCAAGACCGCGCTTATCAATTTTTTGCTGAGTCAGGTTCAAAAATATGAGCCTGCGCCGACAATTTTCTTCTTCGACAAAGATCGCGGTGCCGAAATCTTTGTGCGTGCCTGCGGTGGTAATTACCTGGCGCTCGATAACGGGATGCCTACCGGTTTCAATCCATTTCAATGCGAGAGAAATGAAAGTAATGTTCAATTCTTAGCGGATTTGATCAAGGTGTTGGCGGGCAAGCGTGAATACAGTTCGCGAGAGGAGGAGGACATCTTCCGGGCTGTGGAAAACATCCTAGACACACCAATGCATCTGCGCAGCATGACTAATTTCCAAAAAAGCTTGCCCAATATGGGAGATGACGGCTTGTTCGCGCGTATGCGCCGATGGACCTCCGGTAACTCTCTTGGATGGGTGTTTGATAATCCTGTCGATACCATCGATTTGTCCCGAGCCAATATTATTGGTTTCGACTATACGGACGTCATCGATAATCCTGAAGTGCGTGTGCCAGTGATTAATTATTTGCTCCACAAGCTGGAAACGCTGATCGATGGGCGTCCGCTGATCTACGTCATGGATGAGTTTTGGAAAATTCTTGATGGCGGCGGTGCCTTGAAGGAGTTCGCGAAAAACAAGCAAAAGACCATCCGTAAGCAGAACGGCTTAGGTATTTTCGCGACTCAAAGCCCGGAAGACGCACTGAAAAGCGATATCTCGGCTGCGCTGATCGAGCAGACAGCGACGTTGATCCTTCTGCCTAATCCCAACGCGGATCGCGAGGATTACATCAACGGGTTGAAGTTGAGCGAGGCGGAGTATCAGGTTGTGATTGGGTTGGACGAGCGCTCACGCTGTTTCCTCGTCAAGCAAGGGCACGCTTCCAGCGTCTGCCAGCTCAACCTGCGTGGAATGGACGATGCGTTGGCGGTTATTTCAGCATCCACTGACAATATTGAGATCATGCATACTTCGGTTAACGATGCGGCCGCTCGGCTGCACGTGTCCGCCAACGATGTACCTCCAGAAGAATGGCTTCCGGCGTTTTACGAAAATAGAAAGGGTTCTGGTAAAAGAAAAGCAGTGGTTTAGAATGTGATCGGTCTTTTGAAGCTCTATTTTGTCACTGTTATCGCAACTATGAATGCTAGGAGAACTTCCATGAGTCGTCAGTTGAAAGTTGGATTTCCAAAACTAAAAGCCCGGATTTTGGCTGTTTCCTTGTATGCCAGTCTCGGCCTGACCTTGGTGCCGCTTAACGCTGGAGCTACTGGCGTTCCTGTTATAGACGTGGCTGCGATTGGAGAGTCCATTAAGAATATGCTTGCCACCGTACAACAGTGGGGAGTGGAGTACACCCAATACACTGAACAATTTCAGCTGCTTCAGCAAAACCTGGTTCAGTTGCAGTCTATGATTAATACGTTCGGACTGCCGAGTGGCGTCAAACTTGAGCCGGTGTCGCCTAATTTTGGATTCGAGCGTTGCGGCAGCGGTATCAGCTTTAGCATGTCGTCTATCACGAGCATGCTAAGTAGTTCTACCGGATTTGCGAATAGTAATCCGCGCGAGCAACAAAAGCAGCTTTGTGTGGCTATTCAGTATATGAAGAATCAACGCTATAACTACGTTGTTGGTTTTCTGGCTGAAACTATGCCGACCATGGATCAGAGCTTGAACAAGCTGATGTCCCTTCGCAATTTCAGTGCGAAGCCAGGTGATCTTAATGCTTCCATGTATTCTCTGAATGATACGAATACGCGCATGACAAAGACTTTTGAGCAAGTGAATAATCAAGTCAAGGGTTATGACACATATATCGCCGCGTTGGAAGATAATCAGCGCGCACTTACGCAAGATATGTTGCGTGGGAAGCAGAGTATATTGGGCACTGTTGTGAAAACTGCCGCTCTTGCTAAAGCGCTTGAAGACTAGTAGGTGGAGTTGTCAGGATGTTCGTCGTTGCCCGAATCGTTGATTGAGGTGTTGTAATGGCAAATGGAATTTCAAATTTTGGGCAATGGATGAATAATCTGAGTGTGCAGGCACTCAGTCCTTATCCGGGTGTCTCGTCGGTCGGTGACTTCGTCTTCTATCGCCAGATCATGAGTTATCTGACGAATAGAATTTCCGACTTCGAAGCGGATCTTCTGGGGCGTTTTACACTCTGGGTTTCAGGCGTTGCAATGATCGTGTTGACGATCTGGGTGATGATCCAGGGCTTCAACATGATCACAGGCCGTAGTCGGGAGTCGATGGCCGCATTCATCGTGACGATGTGTAAAAGCGCGTTGATTGTGGCGATTGCGGCTTCGATCGGCATGTCCAGTCCCTTCATCCAGAAGTTCGTCAACGACGATGTGAAGAAGGAGATCGCCTATGCGATCACGGGCGAAAACAAGACGCCGGAAGACCAGGTAGACGAGAGCCTGGGATGGATGCAGGTCGCTCTGTCCAGCATCGACGTGCTCGACGTTGTACAAGATCCTACACTGGACTCGCAGAAGTCCCGTGCGATGTGGATGGTTGGTGTTGGGACTGGCGGCCCAGCTGTTGTGGCTGGTTCCATGATGCTGCTCTATCGCATCGCGATGGCACTGTTCGTTGGCTTTGGGCCATTGTTCATTCTCTGTCTGCTATTTGAACAAACGAAATCACTATTCCAACGTTGGCTCTTCTATGGAATTGGGACCTTTTTCTCCATGTCCGTGCTGGCAGTCATGACATCCATTGCTTTGGACATGGTCACTAAAGTGTCCATGGCCTTCTGGGGGTCTTCGCTGCTGGGCTCCGTGTTGGGCCAGGATTTTACATCGGGAATCAGTAGCCAAGCGTTGCAGCAGGGCGGCATGGGCTTGATTCTGACCACACTAATCCTGACTGCACCTCCGATGGCTGCGATGTTCTTCCAGGGCACGCTTGGCGCATTTACACCATATGCGGCAATGGGGGCGGCGACTGGGGCTTCGGGTGCTGCGAGCCGTCCGGGCCCGCAGGGGCAGCCGCCAGGTTCATATGGATATATGCCGCCTCAGAATGAGGTGGAGAGAAGTCAGCAAACTAGTCAACCCTCCTCAAGTTTACCAACAGTAAGAACGGGAACTCCGCAAAGTTCTCCAACAGTGCTAGCAGGTACCAGAGGCCAAGCTTCTTCGGATAATACCTAAAGAATTCCACTTACTTGATGGTGACGCTGATGAGATTTTCTTTGGCTAAAAGCGGTGGTTTCGCTTTTCTCTTTTTGGTGTGCAATTTCACCTTCGATGGTATTGCTGAAGCTCAGACCGCCTGTCCAATAGGAACTGCTGCAGGTAGTGCAACATGTGGGCCAGCGCCTTCGTCTTCTACTGGTTATGCTTCGAGCCAAGAAATTCCTGCTCCTCGTGCTGTTCCCCTAGGCCGCTGGATCAAAACGTGGGGCGCGATTGCAAGTTCTCCCACTAGTGGTTCAGGTGCATCGGTTGGGAAGCTCTCAAAAAAAGAAGCGGAAATAGAAGCCTTGGCGCGTTGTTCCGAAGGTGGGGAGAAAGATTGTACCATCGCTCTTTCTTACAGGAATCAATGTGTTGCATATGCTTTTCCAAAATCTAGACTAGGCAAAAGTGCTGTCGTCAGCGAAAGATCTGTAGAAATAGCTAGTTCAAAAGCAATATCACTCTGCGAGAAAACACACGAAAGAGGTGGTTGCAGTATAATTTATTCTGCTTGTTCTGAGCAGATTTTTGAAAGATTCTGAAGCTTAGATAGGCTGGCTGAGGTTAGGGGCTTAGGTGGCCAGAATAATCGAAGTGAAATTTTCTATTGAAATACATCCATGGTGGAGAGTGTAATGAAATTTTTCCTACTTTGCGTATTCTCATTAATGACTGTGAGTGCTTCAGCTGAAGCTGGTGATGCTTGTGCGACTCTAATGTGTATGTCTGGCAAGCTAGTAGGGGCCAACACCGGTAAAAGTTGCGCTGAGCCGATGACTGATTACTTTAAGATAGTTCGTTTTGATCGTCACGGTTACAGTGCGAACAAGACCAGGGATGCCCGTCAATCGTATCTAGACTCCTGCAGCTCCGAGACTAGCGGTGAAGGCAAACGAATCAACGAAAAATTTGGCACGATGCGGTTGGGTTTCTAATTTACTTTCAGTTCGGATGGATTGGGTAAGAAGTCAATAGGTATTGCTACGTCCATCGGCTTCGGAGCCTAGGCTCCAAAGCCGATGGACGTAGCTCTTTGATAGCGCACCCGGTGCGTTTGCTCCCTGCGCGGCAATGGGAGCACCGCAGGGCGCTCGTGGGCACTGTTCGTTGGCTTTGGGCCATTGTTCATTCTCTGTTTGCTATTTGAACAAACGAAATCACTATTCCAACGTTGGCTCTTCTATGGAATTGGGACCTTCTTCTCCATGTCCGTGCTGGCAGTCATGACATCCATTGCTTTGGACATGGTCACCAAAGTGTCCATGGCCTTCTGGGGGTCTTCGCTGCTGGGCTCCGTGTTGGGCCAGGATTTTACCTCGGGAATCAGTAGCCAAGCGTTGCAGCAAGGCGGCATGGGCTTGATTCTGACCACACTAATCCTGACTGCACCTCCGATGGCTGCGATGTTCTTCCAGGGCACGCTTGGCGCATTTACACCATATGCGGCAATGGGGGCGGCGACTGGGGCTTCGGGTGCTGCGAGCCGTCCGGGCCCGCAGGGGCAGCCGCCTGGATCTTATGGTTATGCTCCAACCGTGCCGGCTGATACCGGAAGGGAAAATTCAAACGGGGGTACCAGAGTGTCGAATCCAGGGCCGCGTATTCTTGGCAATTCAAATAGCGAAATGATAGCAGGTGCTAAGGGAGCTCATCAGGACCGAGTTTAGAGGTGGCGATCTTAGGTATTTGACTGCATTGTTAGAGGAAAATGATATCAGTATTGAAATTATAGGCGATTTCCAGGTGCTAGCTAGAGGTTTTTATGCGTCTAACTATTAGTTTGATATTGATTTCAATTGCTTTTCTTTTGCCAACTTTTACTGGGAGGGCGCAAACTGCTTGCCCAATTGGCACTGCGGCAGGTGCTGCTACATGCGGCCCTTCTCCTGAAACTGGAGGTGGAAGCGTACAAGAGGCTCCAAGACCGCGGGCAGTTCCTACCGGCGAATGGGAGTCTCAGTGGGGTTCAATATGGATAGACGAAGCTACCGCCAGTGTAGGTACCTCCGAAGGCCTGACCAGCAAGTCTGCCGCCATCCAACAAGCTAAAACGATTTGTGCATCTGATGGCTCGAAAGGTTGCAAGGATATTACGACCTACAGTAATCAATGCGTCTCCTTAGCCTGGCCCTCAATTGAGGACAAGGCTATTGCAACTGGGCTGGGAGCTACTCAAGAAGTTGCGATAAGCAGATCTGTCGCGAACTGTAATAAGTATGGCGGTCAGTGTAGAAGCGTTTATTCTGCCTGTAGTAAACCTATATTTCATAAGTATTAATGTGGATATTTATGTATAAATCAGGTTGTTGGTTGGTTGTAGATTAAAGCCATGAAATTTCAATATGAGCGGGTGATTTCGTGCGCGCTTCCGTACTTTTTCTTGTGGTTGCTGCCTGATTTAATGGAAGGTAGTGCAAAATAGCGGGATCAATGAGTTTCCATTGCATCGCCTATTGTCAAATACAAACCGGGCGCTATTGGATCGGCGACAACTGTTAACGTTGCGTCTAAACGCTCTGTCGCAGATTGTGATAAGGATGTTGGGAAATCCCGAATTGCCTACTTAGCATGCCGTAAGCAAATTTTCTTCAAATTCTGATTTTGACTTAATCAAAATTTGTTTGATATCATTTGTCTTCTCAAAGAAATCACTTTTGATTGGGATGGGTTCTGGTCTTTTATTTGAGCTGCGAGAAAATATTATGAAGGCATTTGGCGCTAGAGAGCTTATTGTTCTTCATGTGATTTTATTTGGTACACTGGCGAATTTTACAGTTATTGCTCAGGCGGCATGTCCGATAGGAACTAGTGCAGGTAGCGCTGTTTGTGGGCCATCAGCAGGATCGTCGAGTAATTATAATGGGTCTCGGGAAATATCTCCGCCACGAACAGTTCCTACCGGACGCTGGATAAAGACTTGGGGGGCAATTGCGAGTTCCCCGTCCAGCGGCGGAGGGTCATCGGTAGGGAAATTCTCTAAAGCAGAAGCTGAACGAGAGGCGCTTGAGCATTGTTCAGAGCAAGGTGTAAGCGATTGTAAGGTTGCTCTCACTTATAGAAATCAATGTGTTGCGTTTGCGTTTCCCTTGTCGGGTAAAGGTGGTAATTCGATAGATACGGGAAAAACTATTGCGATTGCTTCTCGTGATGCAAAAGATAAGTGTGAAAGTGGGGCGGGTTCGGATGCAAAATGTCAAATAATTTATTCTGCCTATTCTGAGCCATTTTTTGAGAGGTATTAATTTCTCTTTACCGATTTCGATTGCACACGCTAGATCAGTGAGGTTTAAAAATGAACGCTTCGAATGCTTTAGTATTGGTACTTTTGTTTGTCGTTGCACCAGCGTATGCTGAGGACTCTTGCGCTACGTTAATGTGCATGTCTGGCAAGTTAGTAGGGGCCAACACCGGTAAAAGTTGCGTTGAGCCGATGGCGGATTACTTTAAGATAGTTCGTTTTGATCGTCACGGTTACAGTGCGAACAAGACCAGGGATGCCCGTCAATCGTATCTAGACTCCTGCAGCTCCGAGACTAGCGGTGAAGGTAAACGAATCAACGAAAAATTTGGCACGATGCGGTTGGGTTTCTAATTTGCTTTCAGTTCGGATGGATTGGGTAAGAAGTCAATAGGTATTGCTACGTCCATCGGCTTTGGAGCCTAGGCTCCGAAGCCGATGGACGTAGCTCTTTGATAGCGCACCCGGTACGTTTGCTCCCTGTACGGCAATGGGAGCAGCGCAGGGCGCTCGTGGGCACTGTTCGTTGGCTTTGGGCCATTGTTCATTCTCTGTCTGCTATTTGAACAAACGAAATCACTATTCCAACGTTGGCTCTTCTATGGAATTGGGACCTTCTTCTCCATGTCCGTGCTGGCAGTCATGACATCCATTGCTTTGGACATGGTCACTAAAGTGTCCATGGCCTTCTGGGGGTCTTCGCTGCTGGGCTCCGTGTTGGGCCAGGATTTTACCTCGGGAATCAGTAGCCAAGCGTTGCAGCAAGGCGGCATGGGCTTGATTCTGACCACGCTAATCCTGACTGCACCTCCGATGGCTGCGATGTTCTTCCAGGGCACGCTTGGCGCATTTACACCATATGCGGCAATTGGGGTGGCGACGTCAGGTCAGGCTACTGGAAGTCCTGGGCCCCAAGGGCAACCACCTGGATCTTATGCGTCGCAGACATATGTGCCGCCTCAAATTGGTCGAGATGCCAATCCAGATATGGTCACAAGAGCTAGTCCTCCGGGTAGGGTGATGGGTGATTCAACGGGGGTATCTCAGCAGCCGTCCGGAAAATTTGCTAATGCTCCTTTGCCTGATAGGTCGGGAGGTACTTAATGAATAGTTCGATGATTAAGGCGAAAGCAGTGTTACATGGGTCGCTGTTTTTTGTTTTTTTTTCTGCCACTGCCTTGGCTCAAACCGCTTGTCCGATCGGTACTGCAGCTGGAAGTGCTGTGTGCGGCCCTGGGCCTTCTACTGGTCAAGGGAGTTCAAGTTCAGGTAGTTATATTTCTGCTCCACCTCCTAGACCTAGTGGTGAATGGTTGAAGACCTGGGGCGCAGTTGCACAAGCCTCGAATGGCGATACTGGATTGAGCTCTGGTTTTCTTGCTAAAAAGGACGCTATATCAGATGCTTTGAGTAAGTGTGAGAACTGGGGGGCGACTGATTGTAACGTGATATTGACTTATAGAAATCAGTGCATTGTCTCTATTGATCCGGCTGATGGCGGAGGTGGAGGCGCCATCGCTAATGCCTCGTCTATAGAGGCAGCGAGGAAAATTGCCAGCGACCATTGCGAAAAGTCAGGGAAGATTTGCAAGCAAAGTTTTTCCAAATGCTCTGACCCTATATTTAGAAAATATTAATTTATTCTCTGAATGGGTTTGGAATTTAAATATGAAGAATTTTTTATGAAATTTATATGTGTCAAATTTTTCTTCATTTTATTGTGGTGAAGGAGCCGTGTAGACCGTACGCCCCTTGGTGCTACGCCTCGCCCTGCGGTCTGCCGTCCGCGTCCTTTTATCAAAATGCTCAGAGCGATATGGGAGCCCAGGGGGCAACGCCGCTTGCGACGTCCCCCCGCCCTG
>NZ_JPLE01000311.1 GCF_001010415.1 Xanthomonas pisi DSM 18956
TGTGAATTCATCATACAGTCTGGAGAGTTTGACGGGCAGCCGTATGAAGTGGTGCAGACAACTCTTCGCGGCAACCACATTGCTCTCGTGGACGTTGGTCGAGTACCAGGTGCACGGGTGCTGGATGGTCGTTGCTTTGACCATCTTTGTTTGACGACTGTAACACCATCCAACGAGGATTTAGACATGCCAAAACCGTTAAAAGGTAAAGCGCGTGATAATGCTGTTGAACAGCTGAAATCACTGATCCCTGCGCTCGAACAATTTCTGAACGAAGAGAGTACTGAAGCTGCTCATCAGGATGAAGTTGAAGTGAAAGCAGAAGAGAAGGACTCAACCGAAAATCGTGAAGAAGTAATGGTTGATCCAGAAGTCAAGGCAGAA
>NZ_JPLE01000312.1 GCF_001010415.1 Xanthomonas pisi DSM 18956
GAGTATACCTTTGACGTTCAATATGACGTTTCAGAGCGTACAGTGTTAACAAGGGAGTTGATTGCGGACCTTAAGGACGACATCAAACGCGTTGCGCGGCAGCAGTTTAATTTGGATGACACCGTCATCGTTCGAATTACCGGAATAACAGAGGTGCAGTGATGACCCGTGATCAAATACTCGCCGCGCATGAGCGTGAGAAGGTGAAAGAGATTTGTAAAAGGCACGCTTTATTTGCTGACTCTTATGCGTTCTTAAAGTCTTGCATCAAACAAAACGCAAGGATGGATAACACTGTCTTGACATTCAACCTTTTGTCTAACGGAGCAAAGCTTGATGCAATATGCGGGTGCAGAATTGCCACTATGACGTTTGAACGAGGTGCTCACAAAGACTCTTTCTTCTATCAATTCTCCCACCGGACGGGTGATACAAAGATAACAAGGACAAGGCACGAGATAGAGATTGACCTACTCCACTATGTAAAATGAATATCAAAAAGGTGAGCTAAATGCTTGCCTTTTCTTTTATCAATACTTATACTCAGTTCATCAAGCAAAGGAGATTTGATTATGAGTACCGAAGCGATGAAGAAAAAGATTTTGAACGCTTTGCAAGAAGGTATGAACTGGGGGGCTATCAAAGAGTTTAATGAGGCGCAAGTCAGCGGAGAGAATGCAATAGGATTTAGTAATAATAAAGGCGGCATCGCCGCAATCCTTTTGTTAAACAACACCGATGATAAGTTTATACTTTACGTCGGAGGGTATGAGCTTGTTGTTGATGATTTATTCATCACTTGTGCCGACGGCCTTAACCCTATGTTGACATTTGAACGTTGCGGAATTCGTGTTGCAACGTTTGGAGGGAAGTCATGACATCCAACCTTAAGGCCCGTTTATTATTCATCAAGCCGCACGTGCCTTATAAGATTAGTAAGCGC
>NZ_JPLE01000313.1 GCF_001010415.1 Xanthomonas pisi DSM 18956
TCGTGGGCTCGGAAGATGTGTAGAAGAGCCAGCTGCGAGGCAGCTTGCTTACTTCCTCGCGCTTTTTCATGATCAGTTATCCTTTAATAACCTATACAGTTTTGTAGGGGTACATCCTGAGGATATTGTTAAGTTCGTAGCACGCCTTTTCCGCCCATCATCGTATAAACGAAAACCAGTAGTAGACGAATTTTCTGCGTCAAAAACTATAGACAGTATAGCGTCCCCAGACTTTTTTTGCCATTCGCATGTGCCGTTAGTTGGTTTCGTCATCTGTAGACGCCAGTCAAGAACGCCATCACTTATAGCTGAGAGATCGTTTAGTACATCTAGTACGGATTGATATCTTTCATTTGGATCTACATG
>NZ_JPLE01000314.1 GCF_001010415.1 Xanthomonas pisi DSM 18956
GTCATACGTATCACTTGCTACACCAACCAGATAAACAGGACTAAGTTCATCACTCAAGCTGCACCGTCAAACCCAACATTCAAAGAGTTTGTGGAGTGGTCGGCAAAGCAAATGGATATTGATACTGTTATATGCGATACTTCGATTAACAATCAGCGCCTTGTTAACCCAGGCCGCACAACATATGTTGCAGCCGCCTTGCTGCTTGAGATTCAGAACTATCAAAGGAACTCTATTGCGGCATATATCGATGATGATACGCTCATCGTCAAGGATAAAGACAAAATTCTGAATCCAGAACAGATAACGGTGATTGAGGAATTTGTCGGAATACCGATGTGGAATGAGTGGGGCGCTGACTTCACTTGCATGTATAACGCGGA
>NZ_JPLE01000315.1 GCF_001010415.1 Xanthomonas pisi DSM 18956
GTTAGGTGAACTGCCTACGGTTTATTTTACTTTTGATGCATCTGGATTTGTTATCCAGGTTTATTTTCCTGAAGAAAACTCTGGTGATGATTCTGTTAATCCTCCTTATTGGGCTTACCAAGGAATTATTTCTCGTGGAACAAAACTCGAACTTAAAGAATAAGATTGAAATCTATGGCATTCCTGAAGAAGTTGGACGTTGTCCAGGATGTTATGCTGTTACAAAACTTTTAAAGGAGCTCAACGCTCCTTATACGTTTTATAAAGTCCTCACTAATAATGGTAAGATTGAATATGACCGTCCTTTAATCGTATCTCTTGCTAAACGTGCAGGATTCACTTCACTTAATATTCGTT
>NZ_JPLE01000316.1 GCF_001010415.1 Xanthomonas pisi DSM 18956
GTGGGCGGTCTGCTCCTGAATATCCAGCCCTTGCGAGAGTTTCGTATTTGCCATACTCCATAATTACAGTCTCCAGTTCTGAGCCTGACTCTGAATAGCGTTAGCCCCGGTGTCTGGCGTTTTAGAACCTCCACTTCCGCTACCGCCAGCCTTATGCATTGCATAAGCCCCAACCGCACCCAGACCAGCGCCAACAAGAGAGGCTCGCCCCTGCTGTTTCGTAAACGCCGCCTGTGCATCCGATTTAGCTTTTGCCAGACTGCTGTCTGCCAGAGAGTTAAAACTCTGTAACGCATCCGCCTTCTGACCAGAACCGAGAGCAGCAACATCCTT
>NZ_JPLE01000317.1 GCF_001010415.1 Xanthomonas pisi DSM 18956
AGGTGTCCAATACCTACTGTAGGACACCCTAGATGGTCCCAATCCACTTTATCACGAAGTCCTTCGTCACGACGTAACATTTCTGTTATTGTAAAATTAGGGTCATCATCTTCTGGAATATTTGCCAAATCTGTATCATCTGGGTTTATACCATAATCCAAGTTGTTGTCTTGAATTACGTTAGAATTCGAATAATAACCAGCTTCACCACCTTGGTTTAATACGTTCGTATCATTACCTAAACGTCGTGGATACTGACCTGTCGGGTCGGAAAAACCTTCGAGTCTATTAGGCTTTTCACGTACTATTCCGCCATATGTACCAAGTACAATACCGTTTGTTTTCCATTTGTCTAAGAAATGACCATATAC
>NZ_JPLE01000318.1 GCF_001010415.1 Xanthomonas pisi DSM 18956
CTTAGTACCGACAGGACATTCGCAGTCCCCTCCTTCGCGGCAGGCAAAATATATGGTTGCCATAAGCGACCCACACCAAACGATTCACGGACCTTAGTTCTTGTACATTAAATCCACAGAATTAACGTACTCTGCATCAGTATTAATCGCCACCACCAAAGGTGAATCTCCGTTAACGAAATATACATCTTTCCTTTTACCAACTTTCTTCGTTACGGTCGATGGATTGGCCTGTGCCAACTCATCCATATAATTGTGAATATCTGATACGTTTTCTGGAAAGAAACGCCTTGAATAGTAATCGGACCCCAACAAATCCTGCGGGAATTTCCTGTGGCCGCCTGATAATACTTGATTGATAAACCGAGAATCTGCCCTGTGGGATTCGTG
>NZ_JPLE01000319.1 GCF_001010415.1 Xanthomonas pisi DSM 18956
GTCCAACGGTGCCTGTGTTGACTAAGTTTTCGACCCAACGCTTAGTTGTAGCATCATAATCATTCACAGGGTCGCCAGAGAGCGGCGTTGAACCTTGTGGGCGAATATTCAACCACGCTTGCGCATTATCCCCTGAGCCTGTTCCGCCCATGGAAGTTGGAACAATGTCTTGATCAGCAACAGAACCAAACCCGAATGCTGTTTTCATTCCCTGAACGGTCGTTTGCCCCGTTCCGCCGTTGGCAATTGGAATTACATCCTTATCTGTATATATTTTGCGCCACTGAAACCAAGTCTGAGATTCAGCAGAGTAGGCGCGCGCATATATTATTCCACTATCCCAAACGGAATATCTTTGAACGCAAGATTCAGTCAACACTCCTGTTTGCAACACTTCTAAAACCCCACCCTTCTGAACAGGATAAGTTAAAGAAGGTGAAGCATTCGCATCCCCCTCCGGAAAAGACTGACCGAACCATGAACCAGTCAAAGCAAAAAGGTTTATCCCAGACGGGATTGCTCCA
>NZ_JPLE01000320.1 GCF_001010415.1 Xanthomonas pisi DSM 18956
TCTCTGGGCAACGGAACAACGACATTTCGTGTACCAGACCGTAACGGTGTTCAAACTGGTTCTATCCAAGCATTGTTTGGAAGAGGTGACGGCGGCAACTCTGGTGACGATGGGGTGATATTCGCTGCAGCGGCACCTAACATAATTGGTGAAATCCCTAGTTTTTATGGATTCCAAGCCGCTGCATATGACAATGCATCAGGCGCATTAGGGATGAATGGCAAGTCTGAATCGACTCCTATGAACCAATGGAACGCAAGTCACCCTGGAGTGAGCGCGTCATTCGACATAAATTTTAGGGCTTCAAGATCAAGTCCTGTTTACGGTCGCAACTCAATAACTGACAACATACTTCCGCGTAACTTCGTTGGCGTTTGGGTGATTCGTGCATCTGGCGGATTTGTTGCCGCGAA
>NZ_JPLE01000033.1 GCF_001010415.1 Xanthomonas pisi DSM 18956
GCCACACGGTCCCGCAAGCGATGAGGACACCGCACCAGACAGTTTGCTGGCTGCTTTGTTGAGAGCTCCGCCTATTGCTCTGCCTGCAGTGAGATGCTGACCCAAAGCGCCACTTCCAAACAACGCACGTCATGCACTGCTTGCACCATGCGCACCGACACCCTCGACTGGTCCTTGCCCGCTCACCGTCGCGGGACCTTACGCGGCATGGATGCCGCGTAAGAGCTTAAAGGGATGTACTTGCAGCGTGTCCCGCGATGGTGGGCGGGCAAGGACCCTGCAACCAACCCGCAGATCAGCCGCTCTACAGCCGACGCATCCGCACCGTTCGATTCCCTCTCAAGGCGGCCGGGATGGTGAGCTTCAGCGCAGTTTGGATACGCACAAGCCGCACTGGTCGCGGCCCGACACACTCACCACAACACGCCATCCACCGGCTGCATCGGCTCGGGTGCGGGTTCGCCGATGGCCTGCAGGGCGTCGATTTCCACCGTGCGGCACATGGTGTCCAGCGGCAGGTCATGGATGGTGTTGGCGAACGGGTCGACCAGCTCATCGCCGATCTTCAGCACCGCCAGGAACATCAAGCCGGCGACCGTCGATCCCACCGGTGTGGCGTACTGCAGCGTTTCCACCAGGCCGATCGGCAACAGCACGCAGAACAGCCGCGTAAACAGGTTCGGATAGAAGCGGTATTGATACGGCAATGGCGTGTTTTTCAGCCGCTCCATGCCGCCTTGCGCGTTGGCGATATCCACCAGGATGCGCTCGACGCTGGCCTGCTGGATGCTATCGATCCAGCCAGCGCGCCGCGCCTGTTCCACCGCGCGGCCTGTCGTGTCGAGCAAGCCATTGGCCACGTTCGTGCGGGTGATCACCGCTGCCACTTCGTCGGCCTCCAGCCGCGGCTCCAGTGCCATCGCCACCGGCAACCGACGCAGCTGGCAACGCAATGCATTGACGTAGGCGACCTGACGCAGCGCGATCGTGCGCCCCAGCGCTCCAGCTTCCGGCGCAGACAGGATGCTGACGCTCAAACGCACCAGATTGCGCGATGCATTGATCATCTGGCCCCACAGCACCCGCCCTTCCCACCAGCGCTGATAGGTGGAATTGGCGCGAAAGCCCAGGAACAACGCCAGTGCCGAACCGAAGATGGTCAACGGCAATGCCGGCGCACGGAACGGCAGCACGTAATAGACGATCGTGATCAACACATCCCAGACAAACAGCACCGCAAGGGTCCGCCAGACCTGACTGACTACATCCGCCACACGCGGTTTGACATCGATGATCAAGGCTCACTCCCTCAATGAAACGCGTTTGGCCATGGCGCGCATCCAGCGCATGGATGCCATCGATAGCGCACTCGAGCGTGGCCAGTGTGCCGTTGCGGCGGTGCAAGCGTGGTGATGGGGCGGCCGAACGCATTGCATCGCCGCAGCGGAACACGCGCGCGATCATCAGTCAGGCGTGGACGATACCCGCAACGGCATGCATGCCTCTGCAGATCAGACACCTTCGCACTCCACTCGCAACCGCCCGGCCATCGCTCGCGCTACGGTGTTGGCTTCGCTCAGGGCATCCAGGCCAGCAACTGATCCAGGCGCCGATGCGGGTCGTCCTGCTGCAACAACGACAAGCGTTGCTGTTCGGTCAACGGCAGCAATTCGGCCAGCCGCCAGCCCACCCATGCGGACTGATCCAGCAGCCCTGGGCCGACCGATGCGAATTCGCCGCCCACCTGTTCGAGCATGCGTTCGAGCACGGTTGCCAACAGGCTGTGCTCGGGCCGCAATTCGTCGTCGGGGTCGGGCTCGCACCAGCTCACCTCGCCTACCAGCAGCCCGTTGTCGCGGATGCGCGAGCGCTGCACATGAAAGCGACGCGTGCCGCGCAAGCGCAACACCAGGACGCCATCGGCGCCCACATCGAAATCTTCGATACGTACCTCGGTGCCGAACGCCGCCGGCGTCGCCGGTGCGCCAACCTCGTTGCCATCCAGGATCAGGCACACGCCGAAGCTGGTGCCGTTGCGTCCGCACTCGCGCACCAGATCCAGATAGCGGCGCTCGAACACACGCAACCCCATCGCCGCGCCTGGCAACAACACGCTGTGCAACGGAAACAGCGGCAGGGCGCTGGTGTCGGCCGTGTCGGAGGTCGATGCCATCACGACAGCTGCGCCAGGAAGCGACGCGGCGCGCCGTCGAACCCGCCGTTGGACATGAACACCACATGGTCGCCCGGCTGCACGATGTCGCCCAGCGTCTGCAGCAGCGCGTCCACGTCATGCGCCACGTGCGCCTGCCCGCGTACCTGCGCGATGATCGGCGCCGCATCCCATGGCAATTCGGGGCGATGCAGAAACACCACCGCATCGGCATCGTGCAGCGACGGCGCCAGCGCCTGCGCATGCGCACCCAACCGCATCGAGTTGCTGCGCGGCTCCATCGCCACCAGCACGCGCGCCGTACCCACCTTCGCACGCAAACCCTGCAACGTGGTCGCAATGGCAGTGGGGTGATGTGCGAAGTCGTCGTAGACGGTGATCGCGCGCGCCTGCCCCAACACTTCCAGTCGGCGTTTGACGCTGTGAAAGTGCGCCAGCGCCGGCATCACCGTTGCCGGGTCCACGCCCACCGCATGCACCGCCGCCAGCGCGGCCAGTCCGTTGAGCACGTTGTGCCGCCCGACCAGCGGCCACTGCACCTGGCCGATCTCCACGCCGCGATGCGACACCGCAAACACGCTGCCATCGGCGGCGATCAAGCGCGCGCTCCACTCCAGCGCCGCATCGAAGCCGAAGCGCTCCACCGGCGTCCAGCAGCCCATGGCCAACACCTCGGCAAGCCGCGCGTCTTCGCCATTGACGATCAACCGCCCACGTGCCGGCACGGTACGGACCAGATGATGGAATTGGCGCTGGATGGCGGCCACGTCAGGAAAAATATCCGCGTGGTCGTACTCCAGGTTATTGAGGATCGCCACCAGCGGCCGGTAGTGCACGAACTTGCTGCGCTTGTCGAAGAATGCGGTGTCGTATTCGTCGGCTTCCACCACGAACTCGCGCCCCTGCCCCAGCCGCGCCGACACGCCGAAGTCCTCGGCCACGCCGCCGATCAGAAAGCCCGGCGCGCGGCCGGCCGCCTCAAGCAGATAGCTCAGGATGGTGGTGGTGGTGGTCTTGCCATGGGTACCGGCAACCGCCAGGGTGTCGCGGCCCGGCAGCACCTGCTCGGCCAGCCATTGGGCGCCGGAGCTGTAACGGCGGCCAGCATCGAGCACCGCTTCCACTGCAGGGTTGCCGCGCGACAGGGCGTTGCCGATGACCACCTCGGTGGCGTCTGCCGAAATATTGGACGGCGCGTAGCCCTGGGCCAGCGCGATGCCGAGCGTTTCCAGCTGGGTGGACATCGGCGGATAGATCGCCTGGTCGCTGCCTTCTACCTGCCAGCCCAGTTCGCGCGCCAGGGCGGCCACACCGCCCATGAAAGTCCCGGCGATGCCGAGGATGTGGAGTTTGCTCATGGCACACATTGTCGCCGATCACCGCAGTTGCAGGACATTCCGTCCGGCAGCCGGTGCAGCTGTCGGGAAACTCCTACCATACTGTCGGGAATTTCCCGATATGCGAACTGCGTCACATCCCTCACTATGCTGAACGCCAGTCGCAGCACCCTTTGGTTCTACTCCCCAAGAGACCAAATCCCCAGGGAGCTCATGCTGTCGGGGCTCTGAGCAAGCTCACTACTGGCGTTATTCTGCCCCGGTCATCTCGTATGGCCGGGGTTTTTCTTTGCTGGGGTCTGGACCTGCAGACGATGCGGCCAACGGGCGCGCGGTGAACAGGACCGGGCATTGCGCCCGGCCCGGGTGACTCAGCGGCCGAGCGCCTTGCTGATACGTGCCAGCACCTCGTCCAGCGACCCAACGCCATCGACGCGCGCCAACTTGCCGCGCTGCTCGTAGAAGCCGATCACCGGCGCAGTGGAATCGGTATAGACCTGCAGACGCTTGCGTACCGATTCCGGGTTGTCGTCCTCACGGCCTTCGGCCTTGGCGCGCCCGGCGATGCGCTCGACCAGCAATTCGCTGGGGACGTCCAACTGCACCACTGCATCCAGTGGCTGACCGATCTTGCTGAGCAGGCTGTCCAGCGCATTGGCCTGGGCCACATTGCGCGGATAGCCATCGAGGATGAAGCCCTTGGCGACATCGGCCTGACCGAGCCGCGCCTCCAGCATGCCGAGCAGGATGTCGTCGGACACCAGGTCGCCCCGCGCCATGACTTCCTTGGCCTTCAGGCCGAGCGGTGAACCGGCGGCCACTTCGGCACGCAGCAGGTCGCCGGTGGAAATGTGCGGGATGTCAAACGTGTCTTTGAGACGTGTCGCCTGGGTGCCCTTGCCCGAACCGGGCGGTCCCAACAGAACCAATCGCATCAGTGGACTCCACTTTCGAATAAAAACGCGTTGCGGTTGGCGGCGTTAGACTCAAGCCTTCGCCGACGCTGACCGTATGGTCGTGCAGCTTACCCCATCCGGGGAATGTCCCGGCACTGTCCCCTGCGCCATGTTTCCATGTGAGGAGCCCGTCCCCCTATGTCCACTGGCAACTTGTTGTATGCCCAATCAGGCGGCGTCACCGCCGTCATCAACGCCACCGCCGCTGGCGTCATCACCGAGGCGCGTGCGCGCAAGATCAAGGTCCTGGCAGCCCGCAACGGCATCCTGGGCGCGCTGCGCGAGGAGCTGATCGACACCTCCAGGGAATCCGCCGCAGCGATTGCCGCACTGGCGCAGACACCCGGCGGTGCGTTCGGCTCGTGTCGCTACAAGCTCAAGTCGCTGGAACAGGACAGCGCCAAGTACGAGCGCCTGCTCGAGGTGCTGCGTGCGCACGACGTGCGCTGGTTCCTCTACAACGGCGGCAACGATTCGGCCGACACCGCCTGGAAGGTCTCGCAGCTGGCCAAGGCCTACGGCTACCCGCTGCACTGCATCGGCGTGCCCAAGACCATCGACAACGATCTGGCGGTGACCGATACCTGCCCCGGCTTCGGCTCGGCGGCCAAATACACTGCGGTGTCGGTGCGCGAGGCGGCGCTGGATGTCGCCGCCATGGCCGACACCTCCACCAAGGTCTTCATCTACGAGGCGATGGGCCGCCACGCCGGCTGGCTCGCCGCTGCCGCAGGCCTGGCCGGCCAGGGGCCGGACGAGGCGCCGCAGATCATCCTGCTGCCCGAGCGCGCTTACGATCAGGCCGCGTTCCTGGCCAAGGTCAAGCACGTGGTAGAGAAGGTGGGCTGGTGCGTGGTGGTCGCCAGCGAAGGCATCCAGGACGCAGATGGCAAATTCGTCGCCGATGCCGGCGGGGCGACCGACTCGTTTGGCCATGCGCAGCTCGGCGGCGTGGCCTCGTTCCTCGCAGCGCAGGTCAAACAGGAGCTCGGCTACAAGGTGCACTGGACGCTGCCCGATTACCTGCAACGCTCCGCACGCCACCTCGCCTCCAAGACCGACTGGGAACAGGCCCAGGCCGTCGGCAAGGCCGCAGTGCAATACGCCCTCAAGGGCATGAACGCGGTGATCCCGGTGATCGAACGCGTCAGCGATGCCCCCTATCGCTGGAAGATCGTGCCCGCCCCGCTGCACAAGGTGGCCAATCACGAAAAGAAGATGCCGCCCAGCTTCCTGCGCAAGGACGGCTTCGGCATCACCGAGCGCGCCCGCCGCTATTTCGCCCCGTTGATCAAGGGCGAAGCGCCGTTGGCCTACGGCAACGACGGCCTGCCCAAGTATGTGACCTTGAAGAATGTGGCGGTGGCGAAGAAATTGCCGGTGTGGGAGGGCTGAGCGACCTTGCCGCGCGCCCTCGCTAGGACATCTGTGCGAGGACGCTCATGCCAGCCGGCGCTGGGCTGTCTGCGGAATCTCCGACGGCAGTGCCCCATAAAGCAGACAACCGCCGTGAGGAGGCGGTTGCCTGTGGAGCCCCTTTACATAGGGAATCTCCTGGTTGCCGAGCAGGAGGTCGCTGACTGACACGTGCACACTCCCCACCCTGTCGCAATGCGCGGCAGGGTTCGGAATGCGGACCACCGCAGTCGAACAGCGACAGGACCTGGCTGTAATGAGCCGGCAGAGCGCGTGCGGATGGAAGCCAGACGCTGCCGCCTTGTGCTGAGACAAGAAAGATCACGGCGACATTGCCAGGTTGACCCCCAACGTGATCCATCCGCGTGGTGCCGCTGCGCGATCACGCCCGACCACCAGATCGACGCTGGATGCCCCGCCCATCAGCCGGCGCATGCCAAATTGTGCGCCCCGCCCGTTGCGATCGTCTCCGGATGCCTCGGCCAGCACTGTCCATTTGGGCGTGAGTACCTGCTCCAGACCGACCCCTGCAGTGGTGGCATCGGACCCGGCATGCTGTGCGACCAGACCAAGATTGACGTGAATCCGCGTGGCCCCATCCGCGCCAAGCGACCACGTCAGCGGAACGGTGAGATAACTCGCGCGCTGCTGCGGTTCCTGCCAGTCGCGCTGCAGCCCGACCGCGACTGCCAGCCCCCAGACATGCTGCTCCGGATCGCGCAGCATGTGTTTGGCTCCGATATCGAGCGCGGCAGATCCATGTCGGACCTCGGTCATTCCGACGGAAAATTCCGTGCCCAGTAGATTGCAGGCAGGTACCGCCGTGGCCGATGCACCACCCGGCGTTGCACGCCACCAGGCTTCCAGCTGGCATTGCCCATGTGGCGTGACGCCAGCATCGTCGACCACCATGCTCGCCGCGGCGCGCACCGGTGCCGGGTGCCACAGTGCGAAGAAGGCAAGCAGGCCCGGGGAATAACGCAATACCTTCATAGACGTTCTCAAAAATCAGCGCAGCTGCTGCGCGACTGGGTACAGCACTGAGCGCAGCGACAAATCGTCGTCGGCAACGCATCGGATGCAGGTGACTGGCGTGCCGGGTCGGGAGTGTACGCGTGGCGCATGGCGAAGCCGATTGCTGCCGCAGGAAACCTGGCGGCCACGCGCAGTTGCTTCGCAGTGCCCGGGGTCGCTCCAGATGCGCAGGGCAGTCACCATGCGCAAGTGCACGCCGGCGCAACTGATCCTTGTCAAGAGTTAAGCGATTCGTGGAACGCTGCGTCGATACAGATGCGCAAACACGGCCAGCGGCATCGGCAGCAACACCGGCGAGCACTCTTGATCGATACGGCAACTGCATGGCATGCCGCTGGCGGGCGTCATGCCATGCGGAGGTCTGTACCTCTCATACAGCCTTAGCGTGAGCCGTAGCGCCCGGCATCGAGGCCGTGGATGTCACTGGCAGGCCTTGCCTTCCATCGTCTGCTGCACCGCGAACATCGGCACCTGCGGGATCTTGCCGGCAGCGGCCTGTTGCTTGGCATCTTCCAGGTAGATGCGTGACTGGCCTTGCCCGTCGAGCTGCGGCTTGGCATCCACCGGTTTGCGCCACACGCGCACGACCGCCTGTTGACTTGGGCAGGCTGCGCTTGGGACACGGATCACGTCGTTGAAGATCCAGCCCGACGCGACACTGGGCGCCGCCTTGGCGTAGTCCACAATGCGCGCGCGCGGCTGACAAGTGGGGCTGCTGCGCACTACCGAGAACGTATAGGGCTGTGCGGCATTGCCGGTGAACACACCTTCCAGGCGTGCACAGGCTTCTGGAATCTGTCGCAAGGTGTGCACCGCACCAACGGCTTGCGCGGTACCAGGCGGGCGGGCCTTCAACTCTGGCGTTTGCTCTGCAGCGCATGCGCTGCCGGTGAGCAGCATGGCCAGCACAGCGGCGTACCTGGACGCAGCATCGTTCGACATACGTTACTCCTGGATCGGCTCGATCACGTTGGCCGCAGGCTGTCATGTCGCGACTGAACGACGCGCCAAAGCCGCGGTGGTGGCACCCCTGCAAGCCGCGGCGCATACTCGGCCGCGATCCGGCCATCATGAACATCGCGACGCGCATTACGGCCATTGGGCCGTCGAGACCGTATTCGCACCCCACTCGTTGCGTGCGCCGCCCTTGGTTCATCCCGACCGGATGACATCCATTCTCTTGGGAGGGGTCATGCTGGAACACTACGGGTTAGGGCTTGCGTTGGGCTGCGCGGTATTGGCAATTTTGTACGGGATCGTCTCGGCGCGCTGGGTGGTCGCGCAACCGAGCGGCAACGCACGCATGCAGGAGATCGCAGCGGCAATCCAGGAAGGGGCGCGTGCCTATCTCAATCGGCAGTACCTCACGATTTCGATCGCTGGCGGCGTGCTGTTCGTCTTGGTCGGACTCTTCCTGAGCTGGTACACAGCGATCGGCTTCGCGCTCGGCGCGCTCCTGTCGGGCCTGGCGGGCTATATCGGCATGAACGTCTCGGTGCGCGCGAATGTGCGCACCGCAGAGGCCGCACGGCACGGCATCGGCCGCGCGATGGATGTGGCGTTCCGCGGTGGCGCCATCACCGGCATGCTGGTGGTGGGCCTGGGATTGCTGGGGGTGGCTGGCTATTACGCGGTGCTGCAGGCGCTGGGGCTGCCGTTGGAGCAGAACCTGCATGCATTGGTCGGCCTGGCATTCGGCTCTTCGTTGATATCGATCTTCGCGCGTCTGGGTGGCGGCATCTTCACCAAAGGGGCGGACGTGGGCGCTGACCTGGTCGGCAAGGTCGAGGCCGGCATCCCCGAAGACGACCCGCGCAATCCAGCGGTGATTGCCGACAATGTGGGCGACAACGTGGGCGACTGCGCGGGCATGGCAGCGGATCTGTTCGAGACCTATGCGGTGACCGTGATCGCCACGATGCTGCTCGGCAGCCTGACCCTGGCCGAGACCGGGCCACACGCCGTGCTGTATCCGCTGGTGTTGGGCGGCGTGTCGATCATCGCCTCGATCGTGGGCGCGGCCTTCGTCAAGGTCAAAGCAGGCGGCTCGATCATGGGGGCGCTCTACAAGGGCGTGATCGTTTCCGGCGTGCTGGCTGCGCTGGCCTATTGGCCGATCACCCAGACCCTGATGCGCGACAACAGCCATGGCGCCGCCTCGCTGTACGCCTGCGCATTGATCGGCCTGGTGCTCACCGGCCTGATCGTGTGGATCACCGAGTACTACACCGGCACCCAATACGCGCCGGTGCAGCATGTCGCCTCTGCCAGCACGACCGGACACGGCACCAACATCATTGCCGGCCTGGGCATCTCGATGAAATCCACCGCGCTGCCGGTGATCGCAGTCTGTGCAGCGATCTGGGGCGCGTTCCATTTCGGTGGCCTGTACGGCATCGCGATCGCTGCCACGGCAATGCTGTCGATGGCCGGCATGATCGTGGCGCTGGACGCCTATGGCCCGATTACCGACAACGCCGGTGGCATCGCCGAGATGGCCGAACTGCCACCGGAAGTACGCGCGATCACCGACCCGCTGGATGCTGTCGGCAACACCACCAAGGCGGTCACCAAAGGCTACGCGATCGGCTCGGCCGCACTGGCGGCATTGGTGCTGTTCGCCGACTACACCCACAACCTGCAGGCAGCCCATCCCACCGAGGTCTTCTCCTTCGATCTGTCGGACCACACGGTGATCATCGGTCTGTTGATCGGCGGCCTGATCCCGTACCTGTTCGGCGCAATGGCGATGGAAGCGGTGGGCCGCGCGGCCGGCGCGGTGGTCGAAGAGGTCCGCCGTCAGTTCCGCGAGATCCCCGGCATCATGGCCGGTACCGCCAAGCCGCAATACGACCGCGCGGTGGACATGCTGACCCGCTCGGCGATCCGCGAAATGATCGTACCCTCCTTGCTGCCGGTCGTGGTCCCGATCGTGGTCGGGCTGCTGCTGGGGCCACGCGCCCTGGGCGGCTTGCTGATCGGCACCATTGTCACCGGGCTGTTCTTGGCCATTTCGATGACCACCGGTGGCGGGGCCTGGGATAACGCCAAGAAGTACATCGAAGACGGCCATTTCGGCGGCAAGGGCAGCGAGGCGCACAAGGCGGCGATCACCGGCGACACCGTGGGCGACCCGTACAAGGACACCGCCGGGCCGGCGATCAATCCGTTGATCAAGATCATCAACATCGTGGCGCTGTTGCTGGTACCGCTGTTGTAGCCAGGCATGGCCGAATGGATCTGGCACCTGCGGCCGCGTGGCCGCAGGTAGTGGAGGCAGGCCTGAGGCGTCGGGCGACGCGACCGACAGTGCCTTCGCAGCGACCAGCACCACCGGCGATCGGGCGCTCCCGCGACGCTGCCGAGGCCCCCCCCCCCCCGGGCCCCCCCCGGGGCCCCCCCCCCCCCGGTGACGACCGGGCCGGCAACCGGCCCGGCCCGGCATCGCTCAAAGACAGCCGATCAAGCCGTCGTAGATCGGCGGCGCGCCGCCCGGCAGCGGTTCGAACAACGGGTTGGTCACTGCCAGTACGCGGTACATCTCGTCCAGGCGGGTACCGGCCTTCAGCGGTGCGGTGCAGCGCCACACGCGGCTGTCCGAGCGCAGGTAACCGCTGCGTGGATCCACGCTCACCTCGCTGGCACCGAAGGTCCAGATGCAGCTGCGCACCACGCCGGTGACCCGGTGGACCGAGCAGCGAAAGCGCAGCGGCTGGTAATCGCTGAATTCGCCTCCGCAGAAGGTGTCGCCGCAGATATTGTCGAAATCGCGGTCCAGCCGCTGCTCCAGATCGATGAAGGCGTCCCAGCCCTCGGCATTGGCCGGCCAGTCGACCGCGTCCACGTAGGTCGGCGGTGGCGTTGCCGCAGCGGCCGCCTGGGCGGTGAGGGAGAGCAGCAGTAAGACGAGCAAGCGTGCGAGCCTGGACATGAGATTTCCCGAGCAGTGGATGAGTCTGCAGCGTGCGCCGCGTCCTCGGCCGCCACGATCAGCCGGCCGCCCGTGATGAATGCAGGCTATGCCGCATCCGGCCCTCAGAAGATTGCCCATTCAGTGTCGCTGCAGCGCAACAGCCGAACGCGTAGAATCGCGCTCCACACACTGCTGACGCCTCGGAGCTACCCGCATGGGCCTTGAACTGGTCACCTCTGGCAAGAATCTGCCGGAAGAAATCAACGTCGTCATCGAGATCCCCAAGGATTCCGAGCCGGTCAAGTACGAAGTGGACAAGGCCAGCGGCGCGATCTTCGTCGACCGCATCCTGTCGACCCCGATGCGTTACCCCTGCAACTACGGCTACGTGCCCAACACCCTGTGCGGCGATGGCGATCCGGCCGACGTGCTGGTGGTCCTGCCGCTACCGCTGGTCCCGGGCTCGGTGGTGCGCTGCCGTCCGGTCGGCGTGCTGCGCATGAGCGATGAGGCAGGCAGCGACGAAAAGATCCTGGCGGTGCCGATCGAGAAGATCTTCTCCGGCTATGCGCATATCGAAGATATCAACCAGGTGTCCAGCCACTGGATGGAGCGCATCGGACACTTCTTCGAGCATTACAAGGACCTGGAGAAGGGCAAGTGGGTCAAGCTCGACGGCTGGGGCGGCGCGGCCGAGGCCAAGCGCATTCTGGTCGAATCGGTGGAACGCTATAATTCCGACGCGCCCTGAGCCGTTGGCCGTAACACTGCTTCGCACGTGCGGAGCGACCGGGATCACGCTTTTGCCGTGATCCCGGTGACCGCCGTCGGTAGATTGGGTACATTGCCGAGCTGCGTTTGGCCGGCGCCCGCCGTCGGTGACTTCTGGGGAAGTGTCTTGCGTATTCTGTTTGTTGGGGACGAAGCCAGTCTTCCGTCCGACCTTGTCGAGTACGTCGCCGATCTCGGCGACCAGTGGCAGGCGCAGCAGGTGGCCGATGGAAATTCGGCGATCGAAGCTGCCGCGCTGTCGCCCTTCGATGCGGTCATCGTTGCCCCGGTGTTGCCGGACCTGACTGCCGCCACGTTGCTGGGGCAGATCCGCACGCTGCGCCCGGACACCATTCGCATCGCGCTGATCGATGCCCAGGACGGCCAGCGCACGCCGCCGGCCCGCATCATTGGCGTGGCGCACCGTTTCCTGCCGATGCCGCTGGCGCCGGAAGTCTTGCTCGAAGCCGTCACCAGCCTGGAAGAACTGCGCGACCTGCTCAGCAATCCACGCCTGCGCGCGGCCATCGGACGCATCGAAAAACTGCCCCCCCCGCCGCATCTGTATCTGAGCCTGATGCACGCCCTGGAAGAAGACGATGGCGCCGATGCGGCCGACATCGCCAAGCTCATCGCCGGCGACCCGGCGATCGCGGCCAAGGTACTGCAGTTGTGCAATTCGGCGTTCTTTTCCGGCGGACGCAGCATCACCGACCTGCGCACGGCGGTCACCCGCCTGGGCGTGGCGACGCTGCGCGACCTGGTGCTGGCCAGCGAGGTGTTCTCGGTGCAGACGCTGACCCCGGCCGAGCGTAGCGCGATGCAGCGCCGCGCCCTGCTCTCGTCGCGGCTGGCGGCGAAAGTGTTGCCGCCCACCAGCGCCGAACTCGGCTCCACCGCCGCCTTGCTGGCCGATATCGGGCTGCTGTTGCCGGGCGTGCGCGACGAGCGCGAACCGCCTGCCGAAGGCGGCGACGAGCGCCTGGGCCACACCGAAGCCGGCGCGTACCTGCTCGGTCTGTGGGGCCTGCCGATGCCGATCATCGAAGCGGTGGCGTTCCATCGCCATCCGCAGCGCTCCAGCCTGCGCAGCTTCTGGGTGACCGGCGCGGTGCACGTCGCCACGGCACTGGCCAGCGGCGAGACGGTGGACGAAGAGTACCTGTCCAAGGTCGGCGTCATTTCCCGACTCCCGACCTGGCGCGAGCAGGCCGACACGTTATTGGGGCTTGCCGAGGCGTGAGTGACGGCACCGGTTGCCGATAGTGAGACGATCAAAGGCGCGACATGTTCGCGCCTTTTTTTATTGGCGCTGCCGACAGTGCGGCAGCGCTGTAGCAGCCGGTGCAGCGTGCGGCTTTCGCTTGGACACCCTGGACCACGGATGCGCCCTTCCGGGTGGCGATGCAAGCGTCTATACCCAGCGCCGGCGAACGACACAACCCAGACGCGTTCTGTTCGGCGCTCGCAGCAGCAGGAAGAAAGGACATAAAAAAAGCGGGCCTTTCGGCCCGCTTTTCGTTACGACGCTTCGATGATCAGAAGCGCTGGTTGTACTGCACGAACAGGAAGCGGTCGTAGTCCAGCATCGGATCGATCGCCGCAGTGCTGCTGTTGGTGATCGAGTAGGTGATCGGCGGCTGCTTGTTCCAGATGTTGCGGGCGCCAACGGTCACGCTGCCATCCCACGGAGCCTGCCAGGTGACCGAGACGTCCTGATAGGAAATCGAGCCCTTCTTGTTGGAACCGGTACCGCCGCCCCAGCCCGGGTTCGGGGTCTGGTAGTTCGGGTCGTTGCACTCGATGCCTGCCGCTGCATCCCAGCAGTAGTCGCGGAAGCCACCGTAGTAACGCAGGTTCCAGTTGGCCGACAACGCACCCAGCGACCAGTCAACACCCAAGGTGGCACGCACGCGCGGGAAGTTCCAGTAGCCGGCCGAGTTGGCCCATTCGGCGCCGGACTCTGCCTGCGACTTGTAGGTCGCCAGGTAGTTGGTGTCCAGGTTGAACGCGAACTTGCCGTACGCGGTTTCCGGCATGCGGTAACGCACGCCGAAGTTATAGCCTTCGGTTTCCAGACGACCCAGGTTGACGTTACCGCGGCTCAGCGTGGTGACCTGGCCGGTGACCGCATCGCGCGCAAAGTCGGCGCAGTAGCTTTCCAGGTTGTTGAGGTAGCAGTTGTTCAACACATCATTGGCCGTCAACGACGTGATGATGTTGGAGATCGAAATGCGGTACCAGTCCAGCGAGAAGTCCAGGCCCTGCACCCAATGCGGGCTGTAGACCATGCCCACGGTGCGGGTGATGCTGTATTCCGGCTCCAGCTCTGCATTGCCCACGCCCGAATTGAACGGTGCATTGCCCTGCACGTCGCGACGCGTGACCGCGTTGCCAGCGCTATCGGTCTGACGGAAGCCAGCCGGCACCTGCGTAGCACAACGCGCTGCTACACCTGCGTTGCCCAGCGAACCAAAGGTCGCGTCGCACGGATCGGTGAAGGTATCGAACGTCTGCGAGCCGCCACCGAAGGTGTCCGACAGCGTCGGCGCACGGAAACCGGTGCCGTAGGTACCGCGCACCAGCAGGTCGTCGATCGGCTTCCAGGTGAAGCTGAACTTGCTGTTGGTGGTGTCGCCGAAGCGGCTGTAGTTGCTGTAACGCGCGGCCACGTCGAACGACAGTTCCTTGGCGCCCGGCAGATCCTTCAGCACCGGAATCAACAGCTCCAGGTAGGCTTCGTTGGTCTGGTAGCGACCTTCGGTGGCCTGTGCAGCCAGGTCGGTGGTGTAACCGGCGCTGGACAGCTGATCCGGGTAGTCGTAGCCGCTGATTTCGCGGTGCTCGACGCCTGCGGCGAAGCCCAGCTCACCGGCCGGCAGATCGAACAGACCACCGGTGATGTTGGCGGTCCACTGCTTGCTCAGGCTCTGCTGCGTGGACTGACCCAGCGCATTGATGTACTGCAGCGCGTTCGGCGTGGAGGCCGACGGGCCACCCAGGATGTTGAACGGGGTGCACTGGCCCAGCGCATTGCTGGTGCCCAGCGGCAGCGGGCTGGCTGCGGTACCGCACTGCACCTGACCCTGTGCATTGAGGAACGACGGGCCCAGTGCCTTCTGCAGCGCCAGCAGGTTGATGTTGCCGCGCGAAACCTGCGTCACATCGTACTTGTTGTAGTTGAAGCCCACGTCCCAGTTCCAGCCGTGGCTGCCGACGTCGAACACGCCTTCCAGCGCTGCATCGAAGTGCAGGGTCTTGACGTTGCTTTCGGTGGTGCGCGGCAATTCAACCGTACGACGGAACCAGCTGGTGATGTCCTGGCCAACCGGGTTGTAGTAGCTGCTGCCGCTGATGGCCACCGGGAACTGCGGCTGCGATGCGGCCTGCAGCGGGTAGCCGGCGATCTGACGGTTCGAGTCGCGCTCGGAGTACATCGCGGTCGACTTGAAGGTCAGGCTGTCGGTCAGGTTGTAGCTGCCGGTCGTGAAGATCGACTTGTTGCGGCTGGACTGCTGCAACATCATCTGGTCGACGGAATTGAAGTAATCGTCGGTGGTGATGTCGTTGTGGTAGTTGGCGATGTTGCGCGAATCCGCACCCACGCCGCGGCCGTCGAACGAACCGGTGTGGTTGAGGATGTAGGTCTGGTCGTTGGCGGTGAAGCGACCCCACGGGCCGGTTGCACTCAGACCATCTTCGATGTGGTTCGGGCCGGCCGAGTAACGGGTCAGCGTGCGATCCTTGGCCCACACCGGATCTTCGTTGGTGTAGTTGACGCCAAACACCAGCGAGGAGCGGTCGGTGGTGGTGCCGGCGGTGAAGGAGTACTGCTCCTTGGAACCGTCGCCACGACCGTTCTGGCCGAAGTAGGCCGACGCTTCTGCGCCGTCGTAGTTCTGGCGCAGGATGATGTTGACCACACCGGCCACTGCGTCGGAGCCGTAGATCGCCGAGGCGCCGTCCTTCAGGACTTCGATGCGCTCGATCAGCGAGCTCGGGATGGTGGACATGTCGGTCAGGCCGTTCAGGCTGCTGGTCCAACGCTTGCCGTTCACCAACACCAGGGTACGGTTTTCATTGAGGTTGTACAGGTTGACGTACTGGCCGCCCTGTTCCGGATCGGAGGTCAGCACGGCAGCCTTGCTGTAGGTCTGCGTGCCGGCGATCGACAGGTTCTGGAGGATGTCGCCAACGCTCACCAGGCCGGACTTCTGGATGTCCTGCTGGGAGACCGTGAACACCGGCTGTGCGGTTTCGACGTCGACCGAGCGGATGCGCGAGCCGGTGATTTCGATGCGGTCCAGCGTCGTGGTCGACGGGGCGGACTGCTCTTGTGCATTGGCGGCAAAAGCCGGCGTCAACGCGATCGCAATACCGGCGGGCAACAGGCCCAGCCGCACTGCGGAGGTGCGAAGGTTCATCAATCTCTCCAGGGTTCGTTAGTGGCGCGTTAAGCGCCCCCGTGCAAATTACGTTTGCGTGAACGCCATCGCTTTGCGCGTCACGTTCCGTGGCTTTGCCGAATCTGGCGGATTGGTCGTCTGGTCGCGATAGCGCGATGCGGAGACGCCGAAACGCGCACGAAATGCGCGTGCGAAGCTGCAGCAATTGTCGAACCCGCTGGCGGCCGCAACCTCGCCGATCATCATCGAGGTATCGCGCAGCAAATCCGAGGCCCGCTCCAGGCGCAAGCGTGCCGACAAGGCCTGCGGGCTTTCTTCGTACAGGCTCTGGAAGGTCTTGGACACATACCAGCTGGAGAAATTGGTCAGCTGCGCCAGTTCGCTGATGCGCACAACCCGGTCGCTGTTGCCTTCCAGATAGAGCCGGGCGCGCTGCATGCGGCCGAAGACCTGGCGCCGGCGGCTGCGCGAGCGACCTGGACAACGCTGCTCCTGCTCGACGAAGTCGCGCTGCATCGCGGCCAGATGCAGCAACAGCGGGCGCGCCGACGCGCTGCCGCTCTGCAGTGCCGCACGGCGCCACAGCCGCAGCGCAATACGCAGGTCGCTGCGCGACAAGTGGCTACGTCCCGGGTACAGCGTGGCGTCGGTCAACTCGGCCAGCGACTGCAGGCTGTTTCCATCCAGGCTGACGCCAACGCACAACGCGCTGCGATCTGCCTGCACGGTGGGATGCGAATCCTTGTCGAAGGCGATCCAGTCGCCGGCGCGCAGCCGGAAACGGCCCTCCTTGGACTCCACCCAGGCACGGCCACGCAACTGCACCCACAAGGTGAATGTCGCAGCGGTGGTGCGGATGCTGCCCAGACGCGAGACCGCCAGACAGGTGGTCGATGTCGCATCGCTGGCACCGTCCAGACACAGTGCGAGCCCGCGATCGGCAGTGATGACCTGTTGCATGTTGGCAGCCCCTTGTACAAAAGAGGGCGTAGTGTTTTGCCGAATCTGGCGTGAGTCAGGACGTTTCGACGAAAGTCTGCCGAAATTGCCACGAAGCCTTTCCGAAGGAGTTACGAGGCCACTTTTCTCAACATCATCAACACGTTGGAAATGAATCCGACCTGCACCGATGGATGCTCCGGCAGCGGCATGTAGGCGATTGCGCTGCCATCCTCCTCAGCCAGCGCCAGATACATCGCACCGCTGCGCTGATCCAGGCTGAAACCGTTGATGGTGGTGAACTTGGCCGCATCCAGGCACTGCGCCCGGCCGCCGCCAAGCGTGCTGTCATGTGTCGCGCAACTGTCATTGGACGACAGGTAATGCACCTGACCCTGGGCTCCCGGCGCCCAACTGCGGTAACGCCAACGCGATGGTTGCTGCGCATCGACCGGTTGCACGGAGTCGGCGGCCAGGGTCGGCGCAATCTGCCATAGCCCTGCCCCGCTCAGATGCGTGAACAACAATTGCCCGCTGACGCGGTCCAGGCGCACTTGCGAAACATCCTGCAGCGCGGCCAGCGCACGCCAAGGACGGGCGCTGCGGTCGTATAGCGTGGCAAAGCTATGTCCATCTTCGGCTGCAGCAACGACCAGCACGCGATTGGGATCGGGAAGATGGATCGCCTGCAATGGCCGCGCCTGCGGCACCGGCAGACGCACCGCCTTGCCGGTGCCCGGCGTCACTTCGAACAGTGCAGCGTGCCCATCGGCATCGCTGCCGCTGACCAGCACCTGCCGCGAGTCGGCCGACCAGTCGGCCGCCTGTCGCGCGTCCGGGCGGATCCCTTCGATCAATCGCATCGAGCCAGGTTTGCCGACATCGCCCCACCACAATCCGTACGCACCGGAGCGATTGGACGCGAAGATGAGCTGGCGCCCATCGGGCGCGATCATCGGTTGGTCGTCGCGCCCACTGGAAGGAAACAGACGACGCCGGATGTAACCACCGTTCATTGGGTCGTGGATGACCTGATACACGCCGAATTGCGGCTTGCGCTGCACGAACACCAGATGCCCGCGCGCCACGTCCGGCGCCTGGGCGTCGTCCACACCCAGATCGTGCAGGCTGCGGTCGACCAGATCGAGGCGATACAGGCGCGCTTCGCTATCCACGCGGCGGCCGAAGATCAGGCCGCTGCTGTCCGGCAACCAGCTCCAGCCTCGGATATCGGCGTTGTCGTGCGTCAAGCGCTCCGCACTGCCGCCTTGGGCAGGTATCCGCCACAGATCTCCTAGCTGCGGATTGCGCAGAAACACGATCCATTGCCCGTCCGGGGAATAGCGCGGTGCGTAGTCGAAGTCGGTCGGTTGCGCGCTGTACGTCAATCCCTGCCATTGCCCGGTTTCGAGGTCCAGACGCCGGATTCGCAGCGCACCTTGCGCACCGGTCATGCTGCCGAACAACAACGCGCGGCCGTCGGGCGACCAGCTGAAACTGAGCATGTCCGCGCCATCGCAGCGCACCACCTCACGCGCTGCGGACTGACCTGCCGCAGCGGCGATCATGATCCTGCAGCTGCCATCCGGCGCCTGCCGGGAGAACGCAATTTCGCGTCCATCCGGCGACCATGCGGGCAATCTGTCGGACACGCCGGGTGCCGGGGTTTCCAGCACGCGCGGATATGCGTTGTCGGTCGTCTTGACCAGGATCGACGTCCCTGGCCGATCACTGGTCAGCGAGGCGTAGGCCACCATGCTGCCGTCGGGCGACAGGCTGGGCGTGAGATCGAATCCGCCCCCCCGCCGTGATGACCTGGTACGGCCGCTTGGGGCTGCCCGGAACCGCGGTGGACGTTGCGACATCGATTGCCGGCGCACGCAGCCACAACGTGCGTGCCGCAAGGCCGAGCACCACCACCAGCGCCAGGCCCGCAAAGGCCAGAGCCATCCAGCGACGCCGGCGCGGCGTCACTGCCGCAGCAGGCGATGGCGTTGCCGCCTGATGTGGCAGGGGGTCATTGGTCTCAGCCGCAGCACTGGGCTCATCTGTCGCGATCGGTGCCGCCTGCGCGGACGGTTGCAAGCCAGGCGGCTCCAGCGAGGAACTCGTCTGCATCACCGTCGCCGCGGCATCGGTGCGCGCCTCCCACGCCACCGGCGCCATCAGGCGATACCCGGTCTTGGCAATCGTCTCGATGTACTCGGACCGCTGGCTGCCGCTGCTGGCAAACGCCTTGCGCAGCTGCGTCACTGCCTGGGTCACCACATCGTTGCTGGGCAAGGTGTCCGGCCATACCTCGGCGAGCAACTGCTCGCGCGTGACCACCTGCCCCGGCTGTCGCACCAGGGTCAGCAGCACTGCCAACGATTTGGGAGGCAAGCGCAACGCGCGCCTTGCGCCCGGTGCGTGCACTTCGCGCGAGGCAACGTCGACCACACACTGCCCGACACGCAGCCGGCCAGTTGGCATTGCAGTAGCAGAAGGAACACTCATCGGCAAAAACACGCGTCGGCATGCAAGGACTACAAGAACGCTTCGCACTGAGTGCGAAACGCCAAATTCAGCAAAGGACCACGACCAACTGTGTCATGCATCCATTTGGTGCAAATTTTACTCTATGCCCCGTTGCTTCCTATAACAGGCGGCGACGTCAGGCTCTCTCTCTCTCGCCGACGAATTCAAATAATTACGATGTTTCCTTCGCGCCTTCTGGCGCGATTTTTTTATCTGCGATTCAGCTAAAACGCTGCAAACCCTTATTCGCTGTAACCGCTTGCAGCACAATCGCATCGCGGCACTTGCGCGCAGCGATGCGATCTGCACAGACGAAGCTGAATTTTCGATAAGCGGGCCGTGCATTGCGGGCAACCTTAAGCAGGCTTGCGGCCTAGGAGGCGCGATAAACCTGCGCCCCCTGCGCCAGAAACTGCGACGCCTTTTCTTCCATGCCAGCCGACAAGGCATGCTGTTCGCCCATGCCGTGCTCGGCCGCGTAATCGCGCACGTCCTGGGTGATCTTCATCGAGCAGAAATGCGGCCCGCACATCGAGCAGAAGTGCGCCAGCTTGTGCGCCTCCTTGGGCAGGGTTTCGTCGTGGAACTCCCTGGCCTTTTCCGGATCCAGCCCGAGATGGAACTGGTCGTCCCAACGGAACTCGAAGCGCGCCTTGCTCAATGCGTTGTCGCGCACCTGTGCACCCGGATGTCCCTTGGCAAGATCGGCCGCATGCGCGGCGATCTTGTAGGCCATGATGCCGTCGCGCACGTCCTGCCGGTTGGGCAGGCCCAGATGCTCCTTGGGCGTGACATAGCAGAGCATCGCGGTGCCGAACCAGCCGATCATCGCCGCACCGATCGCGCTGGTGATGTGGTCGTAGCCGGGCGCGATATCGGTGGTCAGCGGCCCCAGGGTGTAGAACGGCGCCTCGCCGCATTCGCGCAGCTGCTTGTCCATGTTTTCCTTGATCAGCTGCATCGGTACATGCCCCGGCCCTTCGATCATGGTCTGCACGTCGTGCTTCCAGGCGAGCTTGGTCAGCTCGCCCAGCGTTTCCAGTTCACCAAACTGCGCAGCATCGTTGGCATCGGCAATGCAGCCCGGGCGCAACCCATCGCCCAGCGAAAACGCCACATCGTAGGCCTTCATGATCTGGCAGATGTCTTCGAAGTGCGTGTAGAGAAAATTTTCCTTGTGGTGCGCCAGGCACCACTTGGCCATGATCGAACCGCCGCGCGAGACGATACCGGTGACGCGCTTTGCAGTCAGCGGCACATAGCGCAGCAGCACACCGGCGTGGATGGTGAAATAGTCCACGCCCTGCTCGGCCTGCTCGATCAAGGTGTCGCGAAAGATCTCCCAGGTCAGTTCTTCGGCCCGGCCGTCGACCTTTTCCAGTGCCTGGTAGATCGGCACCGTGCCGATCGGCACCGGCGAGTTGCGGATGATCCATTCGCGCGTTTCGTGGATGTGCTTGCCGGTGGACAGGTCCATCACCGTATCGCCGCCCCAGCGGATCGACCACACCAGTTTTTCCACTTCTTCGGCAATGCCCGACGACACCGCGCTATTGCCGATGTTGGCGTTGATCTTGGTCAGGAAATTGCGACCGATGATCATCGGTTCGCTTTCCGGGTGGTTGATGTTGTTGGGCAGGATCGCCCGTCCGCGGGCGATTTCGTCGCGCACGAATTCCGGCGTGATGCGTTGCTGGATCGACGCACCAAACGATTCGCCGGGATGCTGCTTGCGCAGCATCGCCTCGCTCACCGCCTCCAGACGCTGGTTCTCGCGGATCGCCACGAACTCCATTTCCGGCGTGACGATGCCGCGACGTGCGTAATGCATCTGGGTGACATTGGCGCCGGCACGCGCCACCCGCGGCAGGCGCCGTGCGGGGAAGCGCACCGCCTCCAGCCGCGCATCGTGTTCGCGGCCGCGCCCGAAGTGCGAACTCAAGGTCTCCAGCGCCACCGTATCGCCACGTTCGGCAATCCAGTCGGCACGCAACGGCGCAAGGCCGGCAGCAAGATCGATCGCCGCCTGCGGGTCGGTGTAGGGCCCGGAGGTGTCGTAGACGCTGAGCGGTGCATTGTCTTCGCCGCCGAACAACGTCGGCGTGCGCGTCAACACGATCTCGCGCATCGGCACCTGCAGGTCGGTGCGCGAGCCGCACACGAAGATCTTGCGGGAACCGGGAATCGGCTGGGTCACAGCCTCGGATAACGACTGGGCTTGTTGCTGCAAAACGGTAGGCGCGGCATTCATGGCGTTCGTCCTGTGTGCTGGTGACCAGCACCAATGGCGCTGGCTCTGCGAAGAAGTCGCAGTGCGGACGAAGCGGCGGCGCTCAACAGGACGACCGGTGCAGGCACGGGCCATCGCATCTTACGAAGCTTCCCTACGCCGGTATGAGCCGGATCAGGTTCGAAGGGACTATCTCAACCGCAGCGCACTGCGGTACCCCCACTTCGGCGGCGATTAAACCACATCGCCGCGCGTGGGCGCATGCGCGGGTGGCTGCACGGCTGCGTTCATCNNGATGAACGCAGCCGTGCAGCTGACATGCCCAGACATTTCCGCGGCACATCGGCTGGCTAGCGTGGCCGCACAACAACCAGAAACCTGCTCTCTCTCCTTGCCGCCGCATTCCGGCGGCATTTTTTATCGGCCCCCTTGCAGCCGACGGCTGCGTTTCGTTATCGTCGCGTGAAACAGGGGATGGACGACGCGAATGCAATGGATGCAACGGTGTGCGTGGATGGCAGCAGTGCTGATCGGAGCGGCCGGACCTGGCGCAGCGGCTGAGCTGCTACCGGCGGAAGCCTTCGTCGAGTCCGGTCCGATTTCCTCGCCCGCGATGTCGCCGGACGGCAAGCATCTGGCGGTCAGCGCCGATCTTGGGGATGGCAGCTACGCGCTGGTGGTGTACCGCATCGCCGACATGCAATCCACGACCATGTTGCGCCTGCCGCGCTACGAATTGCCGGTCCGCATTGCCTGGGTCAGCGATCGGCGCCTGGTGATCGGCAAGGGCCGCAAGCTCGGCTCGCTGGAAGAGCCGGTGCCGATGGGCGAGATCATCGCCACCGACCTGGACGGCGGCAATCAGCGCTACATCTACGGCTACCAGCAGAGCACGCGCAATGCCGGCCTGGAGCGCGGCTTCGGCTATATCGAAGGGCTGCCGAGCCGGCGCAACGGGCACTTCTACATGCGGCGGCTGTCGCTGGATTCGCGCCATTCGATGCTGTACGACGTGGACGCGAACACCACCGCCCACCGGCTGATGGCCGACATCGACGTGCCGCGCCTGAGGTTCGTGCTCGACAACGCCGATGTGGCGCAGTACGCGTATGGCACCGACGACGACGACAATTCCCTGCTGTTCCGCCGCAGCGGCAATGGCTGGACGCCGCTGACGCAGGTCCAGGCCAATTGGCGTCCGATTGCCTTTGCCGAACAGCCCAATCGTGTCTATGGCTGGTACAGCGTCTCCGGCGGTCCCGCGGCACTGGTGTCCAGCGACCCGGACGGCCAGCAGCGCAGCATGCTGGCCTCCGACCCGTTCTACGACGTGGACGATCTGCAATGGGGACCGGCGCCATTTGCGCCGTTCGCGGCACGACTGGGACCGGGCAAGCCTGCGCTGCACTATGTCGCGCCCGACAACGCACAGGCGCAGTTGCATCGCAGCCTCAGCGAGACCTTGGCCGGTCAGTACGTGGATTTCATCAACTTCACCGAAGATGGCAACGCCGTGCTGCTGAAGGCCTATAGCGACCGCGATGCCGGCGCCTGGTACATCTTCAATCGCCCGACCAATACGCTCAAGCTGGTCATCAAGGCCCGTAGCGCCCTGCCCGCGGCACGGATGAGCGAGCGGCGCATGGTGCGGTTCCAGGCCCGCGACGGGCTGACGCTGGACGGCGTGCTGACCGTTCCGGCAACGGCCGGTCAGGGTGCGCCACTGCCGATGATCCTGCTGCCGCATGGCGGCCCGCATGCCGACGGCGATGGTTGGGCGTTCGATACCGATGCGCAATTTCTCGCCAGCCGCGGCTATCTGGTGCTGCAGGTCAACTACCGCGGCGGGCAGGGACGTGGCAACGATTTCGAACGCGCGGGCTATCGCCAATGGGGCGAACGGATCCAGGACGACCTGGTGGATGGCGTGCGCTGGGCGATCGACCAGGGCCTGGCCGATCGATCGCGCATCTGCAGCTACGGCGCCAGTTTTGGCGCGTACGCGGCGATGATGGTGCAGGTGAAGGCACCGGAGCTGTTCCGCTGCGCGGTCGGTGTGGCCGGCATCTACGACCTGCAGATGATGTACACCAAGGGCGATATCAACCAGAGCGCGTACGGCACCAGTTACCTGGAACGCGTGATCGGCCGCGACGCAGCCGAGCTTGCCGCGCACTCGCCGGTTTCGCTGGCACAACGCATCAAGGCGCCGGTGCTGTTGGTCCACGGCGAAGAGGACGAGCGTGCGCCATTTGCCCAGGCCAAGAGCCTGCGGGCTGCGCTGACCCGTAGCGGCAACGCGCCCGAATGGATGGCCGTGCCCAAGGAAGGCCACGGGTTTTACAAGGACGCCAACCAGATCGCCTTCTATCGCACCCTAGAACACTTCCTGGCCAGGCAGCTGGGCAACCCGACCACCGCATCGGCGGGCAACCCGACGCCGGCCGCGCCGCAGTAAGAGCGGCGAACACAACGTAGCGCGCAGTCGTCAGGTGGATGTGGACGCCGCGGAGCGGCCGGAGCGTACGCGTGGCACATGCAGTACCGGGCACCGGCCGCGACCACCTGGCGGGAGCACGGCAGTTTTATCAGCGGCTCTCACGCCGGCCGGCGTCACTCCAGCGTATATCCCACCCGCAGGCCGCCCCAATGCTTGCGGCCGACGAAGATCGGTGCAGACAGGTCGAACATGATCTGACCGGTATCGCGGCGGTAGACCTGCAGCCGGTACGGGTCGGTATGCGCGCCCACGCTGCGGCCGACGCGGTCGGTGAACTTGCGCTTGGTGCGGTTGCCGACCAGATCGCGCTTGGCATCGCCGGTCAGCGCCTGGGTGAAACGGAGATTGTGGGTCGGCACGTAGCCGTCGGGATTGGCGCAGATCGCGAATACGATCCACGGATGCGCCCCCAGCAGGGGCTCCTGCAGCGGTGGCAGCAGCTGATCGCAGACCGCGTCGAAGTCGGTGCTGAACTTGGGCGGCTCCACGCCGGCGATCGGGGTATAGGTGCGCGCGAACAACGCCGCTTCGTCGATCTGCCCGCGCGCGATGGCCTGCGCCAGTGCGGTGCCGATCTTGCCCGCCGTGGCGACGGCAAGTTCCTTGACGCGCGCATGCCTGGGCACCTGCAATGGATCGGACGGCAGGCGGAACAGGCTCACGCAGTCGCGCAGGGTTTCGGTGCCGCGCTCCAGCGCTTCGCTGCGTTCGGCCACGTGCGCGGCGTGCTGCAGATTGCTGCGCCCCAGCGCCACCACGCCATCCACCGCACGCTCGATCCCGCGGATTTCGCCATCCTGCGCCTGGATGCGCCCGGCTACCGTGGTCATCGCGCTACTGGCCTGCCCAAGCACGCGGGTGATGCCATCGAGCACCGCCTCGGTGCCACGCGCGGAGGCCGCGCCCTCGCCCACCGCAGCGCTGGTTTCGGCCAGGATCGCGCGCACATCGCGCGCCGCTGAAGCGGCACGTTCGGCCAGACGGCGGATCTCGGTGGCGACCACCGCAAAGCCGCGCCCGGCATCGCCGGCGTGCGCCGCTTCGATGCTGGCGTTGATCGACAGGATATTGGTCTGAAACGCCACCGAGTCGATGACCTCGATGACCTCGCCGGCACGTGCGGCGCGACGCTCCACCTCGTGCATGGCCTGGCCCAGCGCGTGTGCCGCGGCCACGCCCTGGCGCGCGCTGTCATCGGCGCTGGCCGCCAGCGCGATCACCTGGGCCAGTTCGGCATTGACGTCCTGCAGACTCGACGACAGACGCTCCACGGCCACGCGGGCACCGTCCAGCGCCTCGGTCTGCGCCTGCGATTGGCGCACCATCTCGTCGTTTTCGGCCACCAACGGCGGCACTTCAGCGGCGATCTGCACCGACAGCGCGACCGCCTGGCGGATCGCTTCGGCCAGATTGCCGAAGCCGGCCTGCAGCCGGCGGCCCATGTCGGTGTCTGCCAGGCCCGGCGGGAGCAGCAGCTCCAGCTCGCAGCCGGCCAGCGCCTGCGCAGTGCGCTCCAGCACCGTGCGGTCTTCGTGCTCGGCCTGCAGGCGTGCCACCAGCGGCTGCAGCAGCGGCGAGATCGGCACCGGGCGGCTACCGTCGGCCAGCCGCGTGGCTTCGCGCAACAAGATTGCGGTTTCGACGTGCGGCAACGACAGCATCCAGCCGCCATGCTCGCGGTCGCGGATATAACGCACGCGCCGGGCCGGGTCGTCGCCCGGTGCCGCCCACACCCCTTCGTCCCCGACCAGGTCGGTGGCGCTCAATCCCCACAGCACCGATGCCGGCAAACCTTCCAGTTCGTTGGCGGTCTTGCCCAGCACGTCCAGGCCGGCGCGATTGCAGGCCACCACACACGCTTCGGCCGACAGCCGCAGCAAGGCGACCGGCGCGTCGGGGAGCAGGGCCGCACGCGTGTGCGACGGCAGGTCAGGCGAGTGCATCGAGCTCATGGGGATTCCTAGTCCATCGGTGTGGTTAGCGGCGCGCGGCAGGCAGAGTTGAGGCGCACTCATCCGTGGCGGTTGGCTCAGTAGCCGGCGGCCTGCCCGTCCTTGCGGCTTTCCGACGCGCCGTAATACACGCCATTGCCCGGGTCGCGGGCGATCGCCTGATAGCCGCCATACGGGCCGTCGGCAAAGATCACCCGGTGGCCTTTGCGCATCAGTGCGCGAATGGTGTCGTAGGAGAATCCGGTCTCCAGATTGAGCTCGCCGCCATCACTCATCGCGGTGGCCTGGCCGGTCGGCTCGGTGGAGCCCTCGTGCTGGATGCGCGGGGCGTCGCCGGCTTCCTGCAGATTCATATGGAAATCCACCAGGTTCATCACGATCTGCACATGCCCCTGCGGTTGCATCGCCCCGCCCATCACCCCGAAGCTCAGCCACGGCTTGCCATCCTTGGTGACGAACGCCGGAATGATGGTCTGGAACGGACGCTTGCCCGGCGCGTAGCCGTTGGGGTGGTCCTTCTTCAGCACGAACATCTCGCCGCGGTCCTGCAGGATGAAGCCCAGCCCGGGCGGTGCCATGCCGCTGCCCATGCCGCGGTAGTTGGACTGGATCAACGACACCATCATGCCGTCGGCATCGGCCACGGTCATGTAGATGGTGTCGCCCTCCTCCAGCTGCTTGGGCGTGCCGGGCTGCACTTCCTTCAAGGCCTCGTCCATCGAGATCAGCGACCGCCGCTGGGCGGCATACTCCTTGGACACCAGCCTGGCCAGCGGCGCGGGCTGGAATGCCGGGTCGGCGTAGAAACGCGCACGATCGGCGAACGCCAGCTTCTTGGCTTCGGTGAACAAATGCACGTGCTCGGCCGAGCCGAACGCGATCTTGGAGAAGTCGTAGCCTTCCAGGATGTTGAGCATCTGCAACGCCGCGATGCCCTGGCTGTTGGGCGGCAACTCCCACACGTCATAACCGCGGTAATTCGTGCTGACCGGCTCCACCCATTCGCCCTGATGGCTGGCCATGTCCTCATAGCTCAGGTAGCCGCCGTTGGCCTTGAAGTAGGCGCCGATGGTGCGGGCGATGTCCCCCTTGTAGAACGCGTCGCGGCCACCGTCGGCGATCTGCTGCAAGGTATTGGCCAGGTTCGGGTTCTTCCACAGCTCGCCCTTGCGCGGGGCATGACCGTCGATGGTGAACTGCTCCTTGAAACCGGGGTACTGCGACAGCCGCGGCACCGAGCGGTCCCAGTAATAGGCAATGGTTTCGGCCACCGGATGGCCTTCGCGCGCGTAGCGGATCGCCGGGGCCAGGTTCTGCGCCATCGGCTTGCGACCGAAGCGCGCATGCAACGCAAACCAGCCGTCCACTGCCCCGGGCACCGACACCGGCAGCGGGCCGGTCGGCGGAATGTCCTTCAGCCCGCGACGCTGGAATTCGGCCAGGGTCAGCGATTTGGGCGAACGGCCTGAGCCGTTGTAGCCATAGAGCTTGTTGGTCTTGGGATCCCAGACGATGGCGAACAGATCCCCGCCCACCCCATTGCCGGTCGGCTCCATCAGGCCCAGCGCGGCATTGGCGGCAATCGCCGCATCCACTGCCGAGCCGCCGTCCTTCATCACATCCAGCGCGATCTGGGTGGCCAACGGCTGCGAGGTCGCCGCCATCGCATGCGGGGCGATCACTTCGGAGCGGGTCGCGAAGCCCTGCCCGGTAATCCGGTCGGCGGCACCGAGAGACGGCGCAAGCAGCGTCAGAGCAGACACAAGTAAGACGGGTACGCGACGCATGATCCAGAGCTCCCCACGACACAACGAATGAAGCGCCAACGATACCAGCGGCCTTCGTCGCAGCGCTTGATCCCAGCCGCACTGCAGCGATAAAACCGCGCAGTTGGTGATGCACATCGGCGATGTCAGCAGGTCGTCGATCCGGTTTCATGGGAAACCATGCTGCTGTCATGAGGCTTCGCGCTCGGTAAACGGCACCGATCCAGATGTTTCACCCGCAAGGGTTGACACCCTACCGGCAGCGATGGTTATCTCAATACATGCCGCAACGCACCGCCACCACGAATGCCTTCCTGACCGCGCCCCTCGGCGCGACGGCAGCGTCGCTTCTCGTGCTCGTACTTATTACCTCGCCAACCGGTGCGGGACGCGGCTTCGTGTAGGTAACAGACACACAAGGCTTCGATCAGACCCCGCACCGGCAACGGCGCGGGGTTTCGCGTTTCAGGGACCCCCAAAAGTTTCGAATGACATGAACGACACCACCGACATCGCCGCAGCCTCTTCCATCAGCGCCAGCAATTGCGCTGCCGCAAGCATCCGCGTGCACGGTGTTCTCGCTCATCCCCGCTTTGCTCGGCCAACCAGCCTCTGCGCTGCCAGCTGATCCCTTTCCCACTGCCAACCCCGCAAGGACTACTTCATGAGCAACGACACCCAACCGAAAATCGCGATCATCGGCTACGGCAGCCAGGGCCGCGCGCATGCGCTGAACCTGCGCGATTCCGGCTTCGACGTCACCGTCGGCCTGCGTCCCGGTGGCCCGACCGAATCCAAGGCACAGGCAGACGGTTTCACCGTCGTGGCGCCGGCCGAGGCGGTGAAGAGCGCCGATCTGGTGGCGATCCTGACCCCGGACATGGTGCAGAAGAAGCTCTACGAAGAGGTCATCGCCCCGAACATGAAGCAAGGCGCCTGCCTGCTGTTCGCGCATGGCCTGAACGTGCATTTCGACATGATCACCCCGCGCGCCGATCTGGACGTGGTGCTGGTGGCGCCAAAGGGCCCGGGCGCACTGGTGCGTCGTGAATATGAAATCGGCCGCGGCGTGCCGTGTATCTACGCGGTGTACCAGGACACCAGCGGCAAGGCCGAACAGTTCGCGCTGACCTACGCCGGCGGCCTGGGTGGCGCACGCGCCAACATCATCAAGACCACCTTCAAGGAAGAAACCGAAACCGATCTGTTCGGCGAGCAGGCGGTGCTGTGCGGCGGTGCATCCTCGCTGGTGCAGGCCGGTTTCGAAGTGCTGGTGGAAGCCGGCTATCAGCCGGAGATCGCGTACTACGAAGTGCTGCACGAACTGAAGTTGATCGTGGACCTGTTTTACGAAGGCGGCATCACCCGCATGCTGGAATTCGTGTCCGAAACCGCGCAATACGGCGACTATGTCAGCGGCCCGCGCGTGATCGACGCCAGCACCAAGGCGCGCATGAAGGACGTGCTGACCGACATCCAGAACGGCACCTTCACCAAGAACTGGGTGGCCGAATACGAAGCCGGCCTGCCGAACTACACCAAGTTCAAGCAGGCCGACCTGGAGCACCCGATCGAAGAAGTGGGCAAGAAACTGCGCGCCAAGATGGTGTGGCTCAACGGCGAACAGCAAGCCGCTGCAGCACCAGCGAATCAACAAGCGGCGTAATGCCGCCGCACCCCCACCGCTAACACCGAAGGTCCGCAACGCATGAACACCTCCGCACACAGCACGCCCCGCAACGGCGCGCGCTGGCTGACGCAGGCCCTGGAAGCCGAGGGCGTGGAAACGCTGTTCGGTTATCCGGGCGGCACCATCATGCCGTTCTACGACGCCCTGGTGGATTCCAGGCTCAAGCACATCCTGGTCCGTCACGAACAGGGCGCTGCCCTTGCCGCCAACGGCTATGCCCGTGCCAGCGGCAAGGTGGGCGTGTGCGTGGCGACGTCCGGCCCGGGCGCGTCCAATCTGGTCACCGGCATTGCCGACGCAATGCTCGATTCGGTGCCGATGGTGTGCCTGACCGGTCAGGTCGCCACGCCGCTGCTGGGCACCGATGCCTTCCAGGAACTGGACGTGTTCGGCATGACCATGCCGATCGTCAAGCACAGCTTTCTGGTGCGCAGCGTGGACCAGTTCCCGGAGATCGTGCGCGAGGCGTTTCGCATCGCGCGCGAAGGCCGCCCGGGCCCGGTGTTGATCGACTTGCCCAAGGACGTGCAGATCGCCGACGCCTCGCATCTGCCAGCGCATGTGCCGGCGGCGGTGCTGCCGCCACCGGCACCGGCGGACGCCAAGCTGGCCGAAGCGTTGGCCGCCATCGCCAGCGCCGAGCGCCCGGTGGTGTATGGCGGCGGCGGGATTGCACTGGCCGGTGCGGTGGACGCGTTCCGGCGTTTTGTCGAAGCCACCGGCATCCCGACCGCGCTGACCTTGCGCGGCCTGGGTGCATTGCCGCACGCGCATCCGGATTACCTGGGCATGCTGGGCATGCATGGCACGCGCGCCGCCAACATGGCCATCCAGGAGTGCGATCTGCTGGTGGTGGTCGGCGCCCGTTTCGACGATCGCGCCACCGGCAAATTGAGCGAATTTGCACCGTTCGCACGCGTCATCCATCTGGATGCCGATGCGTATGAAATTTCCAAACTGCGTACCGCCGATATCGCCGTTCCCGGCGATGTGGCGACAAGCCTCAAGGCCTTGAGCGCAGCACGCGGCAACTGCCAGGCATGGCGTACGCGCTGCTTTGCCAACCGCGAAAAATTCGCTGCGCGCTACGACGCGCCCGGTACCGATATCTACGCACCGGCGCTGCTGAAGCGCCTGAGCGAAGTGGCTCCGGCCGACACCATCATCGCCTGCGATGTGGGCCAGCATCAGATGTGGGTGGCCCAGCACTGCCGCTTCAACGATCCACGCAATCACCTCACCAGCGGCGCACTCGGCACCATGGGCTTCGGCCTGCCGGCAGCGATGGGCGCGCAGTTCGCCTGCCCGGACCGCACCGTGGTGCTGGTCTCCGGCGACGGCAGTTTCATGATGAACGTGCAGGAGCTGGTGACCATCGCGCGCTGCAAGCTGCCGGTGAAGATCGTGCTGCTGGATAACAGCTCGCTGGGCATGGTGCGGCAGTGGCAGGAACTGTTCTTTGCCGAGCGCTACAGCGAGATCGATCTGTCCGACAACCCGGATTTTGCCGCGCTGGCGCAGGTGTTCGGCATCCCGGCCAAGCGCATCATCGCGCGCGGCGATGTGGATGCGGCACTGACGGACTTGCTGGCCCAACCCGGCCCCGGCCTGCTGCACGTCGCCATCGACGCACGCGCCAACGTGTGGCCGCTGGTGCCGCCCAACAACGCCAACAGCACCATGCTGGACAGCAATCCCGCACACGCGGCCAAGGAGACGACACATGCGTTACCGGCTTGACCTGGTGCTGAAGCCGGCCGAAGGCGCACTGGTGCGGGTGATCGGCATGACCGAGCGCCGCGGGTTTCGCCCATGTGCCATTCACGGCGCGGCCGCGCCGGACGATGCCGGGCGCTGGCACCTGCAGCTGGACGTGGACAGCAGCCGGCCACCGGAAACACTGCGCCTGCAGCTCGAAAAGGTGTACGACTGCGAGTCGGTGGTGATCACGGCGCTGGAATCGATCGAGGCCGCCGCATGACCACGCAGACCTGGGCCACGCAGACCTCGCGCGACCATCAGACCGCCGTCCGGAGGTGTCTTCTTCCGGATCGGCCGCGCGCGTGCCGCAATGCCTGATTCCGGCCGCCCCGCTTCGCAGGAACCAGACGTAGGCGACGTGGCCGTCAGCGTGGCCGACGTGCTGGCCGCGCAGGCGCGTCTGCGCAAATACCTGTCGCCCACGCCGCTGCACTATGCCGAGCGTTTCGGCGTGTGGTTGAAGCTGGAAAACCTGCAGCGCACCGGCTCCTACAAGGTACGCGGCGCACTGAATGCCTTGCTCGCTGGACTGGAGCGCGGCGACGAGCGACCGGTGATCTGCGCCTCGGCGGGCAACCATGCGCAAGGCGTGGCGTGGTCGGCATACAGGCTGGGCGTGCAGGCCATTACGGTGATGCCATACGGCGCGCCGCAGACCAAGATCGCCGGTGTTGCGCACTGGGGCGCCACCGTGCGCCAGCATGGCAACAGCTACGACGAGGCGTTTGCGTTCGCGCGTGAACTGGCCGACCAGAACGGCTACCGATTTCTGTCCGCCTTCGACGACCCGGATGTGATCGCCGGGCAAGGCACCGTGGGCATCGAACTGGCTGCGCATGCGCCGGACGTGGTGATCGTGCCGATCGGCGGCGGCGGCCTGGCCTCCGGGGTCGCGCTGGCGCTGAAATCGCAAGGTGTGCGCATCGTCGGCGCCCAGGTGGAGGGTGTCGATTCGATGGCCCGCGCCGTACGCGGCGATCTGCGCGAAATCGCTCCCGTCCCTACCCTGGCCGACGGCGTGAAGGTCAAGATTCCCGGCTTTCTGACCCGCCGCCTGTGCGCGAGCCTGCTCGACGATGTGGTGATCGTGCGCGAAGCCGAATTACGCGAAACATTGGTGCGGCTGGCGCTGGAGGAACACGTCATCGCCGAGGGCGCCGGCGCGCTGGCACTGGCCGCCGGTCGCCGTGTTGCAGGCAAACGCAAATGTGCGGTGGTCTCTGGCGGTAATATCGACGCAACCGTTCTGGCCACGCTCTTGTCCGAGGTGCGGCCGCGTCCGCCACGCAAGCCGCGCCGTCGCAATACCGAGCGACTTCGCAACGAACGCAGCGCCAAGCCACCACCCGATATACACGTTCTTTCCCGCCCATCCGCAGTCGCTTCAACGCCTGTCACCGCCATCGCCGTAGAGGAGTCTTCCTGGTGAACACGACCGTATCCAACCAGACCCCGCGTATCCGAATTTTCGACACCACCCTGCGCGACGGCGAGCAATCCCCCGGCTGCAGCATGACGCCCCAGCAGAAGCTGGTGATGGCGCGCGCGCTGGACGAACTCGGCGTGGACATCATCGAAACCGGCTTTCCGGCCAGTTCGCATTCGGACCGCGAAGCCGTGGCGATGATCGGCCGCGAGCTGCGTCGTCCCACCCTGGCGGTGCTGTCGCGCTGCCTGCAGGCCGATATCGAAACCTCGGCAAAGGCGCTGGAAGCTGCGGCCAACCCGCGCCTGCATGTGTTCCTGTCCACCAGCCCGCTGCACCGCGAGCACAAGCTGCGCATGAGCCGCGAACAGGTGCTGGAGTCGGTGCACAAGCACGTGACGCTGGCGCGCGGTTACATCGATGACGTGGAGTTTTCTGCCGAAGACGCGACCCGCACCGAAGAGGATTTCCTGGCCGAAGTCACCCGCGTGGCGATTGCGGCCGGTGCCACCACGATCAACCTGCCCGACACGGTGGGCTTCACCACGCCGGAAGAGATCCGCGGCATGTTCGCGCGGCTGATCGCCAGCGTGGAAGGCGCCGACAAGGTGATCTTCAGCGCGCATTGCCATAACGATCTGGGCCTGGCGGTGGCCAACTCGCTGGCGGCCATCGAAGGCGGCGCGCGCCAGGTGGAGTGCACCATCAACGGCATTGGCGAGCGCGCAGGCAACTGCGCGCTGGAAGAAATCACCATGGCCCTGAAGGTGCGCGGTGCGTTCTACAACATCGATTCGTCGATCAATACCCCGCGCATCGTCTCCACCTCGCAGTTGTTGCAGCGCCTGGTCGGCATGCCGGTACAGCGCAACAAGGCCGTGGTCGGCGGCAACGCGTTTGCGCACGAATCGGGCATCCACCAGCACGGCATGCTGCGCCATCGCGGCACCTACGAAATCATGCGTCCGGAAGACGTGGGCTGGGAATCGTCGCAAATGGTGCTGGGCCGCCACAGCGGCCGTGCAGCGGTCGAGCAGCGCCTGCGTGCGCTGGGGTATCTGCTGGAAGAAGAAGAGGTCAAGCTGGTCTTCGAACAATTCAAGGCACTGTGCGAGAAGCAGCGTGTTGTCACCGATGCCGACCTGCAGGCACTGATGCAGGACGCGACCGTGCAGGAAGGCTACCGTCTGGCATCGATGACCATCAGCGATGTCGGCAGCCGCGCGAACGCGCTGGTCGAACTGTCCGACCCCGATGGCAATCGCGTCGCCGAGACTGCGCAGGGCAACGGCCCGGTCGATGCCTTGTTCGGTGCGCTGGCTTCGGCCACTGGAGTGAAGCTGGAGCTGGACAGTTACCAGGTACATAGCGTGGGCATCGGCGCAGATGCGCGCGGCGAAGCCAGCCTGAGCGTGCGCCACGACGGCGTGGAATACGAAGGCACCGGCACCAGCAAGGACATCATCGAAGCCAGCGCGCTGGCATGGCTGGATGTGGCCAACCGGCTGCTGCGCCAACGCGAGCGCGGCGTGGTCGCTGGCAAGACGGCTGCGGTGGCGTAACAACACCGGTCACTCGCCAGACGATGCAAACCTGACTGCCGGCAGAGTGATCTGCTGGCCGTTTTGGCTTTTGGCATTCCAGCTTTTTTTTGAAGGTACGTCGATTTTCTGCAGGTGCCTGTGCACCTACCGACACTGGATGCGGTGCCGCGCCACCGACCTTGCTCAAGGTCCTACGCCGGCGCACGCGCAGGCGCCACCGATTGCTGCCGGTAGCGGCAAAGTGGGAACGGCCCGCGGGGATGAAGCTCCTTCGGAGCGCCACCATCGTTGGTGGCATGAAAAACAGATGGATGGCTTGCCGATTACATCGGCCACGGAGTCCGCAGGCATCAACACCTGCTTGACGCAGTGCTTGCCAATCAGCAGTAGCAATGCTGGAAGCGTGGTGTCGCATCCGGGGGCGGGACCGTGTGGCGGCATGGATGCCGCCACCGAGCCTCCAGGGACGGATTCACGGCGTGTCCCGCTCCCGGATGCGGCGCCACGCATCGACCATCCCCACGCACAAGGCCTGCGGTTTTGCGCAAATGCCTCGACCACTGGGGCGCTTGCACGCGTACCGGCATGCGCACACGCACCATCGGTTACGGTCGGTGGCAGAAGGAATCCGCAGGCACGACTTCCCACTTGAACGCAGCATTCTTCGATCAGCGGCAGCAACCAGCGCCACCGCGCCACCGCCGAGCCTCGCAAACGAAAGCGGCCATCGCTCGATAAAGCGATGACCGCTGTTCCCTCTAGAAAAACCGGCCGAACGATCGCGCTTACAGCGCGGCCACCACCGCATCGCCCATTGCCACCGTGCCCACCTTGGTGGTGCCTTCGGACCAGATGTCTGCGGTGCGCAGGCCCTGGTCGAGTACCTTGCCGACGGCCTTCTCGATGGCATCTGCAGCGGCAGCCTGCGCGAAGGTGTAGCGCAGCATCATTGCCACCGACAGGATCGTGGCCAGCGGATTGGCGATGCCCTTGCCGGCGATGTCCGGCGCCGATCCGTGGCAGGGCTCGTACATGCCCTTGCTGTTGGCGTCCAGCGAGGCCGAGGGCAGCATGCCGATGGAGCCGGTGAGCATGGAGGCCTGGTCGGACAGGATGTCGCCGAACATGTTGTCGGTCACGATCACATCGAACTGTTTGGGCGCGCGTACCAACTGCATCGCCGCGTTGTCCACGTACATATGCGACAACGCAATATCCGGATACTCCTTGGCGACCTCTTCCACCACCGCACGCCACAACTGGCTCGATGCCAACACATTGGCCTTGTCGACCGAGCACAGCCTCTTGCCGCGCAGACGCGCCATCTCGAAGCCGGCCTTGGCGATACGGCGGATCTCGCTTTCGCTATAGGGCAAGGTGTCGTAGGCCTGGCGCTCGCCATTGTCCAGCGTGCGATTGCCGCGCGGCTGGCCGAAGTAGATGCCGCCGGTGAGCTCACGCAGGATCAGCAGATCCAGCCCGGCCACCACCTCCGGCTTGAGCGTGGAGGCATCGGCCAACTGCGGATACAACAGTGCCGGACGCAGGTTGGCGAACAAGCCGAGCTGCGAGCGTATCTTGAGCAACCCACGTTCCGGACGCAGTGACGGGTCGATCGTGTCCCACTGCGGTCCACCGACTGCGCCGAGCAACACCGCATCGGCAGCGTGCGCGCGCTCCAGCGTTTCATCGGCCAGCGGACTGCCGTACTTGTCGTAGGCTGCACCACCGAGCTCGTCGTACACCAGGGTGAAGCCCAGTCCGTGCTGCGCGTCGATGCGCGTCAGCACCTTCACCGCTTCGGCCATGATTTCCGGGCCGATGCCGTCGCCGGGAAGAATCAGAATCTGCTTGCTCATGCAATCCTCGTGAGTTGGCGCCGTAGCGCCCTGAAAATCAACGTGCGGCCCACACCACCAGCACATCGGTGCTGAAGGAACCATCGGCCGCAATCTGGAAATAGTCGCGTACCTCGTCTACCGCCACGTCCTGCAATGCGCGAATGGCCGCGCGTAACACCTCCGGCGTGCGCATGCGGTCCACCCAGCTCGGATAGTCCAGTTGCAGCCGTTGGCAATGATGCCGCTGCACCCGCAGGCCGGCATCGCCCACTGTCTGCAACCACTGCGCCACGCTGTAGTCGCGCACATGGCTGGTATCGCGCAGCAACTCGATCGCCTGCAGGTGCGTATCCAGCAGCGGCAGGCCAGGCGCCACCACATCGACAAAAGCCGCAATTCCGCCTGGGCGCAGCACGCGTCGCACTTCGCGCAATGCCTGTCCCAGGTCGCTCCAATGGTGCGCCGAGTAGCGGCTGACCACTGCATCCATGCTGGCGGTCTCAAACGGCAAACGCTCGGCGACACCTTGCACGGTGCGCACCTGTGTCAGCCCACGGTCTGCAGCGGTGGCCGCCACGACCTCGAGCATGTCGGCAGACAGATCGTAGGCCACCACCTCAGCCATCAGCGGCGCCAGCTGAAAACTCACATGCCCGGCACCGCAGCCAAGATCGAGCAATCGCCCATTGCGATGCCCCTGCAGGCCGGTACGGAGCTCGGCGAACTCGCCGCCTTGCGCATGCACCTCGCTGTGTAGATAAGCATGCGCCTGCGGCCCGAACTGCGCAGCGACATGCCGGCTCAACGCGCCCGCATCGGCGGTGGTCGCTGCGTTCACTGCAGCGCGCCGAACAGCCACGGCTGGCGCGCGCGATGGTCTAGCTCGAAGCGGCCGATCGCATCGGCCTCCTGCAAGGTCAGGCCGATGTCGTCCAGGCCGTTGAGCAGGCAGTGCTTGCGGAATGCGTCGATGTCGAAGCCGTATTCCGCGCCATCGGGGCGGCGCACGCGCTGTGCGGCCAGATCCACGGTGAGTTGATAGCCCTCGTTGGCCAGGCACTGTTCGAACAGCGCATCCACTTCCGCTTCGGCCAGCACGATCGGCAGCAGGCCGTTCTTGAAGCTGTTGTTGAAGAAGATGTCGGCAAAGCTCGGCGCAATCACCGTGCGGAAGCCGTATTCGTCCAGCGCCCACGGCGCATGCTCGCGCGAGGAGCCGCAGCCGAAGTTTTCGCGTGCCAGCAATACGCTGGCACCTTGGTAACGCGGGAAATTAAGCACGAACTCCGGATTGAGCGGCCGCCGACTGTTGTCACGACCGGGCTCGCCGATATCCAGATAGCGCCACTCGTCGAACAGGTTCGGCCCGAAACCGGTGCGCTTGATCGACTTGAGGAACTGCTTGGGAATGATCTGGTCGGTATCGACATTGGCGCGATCCAGCGGCGCGACCAGTCCGGTGTGTTGGGTAAAAGGGGTCATGGGAAGGCCGTGATTAGGGATTGGACATTGGGGATTCGAAAAAGCTGGAATGCGCGGACCGGTTCTTACGAATCCCGAATCCCCACTCCCGAATCCCCGAGTTCACGCACATCGACAAAGTGACCGCTGACCGCCGCCGCTGCCGCCATCGCCGGGCTGACCAGATGGGTGCGTCCGCCGGCGCCCTGGCGGCCTTCGAAGTTGCGGTTGGAGGTGGAGGCGCAATGCTCGCCGCTGCCGAGCTTGTCCGGGTTCATCGCCAGGCACATCGAGCAACCGGGCTCGCGCCATTCGAAGCCGGCTTCCAGAAAGATCTTGTCCAGGCCTTCGGACTCGGCCTGCGCCTTGACCAGACCCGAGCCCGGCACCACCAGCGCCTGCTTGATCGTGGAGGCCACCTTGCGGCCCTTGGCCACGGCGGCGGCGGCGCGCAGGTCTTCGATGCGCGAATTGGTGCACGAGCCGATGAACACGCGGTCCAGGCGGATCTCGGTGATCGGCTGGTTTGCGCGCAAGCCCATGTACTTCAGCGCGCGTTCGATCGAATCGCGCCGGGTCGGATCCTGTTCGGTTTCCGGGTCTGGCACCTGCTGATCCACCGCCAGCACCATTTCCGGCGAGGTGCCCCAGCTGACCTGCGGCTTGATGTCCTCGGCACGCAGTTCCACCACGGTATCGAAGTGCGCGCCCGGGTCGGAGACCAACGTCTTCCACAACGCCACGGCAGCGTCCCAATCCGCACCCTTGGGCGCGAACGGGCGGCCTTGGACGTACGAGATGGTCTTGTCGTCCACTGCCACCATGCCCACGCGCGCACCGGCTTCGATGGACATGTTGCAGATGGTCATGCGGCCTTCCATCGACAGCGCGGCAATCGCGCTGCCGGCAAATTCCAGCGCATGCCCGTTGCCGCCAGCGGTGCCGATCTTGCCGATCACCGCCAGCACGATGTCCTTGGCAGTCACGCCAAACGGCAACGTGCCTTCGACACGCACCTGCATGTTCTTCATCTTCTTGGCGATCAGGCACTGCGTCGCGAGCACATGCTCGACTTCGGAGGTACCGATGCCGTGCGCCAGCGCGCCGAACGCGCCATGCGTGGAGGTGTGCGAATCGCCGCAGACCACGGTCATGCCCGGCAAGGTGGCGCCCTGCTCCGGGCCGACGACGTGCACGATGCCCTGGCGCGCGTCGTTCATCTTGAACTCGAGGATGCCGAAGTCATCGCAGTTCTCGTCCAGGGTCTGCACCTGCAGGCGCGACACCTCGTCGGCGATCGACTCCAGGCCGCCCTGCCGCTCGGCGCGCGTGGTCGGCACGTTGTGGTCGGGCGTGGCGATGTTGGCATCGATGCGCCATGGCTTGCGCCCGGCCAGGCGCAGGCCTTCGAAGGCTTGCGGCGAGGTCACTTCGTGCAGGATGTGGCGGTCGATATAAATCAGCGACGAACCATCGTCGCGGCGTGTGACTTCGTGCAGGTCCCACAATTTGTCGTACAGCGTCTTGGCAGTCATCGCAGCAACCCGAGTGGCGGACGGTGGGTGCGCCCACCTGGCTGAGATCGATGCTAGGAGCTTGAATTGGATAACGCAAATTCATATTGTTTATTCAACAAATGAATTTTAGGAATGGCATGGATCTAGCGAGCCTCAGCGCCTTTGTGGCGATCGCTGACAGCGGCAGCTTTTCGGCGGCCGGTGAGGCGCTGCATCTGACCCAGCCGGCGGTGAGCAAGCGCATCGCCTTGCTGGAAGGGCAATTATCCGCACGGCTGTTCGATCGCCTGGGCCGCCAGGTGGTGCTGACCGAGGCCGGCCAGGCCTTGCTGCCGCGCGCCCAACGCATCCTGGCCGAGCTGCAGGACACCCGCCGCGTACTGGAGCACCTGGGCGCGGCGGTCGGCGGGCGCCTGAGCCTGGCCACCAGTCACCATGTGGGTCTGCACCGCCTTCCCGTGTTGCTGCGACGCTTCGCTGCAGAACATCCGCAGGCGGCGCTGGATATCCAGTTCCTCGATTCGGAGCTGGCCTATGCGGCCGTGCTGCGCGGCGAGGTGGAATTGGCGGTGACCACGCTGGCACCGGACACGCGCGCCCCGCTGCGCGCGCAGCCGATCTGGCACGACCGCCTGCATTTCGTGGTCGCGCCCGACCACCCGTTGGCAGCGCTGCGCGCGGTGTCGCTGGACGACGTCGTTGCGCACCCCGCGGTATTGCCGGATCCGGGCACGTTCACCCATCGCATCGTCGCCAACCTGTTTGCCGAGCGTGGGCTGACGCCGAGCCTGCGCATGACCACCAATTATCTGGAAACGATCAAGATGCTGGTCTCGGTGGGCCTGGCCTGGAGCGTGTTGCCGGAACGCATGATCGACCATCAAATCGTGGCGCTGCCGCTGGCCGATGTGGCGTTATCGCGCGCGCTGGGATGCGTGACGCATGGCGGGCGCACCTTGTCGCGTGCGGCGCAGGCGTTTGTGGCGTTGTTGCATACGCAGTAAAAGCAGCCCTGGAACGTCCAACACAAGCTCACATTCGTTTTGCAGCTCAGCCATTGCCCGGCAGAGCCCTGCCTTTTGGTACCACCGAACGCAAGCACCCTGCAACACAGCCAAGGCAATGAATACCAAAATACTTAGAGCAGCTAACAAAACTACTGCGCATCCGCCAGGCGGGCGCGGCCGGT
>NZ_JPLE01000321.1 GCF_001010415.1 Xanthomonas pisi DSM 18956
CGATACAGCCCTGAACACCGGCCTAGCGCTCCTTGGTTATTTCTACATCATGTTCTGCAGCGGACGATGGCTGTCACTGTTGTTCATGAAAAAATGGAATAAACGCCGTAAGCAGGAGCAACGCCAAAAGGCAATAGATGCATTTTTCGAAGCCTTCGGTATTGACGGCATGGAACCAGGGGATCCAGCTCGCGAAATTAGCAGAGGGGGCGTAGTAATACTTGTATACCGGAGTGAAGAGAAAAATGAGCAAGAATGACTATCAGGCACTGCGTGAAAAGGCAGAAAAAGCAACAAAAGGAAGCTACATCGTAGGGCATACATCTGTTAACCAGCACGGCAATTTAACAGGAGTTTTTGTTTGCCAAAAATGGAAAGGAGAACCCGGTGGCGTGATTGCAGAATGTCATGTTAACTGCCTGGTTGAAACAGATGCTCAGGCTTATGCAACGCTGAATTCATAGCAGAGGCTAACCCGGCTACC
>NZ_JPLE01000322.1 GCF_001010415.1 Xanthomonas pisi DSM 18956
ACTAAAACGAGAAATACGCCGACCCTTCGCCCGAAAATAGTACGCATGCGAAATTACATGCATCTCGAATAATCCCTCCCGATATCACCCTACACGCAACCATTCGCTTTCGAATCATTATGCTTCATATTATTATGCGTCGAATCATTCGCTTTCGAATTGTAACGCTGGAAACTGTAACGGCGATTGATTATTGCGTTCGTGTGGTTTTTAGGGCATGGGTCTTTTGGTGCGTTTTGGTACTTGATGGAATTTGCGGTACACTAATCAAAATACGACACATTTGGTCCACTAACTTTTCAAAGAAAAAGTCCTGGACAGTACCGTACTATTTTGTAC
>NZ_JPLE01000323.1 GCF_001010415.1 Xanthomonas pisi DSM 18956
AGGTGAATCAATGACCTGGCCTGAAGCATTCGCAAATGTAGGAACAGTAATGGCGGTGGTGCTGGTTGTGTATTCGATTTGTCGCTGGAGATAAAAACGGGTTGCGGGAAAAGGAGAGTTAAGTAGAATTGCTGCGGGGGCTTGAGGCTATCTGCCTCGGGCATGAAAACCAACGGCAGATAGAGAAAAACCCCAGTTAACATTACGCGTCCGGCAAGACGCTTAACATTAATCTGAGGCTCAATCCATGCTGAACACATGTAGGTTAGCCTCTTACGTGCCGAAAGGCAAGGAGAAGCAGGCTATGAAGCAGCAAAAGGCGATGTTAATCGCCCTGATCGTCATCTGTTTAACCGTCATAGTGACGGCACTGGTAACGAGGAAAGACCTCTGCGAGGTGCGAATCCGAACCGGTCAGACGGAGGTCGCTG
>NZ_JPLE01000324.1 GCF_001010415.1 Xanthomonas pisi DSM 18956
CGTTTGAAGTAGTCGGTCATGTGCGACTCAAGACTAATGTCGAAAATATGCATGACCCGTTGTTCAAGAAGCAAATCAAGAATGCCATGCAAGACTTTTGCGCGGCTATGTTTAAATATTATAAGTGAGTTGAAGATGAGCAAGAAAACCCTTAAGGCTGGCGACCGTATCCGTTGGGTATCAGGACAAAATATGCGAGCAGGCACCATCCTTGAGCTGGATGAATACCTTACCAATTCGCGCGGGCGCAGTCACTACCGCGTTCGAATCGATACGGTAAAAGAAGATGACAAGTCACTGGTTGGTGAAGTCGTCATCGTAACTCCACGTCAAATCAAGGCGGCTTGT
>NZ_JPLE01000325.1 GCF_001010415.1 Xanthomonas pisi DSM 18956
GCACATGACCGACTACTTCAAACGCAGTCGCTGGCATAGGCTCATAAATGTCATAATCGTTCAAGATTATATCTATATTTGGATTGGAAATCACGCAATAGTTTTTACCAGCAGTAAACTGATCGTGACTTGAATCCTTGCACTTGACAAAGAACACTTTGTATGTAGTAATCATATAGAATCCTTCGGGCCGCTGTAGCGCCCGTCAAGGTAGCGGTCATGTTGAATTAACGCGAAGGTTTTTAAGGCAAGGTTGCGGCGCTTAAACAGATGCCCTGTTGAGGGATTCAGTTCGTGCGCCGCTGGATAAAGGCGTGAAAGGTAGTGCTTGAGGACTTGAAGCGCCCTACTT
>NZ_JPLE01000326.1 GCF_001010415.1 Xanthomonas pisi DSM 18956
GCGGGCCCATCATCCTTCCGGGCGGGCGCATTCGCGGCGATGGCTTGATCGGCGCCGGGGCGGGGGCCACCCCCGACGCGCCGGCGGGGGGGGACGCCCGGGGGGCCCCCCCCCGCCGCGCCCGGGGGGCGCCCCACCCCGGGGGGGGCCCCCCGGTTACGGGAGTGGCGCGACGGCGCGGGGATGGCGCGCCATTATCGGGGCGGGGGGCGCGGGGGCGCCGGGCGGCATATGGCGGTCAATGCGCGCGAGCCGATCAAGGAT
>NZ_JPLE01000327.1 GCF_001010415.1 Xanthomonas pisi DSM 18956
TTTCTGGCGACCAACACAAGTCATCTTGCCGTCAGTTGTTTTGATTTCCGGTAGCCTGCCGCGTAAAGAGCTACGTTTGGAAGACATACACCAGTTTCTGGTTGCTTATGTCCAAACTCATTCGCGTACACAATGGCCGCTCGCTCCAGATTGCGTCTGTATTCTTTCTGTTGCCAGATCACGTCCTGTGCCATGAACTTAATTGGCTTAGCGTCTTCTATGCGCTCAGGCGTTTCGTGAGTACCTTTAGCCTGAATCTGCGCTCTGCTTAGAGTAGGGCGGTGTAATACTTCTGAACTTATTGCTTCTTCGCGGGCCAGCACGCCGTTAGCTAATGCCTTTGCCTTTAAACGCTCACGACGACGAGAACGTGAATTGCCTTTGAACTGAGTTC
>NZ_JPLE01000328.1 GCF_001010415.1 Xanthomonas pisi DSM 18956
CACTTTGTACGACGTTTTAGTCCGGTAATAATTTTAACTTCTTCTTGGTATGTTTTACCTTTTAATTTAGTGGCGAATTCGTCTGGATAACGAAGGAAAATACTATTAATCTTAAGCTCAGTTACCTGTCCGTCTTCCATTAATTTAGACGTGCTAACAGGACGGAAGATTTCGCCGAACATACCTACGTACTGCATTACATTGGCTTTTCCGTCTCTTAATGAGCCAGATAAACCGAATTTAAACATGCAAT
>NZ_JPLE01000329.1 GCF_001010415.1 Xanthomonas pisi DSM 18956
AAGCTGTTCAGGAGAATATCCGTAAAACTGGTGGAAAAATAGACGACAGTAACAACGCTTATATGGCGGAAGAACTCTTCCACGGGAAGGCGGAAAACGACCTGAACGTGATGAAGGAGCCCTACGTTCAGCCACTGGCTAAATTACTGGCGGACTACAAAATTGCGCAGGCCGATCTGGATGAGTACCTCTACGCCCGTCACGCGCCGGAACGTAACGCGCATATCGCGAAAATCAACCCGAAAATGCCGGACGGCGGTTCGGGGATGACCAACGCGGAGGCGGCGGAAATCATGCAGCGGCTACGTAACAGCGGCAAACAGGCACAGTATGACCGT
>NZ_JPLE01000330.1 GCF_001010415.1 Xanthomonas pisi DSM 18956
CCGGTAATCTTTGTGATGATTTCTTCAATCACAATTTCAGGATTGATTATGAACTCGAACGTTTCAAGAATCTCTTTTCCGTCCGTCAACAGGCCTGCAAATTCAATAGGGCGCGGCTGCATCCCAAGCGGCGCTTTCGGGTGCACGGTTAATCCGGTTGTTTCGAAGTCATAAGGGAGAAATAACACATTAGCCTCCTACAAAAAGGCCGCCCATTAGGACGGCCACAGATTCAAGATTCGTTATGCAGTGTACGGAGGACCGTCTTGATTCAAACGCACGATGAACTTAAGGTCGACACCAATGATTTCACGCGTATCAAAGATCACATAGTTGTAACGACGCTTACCAGCAATGTTTGGGTTGGTGTGAGAGTCAGTTACGACTTCCTGTGCAACCTGAATACCTTCTTCGTTAAAGAACTGACGCCATTCAGCAAGTTCAGCGGCAGTCACGTGCATACCAAGATGGCTGACCTG
>NZ_JPLE01000034.1 GCF_001010415.1 Xanthomonas pisi DSM 18956
GTGAACAGCATTGCCGGCATGCCGGGGCTTTGTCATTCACTGCGAAGAGCCGATCAGAAACTCCAGCCCCAGGTCACCTGGCCGCCGTAGGCGGTCTGTCCATCGCCGCTGAGTCCTTGCAACGACAGCGACATACGGCTGCTGGGCGAGGTGATCAGGCTGACGCCCAACTCGCCGATGGCCGCATTCTTGGCCAGCGTGACGCTTTGCACCGAGAACTCCGAGCCGGTCCCGATGAAGCCAGCCGAGCGCTGCACCGCGCGATCGCCGAACGCATGCCGCCACCCCGCCGAGGCATAGAGTGCGGCCTGCTGGCCAAGCGCCCAACGTCCACGCACACCCAGGGTGCTGGTGGTGAACGCGTCCTTGCCACTGTCGACCGACAATCCTGCGATCCCACCGCGCTCGGTGAATCCATCGGTCTTCAGATGGGTGTAGTCGGCGGCAATGAACGGGCTGTACACCGCATTGCCGGTGCGCAGATTCCAGGACGCTTCCAGCGACACCGTCACCGCAGTGGCGTCGTACCGGCTGGTGAGCCGTTCCTCGAGTACGCCGGGCAGCACGACCCGGCGCGAGCCGTCCACGCTGTAGTCCGCATAGTCCACCGCGCCCTGCAGCGAGAATGCGGACCAATCGGCCTGGCCATACACACCGACATGCGTGCCGTCGATATCGGAGCGGTCGCCCCACTCGCGCGACCAGCTTTCGATGTCCTGGCTGCCCACCGCCACACCGAGCACGCTACGCTCGCCGATACGGCGTTCTGCACCGGCCATGATGCCGTTCTCTTCGCGGCGCACTGAAATTGCGTTGGCATCGCCGTCGACGCGATTGGGCAGGCTACGCCCGGTGATCCACACGGTGGTGTCGCCGATGCGCGTGTCCTGGCTGTCGCCACGCAGATGACTGCCGATGCCGCTGTTGAGGAAGCGGCTGTCCAGCATGGCGGTCGCGGTGCTGGCATGGCTTTCGCCCGACAGCGACGCGAAGGCGGTGGCGACTGCCTGCGGGTCGTCCGGCAGACGGACGACGGCCTGATACACCGGGCTATTGATCGACAGGCCGTCGACCGCTGCGGCAGCGGACTGCTGGTTGGGCGTGGTCACCGTATCCACCATGCCGACGGTGTTGCGCCCCAGCGACACCGACAACCCCGTTGCGCTGGTGCTGACGTTGGGATCGATAAACGCGTAGTCGGAGACGACGTTGGTGAATTGCCCGGTGAGTCCGCCAGCAGCGTTGATCACCGGAATCTCGGTGAACAATGGCAGGTCGGCCGCACGTACCAGCACCAGCGAGCTGCCCGGCGCCAGCGTGGCCGCGCCGCCTACCGTCACCGGGGTCACCACGCCGCCCGTGCCGGAGGTGACCTGCACCGTGGAGCCGGGGCCGATGGTGGCGTTGCCGCCTACATTGATCGTGCCGGTGGTGCCGCCGATGGCCAGGGTGCCGCCGGACGTGGTCAGGCTGCCGATGCTGCCGCTGCCGGTCAGCGTACCGCCCGGCCCGACCGTCACCGGCCCGCCGATCGCGGCACCGGGGTTGGCCGGGTTGCCGACGCTCAAGGTGCCCGCCGTGATGGTGGTCGGGCCGGTGAAGCCGCTGCTGTCTGCAGTGACCAGCAGCGTGCCGACGCCGTCCTTGACCAGGCTACCGGTGCCCGACAGCGTACCTGCGTAGGTGCCGTTGGCGTTCTGCGCGAACACCAGCGCGCTGGTGTTTGCGATGTTGCCCTGCAGGCTGTCGGTGTCGCCGATCAGGGTGCCCGCATTGATGGTGGTACCGCCGAGATACCCGTTGACGCCATCCAGCGTGACCGCACCGCTACCGTCCTTGATCAGCGCACCGCTGCCGGTGATGTTGCCCGCAAAGTTGCCATCGTCGGGCTGATCGAACACCAGCACCGCGTCGTTGAGGATGTTGCCCTGCAAGCTGGCGGTGGTGGCCTGCAGCGTGCCGCCTACAATGGAGGTGCCGCCGCTATAGGTGTTGAGACGGGCCAGCCTGAGCACGCCGGCGCCCCGCTTCACCAGGCTGCCGGTACCGCTGACAAGGCCGTTGAACACGCCGTCGGTGGCCTGTTCGAAGACCAGCGTGGCGTTGTTCACCACATCGCCCTGCAGGCTGGTGGTCGTACCGATCAAGCTGCCGGCACTCACCAGCGTGCCGCCGGTATAGGCATTGGCACCGGTCAGTTGCAGTGTGCCGCTGCCGGCCTTCTCCAGCGAGCCGGTCCCGCTGACCACGCCGGCATACACCCCGCCGGTGGTCTGGTTGAACACCAGTGCCGCATCGTTGACGATGTCGCCCTGCACGCTGGTGCTGTCGCCGATCAGGCTGCCGGCCGCAATCGTGGTGCCGCCGCTGTAGCCATTGGCACCGTTGAGCAACAGCGCGCCTGCGCCATCCTTGACCACGTTGCCGGTGCCGGTGATCGAACCGCTGAACACGCCATCGGCTGCCTGGTTGAACACCACGGTGGCATTGTCGACGATCGCGCCCTGCAAGCTCGCGCTAGTGCCTGCCAACGTGCCGGCATTGACCGTGGTGCCGCCGGTGTAACTGTTGCTGCCGTCCAGTGTCAGCGTGCCGGCGTTGGTCTTGATCAGTGCGCCGTTGCCGCCGATGGCACCCGCCAACGTCAGATCGGCCGGATTGTCGACGGTGAGCGCTGCGCCCAGGTTGACCGCATTGCCCAGCGCGGCGGCAATCGCGTTGCTGAGCACCGAATCGCCGGTCACCGACAATGTGCCGCTGCCCAAGGCAGTGTCGCTGCCCACCGCCAGCGTGCCGGCGTTCAACACGGTGCCGCCCGCGTAGCTGTTGTTGCCGTCGAGCGTCAGGGTGGTGGCGCCGTTCTTGATCAAGCCGCCCGCACCGCTGACCGGCCCGGACACGCTCAGGTCGTTGCTGCCGACCAGATTCAATGCGCCATTCAGCACCACCGCATTGCCTAGCGCCACTGCCTGGTTGCTATCGAGGCTGGTGCCGGCCGCTGCGGTCAATGCGCCGGTGCCCAGCGCCTGCGCATCACCCAGCACCAGCGTGCCGCCCCCGAGCAAGGTGCCGCCGGTGTAGCTGTTGGCTGCGTCGAGCACCAGGGTGCCGGTGTCGAGTTTCTGCAGTGCGCCTGCGCCGCCGATGGCGACATCGATCGTGCCGGTCACGCCGGGGTCGACGCGGATGATGGTGTTGGCGGCATTGGCGCTCAACGCACCGGCACCGCCATCGGTCAGCACATAGCCATCGGTGACGAACTGCATGCCGGTGATGCCCTGCGTGCCTTGTACGCCCACAGTACCGGCAGTGCCGGCGAACACCGCGAAGCTGTTCCGCCAGGTGTCGTTGGTCAGGCCGTCGATCGACGTCCAGTTGGTGCCGCCGGCCGTCCATGCAGCGCTGCCGCCATCGATACTGCCGTTGGCGACGGTTTGCGCACCATCCCAGAACTGCACGTTGCTGCCCGGCGCCAGCACCACCACGTTGACCTGCTGGGCCAGGGCGGTCTGCAGCGTCAGTTGGGTCGGGTCCACGGTGCCGGGCAACGTGCCGATGCCCAGGCCGTTGTCGGTCAACGCACCGCTGTAGTCGATCAGGCGATACACACCGGTGCCGAAGCCGCCGATGTCGGTGATGTTGAGCGTGCCATCCAGCGTGAGGTCGCCGTTGACCGCCAGCACACCGGTCTGGCTCGGGATGCCCAGGAACGCATCGAGCGTGGCGTTGGGCGCCATGCTCAAACTGCCGGTGGTCAGCACTGCGCCACTGCTCACCACCAGACGGCCGCCATTGTTGACGGTGACCGCCGCATCGACCACGCCGCTGCCGCTCAAGCTGCCACCGGCGCCAACGCTCAGGCCGCCAGCACTGGCCAGCGTGCCATCCACATCCAGCGTGCCACCGAGGATCTGCGTGGTGCCGCCCAGCGCACTGGTACCGGTGAGCTGCAGCGTGCCGGTGCCGACCTTGTCCAGGTTGCCGGCGCCGCTCAGGCTGCCCGCGAAGGTGCTGCCGACGTTGTTGACGCCCAGCTGCAGCGTGTTGCCGCCGAGGATGTCGACTGCGCCCTGCCCGGTCACGGCGCCCAGCGCTGCACTGCTGCCCAACGACAGCCCCGCACCTGCGGCGACATCCACTGCGCTGGCGGCACCCAGGTTGCCGGTGGCCGAGGTGGCAAGCACACCGGCCTGCACCGCCACCGGGCCGCTGAAGCTGTTGGTGCCGGACAAGGTCAACGTGCCAAGCCCGATCTTGGTGAGCGCACCGGCGCCACTGAGCGTGCCGATCAGTGCCAGATCCGCGGCGCTGGCGATGGTCAGGTCCGCCCCCAGGTTGACGCTGTTGCCCAGCGCCAGCGCGATGGCATTGCTCAAGGTGGAGTTGCCCAGCACCGACAGGCTGCCGACACCCAGGGCAGTGTTGCTGCCCACCGCCAGCGTGCCGGCGTTCAACACGGTGCCGCCCGCGTAGCTGTTGTTGCCGTCGAGTGTCAGGGTGGTGGCGCCGTTCTTGATCAAGCCGCCCGCACCGCTGACCGGCCCGGACACGCTCAGGTCGTTGCTGCCGACCAGATTCAATGCGCCATTCACCACCACCGCATTACCTAGCGCCACTGCCTGGTTGCTATCGAGACTGGTGCCGGCCGCTGCGGTCAACGCGCCGATGCCCAGCGCCTGCGCGTCCCCAAGCACCAGCGTGCCGCCAGCGAGCGAGGTGCCACCGGTGTAACTGTTGGCTGCGTCGAGCACCAAGGTACCGGTGTCGAGTTTCTCTATGCCACCGGTGCCGGCGATGGCGACATCGATCGTGGCGGTGGCTCCCGGGTCGACGCGGATTGCGGTGAGCGGGTTGGTCACCGCCAGCGTGCCCGCACCGGCATCGGTCAACAGGTAGCCATCGCTCGCAAACTGCAGGCCGCCGATGTTCTGCGTGCCCTGCACGCCGACGGTGCCGGCAGTGCCGGAGAACACGGCAAAATCGCCCTGCCAGGTGCTGTTGGCCGAGCCGTCCTGGCCGGTCCAGTTGGTGGCAGCGCCCCACACACCCGAGCCGCCATCGACGCTACCGTTGGCCGTGGTCTGCACGCCGTCCCAGAACTGCACGATGCTGCCCGGCGCGCTGACCACCAGGTTGATCTGCTGGCCGATCGCGGTCTGCAATGCCAGTTGGCTGATATCGACGCTGCCGGGAATGCTGCCGAACAGCATGCCGTTGTTGGTCAACACGCCCGTGTAGTCGATCAACCGATACACGCCGGAGCCGAAGCCGCCGATGTCGATGACATTGAGCGTGCCGTCCAGGGTGAGATTGCCGTTGACCGCAAGCAGGCGCGTGTTGCTGGGCGTCGCCAGCGACACGTCCATCAAGGCGCCCGGTGACAAGGTCAGCCCGCCCATGCTGAGTGACGCACCGCTGCTCAATGCCAGCCGGCCGCCATTGCCGATGGTCACATCGCTGCCGATGCTGCCGCTGGGACCGGTACCTGTGAGCGTGCCGCCAGCCGCGACAGCCAACGCGCTCGTGCCGAGGCTGCCCACCACGTCCAGGGTGCCGCCGCTCACCTGGGTGGCGCCGCCGATCACGCTGGTGCCGAGCAGGTTCACGGTGCCCGGGCCGACCTTGTCCAGATTGCCGCCACCGCCCAGGCTGCCGGCGAACGTGCCGCTGCCTAGCTGCAGGGTGGCGCCGGCATCGGTATCGACGCCACCCGCACCGGTGAGTGCGTTGATCAATCCGCCGTTGGTCAGGTTCAAGGATGCGCCGGCTGCCACATCGACGTTGCTTGCGTTGCCGAGCGATGCGGCCGTGCTGGCCACCACGGTGCCGGCCTGGATCGCCAGCGGGCCGGTATAGGTATTGGCGCCGCTCAGCGTCAAGGTGCCGAGGCCGCTCTTGGTCAGCGCGCCCGCGCCGCTGATGGTCCCGCTGGCCAGCATGTCGGCCGCGTTGTCGACGGTAAGCGCTGCAGACAGATCGATGCCATTGCTCAGGGCCACCGCGATTGCATTGCTCAGCACCGAATCGCCGGTCACCGACAAGCTGCCGGTACCGAGCGCGTTGTCGGCCCCCACCGCAATCGTGCCGGCGTTGAGCGTGGTGCCGCCGCTATAGCTGTTGCTGCCATTGAGCGACACGGTGGTGCTGCCGTTCTTGACCAGGCTTCCGGTGCCGCTGATGGTGCCGTTCAAGGCCAGGTCGTTGCTGCCGATCAACGAGAGCTGGCTGTTCAATTGCACGCTATTGCCGACAGCAAGCGCAGTGTTGGCATCCAGTTCGGTAGCGCCACTGACCAAGAGTCCGCCCACGCCCAAGGCTGCAGCGTTGCCCAGCACCAGCCGGCCGGCATCCAGGGTGACGCCGCCACTGAAGGTGTTGGCATTGCCCAGGGTCAGTGTTGCCGTGCCCTGCTTGGCGAGGCTGCCGGCGCCGCTGATCACGCCGTCCAGCGCGATGTCCTGCGTGCCGGGCAGCGTCAGTGCGCCGTTCAAGGCCAGTGCATTGGCCAACGTCACCGACGTGGTGGCATCGAGCGTCGTGCCGCCCGCAGCGGTGAGCGTGCCCGTCCCCAATGCCGTGTTGCTGCCGACCGCTAACCCGCCTGCCTGCAGCTGCAACCCGCCACCCCAGCTGTTGTTGCCGGTGAGCGTGAGCGTCTGCGTACCGCTCTTGATCAGGCTGCCTGCACCATCGATCACGCCATTGAGCGTGAGCGCCTGACCGTCGATGCCGAGCGCACCATTGAGCGTGACGGCGTTCTGCAAGCTTGCAGCGATCGCGGCGCTGAGCAGCGTGCCATCGGCCGCAATGAGCGCACCGCTACCCAGCGCCGTGTCACTGCCGACGATCAGCGAACCCGCATTCAACAGCGTGCCGCCGACATAGCCATTGTTGCCGGTCAGCGTCAACGCGCCGGTGCCCTGCTTGATCAGGCTGCCCGCACCGCTCACCGTGCCGGTCAGGTCCAGCGCGTTGTTGCCGGTCAGCGACAGCGCACCGTTCAAGACGACGTCATTGCCCACCGTCGCTGCGGTGGTCGCCTGCAACTGCGTGCCGTTGGCAGCGGTCAACGCGCCGCTTCCCAAAGCCGCGCCACTGGCGATCAGCAATGCGCCCGCATTGAGATCCACGCCGCCGGCAAACGTATTTGCACCGGTCAGCGTCAGCGCAGCGCCGCCGTTTTTCACCAGGCCGCCGGCACCGCTGACGCCTCCATTGAGCACAAGGTCCTGGCTGCCGCCGAGCGATAGATCGGCAGTCAACACGACGTCGTTGGCGAGCACGCGTGCAGCAGTGCTATCGAGCTGGCCGCCGGCAACGGTGAGGCTGCCCGTGCCCAGTGCCGCATCGCTGCCCAGCACCAGGCTGCCTGCAGTCAGCAGCGTGCCACCGGTGTAGGTGTTGTTTCCCGTCAGGGTCAGGCTGGCGGGGCCGAGTTTGTCCAGGCTTCCGACACCGTTGATGCTGCCATTGAGCGTCAGCGCGTTGCTGCCGCCGATGCTGACCAACCCTGTCAGCGCGATGGCATTGGCAAGCGTGCTCACCGCGAGGGTATCCAGCGTGGTGCCGGCCGCTGCGGTCAATGCGCCAACACCCAGTGCCGTGTCGCTGCCGATGACGAGCTTGCCCGTGCTCAGCGAGGTGCCGCCGGTGTACAGATTGTTGCCGCTGAGGATGAGATCGCCGCTACCGGTCTTGACCAGGCTGCCGGCACCGCTGATGCCACCGCCCAGCGTCAGTGCCTGCGCGCCATTGAGCGTCAACGCGTTGCTGTTCAATGCGACGGCATTGGTCAGCGTGGTGGGCGTCGTGCCCTGCAGATTGGCGTTGCCGCTAAGGCTGAGTGCGCCGGTGCCGAGCGCCCCGTTACTGGTCACCTGCAAGGTGCCGCCGGCAAGCGTGGTGCCACCGCTGTAGGTGTTCAAACCACCGAGCGTGAGCGTGCCGGTGCCGAGCTTGCTCAACGCACCGGTGCCGCTGATCGAACCACTCAGGTTCAGGGCGGTGCCATTGCTGGCCACGCCCAGATTGCCGGTGAGCGCAAACGCATTGCCCAAGGTCACCGCAGTGCCTGCATCGAGCACACCACCGCTGGCGGTCAAGGTACCGGTGCCCAGTGCAGCATTGGAGCCGACCACCAGGCGCCCGTTGCTCAGCGTGGTGCCACCGGTATAGCCGTTGGTATTGCTCAAGGTGAGATCGCCGGCGCCGCTCTTGGTCAGGCTGCCGCTGCCATTGATGGCGCCGCCAAGGGTAAGTGCCTGCGCGCCGGTCCATGTCAATGGCCCGGCAAGATTGACGGCGTTGTTCACTGCCAGCGATGCGCCGGTGCTGAGGCTGGAGGCGCCGGTGACATTCAACGCGCCGGTGCCCAGTGCGGAGGCGGTCCCAAGTTGCAGGGTGCCCGCTGCCAGCGTGGTGCCGCCGGTATAGGTATTGAGGCCGTCGAGCGCCAGCGTCCCGGTGCCGGTCTTGTTGATGCCGCCGGCGCCGGCAAGCGCACCGGTCAGGGTGAGTGCATTGCCACTGGCACCCAGGCCCAGCGTGGTCGTGAGTGCGAACGCATTGTTCAAGGTCAACGGTGCGGTGGTGTCCAGCAACCCGCCTGCTGCAGTGACGGTGCCGGTGCCGAGCGCGCCGGAGGTTTCCAGCACCGTGGTGCCCGCGCTCAGCGTGGTGCCGCCGGAATAGGTATTGGCGCCGCCAAGCGTGAGCGTGCCCGTGCCGCTCTTGTTGAGCGCACCGACTCCGCTGACCACACCGCCGAGCCGCACGGTATTGGTCCCGCCAATGCCCAGGTTGCTGTTCAACACAAAGGCGTTGGCCAAATTGAGGGCGGCACCGGCCAGCAGGCTCCCACCGGAGGCGGTGACGGTCCCTGTTCCCAGCGCGGCGTTGTTGCCCGCGGTCAGTGTGCCCGCATTCAAATTCACGCCACCGCTGAAGGTATTGCTGCCGGTGAGGTTCAATCCGCCGGTGCCGGCCTTGGTCAGTGCCCCCGCCCCCGTCAGCGTGCTGCCAATCGTCAGCGCGTTGGTGCCCTGCACGGTCAAACCGCCTGCCGCAAGCGCAATGCCACCTGCCGGTGCCAGCGTCAGCCCGGCAGCGGTGGCTTCGAGCGTGCCGCCGTTGGCCGCGATCGTCGTGCCCAATTGCGCAGGCGTCGCAAATTGCAGGACACCGCCATTGAGCGCGCTGCTGCCAAAGTTGCTCGCGCCGCCCAGGGCCCAGGTACCGCTATTGACGCGCAGGCTGCCGAAATTGATGTACTGATCGGTGCTTGCCGTGCCGGCACCGGTCACTCCGCTGCCGGTTCCGGTGGCTGAATTCTGCAGGATCAGCGTGTTGGTTCCTCCCGCACCGCCATCCACCACGCCGGTGCTTGCAAAGCTCAGCAAACCGCCTGGGCCAAGCAATTCCAGTCCGAGTCCGCCAGCGCGGTTGATGCTACCGCCCGTGACTGCGGTGAAGGTATTGGTGCTGTTGGCCCCCATCGACACGCTGCCGTTGATGGTGCCGGAATTGACGAAACTGTTGCCGGTGGCCGAACTCTGGAAGCCGACGCGGCCCTCGATGGTGCCGGTATTGACCGCATTGACGGTGCCACCGCCACTGACGGCGATCACCGGTGTGTCGGCGCCCAGCAACGAAAGATTGAGCAGCGACCGGCTGGTGATCGATCCGGCATTGTTGATCTGCACGACGCCATTGCTGGCAGAGGTCATTCCCAACGCCATACCGTCGAGATTGAGCAGGTTGGCGCCCAGCACCCCGCCAGTCCCGTAGATGGTGCCGCTGGCAAGATTATTGGCAACCACCGATGTCGAACTTGCATTGCCCATGCTGACGCCGGTACTCAACACCGACAGCAAGCCAAGTACGGATGGATCGATGGTGCCGCTGTTGTTGAGCGTGGCATTGGTACCGGTGAGCGCGATGGCGGTACCGCCCAGCAAGCCTGCGGTCATCTGCGTGCCAGAAGCCACGTTGATGGTCAGATTATTCGCGCTGCTGGAAAAGGCATTGCTGGTGATCGGCAGACCGCTGCAGGTGACTGTCGCGCCGGCGGCAGGCAATGCGGGCGTACATGCCCCCCAGGCCAATGCGGGAGCGGCGGCCCCCACCACCAGAACCACCAGACCCGGCAATGCACGACGCGTTGCGCCGGGCTTCCGTCGACGCCGCACCAGCTCATGCGTCACGACCCAATTGCCGATGGCTGCGTTCCAGACCAGCGCAAATGCACGATTCATTCTGACTCCCCTGAGTGACCGCGATAGATCAGCGCACACGGATATGCGCGCCTTCGAAAGACGTAGGTGGATAAAGCGATTCCACGATTTTGAAGCGTGACTCGCTTCAGGCTGATCGTTTAAAGACGAGATCGATTAATACCAATCCTTGGTAGTGGGCTGCCAAATTAATAGGCGAATCGACTCAATTTAACTGTGCTGAGTATCACTAACCAAAAACACTTCTATTACACGGACATAAACTGCGCACCTGTTTACTCGCGCCCGCTTAACGTTAGACCATGGCTGTTATTTGACAACGCAAAGGCATTCGTGGCGGGCGCTACCGCCCAATTCCCATACTTTCCGGGATGCACACGACAATTAATTAGTCGAGTCCGCATTTTCAAGCGAACTGGTGCATATCCGTCTTCGTGACAGCGGGCCGAACCTTCTTAATCAATAATCGCGCAATTATTCCGCACTGCTCAACAAGACATGCCTTCCCAATGGTCCTCACGAGTCCGTTTGGGTCGATAAAACCACTTGGTGGTCGACGCTGGCCAGTGGAATGCTGTATTTGTAGTCGCCAGGCATGAAGTGAGACGCGCAGCGCCTATCGATCAATGCTGTGCTTGCTCATGGATGGCCAATTTTGATGTCAGCTTGGTCCTGTTCGTCACCTAGTGATGACCTCGGTTTGTTTCCAGTAGCCCCTGCAGTGTGTGATCTTCAACACGGACCCTGACGACATGACGCTTGCTTCGGGAGACAAATCACCGGATCGCCAATTCGACTGGTCCGGCGTGCCGATCGACCTCGGCGGGATGGAGCCGCTCGAACAGATCGCTCGCCTGCTCTGCCATGCGCTGGTCGCACCCGCGGCGGCACTGACCATTACCGAGGCCGGCCGCATGCGGGTGCTCGCATCGCGTGGCATCAGCACCCACCAGGTCGAGCAAGCCATCGCATTGTGCAAGCGTGCACCTGCCGCCGCCAACGGGGTGACGGAGCTGATCGAACACGCCGCACTTGAGCCGATTCAACTCGGAGACGCCGCGTTCCCCGGGCTGCCTGCGCGCTTTATCGCCTGCGTCCCGGTCGGTGCACCGCAAGCAGGCATTACCGGCACGCTCTGTGTGATCGACACGCGCGAGCGCTGCCTTGCCAGCCAGGAGCATCAGCAGCTGCTGATGTTTGCCAACGTGGCCGCTGCGCAGCTGGAGCTGCAGTTCGGTGCGGGCCGACGTGAGCCGCATAGCGGCCTGCTCAACGCGCGTCAGCTGCAATCGGACCTGGACGCCCTGGCCTTCGGCAGCCACAGCGTGCCGACCATCGCGGCCTTTATCGAGGTCTACGACACCCAGGCGGCCAATGAGGCACGCCAGGCGCTGGGGATGCAGCCGCTGGAAGAGCTGATCCGGCATGCCAGCTACGTACTGACCCGCGCCCTGCGCGGCAAGGCCACCGTCTATCACGTCGCCCCGATGCGCTTTGCGTTTTTCCTGCTCAATTCAGCGCCCGACGAGATGGAAGACCTGTTGCTGGATTTGCGTGACATGCTGCACAAGCCGGTGGATGCCGCCGGGGTGCCGATGTCGCTGACGTTCCATGCCGGTGTGGTGCGCTTTGCACCGCAACAACCGGATACCAACGATGTGATGCGCAAGGGCCTGGTATCGCTGGGCGATGCCATCAGCAACAATGCGGTGATGTGCTGGTATAGCGCATCGCAGGACGACGCGATCCAGCGCTCGTATCGGTTGGCGCTGGATGCGGAAAAGGCGCTGGACGCTGGCGATTTCCGGTTGGTATTCCAGCCACGCATCGACCTGCAGGATCTGTCGGTCGTCGGGTTCGAAGCGCTGCTGCGCTGGCAGCATGCCAGCCTGGGCCCGATCGGCCCGGACGAGTTCATTCCGTTGTTCGAAAAGACCGCGCTGATGTGCACGGTCACCAACTGGGTGATCGAAAGCGCATTGATGCAACTGGCGCAGTGGCGATCGCAAGGCCTGGATTTTTCCATCTCGATCAATTTGTCCTCGCGCGATTTCGGCAACATCAATCTAGCCGCCGATGTGATCAATCGCTGCCAGGACCTGGCCATCCCCACCACCCGGATCGAGCTGGAAATCACCGAAGGCCGCTGGTTGCGCAGCAATGTCGAGGCCATTCCGCGGCTGCGCGCATTGCGCGACGCTGGCGTCAGCGTGGCCATCGACGATTTCGGTACCGGCTACAGCAATTTCGGCTACCTCACCGAACTGCCGGTCAATGTGCTCAAACTGGATCGCTCGCTGGTCACCGGCATTGCCAACAAGGTCGGCATGCAGATGCGCGCAGAAGCGGTGGTGCGACTGGCCAGCGCGCTGGGCTACCGCACCGTTGCCGAGGGCATCGAGCATGCCGACGAGATTGCCTTGCTGCGCAGCTGGGGCTGCGATGAGGCGCAGGGATATCTGTTGTCCAGGCCGATTGAGGCACACCTGGTTGCAGCCTATGTGCAGGACGCCAACGCGCAGCGGCGCCTGCCCTGACGCAGTGCCGAGTGGTTGCGCTGGTCACTTGCCTGCCGATACCGTCTGCCCGCAATCGGCACCAGACGGCTCGAGCACGTCGCGAGCACGCGCAGCAGCCTGCGTCGTTTCACGCCTGTGAAAGCGCGTAATCCAGTGCCGCACAAATCGCCGCAACCTGTGCGGCATTGCACTGCTGCGGCGTTGCGCGCGGGCTGTCCGGATACACCTCGGTGGTAGTGCGATAGCGCGCATCGGTGACCCCGGCACACAGGCCAAGGCGTCGCACCGGGTAATTGATCACGCCATGGCCGGTGACCGGCGCGCCGATGATCTGCCCCTGCGCATCGGCCGGTGCGATATGGGTGACCTGCTCCACCGCCGCGATCACCGCCTGTTGAAACGCCGCTTGCGGGTCTTGGCTATCGCCCACCAGATAGAACCCGTCCGGAATGCTGCCAGGCACGAACGGTATGCCGTCGCGCGCCGCCAACGCAGGACGGAACTCGCTTTCGTCGCTGTCGGTGGTTTCGTGCAGGTCGATATGTACCAGCATGTTGCCGCCAGTTGCGGCGACCAGTTGCATCAAGGCCGCCGATTCCGCGGCTGGACTGTTGTCGCGAAATGAGCGGTTCGGATCGATCGCCTCGGCGTTCCAGCGTTGGACACGCTCATAGCCCCAGGGATTGACGCACGGTGCAACCAGCAGGTTGATCCTGCCCGCATAATCGGCAGCGCGTTGCTGCAAGAACAGCAGCGCGCCCTGCACGCCACTGGTTTCATAGCCATGCACGCCGCCGGTCACCAGTGCGCACGGCAGCGTGCTGTCCCACACGGCACTGCGCAATGCCAGCAGCGGGTAATGCGCAGGGTCCGCGTCGATGGTGCCGTAGTGCACGCGTTGGTAGCGCTCATCCAGTGACTCGATGACCCGTACCACCTCCGCTGCGTAACTGCGCTGCACCGCCTGACGCGCGCGCCATGCACTGCGTTCGCCATCGCCCCACGGCTGGCCAGGAGTACCGATCGGATAATCGAGATGCGTTGTCATGATCCGCTTGCGTTGCCAAAGAACGGTCAAGGGTAAGCGCTTGCCGCGCAGAAGCAAAAAGCCCTGCAGCGCGTGCCTTCGTGGGGCCGACCGTATCGGCACCTGCGGATTGCGTCTTGGCGGGGTGACTGAGGTGGCGTCGCGAATCGCACACCTTTCGATCCCCTCGGGCGGATGCGCAACCGGCCAATGCACCATCGCGGCTCCTGCCGGAGATTCTGCGCGAAGACGCGATGTATCTCGACATCCGACCCTCCTGGCCGCGCCCGACAACGCGATCTACGTGCCGATCTCCGGGTGATCGAACAGGCGGCTGGCCATCGCGCCTTCGACGATTGCCTTGGAGGCGGTCGTTCCGCATGGCTTGGCCGCGCGCGGCCGTCCTGTCCCTGATGTGCTGCTTGTCGTCGATAGCAGGATGTTTCGGCGCCAGCGTCACCGCGTGGCAGCGCTTGCGAGGTCTGCAAATTCTGCCGACGCCGGAACACCCCGCAGCGGAAACCGGAAAATTTGCCCTGCAATCGATAGTGGGCGCAGCCAAAGCTGCAAAAATTTCCGAGGCGTTAATAACGCGTTGCACATCAACCAGTTAGGGCTGCACTAGTGAAGACGCCGAGGTAATCGCCGTCACCGAGGTCATCCGGGTGCAATCGATTGTTTGTGCGCGCATGCATCCAGGCGACTTGCGCCCTAAAAAAACAGCAGGCCCTGCGCTTTTCAGCGCAGGGCCTGCGCCCCCTGAATCACCGACGGCATGCGATTGCATGCCGTGCCGTTGATTACGCGGATTCTTCCTGCGGCTTGGCCTGCTTGGATCGCCCGCCCTTGCTGCCGATACGCGACATATGATCGCGATCGCGGCTCACTGCCTGGCCGCCTTTCCGACCTGCTTCCCGTGCCTCGTCGCTAGTGAATTCGTGTGCGTTGCCGCTGGCGTGCGCAGCCTTGCCGCCGCTGCTGGCCAGCACACGACGCTTCTCCGGGTCCAATGCGGCGAAGCCGCGCCGGCTACGAGTACTGTTCTGTCCGTCTTCCACTGTGCCTCCTCTCGATGCATCGGGTACGTCATTCGGTGAGGAGCTCAACGCAACATTCGTGCCAACCCGCAAATGCAGGCCAAATGGTGGCAAACGAGCACATGCAGGAAAAAACCGCTGCGCTCGTTGCGCAAATCTTGCACACCTCGCCAGGCAAACAATGGCTCCAGCGCATTGCGAGTGGTTAGCGCTACCAGTGGTGGCGCAGTGACTGCCGACGGCTGCCTGATGCTTGGGTGGCATGCACGCGTGCATGTTGGGGAACGGCATCATCTGCGGGACGCACGCTACGGAGCGACGCGCCCGGTACTGTGCCCTGCTGTATCGGATAGTGGACGCATGCGCAAGATGAGCTGACAGGGCGCAGCGCGCTTGCTGCAGGCGTAGCGCCCGCAGGAGCGTCCTTGGAGCATCGTAGATGCCGGCTTCATGCGCCGTCGCGCGGCCGTAGGCAGGGGTGCAATACGTCTACGCGCTGTGCGGCTGATCAATCAGCGATCAAGACCGCACACTTCCCGCATCGGGGTAAGGCTGTTGCAACACAATCGCTGGCGCCGTTATGCGCGTCTGATTGGCGCATGCCACGCCGCACGATACCAGGCGGCATGAGACGCCACGCCTACCCAGCCGCCTGCTGCTGCGCCGCACCGACGCGATCGTCGCAGGCCAGCGATGCCTCGGACAATGCATCGCCCACCAACAGCAAGGTGGGCAGACCTGGCAGTAATTCTGCCGCCGTGGTTCCCAGCTCGCCCAGCGTGGTCAGCCTGCGCTGCTGCTCCGGCCGCGTGGCCGCCTGCACGATGGCGGCCGGCGTGCTGGCCGGAAGATGCAGTAGCAACGCCGTGGCCAACGCGTCGGCGCGGCGCAATCCCATGTAGATGCCCAGCGTTGTACCGCTGGCCGCCAGCGCCCCCCAGTTCGGCTCACCATGGTCGTGCGTGTGCGCGGTGACAAAGGTGATGCCATGGCAGTGGCTGCGGTGCGTCAATGACACCTCCAGCGATGCTGCGGCCGCGAACGCAGCGCTCACGCCATTGATCACCTGCACGCCCACGCCGGCGCGGCGCAGGAAGTCGATCTCTTCGCCCGCGCGGCCGAACAACAACGCATCACCGCCCTTGACCCGCACCACGCGCAAACCCTGCAACGCGTAACGCCGCATCAGCCGGCAGATGAACTCCTGCGGCGTGGAGCGGCAACCCCCGCGTTTGCCGACGCGGATCACGCGCGCCTGCGGTGCCAGCTCGACGATGTCGGGGTTGGCCAGGTCGTCGAGCAGCAGCACCTGCGCCACTGATAGCGCCTTGACCGCCTTGATGGTGAGCAGTTCCAGATCGCCGGGGCCGGCAGACAACAACACCACATCACGCGCGCAGGACGGTCTGACTGACATGAGAGATCTCGCAGTGTAGGGACGGGTGAGGTGCATCAGGCCAGCCGCGGTTGGCGACACAGCCGGGTCAGTTGCGGAACGCAGGAACCGCAGACGGTGCCGCAGCCCAGGCGTTGCTTGAGCTGGGCGACGTCGGCACCGTCGTCGATGGCGGCGCGGATCGCAGCGGCCGAGACATGCATGCAGGTACAGACGATCGGGTCGCTGGGTGCGGCGCGCGTCTGGGCGAACACCGCCAGCCGGGCACCCGGCCAGGGCTTGCCGGCCAATGCGACCGTCAGCAGCGATTGATTGGCATCGCTGGGTTGTGCGGCGGTCAGCAGCAGGCCATCGATATGGCTGTGGCCGTCCTGCATGCGCCAACCGACGCGGCGCATCAATCCACGGCGCAGGTCGCGGTACTCCAGGACGTCGGCGCCAGCGGGCAATTGCAGCGCAGCGACCAGGCGATCGATCCACGCGGCATCGGGCGCGCGCGCGCAGGCAGCGTGCAGTACCGCCCACTGCCCTGCGTTATCGGTCAATGGCTCGGCATTCAGGCGCAGGCTCGCATAGCCACACTCGCGCAGCAGCGGTTGCAGTGCCTGCTGCAAGGCCAGCGCATCGCCGCGGCGTGCCGCCAGCAGGTGCCAGCCGAACACCGCCTTCTCCACACGCACGGCGGCGTGCTTGAGCTCGGGCTGGTGTGAGCGTGCATCCACCGCCGGCGTGCTGACTTCGTTGATGCCGCCGCTGGATAGCGTCTGTCCGCTCCAGTGCATCGCGGCAAAAACGGTGCCCGAGCGCAGCTCTTCCGACAGTTCCAACGGCAGCACCAGTCCACCGCGTTTACTGGCGATCTGTACCAACTCGCCGGCCACCAGCCCGCGGCGTGCGGCATCGTCCGGGTGCATGCGCAACGAGGGGTCCGGGCTGTGCGCATAGGCCGCGGCCACGCGCCCGGTGCGCGACATGCCATGCCACTGGTCGCGCAGGCGACCGGTGAGCAGGCGCATCGGAAAGCGGGCCGACGTGGCCTCGGCCACCTTGCGATACGGCGTTGCATGAAACCGCGCACGGCCATCGGCCGTGGCGAACACCCCATCGGGATAGCGTCGCGCCAGCCCTTGCGTGGCGCCTGCGGGGAACGGCCATTGCTGCGGGCCATTGTCCAACACAGCGTAGTCCAGCCCTCCGATGTCCAGGTCGCGCCCTACCGTCAACCCACGGTGCTCGTCGAAGACCTGTGCGGTGCTGTCGAAGGCGAACAGGCCGGCGCCGGTGGCCGGGGCCAGCCGCGCCTCCAGTCGACGGGCGACTTCATTGGCAATCCACCAATCGGCACGCGCCTGCCCGGGTGCTTCCACCGCCTTGCGCACGCGGGTGATGCGGCGTTCGGAATTGGTCACCGTGCCGTCCTTCTCGCCCCAGCTGGCCGCCGGCAGCAAGACGTCGGCATAGGGCACGGTGTCGGTGCCGGAGAAGGCGTCCTGCACGATCACCAGTTCGGCCTGTTCCAGTGCGGCGCGAATGCCCGCCACGTCCGGCATCGAGTGCACGGGGTTGGTGCAGACGATCCACACCGCCTTCAGGCTGCCGGCGCGCAGCCGCTCGAACAACTCCACCGCCGGCGCGCCGGGACTGGACGAGATGCGCCCCGCAGGCACGCCCCACAGCCGCTCCAACTCGGCACGATGGTCCGCATTGCCGATTTCGCGGTGCGCCGCCAGCATCGTCGCCATGCCGCCCACTTCGCGCCCGCCCATCGCATTGGGTTGGCCGGTCAGCGAAAACGGCCCTGCGCCCGGCTTGCCGATCTGTCCGGTCGCCAGATGCAGGTTGATCAACGCAAGATTCTTGTCGGTGCCGTGCGCCGACTGATTCAGGCCCATGCAATACAGCGACAGCGCTGCCGGGCTGCGCCCGAACCACTCGGCCGCCTGCACCAGGTCCTCGTGCGAGATTCCGCAGATCTCGGCGCTCATGCGCGGGGTGTACTCGCACAGCATCCGCTTGAGGGCATCGAACTCCCGCGTGCTTGCCGCAACGAAGCGCGCATCCACCAGACCCTCCCAGATCAGGTGATGCAGCATGCCGTTGAACAAGGCGACGTCGGTGCCGGGTTCGATCGCCAGGTGCAGGTCGGCCATGGCCGCGGTATCGGTGCGCCGCGGGTCGATCACGATCCAGCGAATGTCCGGGTTGCGTGCACGCGCGTCTTCCAGCCGGCGAAACAGCACCGGATGCGCGTACGCCATGTTGCTGCCGGCAAACAGCACGGTGTGCGCCAGCTCCAGATCTTCATAGCAGGTCGGCGGGCCATCGGCGCCGAGCGCCAGCTTGTAACCGGTGACCGCGCTGGACATGCACAGGCGCGAATTGGTGTCGATGTTGTTGGTGCCGATCAGCCCCTTGGCCAGCTTGTTGAAGACGTAATAGTCCTCGGTGAGCAGCTGCCCGGACAGATAGAACGCCACCGCATCCGGGCCATGTTCCTGGATGATGGCGGCCAGCTTGCTGCTGACATGCTGCAGCGCCTGATCCCAGCTCACCGGCGCACGCGATGCCTGTCGATGCCGGCGCAACTCCGGCGCAAGGACGCGCCCCTGCGTGCTTGCAACGGTCTGCGGCAACGCCAGCCCCTTGCTGCACAGGCGGCCGTGATTGGCCGGATGCTGCGGGTCGCCTTCGATGCCGACGATGCGTTCGCCATCGCTATCGTGCGTGCTGTGAATCAGCACGCCACACCCCACGCCGCAATAGCAACAGGTCGAGCGCGTGATGCGATGCATCGGCCCTGCCGTCTGTGGCTGCGCCGCGCTGGCAGGCGACGGTGGCTGCAGGCCTTCGCTCATGTTGCCGGCTCGGTCACGGCATCGTCCTGCTCTACCGGCTGCAGGACGATCCACACTGCCTCGGCCTCCACCTTGATCGGATAGCGCGGCGCGCAGCCCACGTCCGGCGCGCAGGCCTGCCCGCTCTGCAAGCCGATCGCCCAGCCATGCAGGGGACAGGTCACGGTGTCGCCAGCCACGATGCCTTGCGACAACGGCCCACCCTTGTGCGGGCAACGGTCGCGCAGCGCAAACACCTGATCGCTGGCAGTGCGGAAGATGGCGATCGCCGGCAGTCCATCGACCTCCAGCACGCGTGCGCCCAGCACCGGCAAGTCCTGCAGCGCGCACACGCGCACCCATGCGTGATTGTGCATGCTCATTCCTCCACCGTCGCAGCTGGCGCAGCGATGCGCAGCGGTTGGTATTCCTGACGCCGCTCGCCGGCGATGCGCGCCTTCCATGGGTCGACCAGGCCTTCCAGCGAATACAGCAGGCGCTCGTACAGCGCACGTCGGTTGGCTGCGTCGTCCACCACCTGCGCACGGATGTAGTCCAGGCCCACGCGCGCGATGTAGTGCACGGTGCGGTCCAGGTAATACGCCTGCTCGCGATACAGCTGCAGGAATGCGCCGGTGTACTCACGCACTTCCTCGGCAGTGCTCACCTTGACCAGAAAGCGCGCCACCTCGGTCTTGATGCCGCCGTTGCCGCCCACATGCAGCTCCCAACCCGAATCCACTGCGATGATGCCCACGTCCTTGATGCCGGATTCGGCGCAGTTGCGCGGGCACCCGGACACCGCCAGCTTCACCTTGTGCGGGCTCCACATATTGGCCAGCATGGTTTCCAGATCGATGCCCATCTGCGTGCTGTTCTGGGTGCCGAAGCGGCAGAACTCGCTGCCCACGCAGGTCTTCACCGTGCGGATCGACTTGCCGTAGGCATGGCCGGAAGGCATGCCCAGATCGCGCCAGACATCCACCAGATCCTCTTTCTTGACGCCCAGCAGATCGATGCGCTGGCCGCCGGTCACCTTGACCATCGGCACCGCGTATTTGTCGGCGACATCGGCGATGCGGCGCAGTTCGCCGGCGTTGGTCACCCCGCCCTTCATCTGCGGAATCACCGAGAAGGTGCCGTCCTTCTGGATGTTGGCGTGCGCACGCTCGTTGATGAAACGCGATTGCGGGTCGTCGATGGCCTCATGCGGCCAGGTCGACAGCATGTAGTAGTTGACCGCCGGCCGGCAGGTGGCGCAGCCGTTGGGCGTGCGCCATTCCATGAAGGCATAGGCCTGCGCGTGGGTCAGCAGCTTGTGTTCGGCAATGGCGCGCCGCACCTCGCCGTGACTCAGGTCGGTACATGCGCAGACCGCCTTGGTTTTCGGGGTTTCCTGGAAGTTGGAACCCAGGCAGTTCATCAGGATCTGTTCGACCAGGCCGGTGCACGACCCGCAGGAACTGGCGGCCTTGGTGTGCTTTTTCACCTCGTCCACGGTGAACAGGCCTTGCTCGCTGATGGCTTTGACAATCGTGCCCTTGCACACGCCATTGCAGCCGCAGACTTCGTCGCTGTCGGACATCGCGCTGGCGCGGTCCTGGCCGCCGGTACCAGCGTCACCCAGCGCGCTTTCGCCGAAGATCAGCTGATCGCGTTGCGCCTGGATCGGGGTGCCGTCCTTGAGCAGCTTGAAGTACCAGCCACCGTCGCTGGTGTCGCCATACAGGCATGCACCCACCAGCACATCGTCGCGGATCACCAGCTTCTTGTAGACGCCGCCGGCCGGGTCTGACAACACGATCTCCTCGCAGCCATCGCCGCCAATGAAATCGCCTGCCGAAAACAGGTCGATGCCGGTGACCTTGAGCTTGGTCGATGCCACCGAGCCGCGATAAATGCCGATGCCGAACTGCGCCAGATGATTCGCACACACCTTGGCCTGCTCGAACAACGGCGCCACCAGGCCATAGGCAATGCCACGATGGTTTGCGCACTCGCCCACTGCGTACACGCGCGGGTCGAAACTCTGCAGGCTGTCGTTGACCACGATGCCACGCGAGCAATGGATGCCGGCCTCTTCGGCAAGGCGCGTGTTCGGGCGGATGCCGGCGGCCATCACCACCAGGTCGGCGGGGATCTCGCTGCCATCGGCAAACTTCACCCCGATCACCTCGCCCTGCGCGTTGCCCAACAGTGCGCTGGTGGCGGTGTTCAAACGGAACTCCAGTCCGCGTGCGCGCAATGCCTGTTGCAACAGATTGCCGGCCACCGGGTCGAGCTGGCGCTCCAGCAACCAACCAGCCAGATGCACCACGGTCACGTCCATGCCGCGTACTTTCAGACCGTTGGCCGCTTCCAGGCCAAGCAGGCCGCCACCGATCACCACCGCGTGCTGCCTGGTACGCGCGGTGTCGATCATGGTGCGGGTGTCCTGGATATCGCGGTACCCGATCACGCCTTTCAATTCATTGCCGGGAATCGGCAACACGAACGGCACCGAGCCGGTGGCGATCAGCAGCCGGTCGTACTCGGCTTCGGTACCATCGGCGGCAATCACGCGGCGACGCACGCGGTCGATGCGCGTGACTTGCTTGTTCAAGTGCAGATGGATCCCGTTGTCCCGGTACCACTGCAACGGGTTGAGCACGATATCGTCGAACTCCTGCTCGCCGGCCAGCACCGGCGAAAGCAGGATGCGGTTGTAATTGGGATGCGGCTCGGCGCCGAACACCGTGATGTGGTACATGCCCGGCATCAGCTTGAGCAATTCTTCCACGGTGCGGATGCCGGCCATGCCGTTGCCGATGACGACGAGTCTGGGTTGCTTCATTGCCTGGATTCCTGTCGACATGTCAGACGCGCGCCGCGCCGGCGGTGGACCATTCGCTGCGCCACTGGGTCTTGACCCCGGCCAGCAACGCCCAGCCGCCCAAAGCGAACGCCGCGAACAGCCACATGCCCACTGCATAGCTGCCGGTGTGCTGCTTGAGCACACCCAGGCTCGCGGCCAGCGCAAATCCGCCGATGCCCCCGGCCATGCCGATCAACCCGGTCATGACGCCGATGTCCTGACCAAAGCGTTGCGGCACCAACTGAAACACCGCCCCATTTCCAGCGCCCAGACACAGCAGCGTCAGCACGAACAACGCCAACGTCAGCGTGGCGCCACCCGCACCGAACCCGGCGATGCCCACCAGCGTGGCAACCAGCAGATACACGGTGAGCAAGGCACGGGTGCCGCCGACGCGATCGGCGATGACGCCGCCGAGCGGCCGCATCACCGAGCCAGCCAGCACACAGGCGGCCGTGGCCCAGCCCGCAGTACGTGCATCGAAGCCGAACTGGTCGTGGAAGTAGCCCGGCAACGCGCTCGCAAAGCCGGAAAACCCGCCAAAGGTGATCGCATAGAAGAACATGAAGCGCCACGCATCGCGGTTACCCACGAGCACGCGGCCGTAGTCGGACCATTGCTTGCGTGCGACCGGGGTCGGCGCCTCCTTGGCGATCGACGCAAACACGATCAGCGTCAGCACCAATGGAATGCACGCCAGCCCGAACACGTTTTGATAGCCGAATGCGGCGGCCAGCATCGGCGCAAACAACGCAGCCAGCACCGTGCCGGAATTGCCTGCACCGGCAATGCCCATCGCGGTGCCCTGATGCTCGGGCGGATACCAGCGCGATGCCAGCGGCAATGCCACTGCAAACGAGGCGCCTGCAATGCCAAGCAAGACGCCCAGCATCAACACCTGCCCCATGCTGTCGACGCCCAGTTGCCAGGCACCAAACAGCGCCGCGATGACCGCAAGCTGGGCAAGCATGCCGGCACGCTTGGCACCAATGCGATCGGCAAACATGCCCAGCACCAGGCGCAGCACCGCGCCGCACAGGATCGGCACGGCCACCATCAAGGCGCGCTGCTGCGTGTCCAATCCCAGCGCTTGCGCAATCGGTACCTGCAACGGCCCGAGCAGATACCACACCATGAAGCTCAGGTCGAAATACAGGAAGGATGCGAACAAGGTGGGCGTGTGCCCGGATCGCCAGAACGAGCGCTGCATAGAGACCTCTTCGAGTGCGATGGTCAAAAAAAACGGCGCCCCTCCGGTAAACCGGAAGGACGCCGTTGTCCTGGTGCGTGCGGATCGCCGTTGAACCGCTGCACCGTGTACGTGTTGTTGCAGGCACGCCGTTGCGCCTGCAGGTGAGCATTACGCAATCAGCGTGCCAACTCTTTCAACAGTGCACCGCATCGCCGCAAGTCGTTGAAAAATCGAAATTTCGGCGCACTTCTCGAAAATCCGCAAGGGCGTCTCGGCAGGCAAAGATGGCTTGCCACTCCCGTCTTTCGTGCGGCCATGCACCAATAGCGTGCGCCGTCCATTTGATTGTTCCCAAGGCAAGAGCACCATGCCGCACTCAGCGCTCCAGCTGCAGCCAGGCGGCGGAGCCAGGGCTGCAGCTGCACGCTCCAACCACTGCGAAACACATGGTGTGTCGCGGCGTTGCGTCGCTAGGGCTGCAGGCAAACTGCCGGGAGCGTCGAGGGGGCGGTGCGCGGTGCCCTCGCCGCTCGCGGGACACGCTGCGCCCCATCCATGGACGCTCCGTGGCGGCACCCCTGCCGCCACAGGGTCCCGCAAGCGGCGAGGACACTGCACAACAACGTTGGCCGGTCGCGTTGTTGAAGACCCACACACCAGCCATCTTGCATGGTCCTTGCCCGACTACCGCTGCGGGACCTTATGCGGCATGGATGCCGCATAAGAGCCTCCATGGATGGATTTACGGCGTGTCCCGCGGCGGTGGGCGGGCGAGGGCCATGCAGGAAAGCCACAGCGATCGGCCATCTGCAAGCATCACCCGCACCATCCAACTATTTCGAAATAGACGAGAGAACGATGCGTCTCGTTGTAATGCGCTAGGTACGTCGAGGATGCGGTGCCCTCGCCGCTCGCTGGACACGCTGCGCCCCATCCATGGACGCTCCGTGGCAGCAAGGACACCGCACCACAAGGTTGGCCGGTCGCTTTGTTGAAGACCCGCACACCGGCCATCTTGCATGGTCCTTGCCCGACTACCGCTGCGGGACCTTATGCGGCATGGATGCCGCATAAGAGCCTCCATGGATGGATTTACGGCGTGTCCCGCGGCGGTGGGCGGGCAAGGGCCCTGCAGTAAAGCCACAGCGATCGGCCCCCTCTGCAAGCATCATCCGCACAATCCAATTATTTCGAAATAGACGAGGTAACGATACGTCTCGCCGTGATGCGCTGGGACGTCGATGATGCGGTGCCCTCGCCGCTCGCGGGACACGCTGTGAATCCATCCATGGACGCTCCGTGGCGGCATCCATGCCGCCACAGGGTCCCGCAAGCGGCGAGGACACCGCATCAGACCGTTGCTCGGTCGCTCTGTTGAAAACCGCGCACAGCACCATCTCCACGTGCCCTTGCCTGCTTACCATTGGGGACCTTATGCGGCATGGACTCCGAACAAAGGCCTCCATGAATTGATACACGGCGTGTCCCGCTGTGGTGGCCGGGCAAGGGCCCTGCGCGAAAACCCTGTCAGTCGTCGCTCGGTGTATCGAACAACCGATTGCGCCGATGATCGCCATCCGGCACGGCCACACCCACGCGTGCCGCAGCAAGGCGAAAGTTGTCCAACCGATGGATGTCGCGCAGCCGCGCGATATCGTCGTCGTGGATGTCGTGCCATCCCCAGCGGTGGAACTGGCCCAGGAACCACTCGCCATCCGATAGCCACGGCATGTTCACCGTGCCATTGCGGTGGAAGGCCAGCGCGCTGGCATCGCTCGCCTGATCAACTGCATCGGCATCCAGGCATGCTGCCAGGTGCGTCGCCGATACGCCGATGTGCGCAGGCTCCGCCAGCCACTGCGCGCATTGCGCGCGGTTGGCTGCGGCAGCATCCAGCCAGCGGCAGGCTTCCAGCACGCAGGCGGTCAGTCGTTCGGTCAGCTCCGGCTGCAAGGCCGCAAATTCGCGCCGGCAGGCCAACACCTTCTCCGGATGACCGGGCCACAGGCGACCACTGCCGATCACCCGCACGCCGCTACCCTGCGCCTGTGCCACGGCCGCCCACGGCTCGCCGGAGCAGTAGCCATCGATCAGCCCGCTGGCCAGTGCCTCGGGCATCTGCGGCGGTGGAATGCTGAGCACATCGACATCGCGCATCGGGTCCACTCCACCTGCGGCCAGCCAGTAGTACAGCCACAACGCATGGGTGCCGGTGGGAAAGGTCTGCGCAAATACCGCGCGTCGCCCAAGGCGCTGCAGCGCCTGCGGCAGGCTCTGGCCATCGCCCAGCGCCTGCGCCAACGCCGGTGCCACGGTGATCGCCTGGCCGTTATGGTTGAGCGTCATCAGCAACGCCATCGCGCATTGCGGCCCGGCAATGCCCAGATCGATGGCGTACACCTGGCTCGCGAGCGCATGCGCCGCCTCCACCTCGCCCGCCAGCAGACGGTCACGCACGCCGGCCCAGGAGGCCTGCCGTTGCAGGTCCAGTTGCAGGCCGTACTTACGATCCAGGCCCAGCCGCTGTGCGGCAATCAACGGCGCGCAATCGATCAGCGGCATGTAGGCCACGCGCAGTACGGGGAGTTCGGCTTGGCTCATCTGTTCATCCCAACAACTCGGCCATGGCCACGATGCGTCGCGCCACTTCGGCCAGCTTGACGCCCTGCTTCATCGCCTGCTGGCGCAGCGCGGCGTACGCCTCAGCCTCGCTGAGGCCACGTTTTTGCATCAGCAGACCCTTGGCGCGGTCGATCTGCTTGCGGTCCTGCAATGCCTGCTGCACATCGTCCAGGCGTTTGCGCATGCTGCTCTCGTGCGCAAACCGGGCCAGCGCTACCTGCACGATCGGCGCCAGCCGCGCCGGTGCCAGGCCGTCCACCACGTACGCGGTGACGCCAGCCCCCACCGCAGCATGGATCAAGGCATCGTCGCCATCGCCGGAAAACATCACCACCGGGCGCGGCGCATGGGTATGCAGCATCGATAACTGCTCCAGCGTATCGCGCGAAGGCGAATCCACGTCGATCACCACCACGTCCGGCTGCTGGCTCTGCACTGCATGCAGCAACGCACTCACCGATGCCACATCGTCGAGCACCGTGTAACCGGCACGCGTCAATGCCTGGCGCAGTTCGCCGATGGGCTTTTCGGTATCGTTGACCAGCAAAACACGCATTGGCGGCGGCGGGGCGTGTGGACGTGGGCCGATGGTGCCATGCAACATGCCGTCGGTGCGAGTCATCTTTCGGAGTGAGCCTGATGCCGTTGTTCCCGTTGTTCGCAAACCTGCAGGGGCGCGCCGTGCTGGTGATCGGCGGTGGCGAGGTCGCCACGCGCAAGGTGCTCGCGCTGCTCAAGGCGGGCGCGCAGATTCGCCTGTATGCGCACGCGCTCTCGCCCGAGCTTGCAGAACTCATGTACGCCGGGCGCTTCGAGCAGCTGGGCGGGGAGTTCGATCCGGCCTGGATCGACACGGTCTGGCTGGTGGTGGCGGCCACCGACGACACCGATTTGAACCAGCGCGTTGCCGCAGCTGCGGGCGCGCGTCAGCGGCTGGTCAACGTGGTGGACGATGCCGAGCTGTCGACGTATCAGGTGCCGGCGATCGTGGATCGCGACCCGCTGGTCATCGCCATTTCGTCGGCCGGTGCGGCGCCGATGCTCGCGCGCCGTCTGCGCGAGCGGCTCGAGCGCGAGCTGGATGCGTCGGTCGGCCGCTTCGCCGGTCTGTTCGCGCGCCACCGCGAACGGATCCGCAGCCAGTTCCCCGATATGAACCGGCGCAGGCGTTGGTTCGATCGTGTGATCGACGGGCAGGTGCCATTGCTGCTGCAAGCCGGCGACGATGCCGCAGCCGAAGCGGCCTTCACTGCGGCACTGGACGATGCCGGCACCGTCCCGGCGCGCGGCAGCGTGCAACTGGTCGGTACCGGGCCCGGCGATCCGGGCCTGCTGACGTTGAAGGCGTTGCGTGCGATGAACCTAGCCGATGTGCTGCTCGTTGGCGCGGACGTGCCGGAGGCGATCCTGGAACTGGCACGCCGCGACGCCTCACGGCGCGCACTGCCGCCCGAGCCGCAGGCACAACAGGCGCTGCTGCTGGAACTGGCGCGCGAAGGCTTGCACGTGGTCGCGCTGCGCAGCGGCACCGGCTACTGCGCTGGGGCAACGGCCCCGATCGACGCCGCACTGCAGGCACACGGATTGGCCTGCGAGCGTGTGCCGGGGATCTGCACCGAACGCTGCAACCAGGTCACGCCGTGACTGAGGGCGGCTGACAGAAACGACGACGCAGCCACCAAGCGGCCACGCTCGGTGCTCGGAGCGCGCCTGCATGACGCCTGCACTCCGCTGCCTGAGGATCATCCCCCCACCCCACGATTGCGCACTACGTTCTTTGGCGCCCTGGCCCGCAAACGCACTGCGGCCGTGTCGGGACTGCGCAAATCGCAGGATGGGCGCCTCCTGCATTCCCTTGCTGTGCAGCCCAGTCACGCGCATTCGGCAGCGGCGCGTCCAACAGGTCGGCTCACTCCTTCGGAAACCGCTTGCGCACACTGTCGCGCACATCGATATCGAAGGTCACGTGCAGCGCCATCTGTTCTGCATGCCCGGCGCCCGCATCGAAGCTGAAGCGCAACCCCTCGCGGCTCGGGAGCTGGCGGGCGTGTTCTTCCAGCGCGTCACGCGGCACCAGCAATTGCCAGTGGTCGGTGGCGCAATTGCACGCAGCGTGACCGCCGGTCAGGCTCACGCTATGCCGCACCAGTCGCGCGCCCTGCCCGCTTGGCAGGCGGCTGAGATTGTCGACGCTGTGCCCGGCCAGCAAGGCGGCCAGTTCGGCCTCGTCGATACGGAACCGCACCTGCTGACCTTCAATCTGGATTTTCATGGATGAGCTGACTCCACTGCTCGGGCGTATTGCAATTGACGAACGCGGCGCGTTCGCCATCGGTGACAGCCACGCGATGGCACTTCAGTGAACGCTGCAGGGCGCGCAGCGAGCGTGACGATGCCTCGCCTACCATCAACGTCGACAAGGCCTCGCGCACGGTCGCGTCGATGCACAGACGCATCGGCAACATCTGTTCGTCGAAGGCGACACAGCGCTGCTGTGCGGGTGCCAGCAAACGCGCTATCAACTGGGTGGACAGCAGTGGCATATCCACCGGCACCACCACCAGCGTGGTCAGATCGGCAACCTGGCCGATCACGCTGGCCAGCCCGCCGAGCGGGCCCAGATCCGGCTGCATGTCGGCGATGCCGTCATAACCCGGGCGCCGGCCACTGAGCAATACGTCCTGCGCGCCCGCATCGCGCAGCACCGCCTGCATGTGCGCAATCAATGGCCGCCCGCGCCAAAGCAGCAGAGCCTTGTCCTGCCCCATCCGCGACGAGCGCCCGCCGGCCAGCACCACGCCGGTCCATGGAGATGTCGCGCTCATGCAGTGCACACGCAGGTGTGATCCGCATATCGGCTCATGCGATCAACACCGGAGCGGCCGATTGCAGATGACCCAACCCGAATACCTCTGCCGTCATGCATGGCGCAGCCGCGTCCTCCTGCGGCTCCAGCACCGCCCACACATTGGCCTGCAGTAACGGCGCTACCCGGAACGATTCCTGCTGGGGCAGGATCTGCACGCATAGCGCGCCCAGCGCGTTGCAAGACAGGCGCGCACGCAGATGTTGGCGCCAGATCGGCCGTGCCTGCATCGGCGTCTCCAGGGCCACGCGCAGGCCGCGCTCGGCCGGCATCCCCAATAATCCACGCAAGGCCGGTTCGACAAAAAACCGCAGCCCGGCTGCGCTTGCCATGGGATTGCCCGGCAGTCCGGCATACAACACGCCGTCGGCAAACCGCGCCAGCAGCACCGGCTTGCCCGGTCGTACGGCGACCTTGTGAAACAGCAGGCGCGCTGCATGCCGCGCCAGTGCATCGGGCACAAAGTCATAGCGACCGCGCGACACCGCACCCGTACTCAGGATCACATCGGCGCCGGCCTCGCGCGCCTGTGCGAGTGCGGCATCGAACGCTGCATCGTCGTCGCCCACCTGGCCTTGCCACACCAACGCCGCGCCGGCCGCGTGCACCTGGCTGCGCAGATAGCTGCTGGTGCCATCACGGATCTGGCCGGGCTGCAGCGGCTGCGCAGGGTCGCTGATCAACTCGCGGCCCGTCGCGATCAGCGCAACCCGCGGACGCCGCACCACCTGGACCTGTGCGCATCCCAAACCGGCCAGCACCATCAAATGCGCGCCACGCAACACCGTCCCCGCCTCGACCACCACATCATGCAGGCGTACATCTTCCCCGCGGCGGCGGATGTGCTGCCCCGCACGCACATCGGCACGCAGACCGATACGGCTGGGCCGTGCATCATGCTGCGCAAGCACATCCACCTGCTCGATCGGCACCACCGCATCGGCGCCCGCAGGTACCCCGGCGCCGGTCATGATCTCCCACGCCGCACCCAGCTCGGCCACAGCCGCATCCGTCCCTGCTGCGATGGTGCCAACCACTGCATGCTCGCTGCCTGCTGCCGCACCCAACCCCTGTGTGGCGATGGCAAACCCATCCATGGCGCTGTTGTCGAACGGCGGCAGTTCGGCCGGGCTCGACAACGCCTGCGCAAGCACGCGGCCTTCGGCATTGGCGCTATCGACCCATTCGCTGGTTAGCGTGGCGACTTGCTGGTGCACGATGGCAAGTGCTTCGGCGTAGCTGATCATGAGCAATGCACTGCCGACCGATGAATGACCTGGCTAGGATACCGGCCTGCAGCGCAGCCGGTACAGCGCGACGCCTTGCGTCATCGCAACGCCGTGTGGCCGGGCGCACGACCATAGTCTCCACGTCTACGCGACCTGGCTTGAGCCCGCGCGAAGACGCTACCCACAGCGCATGCTGCAGACTGCCATTGCAGTCCTCACCCATTGTGACGCATGCGCTGTTTCGACCCCTTGGGCTGCTAGCCAGCGCTATCCTGATCGCGGCCCTGATCGGCCAGATCTACGAGCAATGGGTCTGCGATGAAACGCACTGCGTGTCGCGTCAGCTGTTCATCCATACAGGCAGCGCATCGCTGCCGTTCTCTGGCTATCGGCTTGACGATGCCGTGTCTATCGCCAGCAACGACTGGCTGTGCGCTACAGCAGCTCACGCACGCCCCGTGGGCTTGACGGTATGGGCCATGAAGCGCCTAGCGGCGCAGCCAAACATCGAACGCGAAAGCGTATGTCGATTGAAGGATCACATCCGCGTATTTTGCACTTCGGAGCGCCGCCGTTACCGTGCGAAACGGCACCATGCCCAGCGATTGACATGCGGGCAACGACACTTCGCCAGCCATGCCTGCTGACATGCTGTCGCAACGCTGTTTTGCTCATCTCGCGACCTATTTCTCGATCGTCACTACATCGCACGATTCCCGAAGGACTGCGCAAATCAGGTCGTCGTTGCTACGTTTCCCCACCCGTCCTTGGGCTTTGCCTGGCTACTTGCTTGCCAGCCTTCGCAGGCTTGGCGACTGACCCAACTGCCGCATCTTTTTTCTTCACAGCACGCTTTGAAGTCGCTGTCACCGCCTTCTTGGCCACTGTCTTGCGGGCGGGCGCTTTGTTCGTCGTCATCCGTTTGCGTACCGTCGATGCAACGTCATGATCTTCGATCGCCTCAACCGCGGTGTCCGGTACACGCACGCTGATCCAGGTGGGCGCGTGATCGCTGGCCTTTTCCAGAGCTCGCACCCACTTGTCCACGCCCGCATCCTGCAAGCCGGGTGCCAGTATGCGATTGAGCAGCAAATGGTCGATGCGCAAGCCGCGGTCGCGCGCGAAATGCTGGCGAAAATAATCCCAGAACGTATAGATTGGCGCATCGCCATGCGCGATCAGCAGACTATCGGCCCACCCCTGCTCCATCAGCACCTGAAACGCCTGTCGGCTTTCCGGTTGCAGCAAGGCATCCTTTCGCCACCCCTTGGGATCATAGAGGTCCGCATCGGTCGGCACGACATTGAAGTCGCCGATCAAGGCCACCGGATGCGGCAAGTCCACCAGTGTCTTGGCATGTCGGATAAGACGCTGAAACCAGGCGAGCTTGTAATCGAATTTCGGACCCGGCTGCGGATTGCCATTGGGCAGATACAGGCACCCCACCACCACCCCGTGGATCGCTGCTTCGAGATAGCGGCTCTGTGTGTCGCTCAGGTCCCCTGGCAGGCCACGGCGAATCTCGACAGGGTCGGCGCCGCGCGCCAGCAAGGCCACGCCATTCCATGCGCGCTGCCCCTGCCAGATCACCCCATAGCCGGCATCACGAATCGCTTTCTCAGGAAACGCCGCTTGCGTGGCCTTCAGCTCCTGCAAACCCGCAATATCCGGCTGCTCGCGCTTGAGCCATTCCAACACATGCGGCAGTCGGCTGCCGATTCCGTTGACGTTGAACGTTGCGATCTTGCGTTTGGTGCTTGCCATGGATACCAGCTCGCTACGCGCGTGGTGAAGCCGCAGCATGGCGGCCCCCGCATGAAGCCGATGCTCAAGCCACGTGAAGCTGCGGCATCAACATCAGAGCGCGCTCATGCGTCACTGACGGCGTCCGATCACGACAGGCGCAAGACCAAGGCAGGCACGCTGTCGAATCCCCGGACTGCCCTCTTCCGCCAGCTAACGCGGGTGGCAGGCCGCCTTTCTGCACTGCATGTGCACACGCAACACGGCCAGTCCCAGACATTTCGCCAACAGGCCGAACCGTCGGACGCACATCGCGCATAAGGAACCGGATGAAGCCGAGAGCCATGGACGCCGATGCTACGGCCTGGCGATCGACAACAGCACCTGCGACATCATGCCCCGGGATCTGCCGGCCCCAACTGATTGGCGACAAGGATTTCATCGATCCGCTTGACGATTTGCGCCGCCTCTTCCGGCGACCGCGCTGCAGCAGTGATTTTTTCGGTACGGGCATGGAACACGTCCCAGAAATCATCCGGATGCTCGCTGCGGATCTCAGGTAATTGTTCTGCCAGTTGCTTCAGTTGCACATCGATGTCGTGGGTCATCAGGATCTCCTTCTGTAGAGTGGCTAACAAAACATAGCGAGCAGTCGTCAGGCGGGTGTGGACGGCGCGGAGGAACCGGGGTGTACGAGTGGTACATCAGGGTTCAGAGCACCGGCCGCGCCCGCCTGGAGACTGCGCAATAGTTTTGTTAGCTGCTCTTGATCGAAAGCGGCTGCAACGCATGGAGAGAATGGTCAGACAAGCCCGGACGGCATCAACGTTGAGGCGATAACGCACACTTCAGCTAACCGCCGCACCGTCTGACGCATCTCAACCGCATTGCCATGCGGCCACGCTACCGCTGCCCCGGTGAGCCTGATGACAAATGCTCCATGCCAGGTCGTAGGCAGGAGCGAAACCAAGGGTGCAAGGACGTTGCGGCAAGGCGATCTGACGCCTGACATCACTCCGACCAGGACGGAATGATGTTGTTGGTCAAAACTTCCCGCGATTGGGTCGCCTCGGAACACAGCGCTGCTTTGTTGTTGGGCTCGCCATTGAGTACGACATCCAGCCACGTCATGAACATGGGGGATCTGCTCGACATGAGTGCCGGGGTGAGCAAGCTCCCCGCCTACACGCGTGCATCGGCCATGCGGCAGTCATACGCCAGGCTGGCGTTGCAAGACGCTCCTGGCGCCAGTGCATAAGGGCCGCGGTATCGGCCTGCGTACGTCCCATTCCCAGAGCGCGCCATTGCACATCAAAACCGCGACGTTTGCGCGACAATAGCGTCATGAGCAGCCATGACATCTCCCCCGCCCATGCGCGTGCACGCGCCGTGCAAGGCGCACTGCTGATCGATATCCGGCAACTGCATGAGCGCGCCAGTGGCCAGGCCGAGGGCGCGTTGGCGATTACCCAACACGATCTGGAAACCTCGCCCACGCAGCATCTGCCCGACCCGGAACGCGAAATCCTGTTGATCTGCCAGAGCGGCAGACGCTCCGCGCAGACAGCCGAACGATTGCGTGCGCAGGGATACACCCAGGTTGCATCGGTATCGGGCGGCACCACCGCGTGGATGAGCGATGCCCTGCCGTTGGTGCGCCCGAGCATGCCGGCGGACGAACAGGATTTCCTGGAGCGCTATTCGCGACATTTGCGCTTGCCCCAGGTCGGTGTGCAAGGCCAGCGGCAGCTGGCAGGTGCGCGCGTGCTGCTGGTCGGCGCCGGCGGGCTGGGCTCGCCGGCCGCGTTCTATCTGGCTGCAGCAGGCGTCGGCCACCTGCGTCTGGCCGACGACGATGTCGTCGACCGCAGTAATCTGCAGCGTCAGATCCTGCATACCGAAGACAGTGTCGGCACCGCCAAGGTCGACTCGGCGGCGCTGCGCATCGGCGCGCTCAATCCGCGCGTGCACGTCGAGGCGGTGCAGGCACGCGTCAGCGCCGACAACGTGGAATCGTTGCTGCGCGATGTGGATGTCGTGGTCGATGGCGCCGACAACTTTGCCGCGCGTTATCTACTCAACGATGCCTGCATCAAGCTCGGCAAGCCGCTGGTGTACGGGGCGGTGCAACAGTTCGAAGGTCAGGTGAGCGTATTCGATGCCGGCCGCAATCGCGGGCATGCGCCCTGTTACCGCTGCCTGTTCCCCGAACCGCCGCCGCCGGAATTTGCACCTAGCTGCGCGGAAGCCGGCGTGCTCGGCGTGCTGCCCGGGGTGATCGGGCTGTTGCAGGCCACCGAAGCACTCAAGTTGCTGCTTGGCATCGGCGACAGCTTGAGCGGCCGCCTGCTCAGCTTCGATGCGCTGTCGATGCGATTCCGCGAGATCCGCCTGCCGCCCGATCCGCATTGCCCGGTGTGCGCCCCGGGTGTCGCATTCCCCGGGTATGCGGACTACGCGTCCTTTTGCGGCGGCGCCGTCAGTTGAGCGCACCTGCCGAAGCGGCGTTGCAGATTCGCAACGCGTGATCGGCGCCCAGATCTGTCGGCGGCAAGTGCGAGGGTGCATCACCCTTCCCGAACCAGATCGGGCTGGAAAACTCGCTGATCGAGTGGATCGGCCTGCCTCGTTGGCGCTCCACGCCAGGCTCACAAGCATGCGAAGCGGAGCCACCCAGCCTTCGCAGCACCGCAACCCGCGCTTGGCGACGCCGCGCCAAGCCAGTTTCGCCTTGCTGCACGCCTACAACGCGTACGGAATCACCCGCACGATCTCGCCTGCCTCGAAGCGACGCGCCTGTTCCGGCAAGACGATCAGCGCATTGCTGTCGGCCGCTCCACGCAGCAGATGCGAGGCGTCGCCCCGATGCGGCTGCGCGCTCAAGCGTCCGTCGGTGCCGCACTCCAGCCTGCCGCGCAAGAATTCCAGGCGCTCGTGGCGCTTTTCCCAGGCACTGGCCAAGGCTGCGTGCCACACCGGGCGCGGCTCACTGCGCCCCTGCAGCCCGTCCAGCAACGGCACACCGTAAGCGATCAACGTCGCCAGGACAGACACCGGGTTGCCTGGCAGGCCCAACACCAGGCAGCGACCGATCTGCCCCAGCACCGCCGGCATGCCCGGGCGCATGCGCACACGCCAGAAGTGGATCCGCCCCAGCTCCTGGATCAGGCGCGGCAGGTAATCCTTTTCGCCAGCCGACACGCCGCCGCAGGTGATCACCACATCGAAGGCCGCGGCCGCATCTTCCAGCATGGTACGGATGCGCTGCGGATCGTCCGGCAAGGTCGGCCACGCGGTCGGCGCGTAGCCCAGCGCCCGCAACTGCGCCATCAGCATGTCGCGATTGCTGTTGTAGATCTGGCCGGGGCCGAGCGGCATGCCCGGCTCCACCAACTCATCGCCGGTCGCCAGCACCGCGATGGTCGGCCGCGGCGCCACCGCCAGCCGCGAGACGCCCAGCGCCGCAGCCAGACCGATACGCGCCGGCGTCAGCACCTGTCCGGTCTGGATCACCAGATCGCCGGCACGCACATCGCTGCCGGCCAAGCGCACCGAGGCACCGGCACTCGGCGCCGATTGAACGGTCACCATACCGTCGCGCTCTTCGGTGTCCTCCTTGGGCACCACGGTGTCGGCACCCGCCGGCAGCGGAGCACCGGTGGTGATGCGCAGGCACTGCCCCTCGGCAAGCGTGCCGCCCCAGTGCTCGCCGGCAAACTGCTCGCCGACAAGCTGCAGCCGCGTCTGCGAACCAGCCAGATCGGCATGCCGCAGCGCAAAGCCATCCATCGCACTGTTGGCGAACGGCGGCAAGGCCAGTGGCGCAATCAGGTCGGCAGCGCAGATGCGGCCATCGGCACGCGCGGTGGCAATGGTTTCGTCGGGCGGACGATGGGCAGCGGCGACGGCGTGCAGAATCTGCAACGCCTGCGCGTAAGCAATACGGGTGGGATAGTCGTTCATGGCACGCAGGATACCAGCGCGCCATGACGGCCCGGCACCTGCCTGCAGGCCTGCAGGTGGATGCAGCGTGCGGGCGCATCACCCGCCGCTACCCAGCACATGCCGCTGCACTCCATCGATGCCACGTCGCCGTGGCAGACGTCAAAGAAGCTTACTTGCCCTTGACGTGCCGCATCAGGCGCCGCTTGCGTGCGACCTGACGGTCGGTCAGCGGATTCTTCTTGCCTTCGTAAGGGTTCGCACCTTCGCGGAAGATGAATCGCACCGGCGTCCCCACCAGCTTGAAGCGCTTGCGGAAGAAGTTTTCCAGATAGCGCTTGTACGACTCCGGCAGCACCTTCAAGCGCGTGCCATGCACGATGAAGGTCGGCGGATTTGCGCCACCCGGATGCACGTACCGCAGCTTGGAGACGTGGCCACGAATGCTCGGCGGCGGATTGGTCTCATAGGCGATTTCCAGCGCCTGATTCACTTCGCTGGTGCTGAACTCATGCGTGGCCGATGCATGCGCACGATGGATCGCCTGGAACAGCTCGCGCATACCCGAGCCGTGCAACGCGGAAATCCGTACCGCTTCGGCCCAGCTGACAAAGCCCAGCTTGCGCGACAACAGGTCTTCGGCCTGCGCACGCTGGTAGTCGCTCTGCCCATCCCACTTGTTGATCGCCACCACCAGGGCGCGGCCGGCATCCAGAATCGCGCCAAGAATCGTCGCGTCCTGATCGGTCACACCTTCGGTGGCGTCCAGCATCAGCACCGCGACCTGGCATTGCTCGATCGCCTGCAGCGTCTTGAACGCACTGAATTTCTCGACCGCCTCTTCCACCTTGCCGCGGCGGCGCAGGCCGGCGGTATCGATCAGGCGGTACTGGCGGTTATCGCGTTCCAGGTCCACTGCGATCGAATCGCGGGTGGTGCCCGGCACCTCCGAAGCGATCATGCGCTCCTCGCCAAGCAGGCGATTGACCAGCGTCGACTTGCCCACGTTCGGGCGGCCCACGAAGGCGATCCGCACACGCGCCGGATCGTTGTCCAGCAACTCGCCGGACCCTTCCTCTGGCAGCCGTGCACCGACTTCCTCAAGCAGTTCGTCGATACCCTGCCGGTGCGCAGCAGACAGCGCGACCACATCGGAGAAACCGTAGCGCGCAAATTCCGAGCGCACGGTCTCTTCGTCGGTGCCGTCGATCTTGTTGATGACCAGCACGGTCGGCCGCGCCAACTTGCGCAACCAGGCCAGGATTTCGTCATCCAGCGAAGAAGCGCCTTCGCGGCCATCGACCACGAACAACACCAGATCCGCTTCGCCAGCGGCAGCACGTGCCTGACGTGCGGTGGCACCGGCCAGTCCTTCCTCGTCGCCGGCGATACCACCGGTATCGACAACGATGAAGGGTTGCTGCTCGTCCAGACGGCAGACGCCGTAGTTACGGTCGCGAGTGACGCCGGGCTGGTCGTGGACCAGCGCGTCACGGGTGCGCGTCAGCGCATTGAAGATGGTGGACTTGCCGACATTGGGCCGTCCAACCAGGGCGACCAGGGGCAGCATCGCAAGGTCCTTATTGTGCCAACCGGAAGGCGGTGAGATCGCCGTCGGTGTTTTGTACCAGCAGAATGCCATCGACGACCACCGGCTGCGCCAGCAGCGTGTCGCGTCCAGCGCGAGCGCGCGCGGCCAGTGCACCGTCGCTGAGTTTCAGCCAGTGCAGGTATCCTTTGTAATCGCCAACCACGGCATAGTCGCCCTGGATGGCCACACCGGTCAGCGAGCGACGCGCCAAGGCAGCCTGCGACCACATCGCCGCGCCGCTGCTCTTGTCCAGCCCCCACACCGAACCGGCGTTGTCAGACACCACCACCACGGCCGACGACACACCAACGCCGCCAGCGCCACCGTGGTCTCGCGTCCATAATGGACGTCCGCTCGGGCCTTCCAGCGCAAGGGTTTCGTTCTTGAAGCTGGTGGCGTACAGGGTGGTGCCATCCAGCACCGGCGCGCCGTCCACGTCGGACATGCGCTCCAGCTCGGTGCGACCTTCCGGCACGCCGATGGCCTGTTCCCACAACGGGCGGCCATCCTGCAGCGCCAGCGCACTCAAGGTGCCGCTGTCGTTGCCCACAAACACCACGCCCGGGCCGGTCACGATCGGCGCATTGCCGCGCACCGACAGGGTCGGGCCTTCTTCGGCATGGAACCAGCGACGCTCGCCAGTCGCCGCATCGAAGGCGCTGACGCGGCCGTCGTTGCTACGCACCAGCACCAGGCTCTGTGCAATGGCGGGCGCGGCGATCACTTCGTTGGGCACCTTGGCACGCCACTTTTCGGTGCCGTCGGCCTGGTTCAACGCAATCACGTCGCCGGACAGCGTCCCGATCACCACCAGGCCTTCGCCGACGCCGGGGCCACCGGACAGGCGCTGCTTGAACTTGCGATCGTTACGCTCTTCTTTCTTGGGCTTGTATTCCCACACGCGCTTGCCGGTTTGCAGGTCCAGCGCCTGCACGCCGCCGGTGATCGCTGCAGCATAGACCTTGCCATCGGCAACGGCCGGACGCTGACGCACGCCGATGTGTCCTTCGCCCTTGCCGATGCCGGTGGACCAGATCTTGTCGACCTTGACCGACGGCTCGAACTTGACCAGCTCGGCAGGTTCCTGCGCCTTCTTGGCGGCAGCATCCTTACCGGCAAACCAGCCCTTGACCGTGCTGCAACCGGCCAACGACATGCCCATCAGGGCGATCAACGCAATGCGCTTGTACATGGTGTCCTGCTTCATCAAATCTGCTCCGCCGGATCGGGCACCTTGCCGCCCACATCCATCAGCTTGGTTTCCAGCAACCGGCGCTGCGGCGAGGCCACATCGACCGTGGTCAACGCCTTGGCGTACAACGCACGCGCTTCATCGGTCTTGCCCTGGACGACCAGTGCATCGGCACGGATCTCCAGGCTGGCGTGATCCTGCGCATCGGCCAGCAGCTTGATCGCCTCGTCCGGCTTGCCGCTCTCGGTCAGCACGCGCGCCAGACGCTGTTGCACGATGTGCTTGAGCTCGCCTTCTGCAGGTACGTCGCGCAGCGTCTTGATCGCTTCGGCGTTCTTGCCGGCATCGACCTGTGCCTTGGCGAGGCGTAACGCAGCCAGCTCGGCATAGATGCCGCCTTTGCCGTCGTCGAGCGCCACGATGTCCTTGGCCGCCTTGTCCAGGTCCTTGCCCTGGATCGACTTCACCACCGCCTCGTACCGCGCGTTGGCTTCGACCAATTCGGTCGTGGTGCGCTTCTGCCACCACTGCCAGCCCAGGATCAGGGCCAGTCCGAGCAGGACGCCGCCCACCAGTCCCGCGCCATTCTTTCTCAACCAGGAACGAACGCGTTCGCCTTGTTCGTGTTCGTCCAGCAGATCGTCGATCGCCATGCGTACTCTCGCTCCGTCATCCCGGAGGCGCGGAACATCAAAAGGGAAAAATGAAAAACCGCAGTCCGCTTCACTCGGAAGCAGGTACCACGGAGCCGTCGGAGGATACCGCAAAACGAGCCACGTTAGCGCGCTGGAACGGTTTCACATCGACGATACTGCCGCCTTGCTGAACCTCTACCGCCGACGCATTGCCCAGGACGATGCGACCCACCTGCCCCGGCGAATAGCTGCGACGCTCGCCGGCACGGATCAGTGCTTTTTCCACTGCACTGCCATCCGGTGCCAGGATCTGCACCCAGCTGTCGCCACTGAAACTCAGCGACAGACTCTTGCCGGCGTCCGCCACTGCCGGTGCTGTCTCGGCCTCAGGCGTTGCACGCGGCACCGGCGTCATCGATGCGATGTACGGTGCCGGCTGCTCGCGCGGCGTGGCCGCCGGCGCTGCAGGGTTGGTGGGAGCACCGGTCTTCGCGGCGACCGGCATGCTGTCCAGCGACACCGTATTCGGCCCCTTGCCATCCAGATGCGAGCGTGTCGCATACCAGACCGGCACAGCGAACACGCCGGTGATGACGACATACATCGCCTTGCGTGCGGTGCTTTCGAGGATGCGGCGCGCACGCGGGGTATGGGTATGGCTGACCAGCTTCACCGGTTCGATCGGCGCGATGCTGGCCTGTTGCAGCGACGGCTCCAGATCCACCTGCAACAGCCGCGCATAACTGCGTAACTGACCGCGAACGAACACCGGCGCGCCCAGGCGCTGCCAGTCCTCCTGCTCGAGCGATCGCACCACGTGCGCCGGCATGCGTAGCTTGCCAGCGACATCGTCCACACTCAGACCCGCTGCTTCGCGCGCCTCGCGCAACTGCGGCCCGCAGCCCTTTTCCTGCTCGAAAGGGTTCGGATTGGAATCACTGATCACAATGCATTGGCCCCGGGGTTAGCGGTCGCTGCGTCAGGAAATTCCTTGACCAACCGCTGTTGGTAACGGCTGGCAGCTACCTTGTCGCCTAGCCCTTGCTCAATCTGAATGGCGAGTTGTAACACGGAAGCCGTTACCGATGCAGCCGCAAGCCGGCGTTCGATAAAGGCACGTGCTTCGAAATAATTGCGACGCCCGGCCTCCAGCCGCGCCATCGACTCCAACGCATAAGGATTGCTCGGATCCATATCGAGCGCCTTGCGCAAATCGCTTGCCGCTCGCTCGGGCTGCCCCGCCTTGAGTGCGCAACCACCTGCATTGCCGAGTGCGGACGCGGGCGATGCGTAGGTTCGGTCGGCCAGTGCGCGATCAAACCAGACCAGCGACTCGGCAGGCGACCCATTGGCGCAGACCCACGCACCATAATTGTTCAACACATCGCCGCGTTGCGGCGCCAGTTCGGCGGCACGGCGATAGGATGCGCCGGAGCCGGCGACATCGCCGCGACCACCCTGGATCAGGGCCAACATGCCGATGGCATCCACCGACTGCGGATCTTTCTTCAACGCGGCGCGGATCTGCTCTTCGGCGCCGGCATAGTCGCCTGTCTGCATCCGGTTGCTGGCCAGGCCAAGCTTTTCCCGCACCGCCAGACGATCCTTGGTGGCCTTGTTGTCGCGGAACGAATAGACCGGCGCGACTTCTTCCACGCGCTTGGCCGACCCGGCCTTGGCATTGCGACCACCGCAACCGACCGCGCACAGCGCGATCGCCACGGCAGCCATTACTGCGAGTTCACGCTGCCGCATCTCGATCGGCCTGCCCTTCCAATGTGCGGCGGAATTCCGCCTGGCGACGGGTGCGGTCCATGACCTGCCCCTTGAGCTGCCCGCATGCCGCATCGATGTCGTCGCCACGGGTACGGCGGACCATCGTCAGCACCTGCGCGTCGAGCAGGATCTTCTGGAATGCGCGGATCTCCGTCTCTCCGGAACGCTCGTAGCGCGTGCCCGGGAACGGATTGAACGGGATCAGGTTGACCTTGCCGGCGTCCTTGGACTGCACCGCATTGTCGAACTGACGCATCAACCTGGCCAGCTGGCGTGCGTGCTCCGGCTGGTCGTTGATGCCCTTCATCAAGGTGTATTCGAAGGTGACCGAATCGCGCTTCTTGTTGCCGCGCAGATAGCGCGCACAGGATTCCATCAGCTCGGCGATGGGGTATTTCTTGTTCAACGGCACCAGGCTTTCGCGCAGCGTGTCGTTGGCCGCGTGCAGCGAGACCGCCAGCGAGACATCGCTTTCGGTCGAGAGCCGGTCGATCATCGGCACCAGGCCCGAGGTCGACAGCGTCACCCGCTTGCTGGCCAGGCCGTAGCCCAGGTCGTCACGCATCACGCTCATCGCGCGCACGACGTTGTCGAAATTCATCAGCGGCTCGCCCATGCCCATCATCACCACATTGGTGAGGCGGCGCTGCTGGTGCGGCACGTTACCCAGATGGCGCGCAGCGACCCAGACCTGCCCGATGATTTCGGCGGTAGTGAGGTTGCGATTGAAGCCCTGGGTGGCGGTCGAACAGAACGTGCAGTTCAACCCGCAGCCGACCTGGGACGACACGCACAGCGTGCCGCGGCCCTTGTCGGGGATGTAGACCGTTTCGATGGCGTTCTTGCCGTCGGTTCCCATGGCCAGCAGCCATTTGTGGGTTCCGTCGGTGGACGGCTTGTCGAACACGACATTGGGAACCAGCACCTCGGCATGCTGGTGCAGCTTCGCACGCAATGCCTTGCCGAGGTCGGTCATCTGGTCGAAATCGGTGACGTAGCGGTGGTGAATCCACTTCATCACCTGATGGGCACGGTAGCGCGCCTCGCCGAGCGTATCGGCGAAGAAGCGCTCCAGACCCTCGCGATCGAGGTCGAGCAGGTTCTGCTTCCGCAGTTCCGGGGTACGGACAGGAACGTCCTGCAACACGGAGGGGATCACGACCTCATTCACGATTCGACTCTCTCGGCCTCAGCGCGAGACCACTTCTGTTGCGGCGAAGAAATAAGCGACTTCGTTGGCAGCGTTCTCGACCGAGTCCGAGCCGTGGGCGGCATTGGCATCGATCGAATCGGCGAAGTCGGCGCGGATGGTACCCGGCGCAGCGTCCTTGGGATTGGTCGCGCCCAGCAGGTCGCGATGCGCGGCAACGGCGTTCTCGCCTTCCAGCGCCTGGATCATCACCGGGCCGGAGATCATGAACTCGACCAGCGCGTTGAAGAACGGACGCTCGCGGTGTACGGCATAGAAGCCTTCGGCTTCACGGCGCGACAGCTGCTTGTACTTGGCGGCCACGACTTTCAGGCCAGCCTTCTCGAAGCGGCTGTAGATTTCGCCGATGACGTTCTTGGCGACGGCGTCGGGCTTGATGATGGACAGGGTGCGCTCCAGCGCCATTGGGAATTCTCCGTTGGGCGGGCCACTGAAGGCCCGAGGTTATCATGAAAAAAACCCGCGTCAAAACGCGGGCTTAGGCTTCTTTGCGATGGTCAATTCTATCTCGTCGCCAGCGTGTTTGCACACCGCCCCCTGAATCGTGCTGCATTGCCGCATGACCTGCCTGCAACCAAGCCCGTAGACTCAAACAATCGTTTGATTGAGTCAGACCCCAGCGCATGCCCAAGCCCGCCCACTTCTCCACCAAGGACCGCATTCTCGGTGCCGCCGAGGAGCTGTTCGCCCAGCATGGGTTTGCCGGCACCTCGCTGCGGCAGCTGACCACCCAGGCCGACGTCAACATCGCCGCGGTCAACTACCACTTCGGCTCCAAGGAAAACCTGGTCAACGAGGTGTTCCGCCGTCGCATGGACGAAATGACCGCTGCGCGACTGCAACAGCTGGAAGCGGCAAGGAAATCCCAGCCTGGCGAGCTCACCGCGGTGCTGGCCGCATTCGTCGAGCCGGCCCTGGCGATGGCGCAGGACCGCCAGAACGGCGGCGCCTTCGTGCGGGTGATCGCCCGCGCCTATGCGGAAAAGAACGACAACCTGCGCAAGTTCCTGTCCGACCATTACGGCCATGTGCTGCGCGAATTCGGCAAGGCCATTGCCGGTTGCGTGCCGGGCCTGAGCAAGGAAGAGCTGTACTGGCGGCTGGACTTTCTGGCCGGCGCGCTCACCTACGCGATGGCCGATTTCGGGCTGATCAAGCGCCCGGCAGGAGTCAGCGAGGCCGACCACCGTGCGCGGGCCGCGCGCGAACTCATTCGTTTCGCGGAACCCGGTTTCCGCGCTCATTCCACACCGTAAACGTTCCACCAAGAGGCTAATTGCTATGTCCAATCCGTTGCTAGTTCGTCGCGCCGCCGTGCTCGGTGCCGGCGTCATGGGCGCGCAGATCGCCGCGCACCTCACCAATGCCGGCGTCGACACCGTGCTGTTCGACCTGCCTGCCAAGGAAGGTCCCGCCGACGGCGTCGTGCTCAAGGCCATCGCCAATCTCGGCAAGCTCAGCCCCGCCCCGCTCGCCAGCAAGGCGCTGGCCGAGGCGATCACACCGGCCAACTACGAGAGCGGCCTGGAACAGCTGCGCGACTGCGACCTGATCATCGAGGCGATCGCCGAGCGGATGGACTGGAAGCAGGACCTGTACAAGAAGATCGCCCCGTTCGTGTCCGAGCATGCGGTGCTGGCGTCCAACACGTCCGGCCTTGGCATCAACAAGCTCTCCGACGTACTGCCGGAGCAATTGCGCCATCGCTTCTGCGGCGTGCATTTCTTCAACCCGCCGCGCTACATGCACCTGGCCGAGCTGATTCCGGCCAAGGGCACCGACAAGGCCGTGCTCGAAGGCCTGGAAGCCTTCCTGGTGACCACGCTCGGCAAGGGCGTGGTGTACGCCAAGGACACCCCCAACTTCATCGGCAACCGCATCGGCGTGTTCTCGATCCTGTCCACCATCCATCACACCCAGGAATTCGGCCTGGGTTTCGATGAAGTGGACGGCCTGACCGGCCCACTGGTCGGGCGCCCGAAGTCGGCGACCTACCGCACCTCCGACGTGGTGGGCCTGGACACCATGGCGCACGTGATCAAGACCATGGGCGACACCCTGCCCGACGACCCGTGGCACCAGTATTTCAAGTCGCCCAAGTGGCTGGATGCGCTGATCGCCAAGGGTGCGCTGGGCCAGAAGGTCGGCGCCGGCATCTTCCGCAAGGTGGGCAAGGACATCGTGGTGCTGGACCTGGAAAAGCAGGATTACCGCGCCGCCGATCGCATTGCCGCCCCCGAGGTGGTGGAGATCCTCAAGATCAAGAACCCGGCCGAAAAGTTCGCCAAGCTACGCGAAAGCCAGCACCCGCAGGCGCAATTCCTGTGGGCCACGTTCCGCGACCTGTTCCACTACAGCGCCTATCACCTGGCCGACATCGCCGAGACCGCGCGCGATGTGGATCTGGCGATCCGCTGGGGCTACGGCTGGTCGCTCGGCCCGTTCGAGACCTGGCAGGCCGCCGGCTGGAAGCAGGTGGCGCAGTGGATTGCCGAAGACATCTCCAACGGCAAGAGCATGAGCAGCGCCCCGTTGCCGAACTGGGTGTTCGACGGTCGCGACGGCGTGCATGGCGCCGAAGGCTCCTACAGCCCGGCGCGCGACGCCAAGCTGCCGCGTTCGGCGCTGCCGGTGTACAAGCGCCAGCGCTTCCCCGATCCGCTGCTGGGCGAGACGTTCTCGCCGGGCGAGACGGTGTTCGAAAACGACGGCGTGCGCATGTGGCACGACGGCGATGACATCGCCGTGGTCAGCTTCAAGACCAAGATGAACACCGTGTCCGACCACGTGCTCAACGGTCTGCAGGAAGTCGTCGGCCGCGCCGAGAAGGACTTCGCCGGCCTGGTGATCTGGCAGCAGAAGGAGCCCTTCTCCGCCGGTGCCGATCTGGCCGGCGCACTGGGTCTGCTGCAGGCCGGCAAGGTGGACGCGTTTGAAGCGCTGGTCGCCAACTTCCAGGCCACCAGCCAGCGCATCAAATATGCGCAGGTGCCGGTGATTTCGGCCGTGCGCGGGCTGGCGCTGGGCGGCGGTTGCGAGTTCCAGATGCACAGCGCCAAGACCGTGGCCTCGCTGGAGAGCTACATCGGCCTGGTCGAAGCTGGCGTCGGCCTGCTGCCGGCTGGCGGCGGGTTGAAGGAAATCGCGGTGCGTGCATCGATCGCCGCAGGTCCGGGCGGCGATGTGTTCGCCGAGCTGAAGAAGACCTTCGAGACCGTCGCAATGGCCAAGGTCTCCAACTCGGCGGTCAACGCCCAGGAACTGGGCCTGCTGCGCACCACCGACAAGATCGTCTTCAACAGCTACGAGGCGCTGCACATCGCCAAGGCCGAAGCGCGCGCACTGGCCGAGGGTGGCTACCGCGCCCCGCTGCCGGCACGCCGCATCCAGGTCGCCGGCGACGTCGGCATCGCCACCTTCAAGATGCTGCTGGTCAACATGCTGGAAGGCCGCTTCATCAGCGAATACGACTACGAAATCGCCACCCGCATCGCCACGGTCGTCTGCGGCGGCGAAGTCGATCGCGGCGCGCTGGTGGACGAAGAATGGCTGCTCAAGCTGGAGCGCAAGCACTTCGTCGAACTGGCCCAGCAGGAAAAGACCCAGGCGCGGATTGGGCACATGCTCAAGACGGGTAAGCCGTTGAGGAACTGAGATTTGGGATTTGGGATTGGGGATTCGTAACAGCGGCTTCCCCTGCCCTCCGACATTCTCGCTTCCACCAAATTCATCCGCCGGGCAGGAACATCAGGAATCAGGATCCGCAGTTGCGAACCCCCAATCCTGACTCCCCAATCCCGGCTATCGGAGATAGCCATGAGCAAGCAGATTCAAGAAGCCTATATCGTCGCCGCCACCCGTACGCCGGTCGGCAAGGCGCCCAAGGGCGTGTTCCGCAACACCCGTCCCGACGACATGCTGGCGCACGTACTGCGCGCGGTGGTGGCGCAGGCGCCGGGCATCGACCTGTCGCGCATCGACGACGCCATCATCGGCTGCGCGATGCCCGAGGGCGAGCAAGGCATGAACGTGGCGCGCATCGGCGTGCTGCTGGCGGGCCTGCCCAATACCGTCGCCGGCCAGACCATCAACCGCTTCTGTTCGTCCGGCATCCAGGCCGTGGCGATGGCAGCCGACCAGATCCGTCTGGGCAATGCCGACCTGATGCTGGCCGGCGGTACCGAGTCGATGTCGATGGTGCCGATGATGGGCAATAAGGTCGCCATGTCGCCGAGCGTGTTCGCCGACGACCATGTGGCCATCGCCTATGGCATGGGCATCACCGCCGAGAAGGTCGCAGAAGAGTGGAAGGTGTCGCGCGAGGATCAGGATGCCTTCGCGCTGGCCTCGCATCAGAAGGCGATCGCTGCGATTGCTGCCGGCGAGTTCCGCGACGAGATCACTCCGTACGAGATCCTTTCGCATCAGCCCGACTTGCAAGGCAATGTCATCGCGCTACGCAAGCGGCTGGTCGATACCGACGAAGGCCCGCGCCCGGACAGCTCGCTCGAAGGCTTGGCCAAGCTGCGCCCGGTGTTCCGTAACGGCCAGTTCGGCGGCAGCGTCACTGCCGGTAACTCCTCGCAGATGAGCGACGGCGCCGGTGCGGTGCTGCTGGCCTCCGAGCAGGCGATCAAGGATTACGGGCTGACCCCGCTGGCCCGTTTCGTCAGCTTCTCGGTCGCGGGCGTGCGCCCGGAAGTGATGGGCATCGGCCCGATCGCGGCCATTCCCAAAGCGCTCAAGCAGGCCGGCCTGACCAAGGACCAACTCGACTGGATCGAACTCAACGAAGCCTTCGCCGCGCAGGCCCTGGCGGTCATCCGCGACAGCGAACTGGACCCGTCCAAGGTCAATCCGCTGGGCGGCGCGATCGCCCTCGGCCATCCGCTGGGCGCGACCGGCGCGATCCGTGCCGCGACGCTGGTGCACGGCCTACGCCGCCGCCAGCAGAAGTACGGCATGGTCACCATGTGCATCGGCACCGGCATGGGCGCGGCGGGCATCATCGAAGCACTGTAAGCATGGGTTTGACGAGATCGGCCAGGGTGTCGATCTCGCAAACGCGATCAGCAGTGACCGAAGGCGTGCGCAAGCACGCCTTCTTTATGCCCAACTGCAACCCGTCGTCGGCCGGAGGTGCGCTGCGAGCGCAATCGCTTGCACCAGCCGACATCTCCAGTGGGTGCGCCGATTGGACCTTACCGCGCTCCTTTTTGGCGACCGCAACGCTCGGCTGCATCATGGCAACTGCCGCGCCAGCAATGTTGCACAGTCCGGGATAACCGCCGCACGCAATGCGCCGCCCGGAAGCCTTCGCCGGCAACCTTCAGTACCTCAACACAGGCCAATGCCTAGCGCGCCACCAGCCATTGGCCTGTCCGCGCACCCGCAAACACCAGCACCAGCCCGGCCACCAGCGTCACTGCCAGATACACGCCGATCATCGTGGACCGATCGGTGCGCGCAAACACCAGGCATTCCATCATCAGCGACGAGAACGTGGTCAGCCCGCCGATCATGCCGACGATCAACAAGGCCCGCAGCGGCCAGCTCGACGGTCCGCGCGCATCCAGCCAGACCAACAACACACCCGCGACGAATGAACCGACCAGGTTGACCGTCAGCGTTCCCCACGGAAAACCGGTACCGAAGCGCTGGACCAACGATGCACCAATCGCGAAACGCAGACCGGAACCCAGCGCGCCGCCCGTCATCGCCAGCAGCAGCTGTTGCCACCACACCGGTGCATTCATGCGCGCACCCCGCTATCGGGGAGAGTCTTCGAAGAAACAGCGTGCGACATCGGCGTCATCCATCCTGAGTCAAGCAGCGATGCCGGGGCACAGACCTGCCGCCCCGGCGGGGGTGGCAGGCATCATCAGCGCGCAGAGTGCGTGCGGTTCAAGGAGGAATGCCATCTCCTGTGCGGGCGATTATGCCGTGGGTTTGCCGGCCTTGTCAGCCCGCGCCTGCGCGCGTGCCTCGCGCAGCCGATCCAGCTTTTCTTTCAGCTTGATCTCCATCCCGCGCGGCACCGGGTTGTAGTACACGCGCTCGCCCATCGCATCCGGAAAGCCGGTCTGATCCAGCGCAATGCCGCCCTCGGCATCATGGTCGTACTGATAGTCCTGGCCGTAACCCAGCGTCTTCATCAGCTTGGTGGGTGCATTGCGCAGATGCAGCGGCACCTCTTGCGTGCCGGTCGCACGCACCTCGGCCTTGGCCTGATTGAACGCTGCGTAGCCGGCATTGGATTTTGCGGTGCTGGCCAGGTACAGCACCAATTGTGCGAAGGCCAGCTCGCCTTCCGGGCTGCCGAGACGCTCGTAGATGTCCCAGGCCTCCAGCGCCATGCTCTGCGCGCGCGGGTCGGCCAGACCGATATCCTCGATCGCCATGCGGGTCAGACGCCGCGCCAGATACGCGGGGTCGCAACCGCCGTCGAGCATGCGGGTGAGCCAGTACAGCGCCGCATCCGGATTGGAGCTGCGCACGGATTTATGCAGCGCCGAGATCTGGTCGTAGAACTGCTCGCCGTTCTTGTCGAAACGTCGGGTGCGGTCGGCCAGCACCTGCAGCAGCGTCTGTGGCGTGATCTCCCCGCCCTCGCCGCCCGCCAGTTCGGCGGCGATTTCCAGCAGGGTCAACGCACGCCGCACATCGCCGTCGGCCGCACTGGCGATTTCCAGCAACGACGCGTCGCTGACCCGGATCGTCTCCTGCCCCAACCCGCGCTCGGGGTCGCGCAAGGCCCGCTGCAGCGCTTCGACGATGTCCTGCGGCGACACCGATTCCAGCACGTGCACGCGGCAGCGCGACAGCAAGGCCGAATTCAATTCGAACGACGGGTTTTCCGTGGTCGCACCGACGAACAGGATGGTGCCGCGTTCGATATGCGGCAAGAACGCATCCTGCTGCGCCTTGTTGAAGCGATGCACCTCGTCGACGAACAACACGGTACGACGGCCGCTGGCGAACCGCTGCGCGGCCTCGGCCAGCACCTGGCGCACATCGGGCAACCCGGACAACACTGCGGAAATCGCCTTGAATTCGGCATCCGCATAGTGCGCCAGCAGCAAGGCGAGCGTGGTCTTGCCGCATCCCGGTGGGCCCCACAGGATCATCGAATGCACACGACCGGATTCCACCGCGCGACGCAGCGCGCTGTCGGGCGTCAACAGGCGCTTCTGGCCGACCATTTCGTCCAGCGTCCGCGGACGCATGCGCTCTGCGAGCGGGCGCAGATGGTCGGCGTCCACGCTAAGCAGATCGGCGGTACCGTCGATGGTGGATCTGGTTCTTGCCACAGCGCATTCTATCGCGGCGGGGCGTTATCGCATTGCAGCGATGTGTTGCTGCGCGCAAGCGGGGGCCTCGCACGGTCGGAGAGGCGTTCGCGGCAAGGATGCGCGTTGGCGACCGCATCCGGAGCACGGGAGGCGCCGCGCAGACGCCTTCGCGCAAGGAAGGCGTGACGTCCGCGGGCAGAGCGCAAGGTGCTCGGAACGCAGCCTGACGACACAAAGATCAGTGCCCCGCAACGACAGGGTTACTGCGCGTCGCCCACCACATCCACGCCCTTGGCGGGGGTGTAACGGAAGGTCTCGGCCGCGAATGCGGGGTTGCGCTTCCAGCCACTGAAACTGATCGCCGTGCGTTGACCCACCGCATCGACCACTTCCATCCTGGCCAGGCCATCCTTGCCGAAGCCCAGCGAGGCCATCTGGAAGCTGGCTTCGGTGTCGACCTTCGGCGTCAGCGACAGCCACTGCAGGCCATCGCGCGGCGCCGCCTCTTCGCTGACGTCGTATTGCTTGTCCAACCGCGCGGGGTCGATCAATGCCACCAGCGGGCTGTTCTGCTCTTCGTTGCCCTGCGCCCGCACCGTGACCTGCTCCAGGTCGGGATCGAAGACCCATACCTTCTTGCCGTCGGCCACGATCAGTTGCTTGTAAGGCTTGGCGTATTCCCAGCGGAACTGGCGCGGTTGCGACAATGCCACCCGCCCGCTCGAACGCTCCTTGACCCGTCCGTTGGCATCGGTGACCTGCTGGTTGAACTGCCCATCCAGGCCCTTCAGACCACGGGTGAACGTGTCCAGCTCCTGGCGCGCACCGGCAAACGCGGTGCCGGCGAACAGGGCGGTGGCGAGGACGGCATAACGGAACTGGCGATGCATCGCGGTCTTCCAGAAAGGAGTACGCCAATTCTGAAGCTTCATAGATGAATGGGCGAGCGTTATCGGACGGCCGCGTTCATGCAGCGGCAGCGGCCTGGCTCAGTGCGCGGTCTGCACCTTGGACAGATCGCCGTAGACGATCTGTCCGCGGAAGCCGCGTCGCACCTGCTGATACAACTCGCGAAACGCACGGTAATCCTGTGGCTGGCACAAGGCCTGCGGCCCGTGCACCGCCGCACGTTGCAGACGATGGACCGCGGTGACCGTCTGCCCCTGGCGCGACCAGTCCACCGCGTATTCGCCAGCCGCGTTGCGGAACTTGCTGCTACGCGGGATGGCAATGATCGGCACCGTGTCGGGGAAGGTCACTACGTAGGTTTCCTCACGCACGCTGTCGTTGCAGTAGAACGGGGTCAGGTTGTCTTCGGCCGAGGTGGTGGTGTAGATCCCGCGCGTCGACTCGGCACCCGGCATGTCCGGCAAGGTCATCCCGCCGACCACCGAAAAATCCACCGCATCGTTGGCCAGGAAGCTGTAGCGATAATTGAACGGCGCCTCCAGATCCAGCGGATCGCCCTGGATCAGCAGATCCCCGGTCCCGACGAAACCGGACTGGGCAATGATCGATTCCTCGATGCGGTTGCGGTTCTGCGCATTGAGTTGCACGAACATTGCGCGCAACCCCACTTCGCCGGTCTGCCCGCTGTCCAGGGTCGTCAGGCCCTGCAAGCCGCCCTGCGGCGTGAAGCGGTATTCGGTACGGGCAACGTAGCGGTTGACCTTGCGATCGTTGGGCGGGGTCTGGGTGACCTTACCGTCGCGTGTATGCACGACCGGCGCGCCAAGATCGCCGGCCGGCAGCTGGCCGAAGCGCGCGTACGGGTTGGTCGAATCGACGTAGAGATCGAAGGCAGGAATATAGGTGATGGCGTGATTGAAGCGCCCCAGCACCGGGATTGCCGGCAGCGTCGGACCGCCTTCGGCGCCGATCAGCACCGGTGTGCTGGCGATGCCCTTGGCCGCCAGCAGCGCCTCCAGAATCACAGTGTGGTCTTTGCAGTCGCCGTAATGATTGGTCAGGATGCTGTCGGCACTGTTGGGCTCCAGACCGCCATTGCCCAGATACACCGCCACGTAACGGATATTGCGCGCAACCCAGGCGTAGAGCGCCGCCGCCTGCGCACGCGGTTCATCGATTCCCCGGGTCACCTGGTCGGCCAAGGTTTGAATCGCCGGCGTGACCGCAGCGGCGCGCCCGCCCTTGACGTGGTACGCCAGACCCATCTGCGACCAGCTGTCGAAGGTGCTGGCCATCAGCGTGGGGCTGAACTCCCAGGTCGCCGCACTCCAGTTCTGATTCTTCATCGGCGTGGCACGCTGGTAGCGCCATTCCCATCGCGCCTGATCGCCACGCACCACCGGCTTGGTGCTGCCATGCAGACCACGCGCGGACAGATGCATCGGCAGCGACTTGGGCGCGACCAACGTTACCACCGCATCGTCGTACTGCGCGAAGACGCTGAAGGTTTCCCAAAGGCTGAAATAACCGGGGAAATACGGCGTGTTCTGCGCGCGTCGCACCCGATAGACGATGCGCGCACCCGGCGCCAGGTTCGGGAACACCACCACCTTGACCTTGCGGTCGGCATACATCGCCGCCGAGGCGCTGGAATAGCTTTCCTGGGTGTAGATCTTGTCGGCCGCCACGTCCTGACGCAGACCTTCGGCGGTGACGGTATACGCCTCCAGTACCTCCAGCGTCTCCATCTTTTCGCTATAGCTCAGCCGCACCTGGCTGAACTGCTCCACCGCCGACTTGGTCTTGAGCAGGATTTCGTATTCGTCGGTTTCCACGCTGCTGGCATCGGCGCGCACTTCGTAGTCGGCGCGATAGCGCACGAAGCTGTAATTGGTATCGGCCTGGGTGCGCGCCGCCGCGACAGGCGCGGGGTGCTGCTGCGCCTGGGCAAGCAGCGGAGCGCAGATCAACAGCACGAGCAGCAACAAGGGACGACGCAGCATGGGTCTCGATCACGACGGGCCGGAGCGGCACTTGTCAGCTAGGGTAGCCGGTGTGCCCGGCAATGACAGGTATCGACTTCCAACAATGCCGCATCGGTGCGTACGGCAGCGCTGGTTGCGGCGATTTGCGCAACGCAGATGCGGCTTGCGGCGTCCCGCACCGGCAAATCCAGCGGGTCAAGGACGATCAAGCGGGCACCCTGCGCAAGTCGAGCCCAGCTGACCGCCGAGCTCCCGCTGCGCCGCATTCCAACGCAAACCGCCGCACCACGCAGCGACGTCGACCACGACGCTTACTTCGGCGGCGGCGGCGCCAATACCGTGCGATCGCCGTTGTGCTCAGGCTGGCTGACCACCCCGGCCGCTTCCATTGCCTCGATCAGGCGCGCCGCGCGGTTGTAGCCGATCTTCAGGCGACGCTGCACACCGGAGATCGATGCGCGCCGGGTTTCGGTGACGATGCGCAACGCCTCGTCGTACAGCGGGTCGGACTCATCCCCACCGCCGCCACTGCTCTCCGGCAAGCCGGTTGCGCCCACCACGGTGCCATCGCCCATGGTCTGCACTTCGTCCAGCACGCCTTCCACGTACGACACCGGCCCGCTGGCCTTCAGATGCTCGACCACGCGATGCACTTCCTCGTCGCTGACGAAGGCGCCATGCACGCGGTCCGGCAGCGCCGTGCCCGGCGGCAGATACAACATGTCGCCATTGCCCAGCAACGCCTCGGCGCCGGACTGGTCCAGGATGGTGCGCGAGTCGATCTTGGAGCTGACCTGGAAGGCCACGCGGGTCGGGATATTGGCCTTGATCAGGCCGGTGATCACGTCCACCGACGGACGCTGCGTGGCCAGGATCAAGTGGATACCGGCCGCACGCGCCTTCTGCGCCAGACGCGCGATCAGCTCTTCGACCTTCTTGCCGACGATCATCATCATGTCGGCGAATTCGTCGATGAAGATCACGATGAACGGCAGCGTCTCCAGCGGCCGCGGCGCCTCGCCCAGTTCGGGGTTGGGCTTGAACAGCGGGTCCATCATCGGCTGGCCGGCGTCGATGGCGTCCTTGACCTTCTTGTTGAAGCCGGCCAGGTTGCGCACCCCTACCGCACTCATCAGCTTGTAGCGGCGCTCCATCTCGGCCACGCACCAGCGCAGGCCGTTGGCGGCCTCCTTCATGTCGGTGACCACCGGCGCCAGCAGATGCGGGATGCCCTGATAAACGCTCAGCTCGAGCATCTTGGGATCGATCATCAGCATCCGCAGTTCCTTGTGCGAGGCCTTGAACAACAGGCTCAGCACCATTGCGTTCACCGCCACCGACTTGCCCGAGCCGGTGGTACCGGCCACCAGCAGGTGCGGCATGCGCGCCAGGTCGGCCACGGTCGGGCGCCCGGCGATGTCCTTGCCCAGCGCAAGCGTCAGCGGGCTGGCCGACTTGTCGTATTCCTTGGAGCGCAGCAGCTCGGACAGGAAGATCATCTCGCGGGTGACGTTGGGGATCTCCAGACCCACCACCGACTTGCCCGGAATCACGTCCACCACGCGCACCGACTTGACCGACAGGCCGCGCGCGATGTCCTTGTCCAGCGAACTGATCTGGCTGACCTTGATGCCGGGCGCCGGCTCGATCTCGAAGCGGGTGATCACCGGACCGGGATAGGCCCCGACCACCTGCGCCTCGATCCGGAAATCCTTGAGCTTGAACTCGATCTGCCGCGACAGCGTTTCCAGCGTCTCTTCCGAGTACCCCTTGGCCTGCGGCTTGGGGTCGTCCAGCAGGGCCAGCGGCGGCAGGTCCGAGCCATCGGTGCTCACGCCCTGGAACATCGGAATCTGCGTATCGCGCTTGGCGCGCTCGCTCTTTTCCACCACCGGTGCCGGCGGCGGTTCGATCTTGACCGGCTCGCGCTTGGCCTGCTTGACCGCATCGACCTTGCGCACTTCCTCGCGCTCTTCGCGCATCACGCGGGTCTGCTGCCACTCGGTGGCCTGGTGGGTCTTGCGCTGCATCAACGGGCCCAGTGCAAGCACCCACTTACCGATGCGCTCCATTACCGCAAACCACGACAACCCGGTCGCCAGCGTGATCGAAACCAGCAACAGCACCACCACGAACAGATTGGCGCCCAACGCGCCGAAGCCCGAGCTGAGCGAGCCGCTGACCAGCTTGCCGAGAATGCCGCCAGCCTCGGCGACCTCGCCCTGGAACAGGCGCAAGTGCAAAAAGCCGGTCGACGAGATCAGAAAGCCCACCATGCCGACCAGCCGCAACGCCGGCCCGAGATCGCTCTGGCTCTGCTCCTCGCGCTCGCCGATCAGCGCGATCCAGGCCACCGCGCCCAGGATCACCGGCAGCAGGAAAGCCACGTAACCGAACAGCTGCAACAGCACATCCGCCGCCATCGCGCCGAATCTGCCCCCCATGTTGTGGATCGGTGCGACCAGATTGCCGGTGCGCGACCAGCCAGGATCTGTCGCCGAGTAGGTGAACAGGCTGGCCAGCAGATACAGCAGCAACGGCGCCACCGCGATCAATGCCAGATCGCGCCAGAGCTTTTGCCGACGCGGATTGTCCGCCACCGCCGTCTTGCGCGAGGACGATTTGCCCTCTGCGGGCTTGCTGCGTTCGGGAACCTGCTTTGCCACCTGTAGCCAGACCTTAGAAAAATGCTGTTAGTGGTTGATAATAAACGACTGAGTCCACGGTTTCAGCAGTTGAATGAGCGCCGGTTGCCAGCATGCCCGGCGGCCAACGAAAAACGCCGCACAAGGCGGCGTCGAACATGCGTTACGGGCGGACCATGCCATCTGCGGTTCAAGCAGTTCCATCGCGCCGCCTTGATTCACCGGGTGGGGACCGCCACTCTATGCCGCCACGGGGGCGCTGCAATCAGCGCCGTCCCTACCAATTCCTAGATCGCGAGTATACATGAGCGCCTCCTCTGCCAGTCCTGCCAAGCATTCCCGCCTGCTGATCCTCGGCTCCGGCCCGGCCGGCTGGACCGCCGCGGTCTACGCCGCCCGCGCCAACCTCAAGCCGGTGGTGATCACCGGCCTGCAGCAGGGCGGCCAGCTGATGACCACCACCGAGGTGGACAATTGGCCGGGCGACCCCCACGGCCTGATGGGCCCGGACCTGATGAACCGCATGCAGGCGCACGCCGAGCGCTTCGAGACCGAGGTCATCTTCGACCACATCCATACCGCCGATCTGTCGCAGCGCCCGTTCCGGCTGACCGGCGATAGCGCCGAGTACACCTGCGACGCACTGATCATCTCCACCGGCGCCACCGCCAAGTACCTGGGCATCCCCAGCGAGGAAGCCTTCAAGGGCCGCGGCGTGTCCGCCTGCGCCACCTGCGACGGCTTCTTCTACAAGGACCAGGACGTGGTGGTGGTCGGCGGCGGCAATACCGCGGTCGAAGAAGCGCTGTACCTGTCCAACATTGCCCGCAAGGTCTACCTGGTGCACCGCCGCGATACGCTGCGCGCCGAAAAGATCATGCAGGACAAGCTGTTCGCCAAGGTTGCCGCCGGCAAGATCGAAACCGTCTGGCACCACGCCATCGATGAAGTGCTGGGCAACGACGCCGGCGTCACCGGCGTGCGGGTCAAGTCCACCCTCGACGGCAGCACCCGCGAGATCGTCGCGCACGGTTTCTTTGTCGCCATCGGCCATCATCCCAACACGCAATTGTTCGACGGCCAGCTGGCGATGAACAACGGTTACCTGGAAATCCGCTCCGGCCTGAACGGCGCGGCGACCGAAACCTCGGTGGCCGGCGTGTTCGCCGCCGGCGACGTCGCCGACCAGCACTACCGCCAGGCGATCACCTCGGCCGGCTTCGGCTGCATGGCCGCGCTGGATGCCGAGCGCTACCTCGACAAGAGCGCCTGAGGTGGCTGCTGACCGCCGGCCGCGCCGTGCGGGCAGCGCCGAAACCAGTGGACCGTGCGCATGAACGTCACGGCCCGCTGGTGCCGCCGGCTGGACGAGCTTCCTGCCGGTGCCTGGGATGCGCTGCACGACGGCGGCCACCCCTTCGTCAGCGCTGCATTTCTGCAAGGCCTGGAACGCGAAGGCTGCCTGCGCCCGGATTGGGGCTGGAATTCGCTGCATCTGACCCTCTGGGAGGGCGACACGCTGGTCGCCGCCGCGCCGGGCTACCTGAAGAACAATTCGCATGGCGAGTTCGTGTTCGACCATGCATGGGCCCATGCCTACGCGCGCTACGGGCAGGACTATTTCCCCAAATGGCTGTGCGGCGTGCCCTACTCGCCGGTGACCGGCCCGCGACTGCTCGGCGCGCCCAGATGGCGCGGAGACCTGTTGGCCGCGATGCGCGAACTGGTGGAGCGCAGCAGCCTGTCCTCGGCGCATGTGAATTTTCATCTGGCCGACGAAGACGCCGCATTCGATGCCGATTGGCTGGAACGCAACGACCTGCAATACCACTGGCACAACGCCAGCGGCTGGAGCGATTTCGAGAGTTTTCTGGCGGCGATGGACCACAAGCGCCGCAAGAACATCCGCCAGGAACGCGGCAAGGTGCAGCGCGCCGGCGTGCAGCTGCGCGTGGTGCATGGCGATGAGGCCAGCGAGGCGGACCTGGAGGCCATGTACGGCTTCTATCTCAAGACCTTCAACGAGTACGGCAATTCGCCAGCCCTGACTCCGCAATTCCTGCGCCACCTGGCGCAGCATCTGCCGCGTCAGCTGGTGATGTTCCTGGCCGACCTCGATGGGCAAGCAATTGCCGGCGCCCTGTGCCTGCGTGGCCGCGACACACTCTATGGCCGTTACTGGGGCGGCGCCGCCCTGCCCGGGCTGCACTTCGAAACCTGCTATTACCAGGGCATCGAATACTGCCTGCGCGAGGGCCTGACCCGCTTCGAGCCCGGCGCGCAAGGCGAGCACAAGATTGCCCGCGGCTTTCTGCCGACGCTGGTGCGCAGCCGCCACTGGATCGCCGACCCCGGCTTCCGTGAACCGCTGGCGCAGTGGTGCGCCGACGAGCGCGAGGCCGTGGCCAGGCATGCGATCGAGCTGGCAAACCACAGCCCGTTTCGCGACTGACCCGATGCGCGCCACGCGCACGCAGCACCGCTAGACTCACCCGATGCCGCGCGCCCTGCCCCACCTGCTGTCACCCGACCCTGCCAGTCCGTTTCCACCGGTCGAACAGGCCTTGCGCGAGCCCGACGGCCTGCTCGCCATCGGCGGTGACCTGCAGCCGCAGCGGCTGCTCACCGCGTATGCGCACGGCATCTTCCCCTGGTTCTCGGACGGGCAACCGCTCCTGTGGTGGAGCCCGGACCCGCGCATGGTCTTTCGCACCGATGGCGTGCGCCTGTCGTCGCGCTTCAGGCGACAGTTGCGCAGTTGCAGCTGGACCCTGCGTGCAGATACCGCATTCACGCAGGTCATTGCCGCTTGCGCGTCCAGTCCGCGCCCCGGGCAGGACGGCACCTGGATCACCGCGCAGATGCAGGCTGCGTATGTCGATCTGCACCATCGCGGCCACGCGCACTCGCTGGAAGTGTTCGATGGCGCGCGCCTGGTCGGCGGCATCTACGGCGTGGCGGTCGGCCGGATGTTCTTCGGGGAAAGCATGTTCAGCGCAGTCAGCGGCGGCTCGAAAGTCGCACTCGCCGCCCTGGCCGCCGACCTGCATGCGCGCGGTTGGCCGCTGATCGATGCGCAGGTGGAAAACCCGCACCTGCTCAGCCTGGGTGCGCAACACATGCCACGCCCGGAGTTTCTGCAGCACGTGCGACGCCAGGTTGCGCTGGTGGAACCGGCCGGCAGCTGGTCCGAACGCTACGGCGAACAGCCCGCGACGGCGTTGGGTGAAGCCCGCTTAACATAAAATTTGCACCACGGGGAGATGGGGCGTAAAATGCCGTCCCTTACGGCCCTTCCGGGCCAGCTTTGATTGCACAGGATTACATGTCGAAAGACGACTCCATTGAATTCGAAGGCAGCGTCAGCGAGACGCTTCCCAACACCACGTTCCGGGTCAAGCTGGAAAACGGGCATGAAATCATCGCCCATATCTCCGGCCGTATGCGCAAGAACTACATCCGCATCCTGACCGGCGACCGGGTCAAAGTTGAGATGACTCCCTACGACCTGACCAAGGGTCGTATTACCTACCGCATGAAGTAAGCGGTTCTGGTGTGAGACGCGAGGCGGCCATTGGCCGCTTTTTGTCGTGCCTGCAATTTGGTGAGGGGCTCGTATCCCAGCTAGGCGTGGGCAAACGCGTTGTTTGGTCTCCGGGCAGAGGGAATCGGTGGGCTGCTGACAGACGTCCGATCGCGCCGACCTGACTCACGCGCTCGGGTACAACCCTCCAAACGCTCGACTTGAGCAGATCGGGCAGCGCCTTGCTTGTCTCGCGCCCTGGCCATCTTGCGTCGCCACCTCTGATAGCAGAGTCGGGATGTTGCACTGAGCGCGTTCGGGCACAGGCGGTCACTCGCTATTCGCACAACATCGGACCGCCCAGACATAAAAAAAGCCGCTCATCGGAGCGGCTTTTTCATAACCAACAGCCTGTTACAGCGATCAGTCGACCGTTGCCGGCAACAAGCGCTCCGGTTCCGGATGCGCCTCCACCACCAGCTCGCCGTCCTTGACGTCGATATTGACCCGGCCGCCCTCCACCAGCTTGCCGAACAGCAGCTCGTCGGCCAGCGGACGCTTGATCTTCTCCTGGATCACGCGCGACATCGGGCGCGCGCCCATCAGCGGGTCGAAGCCGTGCTGGGCCAGCCAATCGCGCGCAGTAGGTGTCGCCGACAGCGACACGTGCTTTTCCTGCAGCAGCATTTCCAGCTCGATGATGAACTTGTCCACCACGCGCAGGATGTGGTCGAAGCCCAACGGCTGGAACTGCACGATCGCGTCCAGACGGTTGCGGAACTCCGGCGTGAACCCGCGGCGGATCGACTCCATCGCATCGGTGGAATGATCCTGCTTGGTAAAACCGATCGACCGCCGCGATGCCTGCGTGGCACCGGCATTGGTGGTCATTACCAGGATCACGTTCTTGAAGTTGGCTTCGCGCCCGTTGGTGTCGGTGAGGATGCCGCGATCCATGACCTGCAACAGGATGTTGAAGATGTCCGGGTGCGCCTTTTCCACCTCGTCCAGCAGCAGCACGCAGTGTGGCGTCTTGACGATCTTCTCGGTCAGCAGACCACCCTGATCGAAGCCGACGTAGCCCGGAGGCGCACCGATCAGACGGCTGATCGAATGCGCTTCCATGTACTCGGACATGTCGAAACGCACCAGCTCGATGCCCAGCTGCAGCGCGAGCTGCTTGGTCACCTCGGTCTTGCCGACACCGGTGGGGCCGGCAAACAGGAAGTTGCCGATCGGCTTTTCCGGATTGGCCAGGCCAGAACGTGCCAGCTTGATCGAACCGGCCAGGGTTTCGATGGCCGGGTTCTGGCCGAAGATCACCATCTTGAGGTTGCGCTCCAGATGCTGCAGCACGTCCTTGTCGGTCGCGCTGACCTGCTTGGCCGGAATGCGCGCCATCTTGGCCACGATCGTTTCGATCTCCTCGATGTCGATCAGCTCCTTGCGCACGCCATCGGGCAGCAGACGCTGACGCGCGCCGGCCTCGTCCATCACATCGATGGCCTTGTCCGGCAACAGACGGTCGCCGATATGCTTGACCGACAGGTCCACCGCCGCCTGCAACGCGTCGTCTGCGTAAGTCACGCCATGGTGCGCTTCGTACTTGGGCTTGAGGCCCTGCAGGATCTCGAAGGTCTCGCCGACGGTCGGCTCGACGATGTCGATCTTCTGGAAGCGACGCGCCAATGCACGGTCTTTTTCGAAGATGCCGCGGTATTCCTGGAACGTGGTCGAGCCAATGCAGCGCAGCTCGCCGGACGCAAGTGCCGGCTTGATCAGGTTGGAGGCGTCCATGGTGCCGCCCGAGGCCGAGCCGGCGCCGATGATGGTGTGGATCTCATCGATGAACAGCACCGCATTGGGCACCTTCTTCAACGCGGTCAGCACGCCCTTGAGGCGCTTTTCGAAGTCGCCGCGGTACTTGGTGCCGGCGACCAGCGCGCCCAGGTCCAGGGAGAAGATCACCGCGTCGGCGAGCACTTCCGGCACGTCGTTGTCGACGATGCGCTTGGCCAGGCCCTCGGCGATCGCGGTCTTGCCCACGCCAGCCTCGCCCACGTACAGCGGGTTGTTCTTGCGGCGGCGGCACAGGACCTGGATGGTCCGCTCGATCTCGTCGGCGCGGCCGACCAGCGGGTCGATCTTGCCGTTGCGCGCCTGCTCGTTGAGGTTGGTGGCGTACTCGGCCAGCGCGTCGCCCTTGGCCTCGCCCTCCCCGCCCTCGCTCTTGGGCTCGCTGTCGGACGCGGACGGCTGCTCGCCGTCCTCGCCCAGCTTGGCGATGCCGTGGGACAGGTAATTGACGATGTCCAGGCGGGTGATGTCCTGCTGATTCAGGAAATACACCGCGTGCGAGTCTTTTTCGCCAAAGATCGCGACCAGCACGTTGGCACCGGTGACTTCCTTCTTGCCCGAGGACTGGACGTGGTAGACCGCACGCTGCAGCACACGCTGAAAGCCCAGGGTGGGCTGGGTGTCGCGACCATCGTCCTCGGCCAGGCGCGAGACCGAGGCCTCGATCGCCTGTTCCAGATCGTTGTGCAGCCGTAGCTGGTCCGCCCCGCAGGCCTTGAGCACGGCTTGCGCAGAGGGGTTGTCCAGCAGCGAGAGCAGCAGGTGCTCGACGGTCATGAACTCATGACGCGCCTCGCGTGCTCGCTTGTAGCACTGGCCGATTGTTTGCTCTAGGTCTTTGCTGAACATTGGTAACTCCGAACGGCTGTTGCCAACAATATGCGGCTTTTGTCGGGATTTTCCACAACCCTATCGGATAGGCATGTTCAGACGGCGTTAGCACGTGATCGCAGCCACACTGTTGCGCTGCTGGAACGACCGTCAGGCTCGCTCAGGTCTGTTCCATCGTGCACAGCAGCGGGTGCTGGTTCATGCGCGAAAATTCGTTGACCTGCGCCACCTTGGATTCGGCCACTTCGCGGCTGTAGACCCCGCAGACCCCGCGCCCGCGGGTATGGACGTGCAGCATCACCTGGGTGGCCCGCTCCAGATCGAGGTTGAAAAACTGCTGCAGCACGGTCACCACGAAGTCCATCGGGGTGTAGTCGTCGTTCAGCAGCAGCACCTGGTAACGCGGCGGTGGCGCCACTTCAGGCTTGCTGGCTTCGACCGTGAGGCCATGATCGTGTTCGTGAGAGGTCTTCCGAGGCATCCGGCCATTATACGGTTCATCGCCGCACGCATTGGACGATTTGCGCCGCGGCCCGCACAATTTGTCTCCGATATCCCCGGCTGGCCCTTGATGACCGATACCCCGACCGCGCTGCGACTGGCGCCGTCTTCCGCAGCATCCCGGCATGCCTGCGCGCCGCTGCCCGCACCACGCGGCCGTGCGGGTCGCCTTGGCACCGATGCGGCGACCGACGCAGTGGCCGGCCTCGCGCCCGCCCAGGAGCACGACCGATGAGCACGTCCGAACAGCGCTGGCACCCGGATGTCACCGTGGCCACCGTGGTGGTGCGCGACGGCCGCTTCCTGCAGGTCGAAGAGACCATCGCCGGCCGGCTGCTGCTGAACCAGCCCGCCGGCCACCTGGAGCCGAACGAAAGCCTGCTGGACGCGGCGGTGCGCGAGACCCTGGAAGAGACCGGCTGGGACGTACGGCTGACCCACTTCATCGGCACCTACCAGTGGGTGGCGCCAAGCGGGCAGTGCTTCCTGCGCTTCGCGTTCGTCGGCGAGGCGGTGACCCATCACCCGGAACGCAGCCTGGATACCGGGGTGGTGCGTGCGCTGTGGATGACCCCGGATGCGTTGCGCGAGGCGGCCGATCGGCTGCGCAGTCCATTGGTGTGGGAAGTGGTGGCCGACTTTCTGGCCGGGCAGCGTCACCCGCTGGCCTTGGTGCGGCACATCGCATGAGTACGCCGCGCATCGTGGTAGGCGTCTCGGGTGGCGTGGATTCGTCGGTGGCGGCGTGGAAACTGGCGCAGCAAGGCGAGCCGATCGCCGGGTTGTTCATGCAGAACTGGGCCGACGACGGCAGCGGCGATTGCCGCGCCGAAGATGACCGGCGCGATGCGGTGGCGGTCTGCGGGGTGTTGGGTATCCCGTTCCACTTTCGCGATTTTTCCGGCGAGTACTGGAGCGGCGTGTTCGAGCATTTCCTGGCCGAATACGCCGCCGGGCGCACACCCAACCCGGACGTGTTGTGCAACCGCGAGGTGAAGTTCAAGCATTTCCTGGATGCCGCCCAGGCGCTGGGGGCCGAGCGCATCGCGACCGGCCATTACGCGCAGGTGGCCCATCGCGGCGGACGCTGGCGGCTGTTGCGCGGGGCGGACCGCGGCAAGGACCAGAGCTACTTCCTGCATCAACTGGGGCAGACCCAGCTGGCTGCGACCTTGTTCCCGATCGGCGACCTGGAGAAGAGCACATTGCGCCGCATCGCCCAGGACGCCGGCCTGCCCACCCACGCCAAGAAGGATTCCACCGGCATCTGCTTCATCGGCGAGCGCGACTTTCGCGAGTTCCTGGGGCGCTACCTGCCCGCCCGCAGCGGCGAGATCCGCGACCCGCAGGGGCAACGCATCGCCGACCATCCGGGGGTGTTCTATTTCACCCTGGGTCAGCGCGAAGGCCTGAACATCGGTGGCGTGCGGGGCCGGGCGGCAGCGCCCTGGTACGTGGTCGGCAAGGATGTGGCCAGCAACGTGCTGTACGTGGACCAGGACCGCGACAGCCCTTTGCTGCAATCGCGCTGGCTGCAATCCGAGCAGGCCCACTGGGTGACCGGCGCACCGCCTGCGCGCCGCTTCAGCTGCACTGCACAGACCCGCTATCGGCAGCCGGACGAGCCGTGCACGGTGGATGTGCAGGACGACGGCAGCGTGCAGGTACGCTTCGAGCGACCGCAGCGGGCGGTGACACCCGGGCAGTCGCTGGTGTTGTACGACGGCGAGGAATGCCTGGGCGGTGCGGTCATTGCCGCCACCGATGCGCCGCTGGAACGCCAGTTGGCGGGATCTTCTTTTCCTCTTGAGGGTGTGGCTTGATGAGTTCTTCCATGGATCACCGTGTGCTGGCGCTTGCCGGCGTTGCACAGGCCTTGCAGCAGGTGCGGCGGATTGCCGAAACCGGGCATTCGGAAGCGGCGACCGTGCGCACCGCCATGGACAGCGTGTTCCGGGTGGATGCGGCCTCGCCGGAGGCCGTGTACGGCTCTGCTGCGGCGGTGGCGCCCGGTCTGCGCCTGTTGCACAACTATTTCCGCAACCAGGCCCAGGACGATGTGCTGCCGCGCCTGGCGCTGGCGGTGCTGCAGCTGGAGCGCCGTTTCGTACGCGACACCACGACCGTCTCCACGGTATCCGGCGGCATCGAGTCCGCCGCCCGCCAGGCACAGAACCTGAACGATAGCGCTCATCCGGATGTGCTCAGTTCGCTGGGCGGGCTATACGCGCAGACCATCAGCCACCTGCGCCCCAAGGTCATGGTGCAGGGCAACCCGCATTACCTCGGCCAGGCAGGCGTGGTCGCGGAAATCCGTGCATTGTTGCTGGCAGCGGTGCGCTCGGCGGTGCTGTGGCGGCAGATGGGGGGCAGCCTGTGGGACTTCCTGTTTGCCAAACGCGCGATGAGCGAAGCGGTGGACCGCGCGCTGCGCTGAGCGGCAGACAAGGCGGTTTCAGGCGCCCGCAACGGGCGCTAGCGCTCGCTGGCCGCAAGTGCATGGGCAGGACGAGATGGCGATCGTCGCTAAAGACCACGGGGGGAGTGCCGATACAGCAACCGTGACTCTGCCGAGAACGCCCATGTATTCACGTCCACTCATCCGTCTAGCCGCTCCTTTGGCTCTGACCTTGCTGTTTCCCTTCGCTGTCGGATTCGACTGGCCCGCCTCGGTGCGCTGGGCAATCCTGGCGACCATGACCCTTAGTTGGTTGGTTTTCGCTGCCTGGGTGACGTATTCCCAGTTCCGGCGCAACCCGGACCAGACCCGCATCCTGCGCGAGCAGGACCAGCTGCTCAACGAACTGCGTACGTTCGTCAGCAACGAAGTCGACGGTTCGCGCTCGGAAGTCGAGCGTGCCCGCGAACTGATCCGCCAGGCCGTGTCCGGTCTTGGTGGCAGCTTCGAAGCGATGAACCGCAAGTCGCGCCAGCAGAGCCAGGCACTGGCCCGCATCGTCGACCGCGCAGGCGACGATGGCAGTGCCGGCGTCGACGTCGCCCGCTTCGCCCAGCACGCCAGCTCCCGCATGGAGCAATTGGTGGAAGCGCTGGAACAGGTGAGCGGCCAGAGCACCAACACCGTCCATCACATCGATGAGATGGCCCAGCACCTGGATGGCATCTTCGCGTTGCTGGAAGACGTCAAGTCGATCGCCGACCAGACCAACCTGCTGGCGTTGAACGCCGCCATCGAAGCAGCACGTGCCGGTGAAGCCGGTCGCGGCTTCGCGGTGGTCGCCGACGAGGTGCGCAACCTGTCCGAGCGTTCCACCACCTTCAACGAACAGATCCGCAAGCTGGCCCACAGCTCCAAGGAATCGATCGCCAAGGTGCGTGAAACGGTCTCGCAGCTGGCCTCGCGTCATATGGACCGCTCCCGCGAGGCGCGCCATGAATCGGCCGCCATGCTGGAGAACGTCGCTCAGATCAACGCCTCGTTGGGCGATGGCATGCGCGAAATCTCCGAGTGCGCTCGGTCCATCGACGGCAGCGTGGCCGAAGCGGTGCGTGCCCTGCAGTTCGAAGACATTGCCACGCAGACCTTGAGCGGGATCCACACCCACCTCGATCGCCTCACCGCGATCAACCGCGAGGCGGTGGCGCTGCAGGAGCTGCTGCATCGCAATGGCGGTGTGTACGACAGCGACCTGGTTGCGTCGCTGGCCAAGGTGTCCAGCCGTCTGCGCGACATGCGTGTGGAGTGGGAACGCCCGCCGCACAAGCCGGTCGCACAGCAGGGCATGGGTGCCGGTACGGTCGAGTTGTTCTGAGACCGATGTCCCCCCGCAGCTTCTGATCCCGACATTCCCCGGCCTTCCGGGGATTTGTCGTTCCGTAACGACCCGGTGTTCCGCTCATGACGCTTCTTGCCCCCACCACCGATGCCGACCCCACTGCCGCACTGCAGGCAGCAGCCTTGGCCACCGCCCATGCCCAGCGCATCGCGCAAAGCGAAGCGGCCAGGCCGGTGCTGCGGCGGATACGGTTGCCGGCCGCACTGGAACGGCTGGAACTGGCCGCACGCGAGGAAGTCAGGGCGCTGATCAACCCGCGCCGCGATTGCAGCGAAGACGACCTGCTGTTTGCGACCGTGGCGTGGGACCTCGGCCTGGACGGCGCAGCCGTCGGCGCGTCGGCACGCTGACTCCGTCAACGGCGGGGCGCGCCCCCGCCGGCGCCCCCCCCGGTGTTTTAACTGCCCCGTCTCCGGGTCTCCCCCCCCCCCCCCCCCCCCCCCACCCCCCCCGCGGCGGGCCCCCCGCCGGTTGTTTGAACTGCCCGATCTCAGGTTCCCCCGCCAGTCACTCCGCCCGCACGACACCCTGGTCCTCGTGCCCAACGCGCGCAAGATCCTTCACGGCGCAGCATGTCTGCTTCCGAATCAAGACAGCAGGCGATGGCGCTGTCGGCCAGCGCCTTGCAGCGGGCGATACGTAACGGAATCAGTACAACTGGTGCGGCACGCATCTATGACTGACGAGACTTCGCTAGGCCACCGACGGTCGGTTATGGCCTGCTCGCCTCACGAGTGCGATGGTGACGCATGCCGGCTGTCAAAGCGCCGGCATTTGCGTGATGCCCTGCCCCATCGTTTCCATATCAGCTTGCCCAGGATCTGGTCCGGAAGCACCCGCCACGGCACGCTCGCGATAAGGATCATGCACCGGCGCGCGCAAGTGGCTGCAGTGCTGACGGAGCCTGACTCTGGCAGCGTCGTGCCGAAGGAGGCGAGCCTGGCGAACAGGTATGCACTACGTGCCCGTCGTACGCCCTCGTGAGATAAATACCAGGGCGCGTACGGTATCCGCTTGTCAACACTCCCGACGCCCTTGCCGGCTCCATCTGCCCTTTGCAGGCAGATGAAGTTCTCTTCGACCCAGTCACCGGCGTGAGACGCGGTGCAATTCCAGGCATCGATTTACCGTGAAGAATTTCGGCCTTGCGCTGTCGTTGATGCTTTGCCTGGTCGCTTGCGAATCGCGATGTATTGTCTCTTCGATCCAGGCTGAACTGACGGAGACGGGGCAAGTCGATTTGGCACAGATCGCGCCCGGAGGATGGGATCGGGTGTGCATCCTTGGCCCTTATTCCACCGACGAAGAAGCCGCCCTATTGGTGGGAGCACCCTGGTCGTTGCGCGGCAACTCATCAGCATGGGAGAGCGACGGCGTGTCCGCCCTGCTTTTGGTCCGTGGTCAAACCGTTCTGTCGTCAGTCGACGTGTCTCGTGCACACGCCGACTTTTCCGGCCAATCCGACAAGTGTTTCCCGCGCGAAAAGGCTCGGTTCGTTCGCTTGCCGGGCAGCAAGGAACTGGTCCCGGCGGCTGGTCTACCAGCACTTCCGCGATCCAGGACGAACCATTGAGAGTGCCGTCATCGAGTCTTGAACAGCACTTGGCATTCTTCTGAATTTCAACGTCCGCCCGCTTGCCGATTCGGGCCACTCGGTAACTGCGGCAGCCGGATCCCAGACCATTCGATCTGCATGTTGTGCGGCAGGCTGAGTCCATCATTGATGCGATACCAGGCCGACAATGGCACGACCCGCCTCAGTTGGCGATCACCAAGCGTGCACCCAGGCGCATGCCGGCCTCGGCCTCGCGCAGCCACTGCGCCATGTCGCGCGGCGACAACGGGCGCGAGTAGAAATAGCCCTGGATCTCGTCGCAGCCCTGCTGACGCAGCAAGGCATCTTCCTGCACGGTCTCCACGCCTTCGGCGACGACCTGCATGCCCAACGCATGGCCAAGATGCACGATGGCCTGGGTGACCTCGGCGGTGTTGGCATCGTCGAGCATGCCTTGCACGAAGCTGCGGTCGATCTTCAGGCGCTGCACCGGGAAGCGGTTGAGGTAATGCAGGTTCGAAAAGCCGGTGCCGAAGTCGTCCACCGCCAGCAGCACGCCGTTCTGCTCGAACAATTCGAAGCAACGGCGCAGCGAATCCGAATCGCGAATCAGGGCAGATTCGGTCAATTCCAGCTCCAGCCGCGATGGCGGCCAGCTGTTGTCGCGGCAGATTTCCAGCACGCGCTCGGCAAAGCCGCGTTCGCGCAACTGCACGGCCGAGACGTTGACGGCGATGCGGCTGAAATTGAGTCCGGCGCGATCCCAGACCACCGCCTGGCGGCAGGCTTCGCCGATCACCCACTCGCCCAGACGCACGATTTCGCCGCACTCTTCGGCGATCGGGATGAATTCGACCGGGCTGCAGGGACCATGGCCAGGACGATTCCAGCGCATCAGCGCCTCGATCGCCGGCGACGCATCGCCCACGGTATTGACCAGCGGCTGGTAGACCAGCGTGAACTCTTCGCGCTCGAGCGCGCCCTGCAGCGCATGCTCGAGTTCCAGCCGGCGCTGCGCACGCAGCAGCACGTCCTGGCTGTAGTAATGGAAGGTATTGCGACCGGATTCCTTGGCCGCGTACATCGCCGCATCGGCGGCGCGCAGCAGGCTGTCGAAGTCCGACAGGCCCTCTCCCTGCAGCGCAATGCCGATGCTGGCGCCGAGCTTGAGGGTGACGTGGTCCTTGCGTAGCGGCTCGCCCAGCGCGCTGATCAACTTGCGCGCGACGTGGCCGGCGTCCTCCGGCTCGGAGAGATCGCGCAGCAGTACGATGAATTCGTCGTCGCTGAAGCGGCCGAACAGATCGCTGTTGCGCAGATGCTGATGCAGGCGCGCCGAAGCGAGCTTGAGCAGATTGTCGCCGGTGGCATGGCCGAACGAGTCGTTGATGCTCTTGAAACCGTCCAGATCGATCAGCAGCATGGCCAGCACCTGGCCGCGCTCGTGGGCTTCGCGAATGGCGTTTTCTGCCTGCTCGCGCAGCAGGAAGCGGTTCGGCAGTCCGGTCAGGCGGTCGTAGTGCGCCAGCAGCTCGATGCGTTCGTTGGCTTCGCGCTCGCGGGTGACATCGCGGAACAAGGCAACGAATCGTGGCGGCAGGCCTTCACGACGGTCCAGTTCGATCAGCACCTGCACCCAGATGCGCTGACCGGAGTTGCGGTAGAAGCACAGTTCCAGCTGCTCGGGCAGACCGCCATCGGAAATGCGCAGCAGCGCCGCTTCGAAGGCGTCGCGCGAATCCTGGGTGTACAGCGCCAGCGCCTGCTCCAGGGTGATGTTTTCCTTGCGCAGGCCGTGGATGCGGTAGCACTCCTCGGTCCACTGCATGCGGCGGGTATCGACCTCGATTTCGCAGCCGCCGATCTTGCCCAACGCGGACACGCGATTGAGCAACTCGGTACGCCAGCGGATCAGCGCATCGGTCTGCCGCTGCTCGGTGACGTTCTGCAGCTGGCCCAGCACACGCACCATACTGCCGTCGCCATCGAACACCGGTTGCGCCCAGACCCGCAGATGATGCGGATTTGCGCCGAGCAGGCCGTTGACCTCCAGCTCGAAATGCACCGGCAGGCCTTCGTGCTTGATCTTGCGCCAGGCACCGCGCAGCTGCGCGACCGAGGGCCGGGCGAGCAGGCGCAGCAGATCGCGAATCCCGCTCAGACGCAGTTGGGTCATGCCGAGCTGCTGCAGGAAATCCTGCGAGATCCACAGCTGGTCTTTCAGCGAATCCCAGCTCCAGCTGCCCATGCTGGCGATGCGCTGGGCCTCTTCGAGCTGGGCCTGCTGCTCGCGCAGCTGCTGCTCGAGTAATTTGTGGTGATGCACGTCGGTATGGGTGCCGACCATGCGCAGCGGGCGGCCATCTGCGGTACGCGAGACCACGCGGCCGCGATCGAGGATCCAGCGCCATTGGCCGTCGTGCTGGCGCAGCCGGAACTCGGCGACGTAGGTATCGGTACGCCCGTCCAGATGCGCCTGGACGGCGGCGCTGACCTGCGCGTGGTCGTCGGGATGGATCAGCCCGGACAAGGCGGTGAGATTGTTCGGCAGGGGCTGCTCGGAGTAACCGAGCATGCGGGTCCAGCGTTCGGAGCGGTAGACCACGTCGGCCGGGATATCCCAGTCCCACAACCCGTGGTCGGCGCTGTCCAGGCCCATTTCCCAGCGACTGGTGCCATCGGCGCCCACCGGCTCGGGAATGCTCAGGGTGAAGGCCATGATCTGGCCATGCTCGTCGCAGACCGCGCGCAGCCAGCCTTCCAGCCGTCCGCCACCGGTTCCCGGCAATACGCAGGCCGCCATGCCACCGCTTTCGGCCACCTGGACGCGGCTGCTCTCCAGCACTTCGGCATACGCACCAAGGGTTGCCGGCAGCCCCAGGGACTGCGCAACGCGATTGGCCGCCAGGGGCTGGCCATGCGCATCCAACAACACCACCGCTGAGGTCAGCGGGTGCTGCAGCATGCTTGCAATGACGCCTGAGTCCACTCTGGAACACTCCGAAGGATCGACCCCTGCCTCGGGGTCGCAATGGATAACGGCCGCCCGGCGGATTAGTTGAGGCGGGCGTTTCGGGCGCGACCGAACCGGGATCAGTTACGGCTAAGATGTCCGCATCGCCAGCTCCAGAGGTCGTCCGCGGACCCATGCACCAACCTGTCGCAGCGCCCGCGTTCTCGTCGCCTCCGGTTTCCCGACTTCGCCTGGCCGAACGCCTGCAGCAAGGCCTGTGGACGCTGACCGGGCTGTACCTGCTGATCGGCGTGGTGTGGCTGCTGCTGGGCAACCGATTGCTCCACCTGGCTGGCGCGGCGGTACCGGAGCGCTGGTCCGACGCCAGCTTCCTGCTGGTGTCGAGCGTCGTGATCCACCTGGTGCTGCGGCGCTTCATGCGCTTGATCGTGGAAGAGCATGCGCAATTGGCCCAGTCCGAGGCCTTGCTGCAGGCCAAGTTCCTGGCCCTGCCCAGCCCGGCCTTCATTTACGACCTGGCCACCATGCGCATCCTCGACGCCAATCCGGCGGCGCTGGAATTCTTCGGTTGGGAGCGCGACGAATTCCTGCAGCAGACGCTGCAGGCGATCTGGCCCAACGCCGATGGTGCGCGGCTGGAAGACATCATTGCGCAGATCCGCGGCAAGGGCGATACCACCTGCGTGTTGAACGAAGATCTGCTGACCCGCGGCGGGCTGCGGCATGTCGAGGTGCGCAGCAATCAGCTGCATCTGGCCAGCGGCCCTGCCCGCCTGGTGGTGACGGTGGACCGCAGCGAAGAGCGCCAGGCGCAGCATCTGCGCGACGAAGCGCTGGAGCGCCTGGAAGAGGCGCAAGGCATCGCGCGGTTGGGCTCATGGCAACTGGATCGCGCCACCGGCCTCGGCCGTTATTCGTCGGCGGTCTATCGCATCCTGGGGCGCAGCGTGCCGATGCATCGCCGCGAACATCGGCTGGAAGAGCTGCTGACAGCGTCCGACACCGCCACCCAGACGCGCATCGAACGCATGATCGAAGACATGTGCACCGGGGGAGAAGTGCAGATCGATGTGCTGCTGCCGCTCACCGGCGGCGATTCGCAGCCGCGCACCGTGCATCTGCGCGCGGAGAGCGTGACCCTGCCCAGCGGCGCGCGGCATGTGCACGGCACCTTGCAGGATGTCAGCGAACGCGAACAGTCGCGGCGTCTGCTGCGCGAACGCGAAGAACAATTCCGCGAACTGGTGCGGGTGCTGCCGGACGGCGTGCTGATCCTCGCCGACGAACACGTGATGTACGCCAATGCCGCCGGCTCGATCCAGTTCGGCTTCCAGGGCGAAACCATTCTGGGCGAGCCTCTGCAGACACTGGTCGGCGATTCCGACCTGTCGGTGGTGCGCGAGTATCTGCGCGCCGGCAGCGATCGCAATGAGCCGGTGTCCAGTGCGCGGGCGATGCGCCGTCGCGATGGCAGCACGTTCTATGCGGGCTTGTCGGCCGGCGATATCCGCTATGGCGGGCGCAGCTGCAAGCTGCTGGTGGTGCGCGACCTGAGCGAGCCCGAGCGCATCCGCGACGCGCTGGCCGAGAGCAATGCCGAGCTGCAGGCCATGGCCAAGCGCCTGTTCTCGCTGCAGGAAGACGAACGCCGCGCGATCTCGCGCGATCTGCACGACGATATCGGCCAGGCGATCACGGCGATGAAGCTGTCCGCGCATGCCGCGCTGGACGAACCGGATCCTGACGCGCGCCGCGAAGACCTGCTGGAAGTGGTGTCGCTGGCCGACAGCACCGTGACCAAGCTGCGCAACCTGTCGATGCTGCTGCGTCCGCCGCAACTCGACGCGCTGGGGCTGGAAGCGGCATTGCGCTGGCAGGCGTCGATGCTGTTCCGCGCCTCGCAGGTGCGGCTGGAACTGGACATCCAGGCGCTCGACGTCCGCCCGGGCAACGAGATCGAGCAGGCCTGCTTCCGGATTGCGCAGGAAAGCCTGACCAACGCCTTGCGGCATGCATGCGCAGGCGAAGTGCGCATGAGCCTGCAGTCGATCGACAGCGAGAGTTTCCGCCTGGAAGTCAGCGACGACGGCGATGGCTTCGAGCCGGAAGGCCCGCGCGGACTGGGGCTGATCGTGATGCGTGAGCGCGCGCAAACCGTCGGCGGCGTGCTCGCGATAGACTCTGCACCCGGAGCAGGCACGCGCGTGACGTTGCGCCTGCCCTATCACCCGGCCGGCGAGTCCGTCCACGAAGATGGTGGACGTTGAGTCATGTGGAGCCCCGTAATCCCGCCCGGATTGGAAATCGTCAAACCGACACGCCTGGGCGCAGGCAATCCCGAATTGCTGCACCTGGTCGACGCGGCCGCCTCCGGCGGCCAGCCGTTGATGATCTTCCATGTCGATATCGACCACTTTGCCTCGATCAACGAGAACATGAGTGGCGAGGTCGGCGATCAGGCGCTGACGCTGGCCGCGCGCCGATTGCAGGAATTTCTGGGCACGCGCGGCAAGCTGTGGCGGCACGGCAGCGACGAGATGATCATCGTGGCGGTGCGCCGCGACGACACCCCGTTGCCGGAGGATTTTGCCGAAGAGATTCGCCAGCAGCTGGAATTGCCGCTGTCGGTGCTGCCGTACACGTTGTTCATGACCGGCAAGGTCGGCATCAGCCTGTGTCCGGAACACTCGACCTCGCTCTCGATCCTGCTCGACTACGCCGAGGAAGCCAGCTACCAGGCCGCGCGCGAAGGCGGCAACACGGTGCGCCTGTACACGCGCAATTCCGCGACCAACGCGCATAGCGAAAGCATCATTGCGCGGCAGATCGTCGATGCGATCCCGCATGGCGAGCTGCGCCTGCGCTACCAACCGCTGGTCAGCGCGCGCGACGGGCGCATCGTCGGCATGGAAGCGCTGCTGCGTTGGCAATCGCCCACCCTGGGCATGCTGGTGCCGGAGCGCTTCATGCGCACCGCCGAGCGCCTGGGCGTGATCGTGCAGATCGGCGAATGGGTACTGCAGAACGCAGTGCGCCAGGCGCGGCTGTGGCGCGACCAGGGCTTCGACGATTTCAGCATCGCGGTCAATGTCTCCACGCTGCAGTTGTTGCGGCCGGGCTTCTTCAACGAAGTGATGGCGATGCTGCAGACCGCCGGCGTGCCGGCGCAGTTCGTGACGCTGGAGATCAACGAAAGCGCGTTGACCAACAACGTCAACTTCGTCCACGAGACGATGGCCAACCTGCGCAACGAGGGCATCAGCCTGAGCCTGGACAACTTCGGCACCGGCGATTCCAGCCTGAGCGCGTTGGTCCGCTATCCGGTCGACCGCCTGAAGATCGACCGCAGCTTCATCAAGAGCGCGCCGGCCGGCAGCCGCGAGGCGGCGATCGCGCGCGCCATCATCGCGATGGGCCATCAGCTGGGCATGACGGTCATTGCCAATGGCGTGGAATCGCAGGCGCAGCTGGGCTTCTTGCGACGCAACGATTGCGACATCTTCCAGGGCTATCTGTTCGGCGAACCGATGTCGGCCGAGTCCGCCGGCATGGCCTTGCGTCGGCGTTATCTGCGCCCGGAATCGTTCGCCGAAAGCCGCCCCGACCGCACGCTGCTGCTGCTGGACGACGAAGAAAACGTGCTGCGCTCGCTGGTGCGCCTGTTCCGCCGCGACGGCTACCGCATCCTGGCCGCCGGCAACGTGCGCGATGCCTTCGACCTGCTGGCCACCAACGACGTGCAGGTGATCCTGTCGGACCAGCGCATGAGCGATATGAGCGGCACCGAGTTCCTGGGCCGGGTCAAGATGCTCTACCCCGACACCGTGCGCCTGGTGCTGTCGGGCTACACCGATCTGGCCACGGTGACCGAGGCGATCAACCGCGGCGCCATCTACCGCTTCCTGACCAAGCCCTGGAACGACGACGAACTGCGCGAGCACATTCGCCAGGCCTTCCGCACCCATGACGAGCTGCGCAACGGCCGGGAATAGGGATTGGGGATTCGGGATTGGTTGGAAGCGGGCGCTGCGCCGTTGTGTCAGATGGCTCATTGACGATCAACAACAGCAAGGGCCGCTTTTGCCAATCCCCAATCCCGAACAACCACTCCCGGCGCGTCAGCGCTACTTCGGCTGCCGGATCGGCAGCACGATGCGGAAGCTGGCGCCCTGCCCCGGGACGCTTTCCACGTCGATGCGGCCGTGGTGCTTGTTGATGATGCCGTAGGAGATCGACAGGCCCAGACCGGTGCCGCTGCCGACCGGCTTGGTGGTGAAGAACGGGTCGAAGATGCGCTGCAGCAGGTCCGGGGCGATGCCGGCGCCGCTATCCTGGAACTGGATCCAGACGTTTTCCGCTTCGTCGCGCCCGGTGGTGACGGTGATCGTGCCGCGCTCGACAATCGCCTGGCCGGCGTTGAGCAGCATGTTCATGTAGACCTGGTTGAGCTCGGACGGCAGGCACTCCACCAGCGGCAGCTCGGCGTAGTTGCGCTCCAGGGTGACCTTGTACTTGAGCTCGTTCCAGATGATGTTGATCGTGGATTCCAGGCCGGCGTGCAGGTCGACCATCTTCCAGGACTCGGAACGGTCCGAGTACGAGAAGTCCTTGAGGTCGCGCACGATGCGGGTCACCCGCTCGATGCCTTCGCGCGATTCGGCCATCAACTGCGGCAGATCGCGGCTGATGAAGTCGATGTCGGCGCGGTTGCGGATTTCGTCGATTTCCGGGATCAAGGCCTTGGGGTCGGGCGCCTGCAGCGCGCGCTCGTAGGCTTCGATCAGCGTGAACAGGCTGCGCAGGTACTCCTGCAGGCTACCCAGATTGGAGTGCACATAGCCGATCGGGTTATTGATCTCGTGCGCCACGCCGGCCGCCAGCTGGCCGATGGAGGCCATCTTTTCCGACTGCAGCAGCTTGTCCTGCGCCCCGTTCAGGCGCATGTAGGCCTGGCGCAATTCTGCATGACGCTGCTGCAGCTCGCGCTCGTAATCCTGCTGACCTTCGATGTTGTGGAACAACGCGAGGAAGTGGCCGACGCCCTGCTCTTCGTTGTAATACAGGTGCGCGATGACCACCCGGTCGGCCACCGGCAGACTGCCGGTCCAACTGCCCTTGCTGCGTGCCTGATTCAGTGCATCCGACGGCAAGACCTGCGAGATCCGCTCGCCCAGGTTGCGATCGTCGGCGGGATCTTCCTTGCACAGGCTTTGACGCGCGACGGCGTTGGCCAGGATCAGCTGCCCGTCGGCGCGGAACAGCAACACGCCCTCGAGCATCTGGTCGCCGAATGCGCGCAGGATGGTCGAAGACGGCAACAATGATTGATTGAGAAAAAACTTGGCGGTCACGGGACAGGGCGGCAGCAAGGACGCCTCAATATACGCCCAACCCTTGGGCGGCCGTATCGCCGCTTGGTCTTAGAGCCGTCTTTGAAACGGCTTCATGCACCACTTGCAGGCGCGGCCAGTGATCTGCAGTGGCGCGCGTGCGTGATGTCACGGCGGTCACCCCACGCCGTTCTTCTGAGTCGGTACTGCAACGACGACCAGCCGGCCTTGTCGACGGCAGCACCGCCGCATCGCCGTCTGCCACCGCATCGATCTGCGCGCAGCACACACGGTGCGTACGCCCGACGCAGGATGGCTGGCTCAGGCCACTGCCAGTGAACGTCCGCCGCGCAGCACGTTGGATTGGCCCTTGGCATCGTACGAAGGCGCGCTTTCGGTACGCCCCAGGTGCCGCAACGCCCAGTTCACCTCGCGGCGGCGGCGTGCCAGCAGCGCACCATTGGCGCGGTTGGCTTCGGCCAGCTCACGCAGACGGTCTTCTTCGCCTTCGGGCATTGCTGCTTCAAGCGCGCGCAGCGCCGACAGCTTGTCCTGCGTGTGCCGCATCAAGCCATCGATGTCGTTCTCGAGTAATGCCTGGCGCTCGCCGGCCAGCGCATCGCTGAGACGTTGCAGGAACTCGTTCACGTTCATCCTTTTAAGTCGGGAATCAACCCGCCAGTTGCTGATTCAGATCCATCATGCGGCTGGCGATGGCATCCGGATTGATGGAGTAGCTGCCGTTCTGCAACGCATCCTTCACCGCCTGGACGCGACCGGTGTCGATCGCCGAGGACTGCGAAAGCTCGCGCTGCAGGTTCTGCAGGTTGGTCGCCTCGCCGGTCAGCTTGACGCTGTCGGTGGGCGGGGTTGCGGCAACCGGGGACGCGCGATCTTCGCCGGCCGAAGCGATCTTGCTGCTCGTGGCCGCGGTACGAAGGGTGGCAGCGGTCGGTAGATTGCCTTCGATTTTCTGGGTCATGTCAGGAACTCCTCTACAGGTCGTAGGGGATAACGGCACCCAGAAAAAAAACTTTATAGAGAATTTTTACCTGGAGACCACAACGGTTCCGCTCGCTTCAACAATCCCCTGCACCACACGGCGGGACGAGGAATTTTCGACGGAAACGCGCTCGTTTTCGCCGGCATCGGAGAGTGCGCGACCGCTCATGCGCACCTCCAGACCGCCGTTGCGCGCCACCAGCGGGACGGTGTCGCCGCGCCGGACCAGCCGCTGCGTCACCAGATCGTTGGCCGAGAGCAGCGAGCCGGCCGGCAGGACGCGCCGGGCGGTCTTGCCCACCGCCGCCACCGGATCGGCCAGCACCGCACCGACGATGCGGGCGGCGTCACGCTTCTCGATACTGATATCGGCCAGCGAGATGGTTTCTCCAGCGCTGATGCCCCGGCGCAGCACCAGCACATCCTGGTTGCGGCGCACCTTCAGCGGCACGAACAGGCGCCAACCGGCCGGCTGCGGGCAGGCCACTTCGACGGTGTTGGTGCCGGTGGGCTGGGCCTGCAGCGCGATCGGACAGGCCGGCATGCGCAGACCTGGATCGAGCGTGGCCTCGGCTTCGGCATCCGGCCCGACCGTGGCCAGCGCCGCAGCGCGGATGGAATCGACAGACTGATAGCTCTGGGCCCAGGCCGGAGCGGCAGCCAACAAGATGACAAGCAGGAGCAGGCGCATGGGACCAGATCCGGAGGAAGACGGAACAGGCAGTGCAAGAGGTGTGCCTGTTTTTTGCCGGGATTGGGGAGTCGGGATTGGGGATTCGTAAAAGCGGCCTCGCGGGTGATGCATTTAGCCGGTGCCAAGGCCCTTTCAGCCAGCGCATCTATCCGACCAACTGTCTCCGACAGGGCTGCAAAAGCAGCAACGGCCTGACCAACGCGCTGATTCACGCCCTTGAGCCAATCCCCAATCCCCCAATCCCGACGCTTGAGCGAATCACCACTTCCGAATCCCGAATCCCGACGCTCGAGCGAATCCCCACTCCCGAATCCCGAATCCCGACAGCGCCCCCGATCAACCACAAAGTCCTCAAGTTTCCCGGCGGCGCTGTCGATATCTGCCCCATGACCCACGATCTGCTCAACCGCATCGACCAGCGCACCCGACTGGCTGGCCACAACCGACTGGCGCTGCTGCTGTTCCGGCTGGGCGGACGCCAGCTTTTTGGCGTCAACGTCTTCAAGGTCCAGGAAGTGCTGCGCCGGCCGGAGCTGTTCCAGGTGCCCGGCCTGCCTACCGAGTTCGCCGGCGTTGCCGACGTGCGCGGGCGGTCGGTGCCGGTACTGGATCTGGGCCTGGCCATCGGCCATCCGGAGCGCGATTCGCACTCGGAAAACGGGCCCGGCTACCTGGTGGTGGCCGAATTCAACCGCTCGGTCCAGGGGTTTCTGGTCAGCGGCGTGGAGCGCATCGTCAATATCGCGGTGGAAGATATCCATCCGCCACCGGAACTTGGCGCCGAAGCCACTTATTTGACGGCGGTAACGCGGTTCCAGGGCGAGCTGATCCAGGTGATCGACGTGGAAAGCGTGCTGGCCGACATCGCCAAGGTCAGCAAGGACGTGCAGCTGGACCCATCGCTGCAGCTGGTGGCCTACGATCGCCAGTTCCAGGTACTGGTGGTGGACGATTCGCGGGTGGCGCGTCAGCAGATCCGCAGCGTGCTCGACCAGTTGGGCGTGTCGGCGACCTTGTTGTCCGACGGCCGCCAGGCGTTGGATCACCTCCTGCAGGTGGCCGCGTCGGGCGAAAACCCGGCCGACCGCTATGCCATGGTGATCTCCGATATCGAAATGCCGGCAATGGACGGCTACACGCTGACGACGGAAATCCGGCGCACGCCGGGCCTGCAAGGCCTGTACGTGCTGCTGCATACCTCCTTGTCGGGCGTGTTCAACAACGCCATGGTCGAGCAGGTGGGCGCCAACGCCTTCGTGGCCAAGTACAGCGCCCACGAACTGGCCGATTACGTACTGGCGCGCCTGAAAGTGGTCGCCGAAGCGGCCTGAGCAGGTCGATCGGCCGCCGGAGCGGCGCCGATCGCAGGGACAAGGCGCTGCGCCGGGCTGCAAGGGTACCGCGGCTCGGAAATTGCGTCGGTGCGTCGACGCGCGCCCGAAGCGATACCTGCGACGCCAGACCGTCCCCCAGGGAATGCCGGACCTTCCGGCTTGCCACCCTTGATTGAAGCGACCGTCGTGACGGACACGGGTCCATCGCGTCTTCCGGACGGCCAGCTGCCCTGCGTCGGCAGCGCCGATCTTTCTCCGCGTTGCGCGGCCCGTACCGCCTCGATTGGCACAAACATTGCTTCCTCCCTGGCAACACTTCGCGGGAGAGCACCGTGTCCAGTCCCTTCTCTTCGTTTCTCGGCGTCCATGGCGACGCGTTGACGCTGCGCGAGCAGCGCATGAAGCTCATTGCCAGCAACCTGAGCAATGTGGACACCCCCGGGTACAAGGCCAAGGATCTCAACTTCGAAGCGGCGCTGAAATCGGCCCAGGGCGTGCAGGACGGCGGCCTGATGCAGGCCACCGACGCCAAGCATTACGAAGTGGGCGGCAGCGCCGGGCTCAACCCGTTCCAGATCACCCGCGAATCCGACCAGCCGAGCCTGGACGGCAATACCGTCGATCCGGATGCAGAACGCGCCGCCTACGGCCGCGCCGCGCTGGAGTACCGCGCGTCGCTGAGCTTCCTCGAATCCAAGGTGCGCTCGATGCTCACCGCGATCACGGGCCAATAAGTCATGAGCAACCTTCCCATCTTCGATGTGGCCGGCTCGGCGCTGCACGCGCAGTCGGTCCGCCTGAGCACCATCGCCTCCAACCTGGCCAATGCCGACTCGGTGGCCGGTTCTGCCGAAGCGACCTACAAGCCGATCGAGCCGATCTTCCAGGCCCAGCGAAACCGTCAGGACCCCAGCCTGACCTCGGTGAACGTCAAGGAGATCACCACCACCAACGCGCCGCCGATCCGTCGCTACGAGCCCGGCCATCCGCTGGCCGATGCCGACGGCTACGTGTTCTCGCCCGACGTGGACCCGGTCTCGCAGATGGTCAACATGATTTCCGCCTCGCGCAATTACCAGGCAGGCGTGGAAATGCTCAATACCGCCAAGGAACTGGCGCTCGCGACTCTCACGATGGGTCGCTGACCCTTCCTAGCTGACCTTTACTAACGGACCATTCCAGATGAGCACGATCGGCAGTGACCTCTACGCCAGCCTTGGGCTGAGCACCAGCAGCGCCGCATCCACGAAAAAGAAGGAGGAGTCCCTGGGCCAGGCCGACTTCCTCAAGCTGATGACCGAGCAGCTGCAACACCAGGATCCGCTCAAACCGATGGAAAACAGCGCGTTTCTGGGCCAGTTGGCGCAGTTCTCCACCGTGCAGGGCATCGGCGATCTCAACACCAAGGTCAGCAGCTTCTCCGCGGCGCAGAGCAGCGATCAGGTGCTCAAGGGCGCGGCGCTGGTCGGGCACAACGTGTTGGTGCCCTCGGCGCAGGTGGCGATCGACGCCACCGGCTCAGCCAAGGGCGTGGTCGCTGCGACCTCGGCCGGCTTCGTCAATTTCGAAATCACCGATGCCAACGGCGCCTTCGTCAAGCAGCTCAGCGTGCCGGCCAGCGCCGCCGGCGAGGTGTCGTTCGCCTGGGATGGCACCGACGCCAACGGCAACCGCATGGCTGCCGGCAAGTACGGCATTACCGCAACCCAGACCGACACCGCCGGTTCCAAGAGCAAATTGTCCACCTATGTCGATGCACCGGTGGACAGCGTCACGATCGGCTCGGACGGCCTGTATCTCAACCTGACGGGGCTCGGTACGTCCCCGCTCGCCAACGTGCTCCGCGTCAGCTGAGCCGGCAACCGACACTCAAAGGAACTCATCCATGGCTTTCAATACCTCGTTGTCCGGCATCAACGCAGCCAATGCCGATCTGAACGTCACCTCCAACAACATCGCCAACGTCAACACCACCGGTTTCAAGGAATCGCGTGCCGAGTTCGCCGACATGTTCCAGAGCACCAGCTACGGCCTGTCGCGCAATGCGGTGGGTTCGGGCGTGCGGGTCAGCAACGTGGCGCAGCAGTTCTCGCAGGGCAATATCGACCCGACCGGGCGCAGCCTGGACCTGGCCGTCTCCGGCGAAGGCTTCTTCACCGTGACCTCCAATGGCGCCAAGATGTACACCCGCGCCGGCAACTTCCAGACCGATGCCAACGGCTACGTGGTCAATCCGCAGGGTGCACGCCTGCAGGTGTTCGCTCCCAACCCCAGCGGCAATGGCTTCGACGTGGGCCGCCTGTCGGACCTGCAGTTGCTGACCACCGACAGCCCGCCCAAGTCGACCTCCACGGTCAACCTGGCCTTTACCCTGCCCGGCAATGCCACCGCACCGACGGTGACCCCGTTCAGCCCGGCCGACGACAAGACCTACAGCCATTCCACCGGCGGCATCAACGTCTATGACTCGCTGGGCGTCAGCCACGTGCAGACCTCCTATTTCGTCAAGACCGCCAATCCGAACGAATGGCAGGTGCACAACTACGTGGACGGTGCGGCGGTCGGTGCGCCGACCACACTGCAGTTTTCCGACACCGGCTCGCTGACCACCCCGGCCAACGGCATCATCACGATGGACCCGTTCACCCCCAGCACCGGTGCCGGCGTGCTGAACATGCGGCTCAATGTCAGCGGCTCGACCCAGTACGGCGAAGCCTTCGCGCTGCGCGACACCCGCCAGGACGGCTACGCCAGCGGCAAGCTCAACGAGATCAGCATCGACACCAGCGGCGTGGTGTTCGCGCGCTACTCCAACGGCGCCGACAAGCCGCTGGGCCAGGTTGCGCTGAGCAGCTTCGTCAACCCGCAGGGCCTGCAGTCGCAGGGCAACAACATGTGGGCCGAAAGCTACACCTCCGGCGCCGCCCGCACCGGTGCGCCAGACACCTCGGACCTGGGCCAGATCGAATCCGGCTCGCTGGAATCGTCCACGGTCGACCTGACCGAGCAGCTGGTGAACATGATCGTGGCCCAGCGCAACTTCCAGGCCAACTCGCAGATGATCTCGACCCAGGACCAGGTCACCCAGACGATCATCAATATTCGTTAACGGCTGGGATTGGTGATTGGGGATTAGGGATTGGCAAGAGCCGGTATTCCGCTAAACGGATGCCGGCCCTGCCCCTCTTCTGCCAGGTCGCAATAGCCAGCGTTTACGAATCCCCAATCCCCAATCACCAATCCCAGCCGTTAACGAATATTGATGATCGTCTGGGTGACCTGGTCCTGGGTCGAGATCATCTGCGAGTTGGCCTGGAAGTTGCG
>NZ_JPLE01000331.1 GCF_001010415.1 Xanthomonas pisi DSM 18956
GCGAAGTCTTGTTAGTCCCGCTCTGCTACCAAGGCCAGCTCGTGAACGTGCAGCGTATCTTTCTTGACGGTACCAAACGGTTCCTGGGTGGGGGGCGGGTCAACGGTTGTTACTCGCCTATTGGGGCGTTCACAAAAGGTATGCCGCTTTATATCTGCGAAGGCTGGGCAACCGGGGCGACCATTCACGAGACGACTGGAGCCCCGGTAGCCGCTGCCATGAATGCCGGCAACCTGCTGCCAGCCGGCCAGGAGCTCAGTCGGCGCTACCCTCAAATGACTTTGATCGTTGCAGGTGATGATGATCGGGGAACAAGTGGTAATCCTGGCCGTGCTGCTGCTACGAAAGCAGCTGATGCCCTCGGCATCGGTTTGGTTTTCCCTGCATGGCCTGAGGGAGCC
>NZ_JPLE01000332.1 GCF_001010415.1 Xanthomonas pisi DSM 18956
CGTAAATACATGGAAAAGGCCGGGTCTAATATTGAATCACTGAAATACTCTAAAGAACAACTAACTTATTCTGGGTTGTACAAACGTTTTAAAATGGGACCCGAATGGTGTAATCTTGGCGTCGTATACGATATCGTTGAATCCCCTCGTCTTCGTCGTATTCGTGAAAGTGGTAGCTCATCAACAACCATTTCAATTAACAGCCTGATTGGCATTAACATTAAAAACGTTGAAATTGTTATTGACGACGTTAAGGGACGCGTTCCATTAATGCGAGCTCTTAATTCGATTGAAATGTCTAAAGACGAGGTTAAATTAACCGGTAAAGTTC
>NZ_JPLE01000333.1 GCF_001010415.1 Xanthomonas pisi DSM 18956
CCAGAGATACAGCAGCCTGCTGGCGCTTGGTTTCTGCGGAGTTCAGACGCATAGCGGATGCACGGCCTTCTTCCAGCATACCAACTGCCATGCCCATTTCGCCACGAACGATAGAGCGACGTTCAAAGTTTACGTTCCAGCTTGCCAGAGGAATAGAGGGGAAATCACCATATTCAACTGCGGTGCCAGCTGGTTCAACGATGCCCTGAACGATT
>NZ_JPLE01000334.1 GCF_001010415.1 Xanthomonas pisi DSM 18956
CATAGGCCATTTGGTAACAAAGAACCCGTCTTTAGCCGTAGCTAAAGCTGAACTTGATAGAATGATCGGTCGTAAATGCAACGGTACAATTACCCTTGATGAGGCTGAAAAGCTATTTAATGAAGATGTTGATAAAGCCGTTCGCGGAATCTTGGGTAATGCTAAACTTAAACCGGTATATGATTCTTTAGATGCAGTTCGTCGATGTGCATTGGTCAATATGGTCTTCCAAATGGGTGTAGCAGGCGTTGCTGGTTTTACTAATTCTCTTCGTATGCTTCAACAGAAACGTTGGGATGAAGCGGCAGTAAATCTCGCCCAATCT
>NZ_JPLE01000335.1 GCF_001010415.1 Xanthomonas pisi DSM 18956
TTGAAGACTCTCAAGAATTTCGTATCTGGTTAAACGACGTAAAAAGATATATACATGACCAGAAGACTATGTTATGTTATTATCGTAGTGGTTTAAAAGAGGAAAAATGTCAATGACTAAAGAACAGCATGAATACCTTAAAGGACTTATCTATGAATCTGAAATGGCGGCTATGATTTATGGGCGCCAGATTCAACGATTAGAATCTTTACCTCCGACTAATGACCGCTTGTTAGCTCAGTCTCGGGCTAATCTGAAAAATGAATACCAAAACAAGTGGGCAGGAGCGCCTAAAGCTCATCATAAGCACAACGAAACTTTCGAAAAATAGGTTACAAACTCTCCCACGGTCT
>NZ_JPLE01000336.1 GCF_001010415.1 Xanthomonas pisi DSM 18956
GTGAACGGTGCGCTGACGGTAAGGTCTTTAATAGTCAGAAGTGTGTTGAATCGCTCGGCCTGAAGATTCATAGCGACATGCGTTGATACGTTAAGGATTGCACCAACAACTTCCTCCACTGCGTAGCCTGCAAACAAGGGGAGAATCTGGTTGACAAGCTTAAGCTCGTTTTCAACACGAAGCTTTTGTGCTTCTTCAACGGTCATCATTTTTGGTTCGTTCATTTTTATTCCTTAACAAATTCAGAGTAGTGTTTGGCCGCAGCCGCTTGATGGTGAGCCATGACTCCTTGAAGGGTCGGAAGCTCTGCTGGTTTAGGTTCTAACGACTTTAACAGACATTCAACCTCGATGTTCAATTCTTCGCTTTGCATAAATCACCTCTGCTTCAGTTCATAAAATGATTATAGTTGCTATG
>NZ_JPLE01000337.1 GCF_001010415.1 Xanthomonas pisi DSM 18956
GGGGAGAATCCCTCTGGGATTGTGATATAGTCTGGTCTGCATAGTAATATGTAGCAGTTCATAAGAGAACGGGTTGAGAATTAGCGAGCTCAATCGAACATAACGGTACCTTTAACTTCCATAAGAACATGGAAATTATGGAAGGTAATGCAAAGATTATGAAGTTCATTGCTCGTGACGAACAACTCCACCTCAAGGGTACTCAGTACATTATCCGTCAACTTCAATCTGGTACTGATGGTGACGAGTGGGTTCGAATTGCTAAAGAATGTGAACAAGAAGCAGTTGACATCTTTATGGAAGTAAATAGTCAAGAGAAGGAATGGGCTGCACACCTCTTTAAAGACGGTACATGTCCAGGTATCAATACACAGAGTATGTGTGCTTTTGTTGATTACTTGACTGTGTCTCGTATGAAACAGTGTGGTTTGCCGTGTCCAATTACTGATGCTCCGACCAAACATCCTTATCCTTGGATTCGTGAATATCTGAACTCTGATTT
>NZ_JPLE01000338.1 GCF_001010415.1 Xanthomonas pisi DSM 18956
TCCCAGCCCAGCGCATCTTCGCCCACGAATCCGTGGTCGTAGTGATACGCATAGATGGCGGGGTCGATCTCCTGCAGCGTCATTCCGCCCTGACCGGCATAGCCCGGCGGCAGGGCTTGTGCAACAGCAAGCCCGGGCAGTGCCAACAGCACCACCGCGATACACGTCTTCATGAATCCATGTCCCTCTGGATGGTTGCGACGCGCAGCATG
>NZ_JPLE01000339.1 GCF_001010415.1 Xanthomonas pisi DSM 18956
CCGTCTGGCAGGGATTGTTGACGATATGCTGGCCCGTCGCCGGGAGCTTATCCGTGAGGCAGGACTGGAAGAGAGCGGCGTGGGGGATGCCTGGCAGAAAGCCTACCGTTACTACGTTCCCCTGAAAGGGCAGGATGTTGACGGTGTGGTGTCACTGCCACGTACAGGCAAGGGATTCACCATCGGCGGGCGTGAAAGTAAGCAGGCCATGGGGCGCGCATCCCGCGCACAGTCTCCTTCCACTCAGGCGATACAGGATTTGAGCGAATCACTGATCCGCAATCGCAAAAATGAAGTGGGTAACGCCTTCCTGAAACTGGTACAGGATAATCCCGACAAGGATTACTGGCAGGTATTCACCGATGACAGACCGGATACCATGCGGACGATTGCAGAGCGCAAGGACCAGGAAACTGG
>NZ_JPLE01000340.1 GCF_001010415.1 Xanthomonas pisi DSM 18956
TATTCTGGAAGGATGGGAACTAATGATGGATTGTGAAGCATCTGAAAAGTTTCCACAAGGCAAAGTGGACTTCGTTAAATTTGCTGTACGTCCGACTAAACGACAGATTCGTCAAGAAAAACGCAAATTTCGCAAAAGTTTAAAATAGCTGTTTACAAGCACTACATACTGTGTTACTATCTTTCTATCAACTACAGAGGAAATTGAAATGAAAAAATTAATCGCTTTAGCAATGGTATTTGGATTAACCGGATGTGGTGCCCGTGGCTTTATCCCTAATAATGTCGGCCAATTGATTTAT
>NZ_JPLE01000035.1 GCF_001010415.1 Xanthomonas pisi DSM 18956
TCAGGGCGGGGGGACGTCGGCTCTTCGCCAGGAGCCGGCCTATCAACTCGACTACGATGCCGGTATCGGCCAGAAGCCGCCTTCAGCACCGTCACGTGGCTGACTCCTTCAGGTTTACCTGTTTCACTCACGGTCCAGTGTCTATGGTGGCAACAGCCATTGCTCTGTCAGCATACCGAGCTCAGCTGCGAATTGCCGACCTTAATCCCATCAATGCGGCAGTCCCTCGATAGGGATCCAACTCCGTAAAGCTGACGCGCGCTCCGATACCTTAATGACTCCGCTGTATGACGCCTGATCAGGATAAGATAAGGCCAGCGATGCTGTTTTTCACACCCAGAGATTAGAGCCAAACTTGGTCAGGATTGCACCAAGCGTGAAATTCTTCCAGATAGTCTAGATAGGGCTTGATCAGACCCACGTCGTAGCCGGCGGCTTGCGCAAGGTTATACATGTCTATTGGCGTTGGTCTGATTATTTTTTTGATTTTTCGCATCGACCGGACACTGATCCCATTTCGGTTATTTGGTCCGTCGTAGTACTCATACAGTTCTTCGTTATCAACAGTAAAGCCGCGTTTTGCGATGATCCAGTCCACTTGACTCTCGGCATAGTCGGGGCGTATCTGGAACCATTCGGAGTCACGTCCCGAATCGAGATGTTTGAGCGGAGGACCAAAAGCCGACCCCCTATTGTGGATGTAGCCCTCAATAGCGCTCAATTCCTCCCGCGAGATTCCGAATGTGCACTTCGCCAGCTCATAGGTCGTGAACAATGTAAGAAACGGGTTATACGTCCGACCTTCGGCAATTCGGCGGCTGGGGGTTTCTTTCGTAGTAAGGCCGATCTTGCTGAAGCTCATGTCACGCATGTCTATCGCGATATAGATCCAGCCATACTCCTTAAGGGGGTAACCTGCATAGACCGGGTTGACTTCCCGGAATCCGTTCTCATTGTTCATCGTAGATTCCTGCAACAGGCATTCTTTTCAGTTCATGAGCAAGAATAGCAGGCCCCCCTGCCAGGGACCGGCATCAAGCAACATAGTCTTGGACTGGTCGGCAACGGCTAGGCCAGTTCGTGAAAACATCGTGTGGTCAACTTAGCTCAGGCGACTGCATCTGCCGCACGGCAACTTTAAGCTGCGGAGGTTCGAAAGGCACCAATGGGCCCGAATCGGACTCTTTGATTTCTTTTGACCAGGCTAATGCGAAATTTTATAAAAAAGGTCGTTCGGCTTCAGCCTCAAGTGTTTCGACTGTCGCCAAAATTGACTAAATTCGGAAGCACGGAACATCGCGCTCAATAACGCTAATCGCGCGCCCTGCCATCTGAGGTTTTGTTTTCACATCGCCGCGTTCTAAAGTCGCAACTTGAATCGGGGCAGGTGCATAAGGAATCATTATGGCATGAGACGCACTGGGAGGGCCGAAATCAAGGTCATCCGCACGTTTGTAAAGGAAAGTCATCAGCCCATCTTCCCGTGAACCAATTACATCCACATGCAGCAAATCGGCTCCGATCTGCAAGAAGCAAGACCGCTCAATATTGTGTGACTGTTCAACTGAAATAAAAGAATTTGTTTTTCTGGACTTGCCGCCAGCTGAAACTGGAATTCGATTATTCGCGTGCGTGTAGCATGCCGGCAAAAATATACCTGGCCCGTAGTAGCTCGTACCGCCATTCACATGCGTCGACACGGGCGCAGTGGCGCCGGAACGGGCTATGAGTGGCAAGTCTACAGCTCTTACAAGGTGCGCATCTCTCTCCTCGTGATCAAATCGCACAGAGATTACACAAAATTCGACTTTGGAATTCAGAAGCAAGTCGATATCCGCTAGCAAATCGTCAAGTTTGTCTCGTTTTGTGGCGTTGACATATTTTATTTCTATTTTTCTGCCGAAAACGCGAATATCTCCATCGCTTGATCTAGTGGACGGAATCTCAGTGTTGTTTGGCGAGATGTCCTCATATAAATGCGAACAGATAACTTGCCTAAAGTTATCTTCATCTCGCGTTGACCGCGTCCATGCAGCACGACCTAGAGCGCGAACAAGAATTGTGTGAAGCTCTGTTCTGTACATGATTAACTTCTGTCTAATATATTCTGAAGGTGAAGCGTCAAAAGCAACAGTGCGTACAGGAAGAACCGAAGCGTTATTTTGATGGGGCGGCATCTCGAGATTTCGAATGCTCATTGCGCAGCTTCTTGAACGTCCGCTTCTGGCCGATAGCGGCCATCAACAGCCTCCCCGATCCGGGCCCTAGGCAGTCGCTGGCTGTGCCAGCGGCCAGCATGGGCCTCGTTTCGCGCGCGCGACACGAACATCTACGCAGCAAGCGAGACGACATTTGCTCAACTTGAGTGGCGCGAAATCGACAGAAACTCATGTTTAGTGCCGCGACCGTACTCATGTCCAATAGCGCCCAGCTATGCGCTCCCTAGCACAGCATGGACTTACGGAGCCGCCGTTGGCAAGTTCAATGGCGTTCGCAGAGACAGGCGACAGTCGAGCCCGTCTAGTCTGGATCGGACTCGGCTGATTGGTCGCTTATCCGTGTGTTATGCAGCGGCCGCGCCTTCCTGCTGCCCATACTGCGGGGCTGGCCACCATGGAAAGGCCCGTAACAATTGCCTTGCAGGGCTTGCCGGATTTGGTAAAGCCGGAGCAGACTACTTTGTAGCCTGAACGGTGCCACGCGAGATAGTCCTCTCGACTCACACCATAGTGTTCGGCGAAGTATCCAACAGGATCGGCCGCATACCTAATCACTTCCTCGGCAGAGAGCGGAACAGTCGTTTGACCATGCGGACTGTCATGCATTGCGTAAAACCCAACTTGCTTCTCGGCCAATTCATTGACAACGTCTACGAGTTGATTGGTCATGACTAGGATTCGGACACCAGTGAGAGGACAGATAATAGCTCGTGGCCAGAGCGTCGAAGGCGCTTCAAGCAATCGCTTGGTCCAAGCAGATTCAGGACGATGCTCGGCTTCTGACGGCATCTGGCCAGATTTGTGCATGATGTCGCCATGACCATCGAACCATGGGCTGACGCCCAGCTATCTGAAGCGCTTCCTCGGATTGCTCAATGCGGCGAGAGTGAGAGTGTCGAGTTCAAGCGGGAGTTGCCAAAGCAGGTACGAGATCTTGCAAAGGAGATCGCAGCCTTCGCTTCCAGCGGCGGTGGCCAGCTCCTTCTTGGCGTGGCAGACGATGGCTCGATTCCAGGAATTGCAAATGCACATGACCCAGCGGTGCGAGACGATTTTGAAAGAAGGGTAGTGGGCGTTTGCCAGATCATCGACCCTCCTGTCCGGCCTCAAATCAATTGGGCATCGGTCAATGGGGGCGGCGTTCTCGTCGTCACCGTTAAGAAGGGTTCGGAATCTCTGTACTACGTGGATTCGCGTGCATACATTCGGCACGGCACTGTCTCCCGACCGGCGACGCCTGCGGAGATTCGTGCTGCCTTGGTATCCGGCGAGCCTGCTGAGGGTGCCAAGAATCACCCTGAGCTATCGGCGCTGGCCGATGTGCTTGCCAATGTGCGGCGCTGGAGCGATACGGACGCCGAGATGCGAAGCCTGAAGCCCTGGGTGGACGAATGGTCGGCTGATGCAGAAAACTATGCGTCGAAGCTGAGCGACCTGTCCGTTACCGACTGGGCTGTAGAGAGCCGTGTCAATGAAAAGTTGGACGCCACAGCAGAGAAACTCGATGAGCTCGCGCAGTTTCGGCACTACCTAGGCGGAGGGGACAGCTTTGACGACGTGTCCAACGCTGCAGGCTTCGCTGCTGCAGAGTTGATGCGCGAACTGGTCGATCCTGTCCAAGTCAGCGAAGAGACTCAGCGTGAAGTTCTGGAGACGGTTGCCAAGCTGGCTCGCAAGTTGGCCCAGATATGGGATCGTGCCGGGAAAGAAATCTTCGACGGACGCGTCGAGAAGGCCCAGCAGGAGACCTATGGCGTGGGTCAGCAAATCGCAAAATGGACTTACTTTAGGCTGTCCTTGCTCCCGGAAAGCACGCGACTCGATCTGCGCCGGATCGGTCTTGGCCTGCTCCAACTAGTGTCCATGAGGGTCTACATGGATGGCGGCGCGTCACTTCAGCGCATCGTTGATGACGCTCAGGTTCTGGTGAACGAGTTGAAGTCGAGCGTGGAGAGTTTCCCGCGCTTCGACCGGTAAGTACGTTGTTCGCCTCTAGTTTTAGCCTTGGACTGCTACGAACTACACCCAGAGGCTTGGATTGCAGAGCCTAGGCACTGACCAGTTCCAGCAGCCAGCATTTATGTGCTAGCCCCAACCTCAGGTCGCCGTAAATGCACAATCCACGGCTCCCATGCGACACCTGGCTCGAATGCAGCGCGTTCGCGCCAGGATCTTGAATGCTCGCTAGGCCCTCGTCAGATATTGACTTGCGTCCCTTCGATGGAAGCAGAAGTATTTTGATAGCGGCCATTTTTCATCCCCGCCCGAAGTCGCACGTACGGTGCTGCAGCAACCGCTAACCGCCGCGGCGACTTCGATGTGTCCTCTGAATCACCCCGCTTGCTTATGGACGTGCGCGCACGAAAGCATTTCCACCCTCACCGGCTCGGGCAAAGAGTTGGCCCAGCAACTGCAGTGCATCGTCCTTGGGCCGCAGTTGCCCCGAGGCGAGCGCCTTGAGATAGGCCTCGATCACTTCCAGGCTTTCTGGGGCCACGGGCGATGCGCCCGCTTCCTCAACCTGTTCCCCGGCCTCCCAACGATCCAGTCGGTTGGCCCAGTCCTGCATCATCAGACGGCGCTGCTCCACGTAGGCCGCATGGTTGTAAGCGGCACGAATCTGGTTGGGGTCGGCGTGCGACAGTTGTGAATCAATCCACTCCACACGGTAGCCGAGCTCATTCAGTGCGGTGGAGATGGTGCCCCGGATGCCATGACCGGTCAGCTGCTCTTCGTAGCCCATGCGACGCAGCGCGCCATTGAGCGTGTTCTCGCTGATAGGCTCTTTGAGGTCGTCACGATTGGGCAGCAGATATCGCTGCGCTGGCCGCCGTGCCTGCGCGTCGAGCAGTTCGCGGACGATGGCAATGGCCTGAGTCGACAGTGGCACCACATAGGGCGGCACGGTCTTGCCTTCCTTGCGCATCTTCAACTGCAGTTGCTTGACGATCACTGCGGGGATAGTCCAGAGGCCTCGTTCCAGATCGAACTGCTCGGGCACCGCCGCGCGCAACTCGCCTGTTCGAACGCCGGTCAGGAACAGCAATTGAATGCCCTGGCGCGTGGTCTTGAAGCCACGGTACTTGCGCAATGTCCGCAGGAACGCGGGCAGTTCCTCTATGCGCAGGAACGGGTTATGGCTCACCGGCGGCTTGGGCACGGCCACGATGTCCAGATCGCTGGCAGGGTTCGCAGGCAGGCCCTTCTCCACCATCGCGTAGCGGAACATCTGGTTGAACCACGTGCGCACCTTCTCCGCAGTGGTCAGCGCATGGCGGCGCTCGATCTTGCGCAACACTTCCAGCAGGTGTGCCGGCGTCACGTCAAAGATGGAGACCGCGCCGAGCCAAGGGAGCACGTCCTTATCGAAGATGCGATTGATCTGCGACAGCGTGCTTTGCCGGCCAGCCTTCAGGCTCAATGCCTTGAAGTCCCGCCATGACTGAAACACTGCCTGGAAGGTATGCGTCGCTGCAGCCTGCGCCTTTTCTTCGGCCTGGCGAAGATGGGCGCGGGGATCGACCCCATTGGCAAGCTGCGCTCGGAGTTCATCCCGGCGGCCCCTCGCCTCCTTGAGGCTGATCTCTGGGTACGGGCCGAGGGCGATGCGAGACTGCTGGCCCAGCCATGAGAAACGGAAGTGCCACTTCTTCTTGCCCTTGGCACTCACGAAGAGCAGCAAGCCGTGCGCGTCGTTGAGGGTGTAGTCCTTGCCAGTTGTCCTGGCCTGCCGCACGGCAGTATCTGTCAAAGCCATCGAACTCTCCTTCAGGATGAGGAGAGGTGTACCGACGTCGATGGAAGCAGCACAGCCGAAAACCGGACAACCCAGCGCCCGGATTTTCAGTACTAATTTATGTACTAAAAATGCGTGGCTGGGGGTGGATTTCAGCAGACTTCGCTAGATGCTCCACAGACAGAAACCACTGTGGGATCAAGGAGCTATGGACTTCAGTGGAAGTCCATAGCATAAGAATTGGAGCGGGAAACGAGACTCGAACTCGCGACCTCAACCTTGGCAAGGTTGCGCTCTACCAACTGAGCTATTCCCGCGTGAAACTAAATTGTACAGCTTGTCACTTCGTTGCGCTAGTCCCGCCATCGTTGCCGATGCGAAACAGCGACTGCAGTATGGAGGCCTGGGCCGGAATTGAACCGGCGTACGCGGATTTGCAGTCCGCTGCATAACCACTCTACCACCAGGCCGAAACATCAAACCCAAGGCATCCTGCCTTGAAACAACGAGACCTCGGACAGGGGGCCTTGTCTAAATCTGGAGCGGGAAACGAGACTCGAACTCGCGACCTCAACCTTGGCAAGGTTGCGCTCTACCAACTGAGCTATTCCCGCTTGGGAGGCGAAATTCTACAGCGAACAGGATAGCTGTCAACTGTTGCTTTCGATTTTTTTCGGCTTGTTGCTGATCGCCGCTTTTTCGTCCGCGCGCAGACTTGGCCATGCTGCCTGCAGATACTGAAAACCGGACCACAACGTCAGCAGTGCCGCAATCGCCAATGTCCAATAGCCGGCACGGAAGATCAGATTGCCCAGCCAGATTTCATGCGTGGGCATCTGCCCGGGAGTGACCGAATACAGCAGGCAAAGCAGCGCGACCATCTGCGCAGTGGTCTTGATCTTGCCGATCGCTGCAACCCGCACCTTGGCGCGCTGGCCGATCTCCGCCATCCACTCACGCAAGGCGGACACGGCGATCTCGCGGCCCACGATGACCGCCGCCCAGAACGCCATCCACGGTGTGGGATGACCCTGCACGATGAGAAACAAGGCGACAGCGACCATCAACTTGTCGGCGACCGGATCGAGGAACGCGCCGAACGCGGAATACTGGTGGTACCGCCGCGCAACCCAGCCATCCAGCCAGTCGGTGATGGCGGCCAGCGCGAACACACCGGCGGAAGCAAAGTTCGTCCAGGTGTAGGGCAGGTAGAACACCACGACCAACACCGGGATCATCAGGATCCGCAGCAGTGTCAGCCACGTGGGGATGGTCAACTTCATTACGGGCTCGACTCGCCTGGCGCATCGGGGAGCGCCAGCCCATGCAGGTTAGCGTAGATTCGTGCGGCAAGTGCGGCATTGACCCCGTCTACCCGCGCAATCTCGGCTTCGCCGGCCGCCTTGAGACCGACCAGGCCGCCGAAATGCTTGAGCAGGCTCGCGCGACGTCGCGGGCCGATGCCGGGGATGTCCTCGAGCTTGCTGGTCATGCGCGCTTTCTGGCGGCGCCCGCGGTGGCCGGTGATCGCAAAGCGGTGCGCTTCGTCACGCACCTGCTGGATGAATTGCAGTGCCGGCGATGCCGCACCCGGTCGCAGTTCGCGGCCATCGGCCATGATCAGCGCCTCGTGCCCTGCCCTGCGCTCCTCGCCCTTGGCCACGCCGACCAGCATCACGTTCTCCACGCCCAGGTCGGCCAGTGCAGCCTGCGCCTGCGCCAGCTGGCCGGCACCGCCGTCGATCAGCAGCACGTCGGGGAGGACGCCGTTTTCTTCCACTGCACGTCGGAACCGCCGTTCGATCGCCTGGTGCATCGCCGCGTAATCGTCGCCCGGCGTAATGCCGGAAATATTGAAGCGGCGATACTGGCCGCGCACCGGGCCGCTGGCGTCGAACACGACGCACGAGGCGACCGTGGCTTCGCCCATGGTGTGACTGATGTCGAAGCACTCCACGCGCTTGACCTGCTCGGGCAGGCCGAGCATCTCGCGCAGCGCTTCGCTGCGTGCGTGCTGCGCACTCTGGCTGGTGAGCTCGGTGACCAGGGTCAGCTGCGCATTGCGCGTGGCCAGCAGCAGGTAGCCGGCACGCTCGCCGCGCACGTTCCACTTCAACGCCACCTTGTGCTCGGCGGCGGCGCTGAGCGCAGCCTCGATCAGTTCGGCATCGGGGATTTCGCGATCCAGCAAGATTTCGCGTGGCGGCCCGTGTTCGGCGTAGTACTGCGACACGAATGCGGCCAGGATTTCGTCGGCGCTGTCTTCGCCGTTGGTCTTGGGAAAAAACGAGCGCGTCCCCAGATTGCGGCCGTCGCGGAAACTGAGCAGCAACACGCAGGCCTGACTGGACTGGGTGGCGCAGGCCAGCACGTCCAGGTCGGCGGCGCGGCCGTCGACGTACTGGCGGTTCTGCATGCCGCGCAGCGACGACAGCAGATCGCGCAGACGCGCGGCGCGCTCGAATTCGAGCGCCTCGCTGGCCTGCTGCATCGACTGCATGATTTCTTCGCCGAGCTGGTCGCTCTTGCCTTCCAGGAACATGGTGGCGCGGCGTACCGATTCGGCGTAATCGGGCGCGGCCACCAAATCCACGCACGGGCCGCTGCAGCGGCCGATCTGGTATTGCAGGCACGGCCGCGAGCGGTTGCGAAACACGCTGTCTTCGCAACTGCGCAGCTTGAACAGCTTGTGCATCAGGCTCAGCGTTTCGCGCACGCCGGTCACCCCGGTGTAGGGGCCGAAATAGCGCCCCTGCACCGCACGCGGGCCGCGGTGCAACGCGATGCGCGGCCAGTCTTCGCGCGTGAGCAGCACATACGGGTAACTCTTGTCGTCGCGCAATGACACGTTGTAGCGCGGCGACAGGGATTTGATCAGCTGGTTTTCCAGCAGCAGCGCTTCGGCCTCGCTGCGGGTCACGGTGACGTCCATGCGCGCGACCTGCGACAGCATCGAGGTCAGCCGCGCATTCTTTGGCGTGCCGTTGAAATAGCTACCCACACGCTTGCGCAACGCACCGGCCTTGCCGACGTAGAGCAAGGTGTCGTCGGCCGCATACATGCGATAAACGCCGGGTGCGGTGCTCAGTTGCGCAGCAAACGCCTTTCCATCGAAGTCGGCTTTGGGCCTTGCGCTCATTCTTCTATCGCAACATCGCTCAATGCGCCGCTTGCAAGGTCGTAACGCAAGACGGCGTGGGCGTCGGTTTCGGCAATCCAGACTGCGCCGGCGGCGACCGCCAACCCTGCCGGTCCGTGCAGACGACGCGGCAGCTCGACCGTGCTGAGCTCACCGCCGCCCAGGCGCAGGCAACGCAGCCGTCCGTTGCCGGTGTCGGCAATCCACAGCAGCGGCGAATCGGCGGCCAGTGCGATGGCTTGCGGAAACTGCAGGCGCGCGGTGCCGCGTGGGCCGTCTTCGTCGCCGAACTGCCAGATGCCCTGCCCGCCCACCAGTGTCTGCACCAGATCGCCGCGCAGCTGCATGGTGCGAATCGACGAACCCAACCCGTCGCAGACGTAGGCCACCTGCTGCACGGCTGCCAAGCCGGCCGGCTGGGCGAATGCGGCGAGGTGGCCGCTGCCGTCGCGGATTTCGAGGGCGCCGGTACCGGCGCGTGCGCTCAGTGCAGCCCGCCCCAGGTCGTAGCTCCAGACACGGTTGTCGCCGGCCATGGCGATCAACACCTGGTTGTCGGCAATGGCCAGCCCCTGCGGATAGTTCAAAGCAGACGCACCAGCGAACGCCAGCGGCCCTTCGACCGGCTCGCCCGAGCGGCCGGTGCCGCACAAGGTGTCCACCTGCCCGCTGCGCAGGTTGATGCGCCGCAGCGCATGATTGCCGGTATCGGCGACGTACAGCTGATCGCGCTCCAGCGCCAGGCCCTGCGGGCGCCGAAAGGCCGCCTCGCCGGTACCGCCATCGATGAGATCGGCATTGCCGTGGCCGAATTGCCGCAACACCCGCCCGCCATGCGTGCATTCGAGCACGCGGTGGTGCCCGGTGTCGGCGATATACAGGCGGTCTTCGGTGGCGGCCAGGCCGGTCGGAAAACGCAGCGCCAGCCGCGGCTCGGGTTCGCGCTCTGCGATGCCCTGCAGGTCGGCGTCGGAGGGCGGTTGCTGGCCTTCGCACAATGCCACCAAGGCCTTGTCCAGATCACCGGTGACGCCCACCAGACGCTGGCGCTCGCGGCCATAGGCATCCAGCAGGACCAACGTGGGCCAGGATTCGATACCGAAGCGGCGCCAGGTTTCCCAGTCCTTGTCGAGCAGGATCGGCGCGCTGACGCCGTGCCCGCGCAGTTGCTTGAGCGAGCGTTGCGGCAGGCGTTCGCTATCGAAGCGCGGCACCTGCACCACGATCACCTGCAGCCGCCCGGGGCTGCGCGCCTGCCATTGCGCAAGCTCGGCAAGACGCTCTGCGCACCACACCGAGCTGGCATTGACGAATGCCAGGACGAGCGCGCGGCCGCGATGCTCCTGCAAGGTGGATGGCCTGGCATTGAGCCAGGTGGGAAATTCCGGCAGTTCCTGGGTGAGCTGGGCGTTCATGACGCAATTATGCCCAAGCGTGATTAGCCGCGGGTGAGTCTGGCGACCGTCCGTCGCGCCGCGGTATCGACCAGCTGCCAGACCTGCTCGAAATCCTTGCTGCCGCCGGTGTACGGGTCGGGGATCTCGTCGCGCGCATCCACGCCGGCCCACGGCAACCACAGCGCGACCTTGTCGCGTTGCGCTGCCGGCGCCAGACGCTGCAGATCGCGCAGATTGTTGCCGTCGGCGCACAGCAGCCAGTCGAAGTGTTCGAAATCCTCCTGGCGTACCTGCCGTGCGCGCAGGCCGGAGAGATCCACGCCATGGCCGCGCGCGCAAACAATGGCACGCGGGTCTGGCGGATCGCCGGCGTGCCAGTCGCCGGTGCCGGCCGAGTCGACCTCGATGCGGCGCGCCAGGCGTGCCGCGTGCAGCCGTGCGCGCAAGGCGCCCTCGCCCATCGGCGAGCGGCAGATATTGCCCAGGCACACGATCAAGACCTTCATGCCGATGCCACGCGCGCTTGTGCCCGTGCCAGATCCTCCGGCGTATCGATGCCCGGCGGAAACTGCTCGGGCGTCAACGCAACGGCGATGCGATGACCGGCTTCCATCGCACGCAGCTGTTCCAGCGATTCGATGCGCTCCAGCAGGCCGGGCGGCATCGCTGCGAATTGCTGCAGGAATCCGGCGCGATAGGCGTAGATGCCGATATGGCGCAGCCATTGGCCGTCCTCGGGCAAGCGGCCGCGCTGGCTGGCGAAGCTGTCGCGGTGCCAGGGAATCGGCGCGCGGCTGAAATACAGCGCGAGCCCGCCTGCGCTGCGCACCAGCTTGACCACATTGGGATCGAACAGGTCGTGTGCGCTCTCCACCTGCGCGGCCAGCGTCGCCATCTCCGCGCCCGAGCGCAGCAGCAGCTCGGCGACCGCGCGAATACCCGCAGCCGGCGCAAACGGTTCGTCGCCTTGCAGATTCACCACGCAGACATCGGTGCCCCAGCCGGCGATGCGCGCGCATTCGGCCAGGCGATCGGTGCCGGAAACATGGTCGCTGCCGGTCATCGCGACGTGCACGCCGGGCACGCCCTCGATCGCGTCGGCAATCCGCACATCATCGGTTGCCACCCATACCTCGCGCGCGCCTGCCGCCAGTGCCCGCTCGGCCACGTGCTGAATCATCGGGCGGTCGCCGATCAACTGCAGCGGCTTGCCCGGCAGGCGGGTGGATGCGTAACGCGCCGGAATGGCGACGACGAAATCGGCAGACGGGTTGTTGGTCATGGGTCGGGTTCTCTGCAGCAGGGGTGTTGGAGCGGCGGGACGGTCGAGCAGGTGTGGCGTTCTTGGATCGGCAGCATCGCGTGTCGATCGTGGCGTTGCGACGGATCGCAGCAGTTGCAGCAGTTGCAGCAGTTGCAGCGGCACAGCATGGCGCCGGTGTCGTGTAGCGGCTGTCGCCGGCGCGACTGTGCGAGAACGCTGAGGTCGTCGACGTATCGGCGCCACGCGCGACGGCGGAGTGTCTCTGCAAACCGGTTGCGACCCAGCCTAAAGCGGTATCCCGCATCCAGCCAGCCTCAAAAGGATGAGGTGCAACCGAGGCGTTCGCGGGCAGCACCTGCGCGCGCAACAAGCCGCCAGGATCAAACGCCCTGCCGGCTGGCCAACTTGTCCAACCGATCCAGCAGGCTCACCCAAAATGCAGCCGGCAACTCCGCCTTGAGCGGCACGCTGTACAGCCATTCGTCGGCGAAAGGACGGCACTTCACCGCGTCCTTTTCGGTCATCAACACCGGCAGGCGGCTGCCGAAACTGAAATCTGCAGCGCGATACACGTGATGATCGGGAAAGGCATGCGGCACGACGCCGATGCCGCGCGCACGCAGCATGGCGAAGAAGCGCTCCGGGTGTGCGATACCGGCCACCGCATGCACGCGCTGCCCGGCCAGCATGCTCAGGGGTTGCGCCCGTTTGCCGTCCATCGGCTGCACGCTGTCGATGCTCAGGCGCATCTGCCATTCGCCGAAACCGGCATCGTCCGTGGTCTGTGCGGTGGGTGTGGCGCTGGCCTGCCCGAGATTGACCACGCGGAAATCGCAATCGCGCGCGCGCGCGGCCGGTTCGCGTAGCGGCCCGGCCGGTAGCAGGCGGCCATTGCCATAGCGGCGCTGGCCGTCGACCACCTCGATTTCCACGTCGCGTGCCAGCCGATAATGCTGCAAGCCATCATCGCAGACGACGATGTCGCAACCGGCCTCGACCAGCGCTCGCGCAGCGGCGACGCGGTCGCTGTCCACGCGGACGCGTGCGCCGGTTTTCCAGGCGATCAACACCGGCTCGTCACCACCGAGCGCCACCGCCGTGTCTGCGTCCACCCATCGCGCAGTGCCGGAGTCATCACGGCCATAGCCGCGGCTGGCAACGCCAGGCGTCCAGCCGGCTTCCTGCAGTTTGGACACCAGTGCGATGGTCAGAGGGGTCTTGCCGGTGCCCCCCGCCGTCACGTTGCCGACCACGATCACCGGTACCGGCACGCCATGCCGTTTACGCCAGCCGCGGCGGTACAGGCTACGCCGCAGCGCGATGGCAGCGCCGTAGATCGGTGCCAGCACGCGTGCAGGCAGCGGAATCGGCGCGTTGTCGTACCAATAGCCCGGCGTACGGGCGCCACGCTTGCTCATGCCTGCCGTTCGCGAAACTGCATGCCGTGCAGATGCGAATACAACCCGCCCTGCGCCAGCAACTCGGTATGGGTACCACGCTCGACGATGCGGCCCTGGTCCATCACCAGCACCTGGTCGGCATGCTCGATGGTGGACAGGCGGTGCGCGATCACCAGCGTGGTGCGATCCGGCATCAGCTTGTGCAAGGCGTCCTGCACCAGTCGCTCCGACTCGTTGTCCAGTGCGGCGGTGGCTTCGTCCAGGATCAAGATCGGCGCGTCCTTGAGCATGGCACGCGCGATCGCCAGGCGCTGCCGCTGCCCGCCGGACAGCCGCCCGCCCTTGGTGCCGACGTGCGATTGCAGGCCCTCGGGCAGTTGCGCCACGAACTCCATCGCATTGGCGCCCAGGATCGCGCGCTCCAGTTGGCCGGCATCTGCGGTGCGCATTTCGCCATAGGCGACGTTGTCGGCGATGCTGCCGTCGAACAGCATCACCTGCTGGCCGACCAGCGCGATCTGCCGGCGCAGATCGGCCAGCGCGTACGCCTGCACCGGATGTCCGTCGAGCAGAATCTGCCCGGACTCTGCTTCATAGAAGCGCGGGATCAACTTGATCAGGCTGGACTTGCCGCTGCCGGAGCGTCCGACGATCGCGGTCACCGTGCCGGGTTGCGCCACGAAACTGACCTCGGCCAGGGCCGGATTCACCTGGCCTGGGTAACGGGCGGTGACATCGCGGAACTCGATCAGGCCCTTGGCACGCGTCAGCGGCACTGAGCCTTGATCCGGCTCGTCGGGGCTGTCGAGCACCGAGAACAGGCGCTCGGCCGAGGCCAGGCCGCGCTGCACCATGTTCTGCACATTGGTGAGCTGCTTGAGGCCTGGAATGATCGTCAGCATCGAGGTCATCAACACCACGAAGTCGCCCGCGGTCAGGCGCCCGGCCAAGGCCTGCGCACCGGCCACGAACAGCAGCGCCGACAGCCCGATCGCGCCGATCATCTGCACGGTGGCGGTGGAAATGCCGCGGGTGGATTCGACCTTCATCGCCAGCCGCAGGTTACGGTCGGCCAGCGCCCCGTAGCGTTCCATTTCGGTCTGCTGGGCGCCGTAGATCTTGACCTCCTGGTGGCTGGACAAGGTCTGGTCGGCGGCCTGCAACAGATGCGCGCCGCTCTCCTGAATGCTGTGGCTGATGCGCCGATAGCGCCGCGCCACCTTGTCCATCACCCAGGCCAGCACCGGTGCCAGTACCACGATGGTGAGCGTGACCTGCCAGCTATGCCACAGCATCAGCGCCAGTGCGCCGATCACTTGCAGTGACTGCTGGATCATCACCTTGACCGCATCCACCGCGGCCTGTGCGACTTGATCCGAATCCGATCCCAGGCGTATCAACATCGAGGGCACCGGCTCGGAATCGAAGCGCGAGCCCGGCAGACGCAAATACTTGGACATCACCTTGACGCGCAGATCGCGCGCAATGCTGCGTGCGGATTTGCCCATCGCCATGTCGGTGACATAGCCGGCGACGCCACGCACCACGAACAGCAGGATGATCTGCACCGGCAGCCAGCGGCTGACTTCGGCGTTCTTGTAGATGAAGGTCTCGTCGGTGATCGGCTTCATCAAGGCCAGGAAGCCGGTGGTGCCTGCCGCTTCGACCAACGCGGCAATCAGCGCGGCGATCAGCAACAGCCGATACGGCTTGGCGAAGCCCAACAGGCGACGGTACGTGCGCCAGGACGAGACTGGCGCCGGGCGGTCGTTGATGGTGGTCACTGGCGGGTTCCGTTCTTGCTTGTCTTGCCGGCAGTGCCGGTCTGGGGCGCGGTCGCAATGGCGATACGCCGGAAGCCGAGCTGCCCCAACGCATCCTGCGCGGTGACGACGGCCTGATACGGCGTACGCGCATCGGCACGCATCAGCACCGTCTGCTCGCGGTCGTCGCCGGCGATCTGGGCGATGGTCTGCTTCAGCGACTCCACATCTGCGCGCAGGACTTCCTGGTCGTTGATGAAGTAATGCCCGTCGGCATTGACCAGCACGCTGAGCGAACGCGGCGGCGCGCTGGTGTTCTGGTCACTGGCAGTCGGCAATTGCAGCTGCAGCGTGGAGCGTGCGTCGAAGGTCGTGGTCACCACGAAGAAGATGATGAGGACGAGAATGACGTCAATCAATGGCACCAGGTCGATATGCGGCTCGTCCTGGCTTCGGTCGCTGCCGATGCGCATCCGTCAGCCCTTTGCCATGACAGGCTTGCTGCCCGACGCTGCCGGCGCCGCCGCTACAGGCGCCCCGCGGCCATCCATGGTGTCCAGCAGCAGCGTGGCTTCCTGTTCCATCTCGATGATGTAACCGGCAATGCGCCCCTTGAAGAAGCGATGCGCCATCAGCGCGGGCACCGCGATGATCATGCCGGTGGCGGTGCACACCAGCGCCTTGCCGATGCCACCGGCCAACTGGTTCACATCGCCCACGCCGTGATCGAGGATGCCCAGGAACATCTGGATCATGCCGACCACCGTGCCGAGCAACCCCAGCAGCGGACCGGCCGAGGCGATGGTGCCCAGCGCGTTCAGGTAGCGCTCCATGCGGTGCACCACGTGGCGACCGGTGTCTTCGATGCGTTCACGCACCAGATCGCGCGGACGGCCGCGCACATCCAGTGCCGCAGCCAGCAGCGCGCCCAGCGGCGAATTGCGCCGCAGCGACTCGATGTGGGTGGGATCCAGCTTGCCGCGCGCGGCCCAGTTACGGACCTCCTCGCCCAGACCCGGCGGCGTCACCTCGTTGCGGCGCAAGGTCCACAGACGCTCCAGCACGATCGCCAGGGCGATCACACCCAGCAACAGCAACGGCACCATCGGCCAACCGCCCGCCTTGACCAGCTCCAACACGATTCGATTCCTCCGGCGACGCGGCCGCCTATTCGCTGGCCGATAGGATAGCAGTCGACCGCCGCCGTTCCGCAGCATCCCAAAGACGCGGCTGCCAACGCCGTCGCTCGCGCAGCTGCAGGCCGTCCGCGCCGAGCCAGACCCTGATCGCACCGGACTGGGCAGTGTCGAGCAATTCGGCTCCGCTGCCCTGCCAGCGCTGGACCACCTGCGCGCGGGGGTGGCCAAAACGGTTGCCGTACCCGGAGGAGACCAGCGCCAGCTGCGCTCCGGTGGCGGCAATGAAAGCGGCGTGCGAGCCGTCTGCGCTGCCATGATGCGGGACCACCACCACCTCGGCACGCAGCCTTGCAACCTGCTCGCGCATCAGTCGACGCTCGATGAGCTCGTCGATATCCCCAGGCAACAGCGCACTGGCATGCTGCGTCTGGACCCGCAGCACGCAACTGGATTGGTTGCGCAGGTACGGAAAATCCGCAGCCGGATGCAGAAAGCGAAAGCGCACGCCATCCCACTCCCACTGCCGGCCGGCCTGGCAGCGCGAGCTGACATCCAGTGGCGCGCCTGGCGGTGCAGCCGTCATCGCCACCGGTAACCCCGCGCGCACCGCTGCGTAGCCGCCGGCATGGTCGGCATCGGCATGACTGAGCACCAGTGCATCCAGCTGACGCACCCCAAGCGCACGCAGGGCAGGCAGCACCACGCGCTCGCCGGCATCGAACCCATCGCGTACTGCCGGGCCGGTGTCGAACAGCAGCGCATGCCGCTGCGTGCGCACCAGCACTGCCAGACCCTGCCCGACATCCAGCACCTGCAGGTCGGCTTCGCCAGCGCCGGGCAAGGCACGATCCGGCCATAGCAGCGGAAGCCACAGCAGCATCGCAACGGCCTTGCCCGGGGTGCCTCGCGGCAGCAATAGCCAGAACGCGCCCAGCAACGCTGCAATCAGCGCAATCGCATCGGATTCGGGCACCCACCACAACGCCAGCGTGGTCTGCCCAAGCCAGACGAACCCCGGCCAGGTCAGCTCGAAGCACCAGCCGGCCAACTGCCACGCCCAGGCGCCCGCACCGGCGTGCAAGGCTTCAAGCGCTGTTCCCAGCAGGCACAGCGGCACCACGACAAAGGTCCACCAGGGGATGGCGACAAGATTGGCCAACGGCCCCACCAGCGATGCCTGCCCGAACAAGCTGACCGTCAGCGGCAGCAAGCCGACGGTGGCGACGGTCTGCGCAGACAGGAAGCCGCGCAGGATGCTGCGGTCATCTGCGGGCAGGCACCACACCAGCCAGGCGACACCGGCAAAACTGAGCCAGAAGCCTGCCACCAGCACGCTCAATGGGTCCCATGCCAGCACGGCAAGCAGCGCCAGCGCGAGAATCTGCGCGGTCGTGGCGCGTCGCCGCGCGAGCCGCGCCAGCGCGACGACGGCGATCATCAGCACGGTGCGTACGGTGGGCAACGCCAACCCTGCCAATACCGCGTACGAAGCGGCACCGAGCAGCGCGGCGATGGCTGCAGCATGCACGCGCGGCAGCACCAGACCCAGGCCGGGCCGCCATCGCCACACGCCGGCCACCGTCAGTGCAAAGAACGCGGCAACCAGGCCGACATGGAATCCGGAGATGGCGATCAAATGGCTCAGCCCGGTCGCGCGCAGGGTTGCCCATGCCGCATCGTCCAGTCCACGCGTGTCGCCCAATGCAAGTGCGCGCAGGTAAGGCGCGGAAGGGCCGGAGACCTGCTCGGCGATCCGCAGCGACATCCGGTCGCGCCAGGCATCCACGCCATGCGGAGCGACAAGCTCCCGCGCAGCGCCGAGGTCGCGTACGTACCCGGTGGCGACGATGCGCTGCGCCAACGCCTGACGTTCGGCATCGAACCCGCCCGGATTACGCAGACCGCGCGGTGCACGCAGCTTGAGCTGCAGTTGCCAATGTGCCCCCGCCCGCAGCGCGGCGCGCGGGCCGATCTGGTCGGCACCGAAGGCGTCGTACCAGGCCAGTTGCAACAGCTTGCCGCGCAGGGCCACCGGCTGCGCTCGATCGTGATCGACGCGCAACTGGAACCGCGTACGCCGTTGCTCGGCCACCGGCAGCCCGACAATGCGGCCACGCACGCTGATCTCGCGCGCTTCGTCACGCGGCAGCAATTGCGACTGCAAGGTCTCGGCCACTTGCCAGCCAGTCAGCCCGAAACCCACCGTCGCGGTTGCAAGCGCCAGCATCCACCAGGCCCGCCGCGGCCGCAGCCACAGGGCGAGCGCGTTGCCGAGCACGCCCGCCAACAGACAGGCGGCATACAGCGCTTGCGGCAACAGCACCGGCGACCACGCACAAACGACCACGCCCAGCAGCAACGCGCCTGCGACCGGCACTGCCGATGCAAGCCGCGGCAATGGCGCTGCGTGATCTGACACATCCATGTTGCCGCTCAATCCCGATCGTCCTGATCCCAAGAGCAACGCTAAACCAACCGGCGGCTTGGCGGCAGCGGTGGTTTGCGCACAAGAGGGTCAGAAGAGACCAGATTTAATGTAGCGCGATCTGCTGTAGCGCGTTGCCGACATGCCGCTATTAGATGCGCATGCGCAACGCTGACGCCGGTTTTCGGCCAGGACCATCAGCGATGAAACTCGTGGTCAGCTTGATCGAACCCCGCACATCCCTTTAGTCGAGCCGAACGAGTAAAACCGCGTAGAACGATGCAACGTGGCCAATGCAACAATCGCCAGATCAGCCCAGCAAATCGCACGGCGCCGCATTCGCCCCGATTTCATGGCCGAGCGATTATGTTCGACGCTGTCTCTGAGGAGTTCCCCCACATGCGTAAAGGCATTGCATTGATTGTCGGCGTGACCGGCATCTCCGGCTACAACCTGGCCAACGTGCTGGTAGCCGATGGCTGGACTGTTTACGGCCTGGCGCGCCGCCCGCTGCAGCACGACGGCGTCATTCCTGTCGCTGCCGATCTGCTGGACGCCGACAACACCAACAACGCGTTGCGCGGCCTGCCGATTACCCACGTGTTTTTCTGTACATGGACGCGTCGCGACACCGAACGCGAGAACGTCGAGGCCAACGGCGCGATGATGCGGCACCTGTGCGATGCGTTGAGCGACGCGCCGCTGCAGCACATGGCGCTGGTCACCGGCACCAAGCATTATCTGGGCGCGTTCGAAAACTACGGCAGCGGCAAGGCCGAAACGCCGTTCCGCGAGAGCGAGCCGCGCCAGCCGGGCGAAAACTTCTACTACACGCTCGAAGACCTGCTGTTTGCGCACGCGCAACGGCACGGTTTCGGATGGAGCGTGCATCGCTCGCACACCATGATCGGCATGGCCAACGGCAGCAATGCGATGAACATGGGCGTGACGCTGGCTGTGTACGCGTCGTTGTGCAAGCACACCGGTCAGCCGTTTGTGTTCCCCGGCTCGCAAGCGCAATGGAACAGCCTCACCGATCTCACCGATGCCGGCCTGCTTGGCAAGCAGCTAGCATGGGCAGGCCTGAGTCCGGCAGCACGCAATCAGGCCTTCAACACCGTCAACGGCGATGTGTTCCGCTGGCGCTGGATGTGGGGCGAGATTGCAGCGTTCTTCGGCCTCGATGCCGCCCCCTGCCCCGACACGCCGCAGCCACTGGAAGCGCGCCTGACCGAGACCGCGCCAGCACTGTGGGCCGAGCTGGCCGCGCAGCACACGCTGGTCGAGTCGGACGTCAATCGCCTGGCCTCGTGGTGGCACACCGATGCCGACCTCGGACGCGAGATCGAGTGCGTCAACGACATGACCAAGAGCCGCGAACTGGGCTTTCTGGACTTCTACGACAGCCGCGCTTCGTTCTTCGAGTTGTTCACCCGGTTGCGGGCACTGCGCATCATTCCCTGACCGCAGCCAACGCGTCGCTGCAGGTCGCACCGGCCTGCAGCGATGTGGATAAGCATGGAACCCAGAGGTTGAGAGCCGCCCGAAAACACGATTGTGCTCACCGCCGGGCGGACGCTGCCGATGCTCGGTGCCGCATGACCACGCGTTCACTGCGGTTCCGAGCGCGCCGCCCATGCCCTACCTGGCAACGGCTCGCCACGTTGCGTTAGCCGTTCCTGGAACTGCGCCCTGGGATTGCACCACGGCAGCGACGCACCGGGCTGCGGCGCCGCGCTGCGCACCCCGCCCGCAGCGCCATGTCGCGAGAGATCCGTTTCATTGCGCAACGCGACCGGCACCCCGATCGCGTCGCAGGCACTCACACGGCCGAGGGCGCCAACTTGCGCAGCTTGCCTTGATGCAGCTCCAGCACCCGATCCAGGCGACGCGCCAGGCTACGGTCGTGAGTGACCAACACAAGGCTGGTACGCTGCGCACGATTGAGTTCCAGCATCAGTTCGAACACCGTGCCGGCGGTCTTGTCGTCGAGATTGCCGGTGGGCTCGTCGCCCAGCACGCACCCCGGCTTGTTCACCAGTGCACGCGCCACCGCACAGCGCTGACGCTCGCCGCCCGACAGTTCGCTGGGCTTGTGCTCGATGCGATGGCCGAGCCCGACCGATTCCAGCAACTGCAATGCCTGTCCACGCGCCACCGCCACATCCTTGCCCGACAGCAGCACCGGCATCATCACGTTTTCCAGCGCGGTGAATTCAGGCAGCAGATGATGGAACTGGTACACGAAGCCCAACGCCTGGTTTCGCAACCTGCCGCGCTCGCCATCGGACAGCGCCGACATGCGCTGGCCTGCGACATACACCTCGCCCGAGGTCGGAATATCCAGCCCGCCGAGCAGATGCAGCAGGGTGCTCTTGCCCGCGCCGGACGCGCCGACGATCGCGACCGTCTCGCCGGTTGCCACCGACAGATCCAGCCCATCGAACACCGGCGTGCGCATCTTGCCTTCGGCATAGGTCTTGGCCAGTGCCTCGGCCCGGATCACCACATCTGCTGGGGTTGCCTTCTGCACGCGCGATTCCCGGATCTCATTCATAACGCAACGCCTCCGCCGGCTGGGTACGCGAGGCGCGCCATGCCGGATACAAGGTCGCCAGAAAACTCATCACCAGCGCGACGACGGTGATCACCACCACGTCCTGGGTCTGCATATCGGTCGGCAACCCGGTGATGTAATACACGTCCTCGGGCAGCAACTTGACGCTGAAGATCGTCTCGATCACGCCCAGGATGCGCTCCAGATTGAGCGTCAGCACGATGCCGCCGATCACGCCCATGATCGTGCCCATGAAGCCGATCAACGAGCCCTGCACCATGAACACCTGCATCACCCCGCCGGGCGACAAGCCCAGCGTGCGCAGAATCGCGATATCGGCCTGCTTGTCGGTGACCAGCATGACCTGCGAGGACACCAGGTTGAATGCGCCCATCGCCACGATCAGCGACAGCAGGATGCCCATCACGGTCTTTTCCATCTTCAACGAGTGGTAAAGATTGGCGTTTTCCTGGGTCCAGTCGCTGACCCGGTACGGGCCATGCAACCTCACCGCCAGATCGCGCGCCACCGGCCAGGCCTGATCCATGTCGTGCAGGCGCAGCCGCACGCCGGTGACGCCGTCCATGCGCAGCACGCGCGCCAGGTCCTGCATGTTGACCACGGCCAGGCCGCGGTCGATCTCGTTATAGCCCGCCTCGAAGATTCCGCTGACGGTGAAGCGCTTGAGCCGCGGCATCGCGCCCAATGGCGTGGCCTGGGTATCGCTGAGCAGCACCACGATGCTGTCGCCCACGTCCACGCCCAGCCAGATCGCCAGTTCCTTGCCGATGACGATGTTGTAGGAGCCCGGGGTCAGGCTGTCGACCGACCCCTGCTGCATCTTCTTGGCCAGCACCGACACCTTGTTCTCTTCGGCCGGAACGATGCCACGGACGATGGCCGGCTGCTTGCGCGGGCCCTGCAGCAGCGATTCGGTTTCGATATACGGTGCGGCGCCGGCAACGCGTGGGTCGGCCATGGCGACCTCGACCGCATGCTGCCAATCGCGCATCGGCGCGCCTTCGGCGCTGACGGTGGCATGCGCTGCCATCTGCAGCAGACGGTCGCGGATTTCCTTCTGAAAACCGCTCATCACTGCCAGCGTGGTGATCAGCACGGTCACGCCCAGGGCGATGCCCAGGATCGATGCCATCGAGATAAACGAGATGAAGCCATTGCGCCGCTTGGCACGCAGGTAGCGCAAGCCGATGGCGACCGGGATAGGTTTGAACATGCGGTTCAACCGGGAAAGGGACGCTATGGTGCCACTTGCGGCCGCCCGGACGAAATCGCGTGTGCCTGCGCGGCCAGACGCAGTTCACGTCGTTGCGCTGTAGGCAGGGTATCCGGCCAGAAATGCAGGCGTTCGCGGCGCGCATCCGGCCCGGTCCACGCCACCACCGCAATCGGCCCGCGCCAGACAACCTGCAGGTTCTGCACCTGCGCGCCGTCAATGCTGGCGGGGCTCTCCCCCCAGGGCACAACCAGCTGCCGCACTGGCGAACGCAACAGCAGCCGTAGTGACCTGCCGACCGAAGCCGGCGCAACGATGGACAGCACCACAGCCGGCCAGGCCGGCATGCCGCTGCGCCAGATGGCACACAGCGCCAGCAGCACGAGAAGACTCAGTGCGCAAACGAGCCCGCGCGAAGGCCGCCACTCAAGCCGGCAAGGCGCGGATATCGGCGATGAGTGCGGCGTTGGCGACATCCGGGCAAGCCTCGTAACCCATGAACCAGCGCCACAACTTATCGTCTTCGCAATCCAGCAGCTGTAGGAAAACTGCGCGCTCGGCATCGGAAGCCTGCGCCCAACGTTGATCCAGATAGCGCCCGAACAGCTGATCCAGTTCGCGCATGCCGCGCCGGCAACGCCAGCGCAGCTTTTTCAACAAGGTCTGTTCGTCCATTCCTCTCTCCACCCCGCCTGCGGCGGGGGCGAAAACGACAGCGGCACCTGACCCAAGGGCCGGTGCCGCTGCGAACCACATCCCGCTCTCGCGAGACCTCAGTGCCCTGCGATCAGGCGCGACGGGCCATCATCAATTTCTTGATCTCGGCGATCGCCAGCGCAGGATTCAGGCCCTTCGGGCAGGTCCGTGCGCAGTTCATGATGGTGTGGCAGCGATACAACTTGAACGGGTCTTCCAGATCGTCCAGGCGCGCACCGGTGTCCTCGTCGCGCGAGTCGATGATCCAGCGGTACGCCTGCAGCAGGATTGCCGGCCCCAGGTAACGCTCGCCATTCCACCAGTAGCTCGGGCAGCTGGTCGAGCAGCACGCGCACAGGATGCATTCGTACAGGCCATCGAGCTTGCGGCGGTCTTCCGGCGACTGCAGGCGCTCGCGATCCGGCGGCGGCGGGGTCTGGGTGCGGATCCACGGCTTGATCGACGCGTACTGCGCATAGAAGTGGGTCAGATCCGGAACCAGATCCTTGATCACATCCATATGCGGCAGCGGGTAGATTGGCACTTCGGCCTTGCCGCAGGCATCGATCGCCTTGGTGCAGGCCAGCGTGTTGGTGCCGTCGATGTTCATCGCGCACGAGCCGCAGATGCCCTCGCGGCACGAACGACGGAACGCCAACGTCGGGTCGATCTCGTTCTTGATCTTGATCAGCGCGTCCAGCACCATCGGGCCGCACTTGTCGAGATCGATCTCATAGCTGTCGGTGCGCGGGTTGGCGTCGCCATCCGGATCCCAGCGGTAGACCTTGAAGGTGCGCGTGTTCTTGGCGCCCTGCGCAGGGTAATGCTTACCCTTGCCGATCTTTGAATTCTTGGGGAGGGTGAACTCTGCCATAGCTGCTCTCGTTGGCTCAGGCGATGCGCGGTGCGAACGACAGCCGCACCGTGCGCATGAAGGTAAAGACGATGGATGCCGCCACCGAAGCGGCGGTGCAGCGACCGGCGTGTTGCCGGCGCTGCTCCTGCGTGGTCGAACGTCCCGGCCGCTGCAAGCGCCTGCCGCTGCGCCAGGACAACCCGGCGACCGGCTTCGATACAGCGAGGGAGCCTTGCATGCGCATCGATCAGTAAACGCGCGGCTTCGGCGGGACGACGTCCACGTCCTTGCTCAGCGTGTACATGTGCACCGGGCGATACTCGAATTCGCACTTGCCCTTGTCGTCGACGGTGACCAGCGTGTGCTTCTGCCAGTTGACGTCGTCGCGGTCCGGGAAGTCCTCGTGCGAATGCGCGCCGCGGCTTTCCTTGCGCTGCTCGGCCGAATTGATCGTCGCCACTGCATTGAGCAGCAGGTTGTTCAACTCGTAGGTCTCGATCAGATCCGAGTTCCAGACCAGCGAGCGATCGGACACCTTGACGTCTTCGAAGGTGGCGAAGATCTCGGCCATCTTGTCCACGCCTTCCTTCAATGTCTTGCTGGTGCGGAACACTGCGGCGTCGGACTGCATGGTGCGCTGCATGTTGTCGCGGATCACCGAGGTCGGCGTGGAGCCGTTGGCATAGCGCAACTTGTCCAGCAGGCCCAGCGCCTTGTCGCAGGCATCGGACGGCAAGGTCTTGTGCGGCTGGTTGGGCTTGACCGTCTCGGCGCAGCGGTTTGCCACCGCACGGCCGAACACCACCAGATCCAGCAGCGAGTTGGATCCCAGGCGGTTGGCACCGTGCACCGACACGCAGGCCGCTTCGCCGATCGCGTACAGGCCAGGCACCACCGCATCCGGGTCGTCGCCCTGCTTGCGCACGACTTCGCCGTAGAAATTGGTCGGAATGCCGCCCATGTTGTAGTGCACCGTCGGCAGCACCGGGATCGGCTGCTTGGTCACGTCCACACCGGCAAAGATATGGGCGCTCTCGGCGATGCCGGGCAGCTTTTCGTTGATGACTTCCGGGCCGAGGTGGGTCAGGTCGAGCAGGATGTGATCCTTGTGCTCGCCGACGCCGCGGCCTTCGCGGATCTCCACGGTCATCGAACGCGACACCACGTCGCGCGAGGCCAGATCCTTGTAATGCGGTGCGTAGCGCTCCATGAAGCGCTCGCCGTTGCTGTTGCGCAGGATGCCGCCTTCGCCGCGCACGCCTTCGGTGATCAGGCAGCCCGCACCGTAGATGCCGGTGGGATGGAACTGCACGAACTCCATGTCCTGCACCGGCAGGCCGGCACGCATCACCAGACCGCCGCCATCACCGGTACAGGTGTGTGCGGAGGTTGCGCTGAAGTAGGCACGGCCGTAACCGCCGGTGGCCAGCACCACGCCGTGGGCGCGGAACAGATGCAGCGAGCCTTCGGCCATGTCCAGCGCCAGCACGCCACGGCAGACGCCTTCTTCGTCGAAGATCAGGTCCAGCGCGAAGTACTCGATCATGAAGCGCGCGTTATGCGCCAGCGATTGCTGATACAGCGTATGCAGCATGGCGTGACCGGTACGGTCGGCTGCCGCGCAGGTGCGCTGCGCCGACGGGCCTTCGCCGTACTTGGTGGTCATGCCGCCGAACGGGCGCTGATAGATCTTGCCCTCTTCGGTCCGCGAGAACGGTACGCCGTAGTGTTCCAGCTCGATGATGGCCGGAATCGCCTCGCGGCACATGTACTCGATCGCGTCCTGGTCGCCCAGCCAGTCGGAGCCTTTGATGGTGTCGTAGAAGTGGTAGCGCCAATCGTCCTCGCCCATGTTGCCGAGCGCGGCGGAGATACCGCCCTGCGCTGCGACGGTGTGCGAACGGGTCGGGAAGACCTTGGTCAGGCAAACCGTCTGCAGGCCTTTCTGGGCCAAGCCGAACGTGGCACGCAGGCCGGCGCCGCCGGCACCCACCACGACCATGTCGTACTTGTGTTCAGTGATCTTGTAAGCAGACATCTAATCTGGATTCCTGTTCTGTGTGCCCGATGACTCAGGCACCGCCCAGCGCGATGCGCGCCACTGCGAAAATGCTGACGATCGCGCCAAGCACGGCGACGAACTTCACCGTCGTCTGCAACGCCAGCGCCAGCAACGAATTGTGGATGTAGTCCTCGAGCACGACCTGCAGGCCAAGCTGCGCATGCCAGAACATCGCCACCAGGAAACCGACCAGCAGCACGGCGTTCCACGGTTTGGACACGGCGGCGACTGCAGTCATGTAGTCGGAACCGAGCAGGCTCAGCACGAACGCCACGAACCAGATCGCCAGCACGACCAGGGCTGTGGCGGTCAGCCGCTGCATCACGAAATGTTCGGTGCCGGTCTTGGCCGCGCCCAGACCGCGCACATTCTTCAACGGAGTGCGATAGCGGCTCATGCGGAAGCTCCGGTCAGGACATAGGCCCAGATCGCAGCGGTCAACACCAGGCTGGCGATCACCGATGTCCAGCTGCTGCGGATGAAGGCGGGAATGCTGAAGCCGCGGCCGAAATCCTGGACGATGTGGCGGATGCCGTTGGCCAGGTGATAGGTAAAGGCCCAGGACCATGCGAACAGGAACATCTGGCCGTACCAGGCGCCCAGCTGCTGGGTGAGGCAATGCCAGTGCTCCTCGCCGAGCATCAGCAACAGCAGCGAGACGGCGATGACCAGCGCGCCTCCGGAAAGGATGACGCCGGTGGCTCGATGCAGGATCGAGGTCGCCATCTGGATCTGCCAGCGATATACCTGCAGATGTGGAGAAGTGGGACGTTCGCGGATCGCCATTCGCTGGGCTCGTTTTCTCGGCTGGGCGGCACTAGGCCGCTGTGGCTAGAAGCTGCTCAAAAATCGATGCAGCGTCCATTTTTTTCCCAGTCGCCGTAGCGCGTTGGCTCGGGGCCGTCGCGTCCACCAATCTCCTTCGGCAGTGGCTTCTTCTCGGGAATGGTCTCCTGAGGGGAAGGCTGCGTCTCGGAATCCTGCGCTGGGGTGGGGGTTGGATGGCCTATCATAGTGGTCTCACAACGTTGCGATTTTAGTCCTCCCCATCCATGGCTGACAACCTGAATCTTATTCCACAGGGTTTTGGCTCCCTGCGCGATATGCAATACGTCCGACTCGTCGGCGCGGATGCAGTGGCGTTTGCGCATGCCCAATTCGCCAACGACGTGCAGGCCCTGGCGATCGGACACTGGCAGTGGAATGCGTGGTTGACGGCGAAGGGGCGCGTGATCGCCATCTTCGCACTCCTGCGTGAGGACGACACCAACCTGCTGATGCTGTTGCCTGACGGCAACGCAGGCGAGATCGCCGCACAGCTCGGCCGCTTCGTGTTCCGGCGCAAGCTGAAAATCAACGCCGTCGCGCTTCTTGCGTATGGCGGTTTGCAAGCGCCCGAGCATGCGCGAGGCGCGCGGGCCGATATCGGAACGCAGCGTGTCGCGCTGGATATGGGCAGCGCCGGCTTGCCGCGCACGCTCTTGCTCATCACCGACCAGGCATTGGCAGCGCCTATCGAATTGCCGAACATGGACGTGCAATGGCGCCGTGCGGATCTGCAACTGGGCCTGGTTCGGCTGCCGGATGCGCAGCGCGAACACTGGACGCCGCAGCAACTGGCGCTGGACCGCCTGCAGGCTTACAGCGTCAAGAAAGGCTGCTACCCGGGTCAGGAAATCGTTGCGCGCACGCATTTCCTGGGCAAGGCCAAGCGTGCGTTGCAGCTCCTGGAGACGGAAGCGGCCGCCCAGGCGGGCGATAGCGTCGACCTGGACGGTGCAGCCATCGGCACGGTGGTCAGCATTGCCGGCGATCTGGCGCTGGCGGTGTTGCCACTGGACCTGGCCGTGGACTCTGCCAAGGCCTTCAAAGTGGGCGCGCACGCCGCGCGCGCCCTCGCCATCATTCCCGGGCTGGAGCGTTAAGCCGGCTCCAGCCGCTGCCCGGTTGCCGGGTCGAAGAAATGCAACGCGTCGCTGCGCAATGCCAAGCGCAGCGGTTGCCCGACCGCCGGCAGCGCCTGCGGCGCCACGCGGATCACCAACGGCTGCCCGCCGCGATCGAGGTTGAGGAAGATCTCGTTGCCGACCGGCTCGATGACCTCCACCTGGGCATCGAAGCCCAGGTGCGCATCGCTGGACGGCTGCAGATGCTCGGGGCGCACACCGACGATGACGTCCTGGCCGAACCAGCGGCGATCGACCCGCGCGGCGCCCAGCGGCACCCGCCAGCCGTCGGCCATCACCAGATGCAGGCCGTCCTGCTCATCCAGCCGACCCTGCAGCACATTCATCGCCGGGCTACCGAGGAAGCCGGCGACAAACAAGTTGGCCGGACGGTCGTACAGCGCCATCGGGCTGTCGATCTGCTGGATCACGCCGTCCTTGAGCACCACGATGCGCTGGCCCAGCGTCATCGCTTCGACCTGGTCGTGGGTGACGTAGATCATGGTGGTGCCGAGCTTGCGATGCAGCTGCGCGATCTCGGTGCGCACGCTGTGGCGCAACTTGGCGTCCAGGTTGGACAGCGGTTCGTCGAGCAGGAACACCGACGATTCGCGCACCATTGCCCGCCCCAGCGCCACGCGCTGGCGCTGGCCGCCGGACATCGCCTTGGGCAGCTTGTCGAGCATCGGGGTCAGGCCCAGCAGCTCGGCAGCGTTATTGACGCGCTCGGCGATGACCTGCTTCGGGTGACCACGCAGCTTGAGGCCGAAGGCCAGATTTTCCGCCACGGTCATGTGCGGATACAGCGCATAGCTCTGGAACACCATGGCGATGTCGCGGTCCTTCGGCGCCACGTCGTTGACCACGCGTTCGCCGATCTTGAGCGTGCCCGCGCTGATGTCCTCGAGCCCGGCGATCATGCGCAACAACGTCGACTTGCCGCAGCCGGACGGCCCGACCAGCACCATCAGCTCGCCATCGGTCACTTCGAAGCTTGCGCCCTGCACCGCCACCTGGCCGTTTTCATAGACCTTGCGGACACCTTCCAACTGCACTTTCGCCATCGTTCGGCCTCAACGTGTTGTGTGCGCCCTGCCCTCGGCCCTCCCGATGGCAATGACGACCGACCCGTCTGCGAGGAAATCCCCTGCAAACGAATGCATTGGTTTATTCTGACATGTAATCGTTTTCACATGGCAACATCGATCTCGGAGGAACCATGCCGCTACCGACTCACGCCGCTGTTTCCGGCGACGTTACCTGCATCGCGCGGGCGGGCATTCCGCCACGCAGGTGCAGGTATACCGCCCAGGCGCTAACCGCTGACCACCAGTTGCTGCAACAATCGGGGATTGGGCGTCAGCGTCCATCCCCCGCTGCGCGCACGCAAGTGTCGCCCAGGAACAGACGTACCGACCGCCGGCTGTCCGGCGCCTTTCCGACGAGCCGCTGATAACGATGTCCCCAGAATCTGAAACTCGGTCCATGCACAACACCCTGATCCTGTTCGGCGCCACCGGCGATCTCGCCCAGCGCTATCTTTTCCCCTCCCTGCTGCGCCTGTTCGTCGACGGCCTGCTGCCGGAGGACTTCCGTATCCGTGCACTGGCCTTGTCGCCGCACGATACCGAGGCCTTCCGTGAAGTGCTGCGCCCGCGTCTGACCGAAGCGCTGCCGATTGCCACCCCGGAGCAGATCCAGACGCTGCTGCAGCGCGTGGACTACCGCTCGGTGGACCTGCGCAATGCCGAGTCGGTGGCCGATGCGGTCCGCGAGCTTGCGTCCCGCCAGATCGTGAGCTACCTGGCGATCCCGCCGGGGCTTTACATCAGCACGTGCCAGGGCCTGGCACTGGGCGGCGCGCTGGCCGCACCGCACCGGCTGATGCTGGAAAAGCCGATCGGCCACGACTCGGACAGCGCCCGCGAGATCCTGCAGTCGATCGGCGCGCTGATCGACGAGGACCGCGTGTTCCGTCTGGACCATTACCTGGGCAAGGCGGCGGTGCAGAACCTGATCGCGCTGCGCTTCGGAAACACGTTGCTGGAGGCGGTCTGGAACCGCACCTATATCGAGTCGGTGCAGATCCTGGTCGCCGAAAGCGAAGGTGTCGACGGGCGCGATGCCTACTACGCCCGCTCCGGCGCGCTGCGCGACATGGTGCAGAGCCATATCCTGCAGCTGCTGTGTCTGGTGGCGATGGAGCCGCCGGCCTCGCTGGAGGCCGACCGCATCCGCGACGAAAAGGTCAAGGTGCTGCGTGCGCTGCGTCCGATGACCGCCGAGCATGCCGCCCATGACAGCGTGCGCGGCCGATATACCGCCGGCACCATCAACGGCCAGCCGGCGCAGGCCTACCACCCGCCGGAAGGCAGCGACGTGGAAACCTTCGTCGCGGTGACCGCGCATATCGACAACTGGCGCTGGGCCGGCGTGCCGTTCCATCTGTGCACCGGCAAGCGCTTGGCCGAGCGTTCCACCCGCATCGTGGTAACGCTCAAGCCGGTGACGCACTGGTTGTTCGAGCGTCCGGACCGCCAGAATGCGGTGCCCAACCGGCTGACCTTCCAGCTGCAGCCGCAGGAAAACATCGAGCTCGGCCTGATGAGCAGCCTGGCCGGCCCGGAATGGGGCGCGATCGAGCTGCAGCCGCTGGAGCTGGAATTGTCGGTACCGACCGGCCTGCACCGTCGCATCGCTTACGAGCGTCTGTTCGTGGATGCCTTCAATGGCAATCCGGCGCTGTTCGTGCGCGACGACGAGGTCAAGGCTGCCTGGTCCTGGATCGACAGCGTCAGCGACGCCTGGGCCGCGGCGCAATTGCCGCTGCAGCCCTACCCCGCCGGTAGCTGGGGCCCGGACACCGCCGCACCGTTCCTGCCTCCTGCCACCGACGCACAGGGAAACAACGCATGACCGCTCCTTCCAAGCCGGTGCTGGTCGCCGATATCGGCGGAACCAACGCGCGCTTTGCGCTGGCCGATGTCGACGCCTCGGTGCCGCTGCTGGATGACACCTCGCGTGAGTTCGCGGTGGTGGAGTTCGCTTCGCTCGGCGAAGCCGCGCGGTATTACCTCGACCAGATCGGCGTGCAGGCCACCCAGGGCGTGTTCGCCGTGGCCGGCCGCGTCGATGGCGACGAAGCGCGCATCACCAACCATCCGTGGGTGATCTCGCGCACGCGCACCGCCAGCATGCTCGGTTTCAGCACCCTGCACCTGATCAACGATTTTGCCGCGCAGGCCATGGCGATCAGCCTGCTGCGTCCGCAGGACGTGGTGCAGGTGGGCGGCGCCAGCTGGCGCCCGGCGCCGATCGATCAACCGCGCAACTACGGCGTGATCGGCCCCGGCACCGGCCTGGGCGTGGGCGGGCTGATCATCCGCAATGGGCGCTGTTTTCCGCTGGAAACCGAAGGCGGCCACGTCAGCTTTCCTCCCGGCACGCCGGAAGAAATCCGTGTACTGGAAATCCTCTCCGAGCAGTTCGGCCGGGTGTCCAACGAGCGGCTGATCTGCGGCCCCGGCCTGGTCAACATCCATCGCGCATTGAGCGAAATCGCCGGCATCGACCCGGGCCCGCTGGAACCCAAAGACATCACCGCACGCGCTGCCGCAGGCGACCCGCGCTCGGCGCGCACCATCGACCTGTTCTGCGCCATCTTCGGCGCGATCGCCGGCGACATGGTGTTGATGCAAGGTGCCTGGGATGGCGTGTTCCTTACCGGCGGGCTGGTGCCCAAGGTGCTGGATTCGCTGCAGCATTCCGGCTTTCGCCAGCGTTTCGAGCACAAGGGCCGGTTCTCCGCGATCATGTCGCGCGTGCCCTCGCTGGCGGTCATGCATCCGCACGCCGGCCTGCTGGGCGCCGCGGCGTATGCGGTGGATGCGCAGCGTCAGCATCCGGGAGAGCAGCGATGAACCTGCAGGACAACCCGCGCATCACCATGGTGCGCTACGAAGACCCCGCCGAGTGGACCGAAGCGGTCGCTGGCGAGATGGCCGATCTGCTGGAACAGGAAATCTCGCGCCGTGGGCAGGCACGCATGTTGCTCTCCGGCGGCACCACGCCGGCGCCCGTCTATGAATCGCTGGCACACCGCCCGCTGGATTGGTCGCGGGTGGAAGTGGGCCTGGTCGATGAGCGCTGGCTCTCGCCGCAGGATCAGGACAGCAACGCCTGGCTGGTCAACCACAGCTTCCTGACCCATGCGTCGGCCGCGACCTTCATCCCGTTGGTGCGCCCCGGCAAGCAATTGCCCGAGTGCGTGCACACCGCCAACCTGCAGGCCACGCATGCCGAGCCGGCGTGCCTGGCGGTGCTGGGAATGGGCGGCGACGGTCATACCGCCTCGTTGTTTCCCGGTTCGACCGATCTGCCCAAGGCGCTGGCCAGCCCCCAGCCGTATGCGTCGCTGGACGCAACCGGTTGCCCAGGCGCAAACCAGTGGCCGCTGCGGATCACGCTGACACCTGCCGGGCTCGCCGCAGTCCCCACGCGCCTGCTGCTGTTGCGCGGCAAGCAGAAGCTCGATGTGCTGCAAGCCGCGCTCGCCGGCGAAGACATCAGCGAGTACCCGATTCGCGTCGCGCTGCAGCAGCCCGGTCCGCGCCTGCGGGTGCATTGGTGCAATTGAATGCGAGTCCCTCGCAGAAGCCCGCACATCCTTGTGCGGGGATTCAAATATGCGAGTCCCTCGCAAGACCCGCTTCGGTGCGAGTCCCTCGCAAGAGCCCGCACATCCATGTGCGGGTAATTAGAATCAAAACCGCGTGCTTTCCTCCCCCCGTTTCTCATAGCCGGTAGCCAATGAGCCTGCATCCGAACATCCAAGCTGTCACTGACCGTATCCGCAAGCGCAGCGCGCCGTCGCGCGCGGCGTATCTGGCCGGTCTCGATGCCGCCCTGCGTGAGGGCCCGTTCCGTAGCCGTCTGAGCTGCGGCAATCTTGCGCACGGCTTTGCGGCCTCCGAACCGACCGATAAATCGCGTCTGCGCGGTGCGGCCACGCCCAACCTGGGCATCATCACCGCCTACAACGACATGCTGTCGGCGCATCAGCCATTCGAGCATTACCCGCAACTGATTCGCGATGCCGCGCGTGCGCTCGGCGCCACCGCGCAGGTGGCCGGCGGTGTACCGGCGATGTGCGACGGCGTCACCCAGGGCCGCGCGGGCATGGAGCTGTCGTTGTTTTCGCGCGACAACATCGCTCAGGCTGCAGCGATCGGCCTCAGCCACGACATGTTCGACAGCGTGGTGTACCTGGGCGTATGCGACAAGATCGTGCCTGGCCTGTTGATCGGCGCGCTGGCGTTCGGCCATCTGCCTGCGATCTTCATGCCGGCCGGCCCGATGACGCCGGGCATCCCGAACAAGCAAAAGGCCGAAGTGCGCGAGCGCTATGCCGCCGGCGAAGCCACCCGCGCCGAGCTGCTGGAGGCCGAGTCGTCGTCGTACCACTCGCCCGGCACCTGCACCTTCTACGGCACCGCCAATTCCAACCAGGTGCTGCTCGAAGCGATGGGCGTGCAATTGCCCGGCGCCTCGTTCGTCAACCCGGAATTGCCGCTGCGCGATGCGCTGACACGCGAGGGCACCGCACGGGCCCTGGCGATCTCCGCGCTGGGCGATGACTTCCGCCCGTTCGGTCGCCTGATCGACGAGCGCGCCATCGTCAATGCCGTGGTCGCGCTGATGGCGACCGGCGGCTCGACCAACCACACCATCCACTGGATCGCAGTGGCGCGTGCGGCCGGCATCGTGCTGACCTGGGACGACATGGATCTGATTTCGCAGACCGTGCCGTTGCTGACCCGCATCTACCCCAATGGCGAGGCCGACGTAAACCGCTTCCAGGCCGCTGGCGGCACCGCGTTCGTGTTCCGCGAGCTGATGGACGCCGGCTACATGCACGACGATCTGCCGACCGTGGTCGAAGGCGGCATGCGTGCCTACGTCAACGAACCGCGCCTGCAGGACGGCAAGGTCACCTATGTCCCGGGTACAGCGACTACCGCCGACGACAGCGTGGCGCGCCCGGTCGGCGATGCATTCGAATCGCAAGGCGGTCTGCGCCTGCTGCGCGGCAATCTGGGGCGCTCGCTGATCAAGCTGTCGGCGGTCAAGCCGCAGCACCGCAAGATCCAAGCGCCTGCGGTGGTGATCGATACCCCGCAGGTACTCAACAAGCTGCATGCGGCCGGCGTGCTGCCGCACGATTTCGTGGTGGTGCTGCGTTACCAGGGCCCGCGCGCCAACGGCATGCCCGAGCTGCATTCGATGGCCCCGTTGCTCGGCCTGCTGCAGAACCAGGGCCGCCGCGTGGCGCTGGTCACCGACGGCCGCTTGTCGGGTGCTTCGGGCAAGTTCCCCGCAGCGATCCATATGACGCCGGAAGCCGCGCGTGGCGGTCCGATCGGGCGCGTCCGCGAAGGCGACATGGTGCGCCTGGACGGCGAAGCCGGCACGCTGGAAGTGCTGGTCTCGGCCGAGGAGTGGGCATCGCGCGAGGTTGCCCCCAACACCGCCGTGGCCGGCAACGACCTTGGCCGCAACCTGTTTGCGATCAACCGCCAGGTCGTCGGCCCGGCCGACCAGGGCGCCATTTCGATTTCCTGCGGCCCGACCCATCCGGACGGTGCGCTGTGGAGCTACGACGCCGAGTACGAACTCGGCGCGGATGCTGCTGCGGCCGCTGCGCCGCACGAGTCCAAGGACGCCTGACCCTTTCCCTCTCAGCGGCCGCTGCGGCGGTCGCCGTCTAACGGAGTTGCAATGACGATTGCCCAGACCCAGAACACCGCCGAAAAGCTGCTGCGCGACGCCGGCATCCTGCCGGTAGTCACCGTGGACACGCTGGACCAGGCGCGCCGCGTGGCCGATGCGCTGCTCGAAGGCGGCCTGCCCGCGATCGAACTGACCCTGCGTACCCCGATCGCGCTCGAAGCGCTGGCCATGCTCAAGCGCGAACTGCCCAACATCGTGATCGGCGCAGGTACCGTGTTGAGCGAGCTGCAATTGCGTCAGTCGGTGGATGCCGGTGCGGACTTCCTGGTCACACCTGGCACGCCGGCGCCGTTGGCGCGGCTGCTGGCCGATGCGCCGATCCCGGCCGTGCCCGGCGCGGCCACCCCGACCGAACTCCTGACTCTGATGGGACTGGGCTTCCGCGTCTGCAAGCTGTTCCCGGCCACCGCCGTGGGGGGTCTGCAAATGCTCAAGGGCCTGGCCGGCCCGTTGTCCGACCTCAAGCTCTGCCCCACCGGCGGCATCAGCGAAACCAACGCGGCGGAGTTCCTGTCGCAGCCGAACGTGCTGTGCATCGGCGGCTCGTGGATGGTGCCCAAGGACTGGCTGGCCCAGGGCCAATGGGACAAGGTCAAGGAAAGCTCGGCCAAGGCGGCGGCGATCGTTCGGCAGGTGCGTGCGGGTTGATTGACCGAACGCTGTACCTGGTGGTGACACCGGGCGGCTGAGTGGCTGTACTCGGAGTATCTGCGCCCTCACCCCAGCCCCTCTCCCGCAGGCGGGAGAGGGGCTAAGGCGCAAGGCGATCTTGCTGTTCCACTCTCGCGCGACGTTGTCGCTTTCGCCGACGCCAGCGGCTGATTGGCTGTACTCGGAGTATTTGTGCCCTCACCCCAACCCCTCTCCCGCAGGCGGGAGAGGGGCTAAGGCGCAGGCGATCTTGCTGTTCCAGCACAACTGCGAGGCTCCTTCCTCGCGCACGCCGTCCCTTCCCCAGCTACGGCTTCCCTTCCCCCGCGTGCGGGGGAAGGTGCCCGCAGGGCGGATGGGGGAGGCTTGTCGGCAGGCGATCACGCCAGCGGCGCTCCCGCCGGGAGAGCGGCTTCAAACGACGCGTGGTGAGTCGATCACGACTCCAACGCAACGCTTGCCGGCGGCGTCTTCGGCAGACCGCGTGCACGCCGCACCAGTGCCGCTGCGCCGCTGCTCATGTCGTCGAGAATCGCGTAGATCGTCGGCAGAAACAGCAGGCTCACGACCGTGGAAAACGCCAGGCCGCCGGCGATGGCGCGCGCCATCGGGAAATACGGCGGGCCGTCGCTGAACATCGTGGTGCTGGTCAGCGAGATCGGCACCATCGCCAGGATCGCGGTGCCCATCGTCATCATGATCGGGCGCAAGCGCTCGCGTGAGCCTTCCACCAGCGCCTGAGTACGGCCCATGCCGCGGCGACGCAGATTGTTGATGTGCTCGATCATCACGATGCCGTTGTTCACCACCACGCCCATCAGCACCAGGATGCCGATGAAGGACATGATGCCGAACGAGGTGCCGGTGATCCAGAACAGCCAGAACACGCCGAAGATCGAAAACAGCACGCCGCTCATGATGGCTGCCGGGAACAGCAGCGATTCGAACACCGCCGCCATCACCACGTAGATCATCACCAACGCGATCACCAGATTGAAGACCATCTGGCCCATCGCTTCGCCGTCGTTCTGGTAATCGCCGCCGTCGAAGGTGTAGCTGTAGCCGGCGGGGAAACTCATCGCCTTGAGCGGCTTTTCCATCGCCGCGCGTGCTTCCGGCACGGTGACTTTTTCGGCCAGGTTCGCCTTGATGGTCAACGTGGTCTGGCGATTGGTACGCCCGATCTGGGTGGCGGCCGGGCGAATCTGCACGTCCACCAGGCTCAGCAACGGCACGCTGCGGCCATCCTTGGTGCGCACGGTGAAGCCGGCCAGGTCTTCGGGTTTGCTTTGCTCGGCACCGGCAAAACGCACCCACACCGGCACTTCATTGTCGCCGCGACGGAATTCGCGCAACGGCGTGCCGCGCAATGCCAGCCCCACGAAACTGGCCACCTGCTCCGCACTGAAGCCGAATGCAGCCGCACGTTCGCGGTCTACCCGGATCGCCAGCTCGCTGGTGCGATCGCCGGTATCCACATGCACGTCGCGCAATTCCTTGCGTTGCGCCAGCAGCGGAATGACGTCATCGGCCAGCGACTTGAGCGCCTCGGTGGAGTCGCCAACCAACTGCACCTGCACGCCCTGGTTGCCGCTGCCGCCATCGCCCTGATTGCCGATGCTGTAGTCGGCGCGCGCAGAGCGCGGCAGTTCCTTGCGAATCTTTTCCAGCAGCGGCGGCAGATCCTTCACCTTGCTCGCGTCGAAGGTCACCACCGTATTGCTGCCTTCCACTTCGCTGAACCACGAATAGATCTGCGTGATGTGGTACTTGGCGCGATTGGCTTCGAGATAATTTTCCACACGGCCGATCTCTTCGCCCAACTGCTCGCGAGTGTAGGAGCCTTTCCACTGATACTGGATGAAGGCCTCGTTGCCCCCATCGCCGCCGAACATGTCCACCTTGGTCAGCTTCATCGGCACCAGGCTGATGGCGCTGACCAGGATGATGCCGGTCACGCTCCAGCCGCGATGGGCCAGCGTCCACGTCAGTAGCCGCGCATAGCGGCGTTGCAGTCTGGCGATCACCCCATGGTCGGAAGTGACCATCGGCGGCGTCTTCATGCGCGCGGACAACATCGGGATCAGGCTGATCGCCACCAGCCACGACGCCAACAGCGAGACCGAGATGGTGATCGCGATCTGTGCCATGAAGATGGAGATGTTGTTGGTCTCGCCGAACAGATTCGGCACGAACACGATGCAATGGCACAAGGTGCCTGCGCTCAGCGCAATCGCCACGCTGCGGGTGCCGAGCAGCGCCGCCAGTTGCGGCTGCCCGGGCATGCGCTCGCGCTCCTGGTAGATGCTTTCCACCACCACCACCGCGTTATCCACCAGCATGCCGACCGCCAGCAGCAAGCCCATCATGGTCAGGATATTGAGCGTAACGCCGACGAAATACATGAAGCCCAACGTGATCGCAAAGCAGATCGGGATCGCCAGCGTCACCATCAACGTCGATGGCCAATGCCGCAGGAAGAAGAACAGCACGGTGATCGACAACAGCAGGCCCACCGCGCCGGCTTCGGCGAGTTCGGCCAGCGACGAGGTCACGGCCTTGCCCTGGTTGTCGATGACCTTGATCTGCACATCGCGCATCGCAGGCTCGGCGCGAATGTCTTCGACCTCTTTCAGCGCAGCCTTGGACACTTCCACCAGATTGGCGCTGCGCTCCTTGTAGACATCCAGGCCGATCGCCGGGCGCCCGTCCAGCCGGCGCCCGTAGTTCATGCGCGTGGGCTTGAGGCGGACCTGCGCAATATCGCCCAGGCGCAGGCCCTTGGCATTGAGTACGAGCTCACGCAGCTCCTGCAGATCACGCAACTCGCCGATCGGCTGCACGCGGATGCGCTGCCCGTTGTCATCGATCTGCCCGGCGGACACCGAGAAATTGAGCTTGCCCAGCCGCTCGCTCAGGTCGTTGAGGCTGAGATCGTGCGCGGTGAGGCGATCCGGCGCGATGGCGATCTCCACCTCGTTGGGCGGGGCGCCGGAAATTTCGACCTTCGCCACGCCGGGAATGCGTTCGATGCGCCGCTTGAACTCGCGGTCGAGCATGTCGTATGCACCAGTCAGATCGGTCTGGCTGGCCAGGCGCACCTTGAGCACCGGCTCGTCGCTGCTGGACCACTTGAAGATATGGAAGCGCTGCAGATCGTCAGGAAAATCGTCGCGAATGGCATCCAGCCGCTCGCGGGCATCCGATGCGGCGATGGCGATATCGCGGTCCCAGTCGGAGAACTCGATAAAGATATTGGCGCCGTCCGCGGTGGCGGTGGAGCGCATGCGCTTGATGCCGGTCATCGTGGCCAAGGCTTCTTCGGCCGGCCGCACCAGGTTGCGCTCCACCTCGTCCGGCGTGGAACCGGTGTACGGCAATTGCACGAACAGGAACGGTGCCGAGATATCCGGCAACGCCTCCAACGGCAAGCGAAAGGCGGCGATCAAGCCCACCACCACCAGCGACACGAAGCACATGATGGTGGTGACCGGGCGACGAATGCTGAAAGCCGCAACGCTCATAGCGCCTCCAGCCCGTCGGTGGTCTCGCGTGCCTGCGCCTGCTGCCGCGCCATGCGCCGGCCGCGCTCCAGGTAGTACGCATCTGCGCGGCGATCCAGCAGGTCGTACACCACCGGAATCACCAGCAGCGTCAGCAGCGTGGACACCAGCAAGCCGCCGATCACGGTGATCGCCATCGGTGCGCGCACTTCCGCGCCCTCGCCCATCGCCACCGCCAATGGCAGGAAGCCGAACAGGGTGCACAGCGTGGTCATGATGATCGGCCGCAGGCGCGAGCGTGCGCCTTCGATCAAGGCCTGCCGCTTGGGCACGCCTTCTTCGCGCAACTGGTTGACCTTGTCGATCAGGATGATCGCGTTCTTGGTCACCAGGCCCACCAGCAGGATCAGGCCGATGAACACCACCACCGACACCGGCTTGCCGGTCATCAGCAGCGCCAGCACCGCGCCCACCATCGCCAGCGGAATGGTGAACAGGATGACGAACGGATGCAGCAGCGATTCGAACTGCGACGCCATCACCAGGTAGACCAGAAAGATCGCCAGACCGAACGCAAACAGCAGCGATTTGACCGATTGCGCCAGCTCCTCGCCCTGCCCGCCGATATGCATGCCGACACCAGCTGCCAACGGGTCCTTGCGCACCAGCGTTTCGACTTCGCGCACCGCACCACCCAGGTCGATGTCCTTCAGGCTGGCCGACACGATGGCCACGCGGGTCTGATCGGCGCGATGGATCTCGCTCGGGCCGGTCGTCGCCAGCACCTCGGCCACTGCGGCCAGACGGACCGGCCGGCTGCTGCCCGGATTGACGATCAGCTGGCGGATCGCATCCACGCTGGCACGGTCGCTGTGCTGCGCACGCACCAGCACATCGATCTTGCGATCGCGGAAGCTGTAGCGCGTGGCCACATCGCCACGCACCTTCTTGACGATGACATCGGCGATCTGGCGCGTGGTCAGCCCCAGCGCACCGGCGCGCTCCTGGTCGAAGCGGATCTGGATCTCCGGGAAGCCCTCTTCCACGGTCGACTTGACGTCGGCGTAGTGCCCATTGGCGCGCAGCATCGCAGCCAGCTTTTGCCCTGCACGCTCCAGCTCGCCCAGGTCCTGCCCGCGCAATTCCACTTCCAGCGGGGTCGAGAAACTGAACAACGCCGGCCGCGCGAAATCCACCTGCGCACCAGGGTGCCCGACCATGCTGCTGCGCAGCCGCTGCGTCGCCGCCGCTTCCACTTCCGGGCTCCCGCCGCCAGCCATCACCACGGTGAGCTTGCCGATGTTCTCCCCGCTTTCGGTGGGATTGGCATCCAGCCGCGTACCGCTGCCACTGACGCCATACAACGACGCCACCCCCGGGTCCTTGTCGTGCGCCAGCTGCAGCTCGCGGACGAGCGCATCGGTCTGCGCCAATGGCGTGCCGGACGGCAGCTTCACGGTCATTTCGAAGCGATCCTGCGCCAGCTGCGGGATCAGGTCCGCGCCCAGCATCGGCACCAGCAACACGGTGCCGACAAACGCGGCCGCCGCCAGTCCCAGCACCAGGCCGGGTCGACGCAAGGCTGCCGGCAGCATCGCCAGATAGCCACGCTCGGCGCGGCCATACGGCGCCATCGCCAGATCGCTGGCCTTGCGCATCACCGGCGACACCACCCGCGCGAGGCCACGCCATAGTTTGACCACTGCCCACGCTGCACCGAAGAACGCATAGCGCACGCTCGCCCCGGCGCCGCGCCGCCCGGCCGCTACCGGCTTGAGCCAGCGCTGCTCGGGCCGCCAATCCGGATGACTCGGCTCGTCCGGGAACGCCATCGGCGGCGCACCCTTGAGCGAGCTCAGCATCGGAATCAGCGTCATCGACACCACCAGCGAGATCGCAATGGCGATCGCTACCGTCAGCGCCTGATCACGGAACAACTGCCCGGCAATGCCTTCGACGAACACCAGCGGCAGAAACACCGCAATGGTGGTCAAGGTGGACGCCATCACCGCCATGCTCACTTCGCGGGTGCCGGCGATGGCCGCATCCAGCACGCTCAAACCACGCTCGCGCGCCTTGGCGATGCTCTCCAGCACCACGATCGAATCGTCCACCACCAGGCCGGTGGCCAGTGCCAGCCCACCCAGCGACATCACGTTGAGGCTCAAGCCAAGCTGGCCCATGAAGAAGAACGTGGTGATGATCGACACCGGCAGCGACAGGCTGATCACGAACGTGCTCCAGCCATCGCGCAGGAACAGGAAGATGATCAGGATCGCCAGCACGCCGCCGATCACCGCATCTTTCTTGACATCGCTGATCGCATGCTCGATGAAGTGCGACTGGTCCTCGATGGTGGTGATTTCCACATCGCCGGGCACGGTCGCCTTGAGTTGCTCTAGGCGCTTGCGCAACGCAGCGGCGGTGGACACCGTATTGGCATCGCCTTCCTTGTAGATCGCCAGTTCCACCGCTTCCTTGCCGCCCAGGCGGATGATCGCCTCGCGCTCCTTGTAGCCCTGTCGCACTTCCGCGACGTCCTTCAATCGCACCGGCATGCCGCCGGCGATGCTGCTGCTGGCCGACGACGAGGTGCTCTGCACCTCGGCCGCCGCCGCCAATGCCGCCTGCGACCCGGTGGACGCAGCAATCGCATACATCTGCTGCATCGCCGCCTGCGCCGCGCTGCCGCTGCTGCTCTGCGTGGTCACCAGCATGTTGCGGATCTCGTCCAGATCCACGAACTGATTGACCGTGCGCACCAGATAGCGCTGCGAACCTTCTTCCAGCCGGCCGCCGGAGATGTTGACGTTCTCCTCCTTGAGCCGGGTGATCACGTTGTCGATCGGCAAGTTGAGCTGTGCGAGTTTTTGCTGATCGATATCGACCTGGATCTCGTCTTCCAGGCCGCCGCCGACCTTGACCGCCGCCACGCCGGCCACCGGTTCGAGCTTCTTTTTCAGGTCTTCGTCGGCATAGCGGCGCAGGCCGGTGAGCTGACGGATCGCATCGGTATCCGACGCCGGCGCCTGCTTGGGCGACAACGCCAGGCGCATGATCGGTTCGGTCGAGGGATTGAAGCGCAGCAGCACCGGCGGCTTGGTTTCCAGCGGCAGCGACAAGGCTTCCATCTTGTCGCGCACTTCCAGGCTGGCCTGGTCCATGTTGGTGCCCCAGGCGAACTCCAGCACCACATCGCTCTGCCCGGTGCGCGAGATCGACTTGAGCTTGCGCAGGTTCTTGACCACGCCAACGGCTTCTTCCACCGGCTCGGTCACCAGCGTTTCGATTTCCGCCGGCGCCGCGCCGGTGTATTCGGTGCGCACGGTCAGCGTGGGATAGCTCAGATCGGGCAGCAGGTTGACCTTGAGGCTGCGCAGCGCGATCAGGCCGAACAGCAGCATGGTCACGGTGATCATGGCGATGGTCACCCGCCGCCGCGTGGCGAAGACCACCAGCCCGCCACCACTGGGCAAGGGTGCATGCGGGTCGTGCACGGGGCCGTGGTCGCTCATGCGTGCGTCTCTTCGCTGCCGGCTGCCGGTGCCGCAGCCGTCACCGGCTTGCGATCCGGCTGGCCGATGACCTGCACTGCCGTGCCATCGCGCAGCGCCACCTTGCCGGCGGTCACCACCTGATCGCCTTCCTTCAAGCCCTGCCGCACTTCCAGCCACGGGCCTTCGGCGTAACCGAGTTTCACCGGCACCCGCACTGCCTTGCCATTGCGCACCACGAACACCGCCGGCTCACCGTCGTCCAGCAGCGCCAGGCGCGGAATCACCAGGGCATCCTTGCGCTGGTCGTAATCGATCCGGATGCGCCCGAACATGCCCGGCTGCAGCGACTCGGCGCCCTTGCCGAACGCGCATACCACGCGGAACGTTCCGCTCCCCGAATCCACCACCGGCGCAATGCGATCCACCTTGCCCACGAACTGCTGGCCCGGCAGCGCATCGGCCAGCAGGGTCACCGGCTGGCCGGATTTCAATGTCGCCAGTTCGCGCTCGGGCACGTTGAGCGTGGCCTCCAGCTGCGAGTCGTCGACGATGCGAAAGATCGGCGTGTTGATCTGCACGAAGTTGCCGGTCTTGATCGAACGCGAGGCGATCACCCCGGAAATTGGCGCCTGCACCGTGGTGTAGGACAACTCCAGTGATGCCAGGCGATGCTGCGCACGGCTGTTTTCCACATCGAACTTGAGCTGGTCCACATCGGCCGCGCTTACCAGTTGCTGCCCGACCAGTTGCGTCGCGCGGCGGTAGCTGTTTTCCAGCTTGCGCAGTTGGGCTTCGCTCTGTGCGACGGCCAGATGCGCGCGGTCCGGGTCCAGCCGCACCAGCGCCTGGCCGGCCGACACCTTCTGACCTTCTTCCACCATCACCGCCAATGCCACGCCGGACGTCTTGGCCACCACCTGCGCCTCGGCGCGCGGCTCCAGCGCGGCGGTGCCGGTATAGCTGGCGGCTACTGCGCGACGCGCTGCCTTGGCAGTTTCCACCGGCACCGCGTCCACTGCCTTTTTTTCTTCTGCGGCCTTGGCCTCTCCATCGCCGGCCTTGCAGCCGCCCAACAGCAGGCTGGTAGAGATCAATACTGCGGCGCAGATTCCGCTGCGGCCGGGCAAGAAGAAGAGTGGCGACATCGTCGTGTCCTAGTGGATGCGTGAACAGGTGTTGTAGGCAAGTAGACCACCCGAACATGCATGTCGCCAATGCGCCAAAGGTCATGGTCTGTTCAAGTTCGCGTATTCACCCCGTTTGCGCCACGCCAAATCGCAGGCATACTCGGTCCGGTTCCGTCACGCCCCCACGTGCGGACGCTCAATCAGTCTTCCGGATACGAAACCATGCGCCCGCAGCCGCTCGCCGCTTGTCTCGCTCTGGTCGTCTTCCTGCCGTTTGGGGGCGCATCAGCGACACCGTCAGTCACGCCAGCCGTACCCGCCACGCCGGCGCCTGCCGCGGGCGCACCTGCTGCTGCCGCGCCCGCAGCCCCTACCGGCAATCCCTCCAATGGCCGTCTGCTGGCTTATACCTGCCAGGGCTGTCACGGCGTGACCGGGTACAAGAACGCCTATCCCAGCTACCGTGTGCCCAAGATCGGCGGCCAGTCCAGTCAGTACCTGACCCAGGCGCTGACCGAATACCGCCAAGGCAAGCGCAAACACCCGACCATGCAGGCGCAGGCGCAGAGTTTCTCCGAGCAGGACATCGCCGACATCTCCGCCTTCCTGTCCACCCTCAAGTAAGCGCCCACATGCCGAACGCCCTGCACGCTCCGCGTCTAGCCATCGTCCTGGTCGCTGCCCTGATGATGGCGGCCTGTTCCCAATCCCAGGTCGAATCCACCGATCATTCCGCCGGCGATGCCGGCCATGCCAGCGGCGAACACGGCTCCGGCTCCTCTGCCGGCCTGCCCACCGGTCGCGCCGACGCTGGCGACAAACTCGCCCATGCCAAGGGCAAGGCCACCGGCCAGAGCTGCGTGGATTGCCATGGTGCCGACGGCAATGCGCCGATCGACCCCAGCTACCCCAAGCTCGGCGGCCAGTACGGCGACTATCTGGCGCATGCGCTGCAGGCCTATCGCAGCGGCGATCGCCAGCACCCGTTGATGACCGCGCAGGCCACGGCATTGAGCGATCAGGACATCGCCGACCTCGCTGCCTATTTTGGCGCGCGGCCGACGCAGCTGCGCGATCTGCATGGCGTCAAGTGAGTGTCGGGCGGCGGCGCCCGAGCGCACGCGCTGTCTCAATCGGAATGAAAAAGCGCTTGCGCGAACATTAACAGGTCGCTATCATTTCGTTCTCAGTTTCGTGGGGCCATAGCTCAGCTGGGAGAGCGCCTGCATGGCATGCAGGAGGTCGGCGGTTCGATCCCGCCTGGCTCCACCAATTCAGACATTAGGCCGTCTGAAATGACAACTCAGGTTTTGATCTGCGTCCCCATCGTCTAGAGGCCTAGGACACCACCCTTTCACGGTGGACACCGGGGTTCGAATCCCCGTGGGGACGCCAATCATCCAAAAGCCCCGGCCCTGCCGGGGCTTTTTCTTTGCATGATGGGCGGTCGGCAGCGGCTGTCCGATGTCGATTTGCCCTTGCCCACCCAATCGGTCGGTCAGAAGCGACCACACATGCCGATCCAGGATGCGGGAACAAAGCCGTAGCGCGCGCACCACTGTTGCGTCGCACCTCGGGCGAGCAAGCTGACTTCCGCCAAGGGCGGTACATTCGCCCGCATCCAGTCACTCAGTTGCTGCATCACCTGCTTGCCCAGGCCGCGTCCCTGCCAATGCGGATGTACCGCAACGTCACAGACCTGCGGTGGCAACCGCCATCAGCAATGTTGCACCCCATCGCCATGAAGGCATCGCCCGAGCAGCCGAAGACGCCAGACAGCGTGCTCGCCAGTGCACGCTCAACCGCATCGACCGTCTTTGCACCGAGCCCAGCCCTTACACGCAAACTGCAGTACGCATCAGCCAGCGGGCGGGTGTGGCGAAACAACACGACATCAAGATCACTCATTCCCTGTTCTCGGCCCTAGGTCGCGCAAAGCCCAATGACTGCGACACGTCGCATCATGACAAAGACAGCGATACGCCACGATGCATTCTTGAAAAGATAGTCAAGTTCACCGGGTGTACCTGCAAAAAAATACGCCATGGACGTTGGTACACACGCGTGCCGTGAAGCGCGGCGCACGGCCGAGGCCGTGTCTCGCCATCGCACCCTGTCGAACGCAGCGCGCACCGGCGATGACGCGCTGTATCTGACGCCGCGCGCCGTTGTCACGACACCCACGCCCGGCTGATCGCAACCCAGACGCGCGCGGCGTGCCGACAAGTACCGGGTGCGATCGCGTGCATTCGGATTCAGCCCTTGCGGTGCTCGAACGCGCACGGAGTGCGCCGCCGTTACCCCCCACCGCGTACGACAAAAAAGTTTCGACATCGCTTTGCAAACGACGATGAGTTCGCTATGATTGCCGGCTCGCAGCAACGCGGGGCCATAGCTCAGCTGGGAGAGCGCCTGCATGGCATGCAGGAGGTCGGCGGTTCGATCCCGCCTGGCTCCACCACTTCAGACATTAGGCCGTCTGAAATGGACAACGAGGTTTTGATACGCGTCCCCATCGTCTAGAGGCCTAGGACACCACCCTTTCACGGTGGACACCGGGGTTCGAATCCCCGTGGGGACGCCAATCATCCAAAAACCCCGGCTTTGCCGGGGTTTTTTTATGCCTGGCCGTTCGCAGCATGCGCAGGACAACAGTCGGCTGGAGCGGAGTATTCAACCCCTGCAGGTGCTGCTGGCTGCGTGCATGCGACACGCGCGCACGCAGCACGCAGCACGACACAGCACCTGCATGGCAAGCTCAGGCCTGCCCGTCGTCCAACGCCTTGCGACCCTCCTGGGTCAGATCGATATCGCCGTCTTCGGCTTGCGTGGCATAGCCCGCACGTACCGCCCAGTTACCCTCCTCGTCGGATACCGGCTTGGTGTCGTGGATGTCGCGAAGAATGCGCAACTGCTGCGAAGAATCGAAATCCATGATGGCCACCCGCTTGAAAGAGACCTCCACGGTACGCACCGGGCGTGATGGCTGCGTGCCTGCAACGCCCTCCGGTACCGCTGCTACGCGCAGCGCAAGCCTGGCTCCGTGACGGATGACGACTGCCACCCAATGATGGATCGATACCGACGACAGACAACGCAACGACGTCAGCGCAGGCGGACGACATTGATGCCGACCGCTAAGGACCGACACCTCACGAGAACTCGCCGCGCACGTCGTGGCAGGGCGAAAGCGGTCGCCGGCACGACAAAACGGCATACAGCAAAAAGCCCCTCCGGATTGCGCCGGAAGGGCTTTCGCTGTTACCGCAACATCTTGGTGCCGAAGGTGGGACTCGAACCCACACGCTTTTAAGGGCGGCGGATTTTGAGTCCGCTGCGTCTACCGATTCCGCCACTTCGGCGTGGCCGCGCAGTATAGCGGCTTGCGAATGAAACGAACAGTGTCAGGACGCTCCTGACGAATTCAGGTGCAAGCGGCATCGGCAGCGCCGTGGCCGACCAGCCCCGATATACTGGCCGACTTGGTGAAGGAGTAAGCAATGTCGGTGTTGCGTGGAGTTCGGGTACTCGTGGTCGAAAACGATGACATGAATGCCATGCTGCTCGAGTTGCAGCTTGTCCACGCCGGTGCGGCTGTGGTCGGCCCCGTCGGTGAGGTGCAGGACGCGCTGCAGTTGATCCAGGACGATGCGCCGGATATCGCGGTGCTGGACTATCGCCTGGGCAATGGCCAGACCAGCGAGCCGGTTGCCCGCCTGCTGTCGGAGCGCGGCATTCCCTTTGTACTGGCAACCGGCGTTGCCAGCGGCAGCATTCCAAGCGGCTTCGAACGCGGCGTCATTCTGACCAAGCCCTATCTGTCCGAAGAACTTGTCGGTGCGCTGTCGCGTGCGCGTCAGCTGAGCGGCGCCAGCAGCTGACCGTCCCCGGTTGCCTGGCCGCGATCCGACCGGGTGTCGGCTGCGGTTGCCACCTGAGCGGTTGTCACTAGAATCAGGCATCGAAGATTTGCAGGTGGTTGCTGGATGGAGAATGCCGCCTCGCCGTTTGCCGGCCTGTTACCGCAGACGAGCGAAACTGCAGCATTGGTCATGGCATCGGCATGCGTGGCCGACCCACTGCTCTGCAGCAGTCAGCCGCTGCGCACCGCGCTGTCGGTATGCCTGCACGCAGCGCACCCGATGCTGTTGGTCTGGGGCGAGCACGCACGCTGCATCTATAACGATGCCTGCATCGCTTCGTTCGGCGCACGGCACCCTGCTGCATTCGGCCAGCCGCTTGCCGAGCTGACGACAAGCGACAGGCCTGGCAACCCGCCCGGCGGCGCAGGCGCTGCATTGAATCTGTCGACATGGTCGTGCAGTCCGATCGTGGATGCCGGCCAGCAGGTAGGTGCGTTGTATGTGGCCACTGCGCCTGCACGCAGCGCGCCCGAGTGGCGTAGCGATGCGGTGTCGCTTGCAGCGCCGCCAGCGCTCGACCAATCGCCGGCCTTCATGGCGGTGCTGCGGGGGCCCGACTACATCATCGAGAGCGTCAACCAACGCTTCCACGATCTTGTCGGCGAGCGCCCATTGCTGGGCCGCCCCTTGCTGGAGGCGATGCCGGAGATCGCCGATCAAGGCTATCTCGGCCTGCTCGACGAGGTGCGTCGTAGCGGCCGGCCCTTCATCGGCGAATCGATGACGGCCTATCTGCAGCGCACGCCCGGCAGCATGCTCGACGAAACCTTCGTGGACTTTCTGTACCAGCCGATGCGCGACAGCGACGGCCGCGTCGATGCGATCCTGGTGCACGGATTCGATGTCACCGCGCAGCGGCGCGTGGAAGGGCGCGACAGTTTTCTGCTGATGCTCGAAGACGCCTTGCAGCACGTCTCCGACCCACGGCACGTCATCGACACCAGCGTGCGCCTGCTAGGCGAACATCTGCAGGCCAATCGCTGTGCATTCGGACTGGCGGCCGAAGACGGCAGCATCATGCGCGTGATCAGCGACCATGTGCAGGACATGCCGAGCCTGCAGGGCGACTTCCCGATGGAAGTGGCCCGAGGCCTGCGCGATGCACTGCTGGCGAACCGGCCCTGGTTCACTACCGATGCGATGGCGCCGGGGGCGCCGGACTATGTGGCCGAGCAGTATCGCCACTCCGGCCTGCGCGCATCGCTGGCGATACCGCTGCATAAACATGGCCGTCTGGTCGCGGCGATCGGCGTGCATCAACGCGCACCGCGACGCTGGTTGTCGAGCGAAATCGAGCTGGTGCGGCTGGTGGCGGCCCGCTGCTGGGAGTTGATGCAGCGGGCCAAGGCGCAGCAGCAACTGGCGGCCAGCGAAGCGCGTCTGCGTCGGCTTGCAGACACCTTGCCGCAGATCATCTTCATTGCCGGACCGGATGGGCAGCCGCACTACTTCAATCAACGCTGGTACGAATACACCGGGCTGGATCCGGCCAACAACGAGAGCGCGGCGTGGCATCAGGCCCACACCGCCGATGGCCTGCGGTTGTCGGTGCAAACGTGGCAGGACGCACTGCTCGACACGCACGCCTACGAGATCGAATGCGAATTGCTGCGGTACGACGGCCAGGCGCGTTGGCATCTGGCACGCGCCCTGCCCGTGCGTGGCGACGACGGCCGTATCAGCGAATGGATCGGCACCTACACCGACATCCACGATCGCCGCACCTTCGAGCAGCAACTGCGCGAGAGCGAAATCCGCTTCCGTGCGTTGTGCGAGACGGTGCCGGCAATGATCTGGATGTCCGATGCGCAAGGCGACTGCGTGTACTGGAACCCGCGCTGGTACCACTTCACCGGACAAGCCGAAGATCAGGCCCTGGATCAGGGTTGGTGGGACGTGATGCACCCGGACGATGCCGGGCGCGTGCGGTTGGCGTTCGAGCAGGCACTGGAACGGCGCGGCGAATTCCTGGCCGAGTACCGTGTGCGCCGCCACGACGGGAAGTACCGCTGGTGCATCGATACCGCCTCGCCGCATTTCGCCAGCGATGGGCGTTTTCTCGGGCACATCGGCTCGCTCACCGATATCTCCGAACGCAAGCACATCGAAGATGCCACCGCGTCCGACCGCGCGATCCTGAGCCTGATCACGACCGGCGCGCCGTTGCCGGTGGTGCTGGATGCGATTGCATTGAGCGTGGAGGCGCGCGGTGAGATTGGCTTGTATTGCTCGGTGATGGTGCTGGACGAAGTGCGGCATACCTTGAGCTTCGGCTCGGCGCCGCATTTTCCAATCGCGTATCACGGCAACTTCGAGCCGGTGCCGATCGGTCCGGGTGGCCCGCCCTGTTCGCGCGCCGCGCATCTTGGCCGGCAGGTCATCTGCGCCGATCTCCAGGCCGAACCAAGTTTCGCTCCTCATCATGCGGTCTCGGCGATGCTGGGCATCGTGGCGTGCTGCGTGACGCCGATCCTGTCCAGCGATGGTCAGGTGTTGGGCACGCTCAACATCTACTACGACCGCCCGTATCTGCCGTCGCTGCGCGAACAGGCGATGGCGCGCTCTGCCTCGCACCTGGCCGGCATCGTGATCGAACGCACGCGCGTGGATGCCAAGCTCAAGCTGTCGCTGCAGGCGGAGACCGCTGCGCGCGGCCAGGCCGAACACGCCAGCCGGGTCAAGGACGAATTCCTGGCCACGCTCAGCCACGAATTGCGCACGCCGCTCAATGCGATTCTGGGATGGTCGCGACTGATGCAGTCGCAGGGCTTCGCGCCGGAGAATCTGGCAAAGGGCCTGGTCATCATCGAGCGTAGCGCGCGTGCGCAGACGCAGATCATCGACGACCTGCTGGACATGAGCGCGATCCTGTCCGGCAAGATTCGTCTGCAGTCCGGGCATTTCGACATTGCCGGATTGGCGCATAGCACCGTGGAGCTGATGCAGCCGGCCGCGCTGGCGCGCGACATCGCGTTGGAACTGGATGCACCGGCTGGCAGCGAGCTGTGGTTCTTTGGCGATGCCGGGCGCGTGCAGCAGGTGCTCACCAACCTGCTCAGCAATGCGCTCAAGTTCACCGCACCCGGTGGCAGCGTGCGCGTGGGCCTGGATGTGGAGGACGGGCGTCTGCGGCTATGCGTGCAGGACAGCGGGATCGGCATCGCGCCGGACTTCCTGCCGCATGTGTTCGATCGGTTTCGGCAGGCAGATGCCGGTACCACGCGCCGGGTTGGCGGCCTGGGGCTGGGGTTGTCGATTTCGCGCCAGTTGGTGGATCTGCACGGCGGCAGCCTTGGCGCCTCCAGCGCCGGCGAAGGCAAGGGTGCGACATTCACCATCGTGCTGCCGTTCCAGCATGGGGTCAGTGGTTTGCGCCCGCAATCGGCGGACTCGAGCCATCATGGGCCGCTTCCCGCCGATTGCCATGGGCGGCTGGATGGCGTGCGGGTGCTGCTGGTCGACGACGATCAGGATTCGCGCGAGGCGGTGCTGCAGTTTCTGCTCCTTGCCGGCGCACAGGTGCAGGCGGCCGGCTCGGTGGATGCGGCCGAACACTGTCTGGCCGCTGCAGCCTTCGACGTGCTGGTCAGCGATATCGCGATGCCGCTGCGCGATGGCTACGATCTGATCCGCACCGTGCGCGCCGGTCGCGCCGATCTGCCACGGCATATTCCGGCGATCGCGCTGACTGCCTACGTACACGAAGAAGACCGCGACCGTGCGGTGGCGGCCGGTTTCGATGCGCATATGGGCAAGCCGGTGGAGCCGCCCGGACTGGTCGATCTGATCGAAGGCTTGGTGGTGCCGATGCGCGCGGTACGCAGCAAAGCGTGAGATCGCCTGGAAACGCACTAAAACAGTGTGGTCAACCGAGTGCTGCTTGCAGCACATACACCGACCATCCCAACAGGTCCTTGCCTGCCCACCGTCGCGGGACCTTACGCGGCATGGATGCCGCGTAAGCGCCTACATGGACGTACTTGCGGCGTGTCCTGCGATGGTGGGCGGGCAAGGGCCCTGCAGCCAAGCTGCAGATCAAGCGCTCTGCATACCTGATTGATCTGCCCGCTAGGCTCCCCAAAAGGCACACGCCGCCATTTTGAGCAGCGGCGTTATTTAGCTGCAGAACGATGCCTACGCCCAAAGCTCAGGGAGTCGAGTGCGCGGTGCCCTCGCCACTTGCGGGACACGCCGTGAATCCATCCATGGACGCTCCTTGGCGGCATCCATGCCGCCAAGGGTCCCGCAACCGACGAGCACACCGCACCAGAAGTTGGTCGGTGGTCATGTGGAAACCCTGCTTGTTAGCGAGCTGCCCAAGCGATCCAATCGCAGCCGGACCCGCCGCCTTGCGAGCGGATCTATCTACATTGCCCGGCCACGCCATGACAGCCGCCGGGCACGCTGGCTCAGGTGCGCTTGGCGCGGGCGAATGCGGCTGCCAGTGCGTTATCGGCCGGCGGCGCAGTAGTGCGCGGCTTGCCGTTGCCCTGCGCCGGTCCACGTCCACCACCACCGTCGCGACGGCCCTGCCCCGGCCCGCCATTGCCACGCGTATCGCGCGACTGCGACGCGCCATCGGCAGCCGGCGGCGTGTCGGACAGGCGGCAGGTCAGTGCGATGCGCTTGCGCGCCACGTCCACTTCCAGCACCTTGACCTTGACGATATCGCCGGCCTTGACCACATCGCGCGGATCCTTGACGAAGGTGTCCGACAACGCCGAGATATGCACCAGTCCATCCTGGTGCACGCCGATATCGACGAACGCACCGAATGCGGCCACGTTGCTGACCACGCCTTCGAGCACCATGCCCGGCTTGAGGTGCTTGATGTCCTCGATACCTTCGGCAAATTGCGCGGCCTTGAACTCCGGGCGCGGGTCGCGGCCGGGTTTTTCCAGCTCCTTGAGGATGTCGCGCACGGTCGGCACACCGAACTGCGCATCGGTGAACAGCTCCGGCTTCAAGCCGCGCAGGAAGCTGCCATCGCCCAACAACGCCTTGATCGGCTTGCCGGTGTTGGCCACGATGCGCTCGACCACCGGATAGGCTTCCGGATGCACGGCCGACACATCCAGCGGCTCGTCGCCATCGGCGATGCGCAAGAACCCCGCGCATTGTTCGAAGGTCTTGTCGCCCAGGCGCGGCACCTTCAGCAGGTCCTTGCGGCGCTTGAACGGGCCGTTGTCGTCGCGATGGCGCACGATATTCTCCGCCACCGTGCCGGACAGTCCGGACACGCGCGACAGCAGCGCCGCCGAGGCGGTGTTGACGTACACGCCGACCGCGTTGACGCAGTCTTCCACCCGCGCCTCCAGCGCCTTGGCCAGGCGATACTGATCCACGTCGTGCTGGTACTGGCCCACGCCGATCGCCTTGGGCTCGATCTTGACCAGCTCGGCCAGCGGGTCCTGCAGGCGCCGCGCGATGGACACCGCACCGCGCAGCGAGACATCCAGCTCGGGGAATTCCTTGGCGGCAAACTCGGACGCCGAATACACCGACGCACCCGCCTCGCTGACCACGACCTTCTGCAACTTGGTCGCCCCGCACAACGCAATCGCCTCGCCGGCCAGCTTGTCGGTCTCGCGGCTGGCGGTGCCGTTGCCGATCGCGATCAGCTCCACGTTGTGCTGCATGCACAATTTCTTGATGGTCTGCAGCGACTGGTCCCATTGCCGCTTGGGTTCATGCGGGTAGATCGTCTCGGTGGCGACCAGCTTGCCGGTGGCATCGACCACGGCGATCTTGCAGCCAGTGCGGATACCCGGATCCAGTCCCAGCACCACGCGCGGACCGGCCGGCGCGGCCAGCATCAGGTCCTTGAGGTTGTCGCCGAATACGGCAATCGCTTCGGCCTCGGCCTTTTCGCGGGCCTGGTTGAACAGGTCCAGCAGCAGGTGCATGTGCAGCTTGGCGCGCCAGGTCAGGCGGCAGGCGTCCAGCAACCAGCGGTCGGCCGGGCGGCCCTGGTTGGAAATGCCGGCGCTGCGCGCCACGCGGCCTTCGGCGTACTGATGCCCGGCTTCGGCATCGCTGCCCGGGTCCAGGTCCAGGTACAGAAATTCTTCGCGGCGCGCGCGAAACAGCGCCAGCAACCGGTGCGACGGAATCTTTGCCAGCGACTCGGCGTGGTCGAAGTAATCGCGGTACTTGGCACCGGCCTCTTCCTTGCCCTCGGCCACGCGCGCGCGGATCACTCCGTTATCGTTGAGCCAGCTGCGCAGTTCGCCGACCAGCGCGGCATCTTCGCCCCAGCGCTCCATCAGGATCGCGCGCGCGCCTTCCAGCGCAGCCTTGCTGTCGGCCACCCCCTTGTCGGCGTCGATGAATGCGGCAGCGGCGACGTCCGGTGTCTGCGTCGGATCGGCCAGCAAGCCATCGGCCAACGGCTCCAGTCCGGCTTCACGCGCGATCTGCGCACGCGTGCGGCGCTTGGGCTTGTAGGGCAGATACAGGTCTTCCAGCCGCGATTTGGTGTCGGCAGCGGCGATCTCGTTGCGCAGTTCGTCGCTGAGTTTGCCCTGCTCGCCAATGCTGGACAGGATCGCTGCGCGGCGGTCTTCCAGCTCGCGCAGATAGGTCAGGCGCGTTTCCAGGTTACGAAGCTGGGTATCGTCCAGACCGCCGGTGACTTCCTTTCGGTAGCGGGCGATGAACGGCACGCTGGCGCCTTCGTCGAGGAGGGCGATGGCGGCACGCGCCTGGGCGGGTTGGGCACCGATCTCGTCGGCGATGGTGCGAGCGATCTGCTGGGCAAGCTGGCTATCGTGCATGACGGCGCGGCCGGAGCCGCTTCACTGAAAAAAGCATTTTCGCAGTGCCGGCCCGCCGCGGGAACCCGTTGACAGGATCTCCATAACACTATGCCGGCGCGTCTTTCGACGGCTGACAAGCTCTAGCGGGCGATCGTCAGGTAGTGACAGATGGTGCGTAAGAGCTGAAGTACCGTTGCGATACCTGCAGCAGTGGACACTTGGCGCCCACTGACAGTGAGCGCAGTCGTCCGGTCGGCTGCGCTTAGCTGGCGCGACCTGCGTAATACGTGGCCGCACGCTCGACCAGGATGCTTTCGTGCAGCGTTTCCAGCGCCATGACGCGGATCTTGCCGACGTCCTTCAGCGGCACCATCCGTTCCACATAGACCTCCGGGCCGGCGTCGGTCATCGCCCGCGACTTGCTGAACCCGTAAGGCACAACGCCCTTGTCGCCATCTTTGCTGCCACCGACGTACAGGACAATCGACATACCCCACCCTCTTGTTGCAGTTGCTGCGTTGGGGCGCGAGCATAACCAGCGCGCCGTGAGGAGCTTTCCACGCACGTTAACGCCGGCTGTTTGCGGTTTGGTGACGGCCTCCAGGCAAGCCGCGCCTCACGGCCACTTCACCGCGCTTGGCCGCCCAATCGCGATCCCCCGTTCTCACGACATCGCATGGACCTCAAAAGTGGCTACCCGTTCTGGTCGATCCGTAACGGATTGATGCGTGCCTATCCACGCCTGGAGCAAGACACCCACAGCGAGGTGGTGATTGTGGGCGGCGGAGTGACCGCGGCGCTGATTGCGCACGAGCTGCTGCGCAATGGTCATGAAGTGGTGGTGGTCGAACAACGCGAAATCGGCTGGGGCAGCACCTCGGCCAGCACGGCGCTGCTGCAGTACGAAATCGATACGCCACTGATCGACCTGGCCAAGCGGCATGGCATGCCGGCTGCCGCGCTCGCCTACGGCGCCTGCGCGCAGGCCATCGTCGATCTGCAGGATCTGTGCGATAGCGTGGGCGGTTGCGATTTCACCCGCCAGGACAGCCTGTATTACGCCAGCCGTCGGCGTGACCTGAAGGACCTGCGTGGCGAGCTCGATGCACGCCAGACGCATCGGCTGCCGGTGGAATGGGTCGACCGCGAGGCGTTGTGGCACGACTACGGCGTGCGCTCGGAGGGCGCAATCCTCAGCCGCCTGGCCGGCAGCGTCGACCCGTATCGCCTCTGCTATCGCCTGTTTGCCGAATGCGAGCAATACGGCGCACGCATCTTCGATCGCACCACCATCGCTGCCATCGTCCCGCACGATCAACACGTCGAATTGCGCACACGCGACGGCGTCGTGCTGCATGCCAAGCAGGTGATCCTGGCTGCAGGCTACGGCAACCAGCAGTGGCTGTCGCAGCGCGTGGCACGCAATCGCAGCAGCTACGCCTTCGTGACCGACCCGCTGCACGACAGCGAGATCGGCGCGCTCAAGCACACCATGATGTGGGAGACCGCACGCCCGTATCTGTACATGCGCAGCACGCCCGATGGCCGTGTGGTGGCCGGTGGCGAAGACGACGACGTGGACATCCCTGCACGCCGCGATGCGCGCGTGCAAAGCAAATTGAAGACGCTGCTGAAAAAGATCGGCAAGACCATGCCGGACGCGCGTCTACGCCCGGTGTTTGCGTGGGGCGGCACGTTTGCCGAAACCGCCGACGGCCTGCCCTTCTTCGGCACGCATGCCGAGCAAGGCCCGCGCGTGTCGTTCGCGATGGCCTATGGCGGCAACGGCATCACCTACAGCGCAATCGGCGCCGGCTTGCTGCGTGCGCAACTGGAAGGAAAGCCGCACCCGCTGTCGGACCTGTTCGGATTTTCGCGAGTTGGTTGAGAGCGGATGCTCTCTTGCAGCGCAGTCGCTGAGCGTGTTTCTGTCAGCGAGAGGGACTGACTCCTCACAACCGGGGTGTACGCGCAGGCTTGGAGATTAGCGCAGGAGCGTTCTCAGTCACTGCAGGTCCAGGTCGTGCCTACGACCACCACGGCCACCAACCGCGGCCGTGCATGGCATAGGCGTCGGCCGCCCGTTCCAGCGGATTGCGCACATGGATGCCGCCGCACATCAGATACACCGGCAGGAACAGCGGCCCGAGCAGCATGTATTGATAGACGTGCGCGCGCTCGTGATCGCCCAGGCGCACCGGCGGATGCTCGCAGCGGCCGGCCGCGTGCGCATAGGTGCTGCATTGCAGATCCAGCGATGCGCCCTTGAGCAGGATCACATTGCCCAGCGTCATCGCCCCGCCCGGCCCCCAGGGCCAGGCATGGAAGACAAGCGCGAGCTCGTGCGCCGACCAGCGTGGGCGCGCGCCGAAACAACTGCCGACCGCACCGATCAACAGGCCAAGCACGGTGTTGGGCAGCGTCCACAACGCGCCCAGCACCAGCCATGGCGATGGCGCGTGCCGCAACGGGCTCAGTCGGCCTGATTGGGGATCAGCAGCCACAGGATCAGGTAGACCAGGATGCCGGGGAACGCCGCCGACGCGATCGAGACGATCACGAACACGATGCGCAGCAGCGTGGAGCTCCATCCGAAACGACGCGCAATGCCGCCGACGACGCCGGCGATCATGCGGTCATTGAGGGAACGGGACAGTGCAGTGGTGGCCATGGCAAGGCTCCTTGAAACGTAGCGCGCAGTCTAAAAAGCCGGGCGGCAGCGGACCGTGATGGGCGGCGGCATGCGGTCGCACACAAGATCGGCGCGGTTGCACCCGGCGCGTCAGGCGCTGCGGTCGCGCTCCTGCAACCAGCGATGGATGGCCACCGGCACCTCGCGCTGGGCACGTCCGGACACGTAGATCCCGATGTGTCCACCGCGAAAACTCAGCTCGCTGTAGTCGTCGCTGCCGACCAGCCCACGCAGTGCACGCGAGGCATCCGGGGGCACCAGATGGTCGTGTTCGGCGTAGATATTGAGCACCGGCATATCGACGTCCTGCAGGTCCACCGCCTGCCCGCCGATGCTCACCTGGCCGGTGACGAGCCCGTTGCGCTGGTAGAACAGCGTCACGAATTCGCGGAACGCCTCGCCCGCCAGATCCGGCGAATCGAAGATCCACTTTTCCATGCGCAGGAAGTCTTCCAGCGCCTGCTTGTCGTCGAGGATGTCGAGCAAGCCGACGTACTTCTGCAGGTTGAGCCGAAACGGCTTGAGCATCAGGTAACTGGCGTTCATCAGATCCGCCGGCACGTTGCCCATGGTGTCCACGAACAGATCCACATCCACCATGCGCGCCCAGTTGGACAGCATGTTGTCGGGGGTGTGGAAATCCACCGGCGTCACCATGGTGATCAGGTTGCGTACCTTGTGCCGTTGCAACGCGGCGTAGCACAGCGAAAAGGTGCCACCCTGGCAGATGCCGAGCACGTCCACCGCATCCAGCCCCGATTGCGCACGCAGGTGGTCCACCGCGCCATCGATGTAGCGCAGCAGGTAGTCCTCGAGCGTGAGATAGCGCTCGGAGCGATCCGGGTAGCCCCAGTCCAGCACATAGACGTCCTGGCCGTGACTCAACAGGCCCTTGACCAGCGATCGATCGGCCTGCAGATCCACCATGTACGGGCGATTGACCAACGCATACACGATCAGCAGCGGTGTCCTGGCCACCGGTGCCTGCTCGCCGACAAAGCGATACAACACCACCTTGCCGTCGCGCCAGATTTCTTCGCGCTCGGTCACCCCGTAGTCGACGTCTTCCACACCGGGCAGCAGTTTCAGGCCTTCGCGCAGCTTGCGTTGCAGCGACAGGGTTTCCTGCATCAGGTCTTCGGCGCTGAATCCCAACGGCCCTTTCATGCCTTGGCTCCACGTGGCGTGCGTGCGGCCGGCTTGCCGCCGGACGCCTTGCCGGACGAGGGTTTCGATGCGGCGTTCGCTGTAGCGGGCTTCTTGGCCGCAGCTGCTGCCGCTGCGGTCTTCTTGGCCGCGGGTTTCTTGGCGGCGGCCTTCTTTACTGCACCGGTTGCAGCGGCCGGCTTGCGCGCAGCGGCGGCGTCGGGCGCCGCTGCGCGCCTGGGCGGGGACGCGGCCTGCGGATCGTCTGGCGTGGCGTCGGCAGGCTTGCCCGCCGTCCTGGTGCTGGCGGCGGTACGCAACATCCGTCGCACCGCACGCTCCAGTTCTGCGATACGGCGATGGGCGGCATCCATCTCCGAGCGCGTCGGCATCCCGAAGCGCTCGCTGAGTTGCTCTACTTCCTCCTGCAAGGCCGCGCGCAAGCGCATATGCGCATTGGCGAAGCCGCCGTACACGTCGCGGAACCGATCCGACAACGCGACATCTGCATAGGATTCTTCGGCCGCCTCGATCCACAGATCGAACAAGGCGCGCGCGCTGGTCAACTGGCTGCCGCTGCTTTCGTGCTCGCTCAACTTGGTGGTGAAACGGGTGAAGGCCTGCTCGATCGCGGCCTTGAGTTGCTCGCCGTAGGCCTGCGACTGCGCCTGATAGTCCTGTTGCGCGCGCGCCAGTTTCTGCAGGCGCGCCTGATGATTGCGGTTCAAGCCGAAGGCTGGCATGTCCAGCCACGGCGCGTTTTCCTCGCGCCATTTGCCCAGGGTCTGTGCCGCCTCCTGCAGCCACGGGTCGAAGCCGCCCGGGCTGCCGCCGCGCAGCGAGCCCAGCGTCCACTGCATCAGTTGTTCGCCCTGCCCCTGCACGGCGCGCCGCCAGGCATCGGAGACTTCGTTGGCGGAGGTGTCGCGGCCGGCGAACTGCCCGGCCACCTGTTGCATGGTGCCGAACCAGCCGCCAGCCTGGGTCCGGAAGCGGTCGATGGCTTCCTGCGCCTGCGGCGCTGCCTGGGTGGGCAACAGCTGCGACCACCAGTCCACCGCCTTGCGCCAGTCCTGCGGGGCGTCGCCGCCGGGCGCCGGCGGTGGCTGCGCAGCGGACCCAGACTGGCCGTGGCGCATGGCGTCTCCCCAGGCGGCCCAATACTGGCGCGCCTTGTCCTCGACATTGCCGTTGTCCGAACCGCTGCTTGCCATCATGCCCTCCTGTGACGATCCACCGAGCCATCCTACCGCGTGAGACCCGGCGTGCCGCTCAGGGTTTGGGAATCCGCAACGTCTTGCTGATCATCAGCGAGCCGGAGATGGCGAACAGCAGCACCAACGGATGGAACTGCCAGGGCCCGAGCTGCCACTGGCCCCACCACAGGGATTGGCCGATATGGCCGGTGCTGGCGGCGACCGCGAGCAGGATCACCAGCACCAGACTGGTCGGAATCGGCGTGCCTTCGAAGTACGGCACCTTGTCGGCCTCGCCGGCGATCTCTTCGGCGGTCACGTTGTAGCGCGCCAGCCGGCTCACGCCGCAGCAGACGAAATAGCTCAGGACCAGCCAATCCCAGCCGCCACGCATGCCGCAGGCGTAACCAAGCGCCGCAGGCGCCACGCCGAAGGAGATCACGTCGGCCAGCGAATCCAGCTCGCGGCCCAGCGTGGAAGACGCCTTGCGCCAACGCGCGACATGCCCATCCAGCGCGTCGAAGACGAACGCCAGCGGAATCAACGCCATGCCCAGCAACAGGTCGCCCCGGTGTCCTTCCTGCAGAAACCGCATCGCGGCGAAGACCGCTCCGGTCCCGCAGAAGGCATTGGCCAGCGTGAACCAGTCCGCAAGTTGAAAATCGCGCAGCATCGAAAAATGGCGTTTCATGCGGAACCTGATCAGAGCGAGGCGCAAAGGGTAACGCGCGGGGGCCATGCAGGCGACCGTTTCGCCGTCCTCCGCTAGGCTGGCGATCAGCGTGGCCACTCCCGGCCGCGCATCACAGTGAAGGACACCCGAGATGCGCAGCATCCTGATCACCGGCGCGGGCAGCGGCATTGGCGCCGGCATCGCCACCCACCTGGCAGGCGACGGCCATCATCTGCTGGTCAGCGACATGGACCAGGACGCTGCCGGGCACACGGCCCAGCGCATACGCGATGCCGGCGGCTCGGCCGAGGCCCTTGTGCTGGATGTCACCGACGAGGACAGCATCGCGCATGCGCTGTCCAGCGCCTCGCAGCCGCCGCAGGTGCTGGTGAACAATGCCGGGCTGCAGCAGGTGGCCGCGCTGGAAGACTTCCCGATGCAGCGTTGGGCGCTGCTGGTCGAGGTCATGCTGACCGGCGCGGCGCGACTCAGCCGTGCAGTGCTGCCGGGCATGCGCGCGGCAGGCTACGGCCGCATCATCAACATCGGCAGCATTCATTCGCTGGTCGCCAGCCCTTACAAGAGCGCGTATGTGGCCGCCAAGCATGGCCTGGTCGGCCTGGCCAAGGTGATCGCGCTGGAAACCGCCGACTGCGACATCACCGTCAACACGCTCTGCCCCAGCTATGTGCGCACACTGCTGGTGGAGCGCCAGATCGCCGATCAGGCGCGGACGCGCGGCATTGCCGAAGAGGCGGTGATCCGCGATGTGATGCTCAAGCCGATGCCCAAGGGCGCCTTCATCGAGTACGACGAGCTGGCCGGCACAGTGGCGTTCCTGATGTCGCCTGTGGCCCGCAATATCACCGGGCAATCCATCGCCATCGATGGCGGCTGGACCGCCCAGTAAACGCACTGGCGAAATTTTGACCAGCCGGCAGGAGCGTGTTGCGCCGCAAGGGGTGTGCGCACTTGTCCACAGACTTGCGCAGCGTCCATCCACAGGGGATGTGGAAAACTGTGCAGGCAATCACCGCCTGGCTGATGACGAAGACCGCCGACGGCACGGGTGAGCCCGGCGAGTGCGAGGTGGCATGCCGGCGGCCCGACGCGCGGCAGCCGCGCAGGACGGCCCGACGGCAATCGATCAGACCCGCGAATAGCTCCACGATTGCATGCGCCCGTCGCGATACGGCATCACCCCATGGAAGGGGCGCGGGTCGCCATCGAACACCAGCGGCAGGAAGTTGCGGTCGCCCTCCCACATCGGCACCTGGTCCATCTGCGCAAGCGGCACCCATTCCAGCGTGCCTTCCGGATTGGAGGTCTGCGGGGTGCCGTCGAAGCTGCGGATCAGGAACACGAAGCCCAGCCAATCCTCGCCCTGCTTGCCGAACCCGGGCCAGCTGATGGTGCCGCGCAGTTGCATGTCGCCGCACTCCACGCCGGCTTCTTCGCGGATCTCGCGGCGCATGCAGGCCAGCACGTCTTCATCCGGCTCCACCTTGCCGCCGAGCCCGTTGTATTTACCCAGGTGCTGATCGCCGGGGCGGGCATTGCGGTGGATCATCAGCACCTGCGTACCGTCCGGCGACAACAGATAGCCAAGCGTGGCGACAATCGGGGTATAGGGCATGGCGCGCGATCTGCAACGAAGCGCATCAGTATGACCGATGCCACGCGTGCCGCGTGGCGCAAGCGGTGATCAAATGGGGTGTCGTCGTCGCGCAGGTGCATTGGCTGCGACTGGCATTGGGATCCGGGCATGCATGCAGATGACTCGCCGCCCCCAGCCAACGGCCGCGCTCGCTGGCGACGCGCACGCACCCGCTACTGATTGCGCTTAACCGACAATTGCCTGCGCGCTGGGCCGCGGCGGCGCCACGTAGTCGGTGTCCAGCCGCAGGGTGGCAACCCCATGGCCGCGTTCGGCCAGGTATTCCAGCCACTTGCCCAGGAAGGTATTCATGCGCATGCGGTGGCTGATCAGCTCGGCCGGTGGCGGAAACATGCCCATCACGTCCTGCCAGCGACGGCCCACGTAGCAGTGAGTGGTCTCGGCCTGACGTGCATCGCGGTACAGACGCACATAGGCAGACGGGTCCGGCTCACCGGTCACCGGGTCGCACAGATCGTAGGTCAGGCGCAGCTCGACGGTATAGCGATGGCATTCGATCACGTCCAGCCGCAGGTTCAACCCATCCCCGATCGACGACACATACGACCCAGGCGCCAGATCGGCCGGCGCAAACAGACGGGTGAGATGCTGGAAGTTTTCTGCGTACAACCCCATCAGCCAGCCGAACCGGCTCAGACGGGGGATGATTTCGAGTTTGCTCAATGCTTGGGCCATGCACCGATCCTACACGCTGCGCTGCCGCACGGGCAGCATTGACGAGAGCCCAATGTCAGGCCTACCTTGGCGGAGCACTGCCCCGCCCGCTTGATGTCCCTTGCGCTGCCAGGCCGTCCGACCAATCGCGGCAGCATCCGGATTGCGAACGCGCCGCGTGCCTGCCCAATCCCAAATCCCGTCCCACCCATCCCGGCCTCAGAACATCTCGCGCTGCAGCCCCAGGGTCGACAACACCTTGCTGGAGATTTCCTCGATCGACGTATTGGTGGTACTGAGCGTGGGAATGCGCTCCATCTGGAACATGCGCTCGGCGGTTGCCACCTCGCGTCGGCAGGTCTCTGCCGCGCTGTAGCGCGAGTTGGCGCGACGCTCCTGGCGGATCTGCTGCAGACGCTCCGGGTCGATGGTCAGGCCGAACAACTTGTTGCGGTAGTTGCGCAACCGCGGCGGCAGGTGCTCGTTCTCCAGATCCTCTTCGGTCAACGGATAGTTGGCTGCGCGGATGCCGTAATGCAAGGCCAGATAGATGCACGTTGGCGTTTTGCCGGCACGCGATACCGCCACCAGAATCACATCGGCCTCGTCATAGTTGAGGGCAATGCCATCGTCGTGGCTCAACGCGAAGTTCATCGCATTGATGCGTCGGTGATAGGTCTCGAAATCGACCATGCCGTGCGCGCGGCCCACGCGCGAATGTCGCGGCGCGTTGAGCTCGCGCTCCAGCGGCTCGATGAAGGGCGCAAACACATCCAGCATCAGCGCGCCGCTTTCGGCCAGGATCATGCTCAGCTGCGGATCGACGCAGGAATTGACCACCACCGGGCGCACCTGGTAACGCTCGCCGGCAGCGCGCACCCGCAGCGCGGCATCGCGTGCTTTTTCTGCATCGTCAATGAACGACATGCGGTCGGTGACGAAGTTGAATCCACTGAATTGGGTGAGCAGGCTATGCCCAATCGTTTCAGCGGTGATACCGGTTCCATCGGAGACGTAAAACACCGGCCGAATTGTTGACATCAAGACCACCTCTTTGAACTGGTGTCCAAAAGTTACGGGTTCATGCTTGTGCAGGCTCCGCTGTGCACTGCATCATAGCGGCTTCTTCCTACGGTCGCGGCCATTCAGCCCGCTCGGGCGATGGCCTTACGGAGCATCGCGCTTGAACGAGAATATCCTGTGGTTGCATGAGCTACGCCTGGCCGACCTGGCCCGCGTAGGCGGTAAGAACTCCTCGCTCGGCGAGATGATCGGCAACCTGGCCGGGCTGGGCGTTTCGGTTCCCGGTGGATATGCGACCACTGCCGAAGCGTTCAAGGACTTCATCGCGCACAACGATCTGTCCAAGCGCATTTTCGACAAGCTCGCGACGCTGGACGTCGAAGACGTCACCGCACTCACCGCGGCCGGCAAGGAAATCCGCGGCTGGGTGATCGATGCCCCGCTGCAGCCGGAACTGGACCGCGACATCCGCACCGCCTATGCGCAGCTGTGCGCAGAAAATGGTGGCGGCGGCGTCGCGGTGGCAGTGCGTTCTTCTGCCACCGCAGAAGACCTGCCCGATGCCTCGTTCGCAGGCCAGCAGGAAACCTTTCTCAATGTGACCGGCGCCGACGATGTCGTGCACAAGGTCAAGGAAGTGTTCGCCAGCCTCTACAACGACCGCGCGATTGCCTACCGCGTGCACCATGGCTTCAAGCACGAAGACGTGTTCCTGTCGGCGGGCGTGCAGCTGATGGTGCGCTCGGGCGTGGGTGCGGCTGGCGTGTTGTTCACGCTCGACACCGAGTCCGGCTTCCGCGACGTGGTGTTCGTCACCTCCAGCTTCGGTCTGGGCGAAGTGGTCGTGCAGGGCGCGGTCAACCCGGACGAGTTCTACGTCTACAAGCCCACGCTCAGTGCAGGCAAGCCGGCCATCCTGCGCCGCTCGCTCGGCAGCAAGGCGATCCGCATGGTGTACTCGGATGTGCCCGGCGAGCGCGTGCGTACCGAAGACACGCCGGTGGAACTGCGCAATACCTTCTCGATCAGCGACGAAGACGTGCAGGAGCTTTCCAAGCAGGCGCTGGTGATCGAAAAGCATTACGGCCGCCCGATGGATATCGAGTGGGCCAAGGACGGCGTGAGCGGCAAGCTGTTTATCGTGCAGGCGCGACCGGAAACGGTGAAGTCGCGCAGCCACGCCACCCAGATCGAGCGCTTCTCGCTGGAAGCCAAGGACGCCAAGATCCTGGTCGAAGGCCGCGCGGTCGGCGCCAAGATCGGTAGCGGCGTCGCACGCGTGGTGCGCTCGCTGGACGACATGAATCGCGTGCAGGCGGGCGATGTGCTGATTGCGGACATGACCGATCCCGATTGGGAGCCGGTGATGAAGCGCGCGTCGGCCATCGTCACCAACCGCGGCGGCCGCACCTGCCACGCGGCGATCATCGCGCGCGAACTCGGCGTGCCGGCCGTGGTCGGCTCGGGCAATGCCACCGATGTGATCAGCGATGGTCAGGAAGTGACGGTGAGCTGCGCCGAAGGCGACACCGGCTTCATCTACGACGGCCTGCTGCCGTTCGAGCGCACCACCACCGACCTGGGCAACATGCCGCCTGCCCCGCTCAAGATCATGATGAACGTGGCCAACCCGGAGCGCGCCTTCGACTTCGGGCAGCTGCCTAATGCCGGTATCGGCCTGGCACGTCTGGAAATGATCATTGCCGCGCATATCGGCATCCATCCCAATGCGCTGCTGGAATACGACAAGCAGGATGCCGACGTCCGCAAGAAGATCGACGCCAAGATCGCCGGTTATGGCGATCCGGTCAGCTTCTACGTCAACCGTCTGGCCGAAGGCATCGCGACGCTGACTGCGTCGGTGGCGCCGAACACGGTGATCGTGCGCCTGTCGGACTTCAAGTCCAACGAGTACGCCAACCTGATCGGCGGCTCGCGTTACGAGCCGCACGAAGAGAACCCGATGATCGGCTTCCGTGGCGCCAGCCGCTATGTCGACCCGTCCTTCACCAAGGCGTTTGCGCTGGAGTGCAAGGCGGTGCTGAAGGTGCGTAACGAGATGGGCCTGGACAACCTCTGGGTGATGATCCCGTTCGTGCGCACGCTGGAAGAAGGCCGCAAGGTGATCGAGGTGCTGGAGCAGAACGGGCTCAAGCAGGGCGAGAACGGGCTGAAGATCATCATGATGTGCGAGCTGCCGTCCAACGCGCTGCTGGCCGACGAGTTCCTGGAGATCTTCGACGGTTTCTCGATCGGCTCCAACGACCTGACCCAGCTGACCCTGGGCCTGGACCGCGATTCTTCGATCGTGGCGCACCTGTTCGACGAGCGGAACCCGGCGGTCAAGAAGCTGCTGTCGATGGCGATCAAGTCGGCGCGCGCCAAGGGCAAGTACGTGGGCATCTGCGGCCAGGGGCCGTCGGATCATCCGGAGCTGGCCGAGTGGTTGATGCAGGAAGGCATCGAATCGGTGTCGCTGAATCCCGACACCGTGGTCGATACCTGGCTGCGTCTGGCCAAGCTCAAGAGCGAGGGCTGACCGGAATGGTGGGTGCTTTGTTGGCAGCGGCTGCGGGAGCAGTCGCTGCGAAGCCGGCGGCAGCCAAGGCGGCGGAGCCCGCGTTCAACTGGGCCAACATCCCCTGGGCGCAATACGCGCTCAACTGGGGGCTGGCGCTGCTGATTTTGGTGGTCGGCATGTGGCTGGCCAAGCAACTCAGCCAGTGGCTGCACCGTGCGCTGACCCGCGCCCGCATCGAGATCACGCTGACCAACTTCCTGCGCAACGTGTCGTATGCGTTGCTGCTGGTGCTGGTATTCGTCAGCGCGCTGAGCAAGATCGGCGTGCCGCCGACCTCGCTGATCGCGGTACTGGGTGCGGCCGGTCTGGCCGTCGGCCTGGCGTTGAAGGATTCGCTATCCAACATCGCCGCCGGCGTGATGCTGATCGTGCTGCGGCCGATGCGCGACGGCGACCACGTGGTGATCGCCGGCCAGGAAGGCATCGTGGACGAGATCCGGATCTTCCAGACCCGGCTGCGTAGCTTCGACGAACGCATGATCACCCTGCCCAACAGCACAATCACCACCGCGCCCATCGTCAACTACAGCACCCTGCCCAACCGTCGCCTGGAAGTGACCGTTGGCGTGGGATATGGCGACGATCTGAAGAAGGCACAGCAACTGCTGCTGCAGATCGCCAAGGACAATCCGAACATCCTGGATGCGCCGGCGCCGTTCGTGCAGGTCACCAACCTGGGCGAGAGCACGGTGGACCTGATGCTGTTCGCCTACGCCACCAACGGCAATTTCGGCGCCGCCAAGAGCACCACATTGGAGCAGATCCGCAACCAACTGCTGGAAAACGGGCTGAACATTCCGTATCCGCAGCGCGACCTGCATGTGTATCACCACGATGCCGACGGCAAGCCGATCTCCGATCTGTTGCTCAAAGGCATTACCGATGATGGCGATCTGAACAAGGGACCTTCGTTGGCGCGTTGATGCGGCGAGACAGGCAATCCCGCAGTAGAAAACAAACAGGCCGCATCGGACGATGCGGCCTGTTTTATTCGTATGGATTGCTCGGAGTCGTGTTTGCAAGCCTTGCAACCAAGTGACGTTGACAGGCGCTTCAATGGCGCGCTGGACACATCAAGATTGCTGGACGCCTCAAGCCACCGCACGCCCAGACTGCGGAACACACGCCGGCAGTTTCTCAGCCTTCCACACCCACAGCGGTATCGCCGCCGAGTGCACCCATGAACTGGCGGTAGTGACGTAGTTCGTCGATGGAATCGCGCACATCGCTCAATGCGGTGTGCGCCGAGCTCTTGGCAAAACCATTTGCCACCGTCGGCGCCCAGCGGCGCGCCAGCTCCTTGATGGTGGACACGTCGAGATTGCGGTAGTGGAAATAACGCTCCAGGCGCGACATCTGGCGATGCAGGAAGCGGCGGTCCTGGCAGATCGAGTTGCCGCACATCGGCGAGGCGCCGGCGCGGATCCACTCGCCCAGAAACGCCACCGTCTGCGCTTCGGCCTGTGCATGGGTGACCTGGCTGTCGAGCACGCGTTGCCACAGGCCCGAGCGACGGTGCTGGTTGCGGTTCCACTCGTCCATCGCTTCCAGGGTGGCCAGCGGGTGGGCGATGGCCAGTTCCGGCCCTTCGGCAAGCACGTTCAACTGCGCATCGGTCACGATGGTGGCGATCTCGATGATCGAATCGCGATCGGTATCCAGGCCGGTCATTTCCAGATCGATCCAGATCAGTCGGTCGTTGCCCGCAACGTTGTCTGCCATATCACCGTCCTGTGGAGGCCGTTGCCGGCCGGGGTACTGAAAGGGCGCGCATCATACCGCGGCCGTGCCGCTCAGGGCACGAGCGGCGGCTTGCCACGCTTGGCGCGAAAATAATTGGTCAGCCGCAGGCTTGCCTCTGCCGCCAGCACGCCGCCCGCCACCTGCACGCGATGGTTGTGACGCGGGTAGGCCAACAGGTCGAACACACTGCCGCAGGCGCCGGTCTTGGGGTCGCTGGCGGCGAACACCACGCGGGCGATGCGCGCATGGATCATGGCCATGGCGCACATCGCGCACGGCTCCAGCGTGACGTAGAGCGTGCAGCCGATCAGGCGGTGATTGGCCAGGCGGCGCCCGCCTTCGCGCATGGCCATGATCTCGGCATGCGCGCTGGGGTCGTGGCTGGCGATGTTGTAGTTCCAGCCCTCGCCCAGCACGTTGCCATCGGTGTCGATCAGCACCGCCCCGACCGGGATTTCGTCATAGTCGCGTTCGGCACGCTCGGCCAGCTGCAGGGCGTGCTGCATCCAGTGCGTATCGATGGCCGCCTGCGACGTATCGACCAGCGGTGCGGCCGGCGCACTCACGTGGCCGGACCGCCCTGGCGATCGAGAAACGCGGCGAACGCGGCAACGGTGGCCTCGCTGACATGGTGTTCGATGCCTTCCGCATCGCGACGGGCGGTGGCTTCGTCGATGCCCAGTGCGAGCAGGAAGCGCTCGACGATCTGATGCCGCTGGCGGCTGGAGGCTGCCAATGCCTCGCCGGCGGGGGTCAGGAACACGCCGCGGTACGGGCGCTGTACCACCCAGCCGTCGCGGACCAGGCGCTTGAGCATCTTGGCCACGGTGGGCTGCGCCACGCCCAGGCGCGCGGCGATATCGACCTGACGGGCCTCGCCGCCGTCGACCAATAGATCGGAGATCAGCTCCACATAGTCCTCGACCAGCTCGGCGCGGCGCGCTTCGCGCACCTGGCGGAAGCTCTCCATATGCACCTGCGCATCGATCAGGGACGGCGCAGCCGCCGCCAGCTTTTCGCTCTTGCCCACCCGCATCCTCGTCGTCGCGTCCGGCATCGGTGCCGGGTGCGTAGTGTGAAGCACGCGGCCGATCAATACGATTGAGTTTGCCAATGCTCAACAGCATAGCACTTGCTATATCATCCCTACGACCGCCCTCGCCCCCTGCCCTGCATGTCCGCCGACATCCTTCCCCCCGCACGTTCGTCCGCCTCCAGCAACGGCGGGTTGGGCGACCATCACGGCAGTGTGGCCGTGCCCAGGAACGGCCATTGGTGGTTCCGTCTGCTCGCATTTCTGGGCCCCGGCTACATGGTGTCGGTGGGTTACATGGATCCGGGCAACTGGGCGACCGATCTGGCCGGCGGCTCGCAGTTCGGCTATCTGTTGCTGTCGGTGATCCTGCTGTCCAATGTCATGGCGATCGTGTTGCAGAGCCTGTCGGCGCGGTTGGGCATCGCCACCGGGCTGGATCTGGCGCAGGCCTGCCGCGCGCGCTACCCGCGTGGCGTGAACCTGGCGCTCTGGGTGCTGTGCGAGCTGGCGATCATCGCCTGCGATCTTGCCGAAGTGATCGGCACCGCGATCGCGTTGAAGCTGTTGTTCGGTATTCCGCTCACCGTGGGCGCGATCATCACTGCGATCGATGTGGTGCTGGTGCTGTTGCTGATGAATCGCGGCTTCCGTGCACTGGAAGCGTTTGTGATGGCGTTGCTGCTGATCATCTTCGTGTGCTTCGGCATCCAGATCGCACTGGCGGCACCGCCGATCGCGGCAGTGCTGGGCGGCTTCATTCCGCGTGCGCAGGTGGTCACCGATCCGCAGGCGCTGTATCTGGCCATCGGCATCATCGGCGCCACCGTGATGCCGCATAACCTGTATTTGCATTCGTCGATCGTGCAGACGCGCGCCTATCCGCGCACCGACGACGGACGTCGCTCGGCGCTGCGCTGGGCGGTGACCGACAGCACCGTGGCGCTGATGTTCGCGTTGTTCATCAACGCGTCGATCCTGATTCTGGCCGCAGCGGTGTTCCATGCGCAGGGCCGCACCGATGTGCAGGAGATCGAACAGGCGCATGCCCTGCTCGCGCCGATGCTGGGCGTGGGGCTGGCCTCGACGTTGTTTGCGGTCGCCCTGCTCGCCTCCGGCGTCAACTCGACGGTCACCGCGACGTTGGCCGGACAGATCGTGATGGAAGGCTTTTTGCAATTGCGCTTGCCGCCGTGGGTGCGCCGCTTGCTCACCCGCGGCATCGCCATCGTGCCGGTGGTGGTGGTGACCTGGTTGTACGGCGAGGCCGGCACTGCGCGGCTGTTGGTGTTGAGCCAGGTCGTGCTGTCGATGCAATTGCCGTTTGCGGTGATCCCGCTGGTGCGCTTTGTCTCGGACCGAACCCTGATGGGCAAGCTGGTGGCCCCGGCCTGGCTGGTACGCATGGCCTGGGTGATTGCAGCAGTGATCGTTGTCTTGAACGGCAAGCTGCTGTGGGACACCGCGCTGCACTGAGTGACGGGCACAACCGGCGTGGTCGATGCGATACGGCATCGGCGCGCGCTGCGGAACCAGGCAGCGATGCACGGAGGGGCTTTGATCGGCGCTGCATTGCGTTCGTGCGACGTGGATGCCTGGACGATCCACAACCGCGCATCGACTGCAGCGAACGAGCTGATCCGCAACACTGGGGATAACCGCTGTAGAGCGCACGCAGATGCAATCTGCGCTGCAACGCAGGCGGTCTACTGCCCGCATGCACCGGCACGCCCGTGGCCTGCGTCGCACTGCGTGGCGCAGGCCCATGCAAGCACGATGCGCTCGCATCGTGCCATCGCCGGGCTGCATGCCCCTCGCCCCAGGAGTGTTTATGGATCCGTTCGAGGCGCATCCGGCCGACGCCGGACGCCGCAGCTTTCTCATCACCGGCACGGTCGCCGTGGCAGCGTTGTCGCTACCCGCGTTCGCCACTGCCGCACCTCCCGCACGCGCCCCCGCCGCCACCTCACCCCACTCGTCCACTCACGGAGTCAACCCGATGTCCAATTTCGTCAAACGCCCCGACGGCGCCAACATCTTCTACAAGGATTGGGGCAAGGGCCAGCCGGTCGTCTTCGCACATGGCTGGCCGCTCAGCGGCGATGCCTGGGACCCGCAAATGCTGTTCATGGGCCAGCACGGCTACCGCGTGATCGCACACGATCGCCGCAGCCATGGCCGCTCGTCGCAGACCTGGGATGGTAACGACATGGACACCTATGCGGACGATCTGGCTGCAGTGATCGACGCACTGGACCTGAAGGACGCGATCCTGGTCGGCCATTCCACCGGCGGTGGCGAAGTGGCCCATTACGTCGGCCGCCATGGCAGCAAGCGCGTGGCCAAGGTGGTATTGGTCGGTGCAGTGCCGCCGCAGATGGTCAAGAGCCCAACCAATCCGGGCGGCCTGCCGATGAGCGTGTTCGACGGCATCCGCGATGGCGTTGCCAAGGACCGTTCGCAGTTCTATCAGGACCTGACCACGCCGTTCTTCGGTGCCAACCGTGACGGCAACACCGTCACCCAGGGCATGCGCGATGCGTTCTGGCTGCAGGGCATGCTGGGCGGCCACAAGGGGCAGTACGACTGCATCAAGGAATTCTCCGAGGTCGATTACACCGCCGACCTGAAGAAGATCGACGTGCCGGCGCTGGTGGTGCATGGCGACGACGACCAGATCGTGCCGATCGATGCATCGGGCAAGTTGTCGGCCAAGATCATCAGCAACGCCGAACTGAAGATCTACGCTGGCGCGCCGCACGGGTTGACCATCACCCATGCCGATCAGTTCAACAAGGATCTGCTGGCCTTCGCCAAGCGCTGATTCTTGCTTCACTGCCTAAGACAAAGGCCGGCTCGTGAGAGCCGGCCTTTTGTTTTGGTGCGCGTTGCTTTGCTGCGCGCAGATCCGTTGTGATCGGGCTGGCTGTCTCAGCGTCGACAGGCCTGTTGCCAGTGGCGCCCCAATGCGCCTCCTGCAGGCGAGCTTGGACCCACGCCGTGCTCGCAAGGATGCCGAACCAGCAAGCGGGATGGCGACGGTGCACCTTCGCAGCGTGGTCGCAACACCGCGCAACGGACCAGCTTCAGGCATGGATCGGCCAGCCACCGGTGAGCGCAGCAGCCAGTGCCCGCAAGAAGCCGCCATGCAGCACGACCACCGGCAACGCGACGCTCAGCTAAGGCAGTGCCGGCAATGGCAGGTCAGGCAGTCGCAGCCAATGTCGATCGGCAGCGCAAGCAATACGCCGAGCGGTGAAGGACACGTGCGCTGCCCTGGCTAACCGTGCGGCCGATCGGGCCGCTGCCAGCAAGCAGGTTGCGCCCCGTCCGTTGGGCCAGCAGGCGCTCCAGCATTGCGTTCGCTCAGGTCATTGCCAGCGCCGGCAACCGGCCTCACGCGCGGCAGGCGTGGCCGACCTGGCAGCAGAAAGCGACATCCATTTCAGCACCGGGCCGATCGGGAGCGTCGCGCTGATGAAGTTCTCAGATATCGGCATGCGCATGCGGCGGCACCGCCACACCGCCGCCACCGACGAAATGGCGGACCACCGGCGCGCGCTCGCCTTGATGCAGGGCACGGATCTGCTCCTGCAGCTGGCGGTCGTCGCCGGTGACGCGCTCGTGCTGGCGCAGATGTTCCAGCCACGAGGCGACGATGAAGTATTCCAGTTGCACGCCGGGTGTTGCCGCGTCTTCGGCGATACCCCAGACCACCGCACCATCACGACGCCGCGCGTTGCCCAGTTGCGTCATCAGCTGCAGGAAGGTCACGCGCGCGTCGGCAGCGATGCGGTATTCGACCGTCACCAGCACCGGGCCGCGATCGTGTTCGACCGCATCCGACTGCGCCGGCACGGGCCAATGCCCGCCGGGGACGAGATCCAGCTGTTCGGTGCCGGCAATGCGTGCGCGCTTGACCAGCAGCGCCGCGATCACCGCGCCAACGGCGGCAATCTGCAGGGCGGTCGCGATCGAGGTGCGCTGCGCCAACGCGCCCCAGACCAGCGAGCCGGCCGCCATACCCGCGGAAAACACCACGATGTACAGCGACAATGCGCGTGCGCGCACCCAGGCAGGCACCGCCGTTTGCGCGGCGATCTGCAAGGACGACAGCACGGTGATCCAGGCCAGGCCGTTGACCACCATCACCACGCACAGCACGCCGATCTGACGCGACAATGCCAGCCCCAGCAACGAGGCGGCGCACACGAGGGTGGCCACGAACACCAGCAGGTCGCGGTCGTAGCGCGCACGCAGGCGTGGCAACAGCAACGCCCCACTGATCGCACCGATGCCGATGCAGCCAAGCAAGATGCCGTAGCTGCCGGCACCCAACTGCATGTCGCGACGGACCACCAACGGCAGCAAAGCGGTCAACGCGCTGGCGAACAGGAAGAACCCGGCGGCCTTGATCAGTACCGCCTGCAAGCGCCCGGCGCGTGCCGCGTAGCGCAGACCGGCACGCAGGCCCGCGCCGAAGCTCTCCGGCGGCAATGCGGAGACATGCGCATCGCGACGCCAACGCCACAACACCAGCAGCATCAGACCGAAGGTCACGCCATTGAGCAAGAATGCCCACGGCGGCCCGAATTGCGCCACGATCAAACCGCCAACCGCCGGGCCGATCGAGCGGGCGATGTTCATGCCGATCGAATTGAGCGCCACCGCCGAGGCCAGCATCGGCCGCGGCACCAGTTCCGACACGATTGCCGCCTGCGCAGGCATCGCCATTGCCGCGCCCATGCCCATCGCAAAGGTCAATGCCACCAGTACCCACGGGGTGAGCAATTGCAGATGCGATAGCAAGGCCAAGGCTGCGGCCACCAGCAACATCCAGCCCTGGGTGAGCATCAGGTAGCGGCGGCGGTCGACGATGTCGGCCAGCGTGCCGGCCACCAGTGCGAACAGCACCACCGGCAAGGTGGTGGCCGACTGCACCGCCGCCACCATCAACGGCGAACCCGTCTGTTCGGCCATCACCCAGGACGCGGCGACATCGTTGATCCAGGTGCCGATGTTGCTGCCTAGGATGGCCAGCCATAAGGCACGAAAGATCGGCTCGCGCAGCGGCGCCCAGGCACCGCTATCGGCGGGTGCGGCAGAAGAAGTCATCGCGGCAAGGCTCCAGTGGACGGGGTGAAACAAACAAGGTGACGGGCCAGGATGCGCCGGCAGGCGCATCGCTGTAGTGCCGATCTCAGAACGCGAAACACGCGCAACCCAATGCGCCCCAGAAGCCGCGCAGATCATCGCTGGGCGCGGCATGCTGCGCTGCATGTCCATGCGGTCCGTGCGCGCGACAGCCATGGCCATGCGTGTGCGTGGCGCTGGCAAGCCCGCTGACCGCACCACCCACGTGATAGCCGCCGAACCGGTTGACCGGCGACCAGTCCGGCATCGCCGGCGGCAAGGTGGGCGCCAGTGCGGCGAAGTCGCCGTCGCCATGGACGACGCGCCCACCCAGCACGGTCAGCACGCTGGTGATGTCGGCAATGGCGGCATCGTCGACGCGGAAGTAATCGTCGGACAACACGATGAAATCGGCCAGTTGCCCCGCCGCCAGCGTGCCCTTGTGGCCCTCGTCGCCGGAGAACCACGCGCTGCCCTGCGTCCATAGCCGCAACGCCTGCTCACGGTCGAGCAGGTTCTCTTCCCCGTACAACGCCAGACCGCCCACCGTACGTCCGGTGACCAGCCACGACAGCGCCACCCACGGGTTGTAACTGGCCACGCGCGTCGCATCGGTGCCGGCGCCCACCGGCACGCCGGCGGCCAACATGCGGCGCACCGGTGGCGTGTGCCGCGCAGCCTGTACGCCGTAGCGCTCGACAAACGCTTCGCCCTGATACGCCATGCGGTGCTGCACGGCGATACCGCCGTTCAAGGTGCGAATGCGGTCGATATTGCGTGGCGTGATGGTTTCGGCGTGATCGACGAACCAATGCAGGCCATCGAACGGAATGTCGGCATTGACCTTTTCGTACACATCGAGAATGCGTCCGATGCTTTCGTCGTAGGTGGCATGGATACGGAATGGCCAACGCTTTTCGACCAGCAACCGCACCACCTGCTCCAGCTCGGGCTCCAGTTCCGGCGGCAGCTCCGGGCGCGGCTCGCTGAACTGCTCGAAATCCGCCGCCGAAAACACCAGCATTTCGCCGGCGCCGTTGTGCCGCAGCAGATCGTCGCCCTTGCGCACCGGCAGCATCTCGGTCCAGCCGCGGAAGTCGTCGACTTCCTTGCCCTTGTTCTGGGTGAACAGGTTGTAGGCGATGCGCACGCTCAACTGGTCGGCCGCGTGCAACTGTTCGATGACCTGGTAGTCCTCCGGATAATTCTGGAAACCGCCGCCGGCATCGATCACCGAGGTGATCCCCAGCCGGTTGAGTTCGCGCATGAAATGGCGTGTGGAATTGGCCTGATACTCCAACGGCAGTCGCGGGCCCTTGGCCAGGCTGGCGTAGAGAATCAGGGCATTTGGCTTGGCCAGCAGCAAGCCGGTGGGGTTGCCCAGCTTGTCGCGCTCGATGCGTCCGCCTGGCGGATCCGGCGTGGTCTTGTCGTAGCCGCAAGCGCGCAAGGCCGCGCGGTTCAGCAGGGCGCGGTCGTACAGATGCAGCAAAAATACCGGTGTCTCCGGTGCGATGGCATTGATCTCGTCCAGGGTCGGCAAGCGCTTTTCGACGAACTGATGCGCGGTGAATCCGCCGACCACACGCACCCATTGCGGCGCTGGGGTGCGGTCGACCTGCGCCTTCAACATCGCCATCGCATCGGCAAGCGAGCGCACGCCATCCCAGCGCAGCTCCAGGTTGTAGTTGAGCCCGCCGCGAATCAGATGGGTGTGGCTGTCATTGAGGCCGGGCAACAGGCGTCGGCCTTGCGCATCGATGCTGCGGGCGCCAGCTGCCAGCGCCATGATCTGCGCCTCGTCGCCCACCGCCACGATGCGTCCATCGGCCACTGCAATGGCGGTGGCGCTGGGCTGACGTGGATCGAGGGTGGTGATGCGTGCGTTGCGAACGACAAGATCGACCATCGGAGACTTCCCTGAAGCAGACGAAGCGCCGGGCAAGGCGCCCAACGCAAGACCGGCAGCGGCGCCCTGCATCCACAGGCGCCGCCCGGCATCGTGATCATTCGGTAAGCCGCTCATGCCGCACCACGCCTGCGCAGCCCATCCAGCGACCATGCGCCACCGCCAGCGGCAACCAGCCCCAGCAACACCAGCAGCCACATCAGCGGGTATTCCATCCCGCCGTGCATCCAGAACCAGCCCTTGGGCACGGCCACCACGACGGTGGTGGCGATGAACACCGCCGCCAGCGCTGCACTGACGCGCGTCCACAGCCCCAGTAACACCGCCAGCCCCGAGAGCGTCTGCACCAAGGCCAGCAGCAACGGCAACGGTTGCGCAGACGGAAAGCCGAATTGCTGTAATTCAGCGGCAAATCCAGCCAGTCCCGGTCCACCAAACCATCCCGGCAACTTGCCCAGGCCATGCGGTAGCAGGAACCCGCCGCCGGCGATGCGCAGCATCAGCAATGCCGCTGCAAGGCCGGCGTTGCCGCGTGGTGCCGATGCGTTCAATGCCCGCCTTCCTGCGCGCCGAACATGGTCTTGGCGTACTGAATGCCGATGCCGTAGCCGCCCGCATGCGCACGCGCGATGCCGGTGGTGAGGTCGTAGGTGTCGCTGCGTGCCCAGTCGCGCTGCAGTTCCAGCAGGTACTGCACGCTGGTGATGGGCGCGGCGCCGGCCTGCACCATCCGCGTCACCGCGCGCTCGTGCGCTTCGTCGCTGACATCGCCGCAGGCATCGGTGATGACGTAGACCTCGAACCCCTGCTCGATCGCCGACAGCGTCGGGCCGACGATGCAGACGCTGGTCCACAGCCCAGCAATCACCAGACGCTGCTTGCCGATGGCGTTGACGCGATCGATCACACCCTGGTCTTCCCAGGCATTCATGCTGGTGCGATCGAACACCGGTTCGCCGGCAAAGATCTCCGGCAGCTCGGGAAACAGCGGGCCGGAGAACGACTTCTCTGCAACGGTGGTCAAGATCACCGGCACCTTGAAGCCTTTGGCGCCCTTGGCAATCAGCGACACGTTGTTGCGCAGCGCCGAGATGTCGATGGTATGCGTGGCGAACGCCATCTGCGATTGATGGTCGATCAGGATCAGCGCGTGATCGCCGGGCGACAACAGGGACTTACCGGGGACGGCGGTGGCGGTGGTCATGCGTGATGCTCCAGGGAGGATGAAAAAGAACCGGCGATGTGCCGATGCGCACGCGGCTGGGGGCGCGCGGCGCAGGGATCGTTCGCCACTTGCGCGGCAAAGCGCGCCGGCGTGCAGCCAGTGGCGTTGCGAAAGCTGCGGACGAAATGGCTTTGATCGAAGAAACACAGATCGGTGGCGATCTGGCTGATGGTGTGGCGGCCTTCACGCAGCATGGCCTGGGCGCGTTCGAGGCGACGACGACGCAGATACTCCATCGGGCTGGCGCCCAGCGCATCGCGAAACACGCGCGCAAAATGGAAGCGGCTCATGCAGGCGGCGCCGGCCAGTTGCGTCACGCCGATGGGCTCGTACAGATGCGTGTCGATGTACTGCAGCGCTCTGGCCACGGCACGTGCGCGCGGGGCGTACAGTGCGTTGGTGTTGCCTGCATGCAGATCGGGGCGACCGGCGGCAGTCAGACGTGCCATGTGGTGTCTCCGGCGGGGAATGGCGCCATGGTGGGGCGAACCTGCCGATCGCCTCACCCCTGATGGTGAGGCCGATCGCTCACTCTTTCGGGTGAGCGGCATGCGTGCTGCCACAAGCACGCATGGGATCGCACGGGTGCATCGTCATGGCATGCATCGCGCCTGCACGCCGACGCAGCGGCGATACCGCGCCGTCGTTTCTGTCGCGCTTTGCAGTGTCCAAGCCGGCATCCACAACGCACGCAAACCAAGCGGACGCCAGCGCACGAATGACACGCTGCAAGGCAGCGTCATTACTGCTGCAACCCACCGCTGGCATCCAGCTCGGCGCACACTGCATCGCAGCGACACGCACGCACCCCACGCAACATGCCGGTCCATGCGTAGCCGATTTCCTGCCCGACCTGCCTCCCCCGAAAGAGGTGGTGGTGCTTGGCCCCGATCTCGCCCGACAATGCTGCAATGCCGCGCGAGCCCCCCATCCGATTCCACCTGCTCTGGCGCCTGTGCGCGGCGGTGATCGTTGTGATGTGCAGTTGCGGGTGGCCGTGCAATCCCGTGTACGCCCAAGGCATCGCCGCAACGCGTGCGGGGCTGCTGCAATTCCACCACACCGCCTGGAGCACCGAGCGCGGCGCACCGGCCGATATCTGGGATATCCAGCAAGCCGAGGCCGGGCCATTGTGGCTGGCGACCGGATTTGGCCTGTTTCAGTTCGATGGCGACCGTTTCGCGCGGCAGGCGGCGCCGGATGGCGAGGCCTATGCGTCGCACAACATGACCACGCTTGCGCTGGCGCCGGACGATACCGCCTGGATCGGCTACTTCAACGCCGGCATCGATCGCGTTGCCGACGGGCACCTGACGCACTTCAGCCCGGGCAAGGACGTGCCCGCCGGCATGGTGTTCCGCATCGAGCACGATGGCAGTGGGCGCTGGTGGGCTGCCATCGATGGCGGTTTGTGCTGGTTCGATGGGCAGCGCTGGCAGCGTGCAGGCGCCGACTGGGGCTACACCGCCGAGCGCGCGCATTGGCTGCTGCGCGATGTGCGCGGCACGCTCTGGGTCAGCGACGGCACCCAGATTCTGTCGTTGCGGCCTGGCGCCAAACGCTTCGAACCCAGCGGCCAGCAGGTGGGTCTTTACGTCACCTTGGCCGAAAGTCCGGACGGAGCGATCTGGGTCGCAGACCCGTACCGCGGCGTGTTTGCGTTGACCGATGCGCAGGGCCACGTGCTGCCCGCCGCGGCCCGTGCCCGGCTGCAATTTCCCGGGCTGTTCGCGCGGCGCATCCGGTTCATGCGCGATGGCGCGCTATGGGGCAGCGACTACGCGGCGCATGGCCTGTTCCGGATCGCCTTGCCCACATCGCCCACGCCGGTGCTGGAACGCTTCGGAACCGTACAAGGCCTGACCTCGGCCACTGCCGGCCCCTTGCTCGAAGACCGCGAAGGCAATCTGTGGGCCGGTACCAATCTGGGCCTCAACCGGTTCCGGCATCGCGCGTTGTTGCCATTGGCGTCCTTGCTGCCGGGCCAGGCGATGGCCGTGGCGACCTTCAATCCCGCGCCGGGCACCGCCGCACGCCCGCTCCTGGCCAGCCTGCGCGATGGCCGGCTGCTGGCCTTGAGCCGCGATCGCGTGGAAGGTTTGCAGCATGGTGCGTCCCACCACATCCTGGATGTGCCGGCGACCGCCAACGGCTGGGTGCTTGGCGAGCACGCCTTGCTGCGTCTGCAGGTCGGCCGCGTGCAACCGGTGGCGCTGCCGCTCGGCCTGGCGACCGGCGCCATCCGCGCCTTCGTCGTGGACAACCGCAACCATCCCTGGGTCTGCCCGGATGCCGGCGGCCCCTACGCTTTCGACGGCAGCGCCTGGCAGCCGCTGCCCGATCTGCAGGACAGCCCGTGCACGGTGCTGGCCAATACGCGCGATGGCGGCCTGTGGGTGGGCACCATCAAGGGCGATGCGCGCCTGCTGCAGGGCCGGCAGGTGACGCACTACAGCGCAGAAAATGGCCTGTCGGTGGGGCCGATCACCGCCATCTGGCAAGGCCCGTCGCTCACGCTGGTCGCCGGCGAAACCGGGCTGGCAGCGCTGGGCGCCGACGGCCGGTTCCGGCAAGTGGCCGATCAGACCAATCCGCTCCTGCAGGGCATCACCGGCATCGTGCAGGACCGGCACGGCACGCTGTGGTTGAACGGCAACCGCGGCGTGGTGCAGATCGCTCAACGTGCGCTGCTACAGAGCGTGCAATCGGGCGTGGGCAGCCCGGCGCTGCGCCTGTACGACATCATGGACGGGTTGCCCGGTGTCGCTCAGCAGGCCACACCGGTCCCCACGGCCATCGCCGCCGACGACGGCCTGTTGTGGTTCACCACCAACCAGGGCCTGGCCTGGCTGAACCCCGAACAGACCTACCGCAACCCCACCGCGCCGGAGGTCTTCATCACCGACGTGGTCGCCAACGACCGTCCCTACCCGCGCACCGCCGGGCTGCGCCTGCCCAAGTGGACGCACCGCCTGCGCATCGGCTACGACGCCGTGAGCCTGACCCGGCCCGAACGCGTGCGCTTCCGCTACCGGCTGGAGGGCGTGGACGCGCAATGGCAGGACGCCGGCAACCGTAACGAGGCGTTCTATACCAACCTCGCGCCCGGCCGTTACCGCTTCCGCATTGCCGCCGCCAACAACGATGGCGTGTGGAACGCGCGCGGCGACACGCTGGACTTCGTCATCGAAGCGGCCTTCGTGCAGACCTGGCAATTCAAGGTGTGCGTCGCGCTCGCGCTGCTGCTGACGCTTGCGATGCTGTGGCGCATGCGCACCCGGCGTATTGCCGGACGCCTGCGTGCACGCCTGGAAGAGCGCTACCGCGAACGCGAGCGCATCGCGCGCGAGTTGCACGACACCTTGTTGCAGGGCACGCAGGGCCTGATCCTGCGGCTGCATGCCGCCAGCCGCTCGTTGCCGCAGGACGACCCGCGGCGGCTGGAGCTCGAACAGGCGGTCGACCTGGCCGAGAATGCGCTGATCGAAGGCCGCGACCGCGTCAATGGCCTGCGCGACAGTTATTCGCTGCGCCAGGATCTGGCCGCCGCACTGCAGCGCGCACGCGAGGCCACCATGCCACCGCCGTCTGCCGAACTGCAGGTGTCGGTTGAAGGACGCCCGGTGGCGCTGCGTCCGATGGTGGCCGACGAAGTGTTCCAGCTTGGCCGCGAAGCATTGGCCAATGCCGATCGCCATGCCGGCGCCGCGCGCATCGCGCTGGAACTGCGCTACGGTTCACGTGACTTCGTGCTGCGCATCCGCGACGATGGCTGCGGCCTGGATCCGGACGTGCTGCATGGGCATGCGCGCACCGGGCACTGGGGGCTGACCGGCATGCAGGAACGCGCCAAACGCATCGGCGCCACGATGCAGTTGTGGTCGCGTCCAGGCAGCGGCACCGCAATCCAGATCACGCTTCCGGCCCGCACCGCCTATGCGACGCCACCGCGCTGGTGGCGGCGATTTCGACCTGCACGCTCCACGGAGAGCTCCAATGGCTGAGATGGTCAAACCGACCGACGTGCTGGTGGTAGACGATCATCCGCTGCTGCGCGACGGTCTCAGTGCCATGCTCGCCGCCGAACACGACATGCGTGTGGTCGGCGAGGCCGAAGACGGCGAACAGGCCGTGGCCTGCTACGCCAGCCTGCGTCCGGACGTGGTGCTGATGGATCTGCAGATGCCGCGCGTGGATGGCGTCGAAGCCATCCAGCGCATCCGCCGTGTCGACCCCGCCGCCAAGGTCATCGTGTTGACCACCTATACCGGCGATGTGCGTGCGGTGCGCGCACTGCAGGCCGGCGCCTGCGGCTATCTGCTCAAGAGCGCGCTGCGCCGCGAGCTGGTCGACACCATCCGCGACGTGCGCCGCGGCCAGCGGCGGCATGTTCCGGCGTCGGTGGCCGAAAACATCGCCGCCCACGTGCTCGACGACGCGCTGTCCGGCCGCGAGACGGAGGTACTGAGCCTGGTGGCCACCGGATGCTCCAACAAGCAGATCGGCAATGCCTTGAGCATTTCCGAAGAGACGGTCAAGGCGCATATGAAGAACATCCTGGCCAAGCTCGGCGTGCGCGATCGCACCCATGCGGTCACCGTCGCCCTGCGCCGGGGAATCCTGTCGCTGGAAACCTGAGCCGCCTGCGACCAGGCAGATCGCAAGCGTCGGTCGCTGTTCAAACACCGCTGCATCCGCTCATCGCTGGCGCGCGGCAACGACAGGCGGGATGCCAAGACGCCCCGCGCGCATCGACCGGCTCACCGACGGCGCCGCAATGGACCGCCCCTGGAGGGCTCGCCCGTCCCGCCGCCCACCGCGCCCGCCAGCGCCAACTCTGTAACCCGGTCCACCGTTCTTGAACGCAAGGCGCACGATGCGATCGACGCGCCCTGCCAAATCGATCGGCTTGAGCTATCTTATGCACCGCCAAGCGGCATGGGGGCCGCTTCAGCATCTTGTCTGACAGCCGATAACGGCTAGGTCCGACCGCCGCACAGCGCTGCGGCGGCACTCGATTCAATCACTAAACGCGTTCAGGGGAATTGCGATGCTTCGTCACTCTTTGCGGGTGCGCCTGCTGTTGCCGGTGCTGGCCTTGGTGCTGGTCGTGGTGGTGGCACTCACGGTCATTCTGGCCATTACCGAAGCGAACCGGGTCAAGTTCGAGACCGGCGACGCGATCGAGCGCCAGTCGGTGTCCTTGCAGACCTTGTTCGCCGTCACCCGCTCGATGATGCTCGACCGCGTCAATTCCTCGATGCGCCAGCTGCGCAAGGAAGCCAATGCGCAGGGCGCCCCGAGCATCGGCAGCGAAATCCGCGTCGCCGACCGCAGCGCCAACGACCTGCTGCTGGGCCAGCGCCCGCAGGCCAACGTCTTCACCATGCTGGACGACGTCACCGCCATCCACGAAGGCACCGCGACGCTGTTCTCGCGTACCGGCGATGAGTTCGTGCGTATCTCCACCAACGTCAAGAAGGACGACGGCAGCCGCGCCATCGGCACCGTGCTCGACCCCAACGGCCAGGCTGCCGCCAAGCTGCGCAACGGCGAAAGCTTCTACGGTGTGGTCGACATCCTCGGCAACCCGTACGTCACCGGCTACGAGCCGATCTTTGCCGGCAACGACAAGCGCGTCATCGGCGCCTGGTACGTCGGCTACAAAGCCGACACCCAGGCCCTGGAGAACGTGGTCAGCAGCCGTCGCGTGCTCGATTCCGGCTTCATTGCCGTGTTCGACAGCAAGAACAAGCTGCGCTTCCAGTCCACCACCGGTGCCACCACCGACACCGCCACCATCGAGCGCATCGTCAAGGACAGCCCGGACGACTGGGTCGTGACCAAGCAGGAAGTGCCCGACTGGGGCTTCACCCTGGTCTCGGCGTATCCCAAGAGCGACGTCAATGGCGTGATCGTGCGCCAGTCGCTGTGGATCGCCGGCATCGGCCTGCTGGTCTGCGCCCTGTTGCTCGGCCTGCAGTGGGCCCTGATCTGGAACCGCGTGCTGCGCCCCATCCAGCATCTGACCACCGTGGCCGAAGAACTGAGCCTGGGCAAGTGGAACCACACCATCGAAGAGGTCAACCTCAAGGATGAAATTGGTACCCTGGCGCGTGCCATCTCCCGCCTGTCCAACAGTGTCCGGTTGGCCATGGAGCGCCTCAGCAAACGCTGAGCCGCTCCACCCGATTTCGTACCAGATGATGCAAGGAAGACGCCATGTCCAATGAATTCCGTCCGCTGATCGAGGTCCTGCGCGAGCTCAGGGCGCTGGCACTGAAGAAGGCGTCCGGCTTTCTGTTTGTCGTCACCGAAGAAAACCATTCCTGCATCGTCCGCCTCAATGCCGGGCAGATCGAAGAAGTGGTCTTCCGCATGCTGCGCAATGACGAGGCGGTGCAACGCCTCACCATGGTCGGCGCTGCGAAGGCCCGCTTCCAGGCAGACCCCGGTGCCGGACTGGGCAAACCATCGCTGCTGAGCGACGACTCGCGCCAGTGGTTGATGGGCGGTTTCGAGCAGGATCTGGGCGGCGCCCCTGCCCCGGCGCGTGCCGTCGTGGCACCGGCGCCAGCAGCGGCTGCTCCGGTGGCAGCCGCTGCGCCAGCACCCGCGCCGTCAGGCAACGCCAGTGCCGGCGCGCCCGACGATCGGGTACGCGATGCCCTGGAAAAAGTCGCGCTGAACTATCTCGGCCCCATCGCCGGCATGTTGTGCGACGAAGCCTGGGAAGCGTCCAGCGATATCGAGCAGGTACTCAGCCAGCTCGGCGCCAATCTGGCCACGCCGCAGGAATCGCAGAAGTTCATGACCGACGCGCGCACGGCATTGGCACGCGTGCGCTGAGGCGGGATCGGTAGCGAGCTGATCGTTTCAGCTCACTGCTGCATGCGACGCCGCAGGTTACCCATGCTGCACCTGATCTCGGCGGCCTTAGACGCATCGCCTTACCTGATTCCGATCGACACTGACGAGCGCCTGGCGCTCGTTTTTTTGCGTGTTCGCGACGCTGGCAAACAACAACGGGGCAGATGCAATCGGCTGTTGTTGACCCTAGATGCACCTGCGCTGCGATCGCTGGCCTGCGATCGTCTAGGGCGCTGCGCGCGATGACGGTGGACTCCCGGATGGTCCTGGCCTATGTCACGTCCTGACAGGCGATGATGCGCAATCGCGTTGTTTCGCCCGCACCGGCGCCTGCGTGTTCGTCATCAAGCTGGGTCAGCGCAGCGCTGTCCAGTCGTCGATCTCCGATTTGAGGGCGGCGTCGGTGGCCAGCAATGCATTGGCCGCCTCGCCCAGCGGCGGTGATGTCGTATCCACGACGCCGATAGCCTGCAGCACGGTTTCCGCCTTCACGAATGCTCGGTTGCCTCGGTCGTAGAAACCGATCAGCAGCAGCCCTCTGGCGGTCAGGGTTCTGTCCGACCCGGTAAAAATCCGCTGTTCGACGATCAAGCGGGTTCCGCTCCAGCCGATGAGCCGTGTTTCAAGATCGAATGCGTGGAAGGGCTTGAGTTCCCTTCGAAACTGGATCGCTCCCGAACCGACAATCGGCGCCCACTTCGCTCGCATCGCCACCTTGGCCAGACCGGTGCGCAGCACCATGTCCAGCCGCCCAAGATCGAAGATCGTCCAGTAACGTCCATTGGTCATGTGGACGTTGCCATCGATGTCGTTCGGCAACACGCGCAACCTGAGACGCGACACATCCGAGCGTGCGTGCATCCGCGGTCGGAACAGACTTGTCACGAACAAGACCAACAGGCGAAACCAGAGATTCATTCCACTACCTGCGATGGGTTAGGACATTGGTGAAATTTGACCGGCGGGTTCGGTGCTTGCTCATTAGGCCTGGCTAAAAACATGCCTGCCATCATGGCTTGCGCCCCCACTGCACAAGGGCACACCGACCGATTGGATGCAGCACGGCAGGAGCAACGTCTTCGCCATCGTGTGCGCATATTCTGCGATACAAACGACGGAAGTCGCGGCGACATCGGCTTGCCCTACTGCCCTGCAGACAGCACCAGGTGATCGGACCGGCGCCCTGCAGGAGCGAGCAGCATGCGCGTTATCCAACACCGCGCATGCCGCTTGCCACACTACATCAGCGCGCCTTGAAAGCTGCTCGGCGCAGTCCCTGACTCAGGACGACAGCGTGTTATCGGTCTCGTGATGGGCGCTGATGCCGCCCATCGATGCGACTGTGCGAAAACACGGCATCGTCTTCCGGTTGGACGCCGAGAACGCTGCGCCCAGCAGGCAACCGATGCAGTCAGCTGGGCTGGAAGGCCAGCTTCAGCTCCGGGTACCACTGCGCAGTGACCGTGGCGATGAAGCGCCCCAGGTTCGGAAGCGTGCGAGCGTAATCGGTGATGTCCGGGTGCAGGCCATGCGCCTGGAAGAACGCCTGGGTGAAACCGAAGACCACTGCGTCATAGGAACTGGGACGATCATTGCCGAGCAGGAAGCGCTTGTCGCCGATCAGCACGTCGATCGCGCTCAGATCTTTCTTGGCCTTGTCGATGATCTCCGCTTCGGTGAAGCGCGCAACGCCTTGATCGAAGCAGCGCTTGCGGAAGTCTTCCCGACGCGTCTTGAGCGCTTCCTGGATTTCGGGCGGCAGCGCGGTCGGGTCGCCAACCATGGTCTTCATCAGGAAGTCCCAGCCGCCTTGGTCGAAGAACTCGTAATAGATGATGATCCAGTAGAGATGGTCCTCTAGCGTGCCCTGCACCACCTGGCCGAGCGCTTTCTGCTCCGCGCTCAGGTGCGCATCGGGATCGCCGAGCGTGCCCTTGAGGTAGTCGATGATGAGGCCGCTGTCGGCAATCCGGGTGTCGCCGACGGTGATGAAGGGCACTTTGCCGCGTGGGCCAACGTCGGGGACCGGCACCGAAACGAGCTCATGCCTGATGCCGAAGATCCGAAAATACGCTTGCAACTTGGCGGCGTACGGGGAAAGGCTGGAAACGTAAGCCGACAGGCTGTTCTCGCCGAGCGTGACCGCATGCAGCTGCAGGACCGTCTCGGCATCGATGTGGAGGGCGTCGTACGGGTTCTCGTAAACAGGGTACTGCTTCATCTTCAATTCCTTGAGCACTGGGTCGGTGGATATGGGTTGCCTGTGAACAGGCAGGTGGGCGAGGCGGGCCGGATGACATGACAACCCGGCTCCGTTTTTGTACTGTATCGAACATAAATCATCCCGACAAGGATTTTTTGCGAAATGGTACATAAAACAACCGAAGGCCCCGCTCGGCCGCGTGGACGCCCGCGAAAATTCGACGAGGCCACCGTGCTGGAACGTGCGCGCGATGTGTTCTGGAACCATGGCTACGCCGCCACCTCGCTGGATGAGCTTGCTGCCGCAACCGGACTCAACCGCCCTAGCCTCTACGCGACGTTTGGCGACAAGCACGCGCTCTACCTGCGCGCACTTGAGGAAAACAAGGCGTGGTCCGTCACAGGAGTTCGCCAGTACATGGGCAGCGCTGGCCCGCTGCACGAGGTCCTGCGCAACTTCTTTCTTGCTGCGGCAGAAAGCACCCTGGCCGGGGAGATGGGAGCGCGCGGGTGCTTCGTCGTCTGCACGGCCGTCACCGAGTCGCTTCGCGACCCCGATACGCGGGCTGTGGCGGCAAGCTATGTCGAAGGTGTCGACCTTGCCTTCCGCGAGCGCTTCGAGCGCTCGAAAGATGAGTTGAACAGAGGCGTCGATCCCGCATCTGCCGCCGCCGTCGCGTCGGCCATGCTGCAGACGTTAGCGGTGCGGGCGCGCACCGGCAGCGGGCGCGAGGAACTGAGGGGCATCGTGCAGGCCGCCGTGGTTGCGATTTGCGGTCGCCCGCCTGCAGAAGGTGAGGCATGAGAGCTGCGGTGTTCGATGCCGTTGGCGCGCTCAGCTCCTTTCGCATTGGCGGCCTGCCGGAGCCACGCCTGGCCGATGCGGACGTGCTGACGCGCGCCGGACGTGGCTGCACTAACCGGAGGCACTTCTAGGAACCGGCCGTCGGTGCTCCCTCACTACCAACCTTTTCATCGACGTGCCCAGCCGGCTGCGCCAGGCAAGCAAAGCGAAGGCGACGATTGTGGTTGCAATCAGGACGTCGAGGAATTTATCCGTCACCGACAGTCCCGAAGGACGTCACGTCACTCCCACTCAATTATTTTAATCTATAAAAAACGATAAAATCAGAACCTTATGAATGCGATAGCATAAAGTATCATGATCGATACCATGCTCGACTTTGGCTAAGCTGAGATCAAGCAGAGTTCGATCCCCCTCCCTTAGCCGCCTCAGACTTGTGAATATCATCCGCGAAAACGCTTGTTAGGGGCATATCCAAGTCAAATCCTTTTGCCCGAATGTCTAATACCGCCTTTATATCCTCTGGTGAGCTGATTTCAGAAACGCAGTAATACGCATCTACAGATATCCGTTTGAGTTGACTCTTATATTTTTCCAACCAAGCAAGCTTGCTAGCGAAAAACACCACCTTCTCAGAAAGATACATCCTCGCAAAAACAGAAGGCATAAATTCTTTCTTATCGAAGGCAACTACTGGATTACCTATCGAGAGAAGATTAGGCTTTTCTTTTCGCGTTGATGACGATACTTTTTTTATGGACTCGTAGATTCCGGATGGAAGAAAACAGCCGCAAATTAGACCTTGGGTCGAAAGTTCAAGCGCGAGTTTTTTTTCGAAGGCTGTCCCCCCAAACAAAATACTGCACTTCTCGAGAACGCAAAAATCAACAAACTTTCGTATAGCATTTATCTCACTTAAGTCAGGCTTGCTGCTGCACACAACTGAAAAATCGTATCTAAATTTGTTTTGCTGTTTTGGATAGTAGTACACATCCTTCTTGGTGTAGATGCGCAACTTTTCCGGGTATGCGTCCGACGCATATTTAACAACCCCAGCCCCAACCGAACCAAGCAGTTGCTCATAGTCAGACTCCGAAGCTTTGACATTGCCCGCTTTCACTGAATCGAAAGGCTCAAAGACATATATATGCGCAGGAGAGTTTTTTAGCTTCTCAGCAATCATGGATCGGACCCTGTCCCAGTCCAAACCACCATGACCACAGCCTAGGGCCGGAAGAGTTACTACTTTTCCACTCTTATCTTCCAGATACTTAGAAAGCCATTCCAACCCATCATCAATATAATGATACTCAGATGGATTCTTCCAATGATTTTTAGTCGGAAAATTTATGATTTCGATGTCTTTCGAGATCATATCCTTCTGCAACCAAACGGAAGGCAGGCCGGGGCGAATAATGCCCGAACGACACTTCTCAGCATAGTCATCGAACATTTCAGGAAATCTTTTCTTAAATGCGAGCGCCACACCTGCACCCATCACACCAACACAGTTGACTGTATTGATCATGATATCCGCATCAAAATCGAAAAAATCTCCGGAAATAAACTCTATCATTAAATATTACCTTGCAATTTTTGAAGAGCCTCAACTCTGAGGGCATCGATTCCAGCAGAGACTTGCATCAACCAAATTTGACTTAACGCACCAATATCAGCCTTACTCAAAGCCACCAACATAGTGATATCTTCAGGACAAGTAATTATATCGAACAACTGAGTTTTGTCCCGACCTTTAGCAACGATCTCACCCAGTAGGTCATCGTAAGTCACCAGCATTATAATTTTTCGGACTATATCTGGTGGCAGAATAGGCAAATCCTCAGTCAAAATTCTTTTCAACATAGGCAGGGATTTTTTGGGATGTTCACCGTCAGCCTTATTCATAAAGCTATTGGGCCAGCGTGTTTTGGGCCCTTTGCCTATATCGTGGAGATAAGCTGCAAGCTCCAAGACCTCACGATGGACAGGGTCCAAATGAATATATTCAGGTGAGTTCAGCACCAGACCCGCAACACGTCGAGAATGAGCGCCAACATCTTCGCGATGTGGCCCGTAGTTCGCGCCGAGACCATCGATATCTTCTAGCTCTCTGATAGCCGCGAAGTTAGCGCGAATAGCACGCAAGGCGTCACTTAAGGTCTGGAATTTCGGCATCACCTGACGCTGAAATGAGACCACATGAGAAACAGCCTCATCTACAAAACGCTTGAGGAAAAAAGGCCCTGTAACCAAAGAAGCATTCCAATTACCAGGCTCTAGATAATAATGCTCCCCTCCCGCCTCAACAATGTTCGGCGCAACAACCCCTTTGTTCTGAAAAATTTGCCTAACACAGTCAGACACGCTGCGATTAAATGTAACTATCTGATTAATTTCAGACAAAGGGACATGATCTGGTAACAAAAGCTCAGCCATTTTGCGGTGCTTCTGAGCATCGTCGTCATATCCCCACCGACCGTTATCGATAGTTTGCCAATCTAGTTGGTCGAGCTGATCAGACTGATGATTTCCAGAAAAGAAAGATGGGGGAACGTCCGTATTTGCAGACGCGCTTGTGTAATAGGCCCCAGCTCTTGTCTCCATCAGCAAAACCGAAACGGAAAGGTAAATGATGAACTGCTGATCTACGTTCTTCTTATAGAGCACCGCCTGCTGCATAGGCGTTTTCTTTGCAAAATAGAATGGTACATAATCATGAACACACCGCCCGTTGGCTCCAGGCACTTGCATAAGCGCTCGACGCCTCTGTATTCCTTTCTCAGCGACGTTAACGTGCAGAATGCCGCGAGCAATTTTCTGATTGGTCGAAAAAATACCGTGATCAATTATTGATTCAAGATTCTGTATCAATGTGAAATGATATGCGTTGCGACCCCTATGGTGCACAGGAACTGCCATTTCCCCCCCTTGAATAAACCATTGATAGAGCGATACTAAAATCATTGCCCTTGATATTTTTCTGGAATTATTGGGATCTGCCGACGCAGAATTTCAATCTCTCCTTGTTCGCCATCGCGCAAAACGTCCTCAGCAAGTTTCATCGCGTATTCTGGATCAGAGTCAAACGCCTCCGCCATAACTTCATCGTGGCCTCGATCTTTCCTATGTTGTTTTTTTCGTTTAAGCCTCGACAATGCTTACCGATTCGCATTTTGGATTGTGCAATCCAGTCTATACCAAATCACATGATTTGCTTCTCGATCTCCGTCACCAAGCGGTACAAGGCAACCATTCATGCGCGCCTCCCGTGCTCGGGCTTCAACCACCACAAATCTCGCCCTGAAAGCCTCACGACTCACCTTAACCACAGCCGTCACCCGCCTCATCAGTTCCATCACCGATGAATCGAGGTCGCAGCAGCGTGCCTCGACATAGGGCGTGCTGCCAACCAATGCTTCCGTCGATGCATGCGTAAGCCCCCCCCCCGATCGGCAGACACCG
>NZ_JPLE01000341.1 GCF_001010415.1 Xanthomonas pisi DSM 18956
ATTCTGGATCGGTTTCGGTCCAGTACTGTAAATCGATAGTACCTTTCGCGTTAATCTTGTCTACCAGCTTATTCATCTTAGTGTATACTACGTCAGCATCGATGCGTTTAAAGCCAGTAGCTTTAGTGAAGTAGTAATGATTTACTTCGCTATCGTTAAGGATATACCGAGAACCGTCAGCCGTTTGTGCGACAATGAATGAGAATAATACTTCACGATCAAGGCCGTCGCAGTATACAGATGAAGCATTGGTACGGATGAAAGCTTTAACGATAGCGATTGAAGTACTCATTTGTGAATCTCCTAACTC
>NZ_JPLE01000342.1 GCF_001010415.1 Xanthomonas pisi DSM 18956
CATGTAACTGGTAAGCTGGGTAAAATACCCCAAATCAACTCCAAAGGCGTTCGGTCCATAAAATCTATTGCAAGAGGTCCCCATACCGCCATTAATACCAGCCATTCCTAAAAGAAAGTCAGTAAACCATGGATATGTAGCGTTTCCGTCCATTGACGTTATTGATCCAATATTCGTGCGTAAAATGCGGGTTACTGCAAATACGTTAGAACCTCTTAAATCGAAGACTCCAGTCTTGTACTTTTCTTCATCATCCCCTACATAAAAAACATGAAAACCTTTGTTAAGTCCATCAAAATGGTATTCACCGTATAATTCTAGGGCACGCTGGATACAATCGTAAATTTGATCGGGTGTTAACTCAACATTAATAATTGGACCCCCTAAACGTCTTAAAATGACATCTTTGAGTTCCTTTGGATTCTGACAATTATATCCTGACATTTAAAAATCCT
>NZ_JPLE01000343.1 GCF_001010415.1 Xanthomonas pisi DSM 18956
CCTACGCTAGGTGACGCGCCGCGTTGCATGGCAATCCGTCGATAGCCCACCACCGACGACGGCCGAGGTGACGGGATCGCACGTAGGAGCGCACCTCGGCGCGATGCGCATTCTCGGCAATGCTGCATTTTGCAGAAGACAACCGATGCACGTAGGCGCGGACGAGCGTGATGGGCGTTGCCGGTAACACTCCGTCGCGCCCGGG
>NZ_JPLE01000344.1 GCF_001010415.1 Xanthomonas pisi DSM 18956
AACCGAACGCCGTCGACTGATAAGTTAACCTGCCTCCGTTACTTGCGATGATATGGCTAAAATTTTCGCCCAATTGGCCGATATCGCCTGAGCGGCTTAGTGCGAGCTAACTTCTTTAGGAGAAGCATCAATGGATTGGTTTGACTTTCTCACCAATAAAGTTGCTTTAGGATCAATCACCGGCATCATCGTTGCCGCAGCTATCACCTGCTGGCGGGCTGAATCTTTTCATCCTGTCAACGCTAGGCTCCTGCGTTTCTTCATTGCCAGGGACGAGATTGAAGATCCGGTGATCAAGAAGAACTTGGCGGACCAGGCTGCACTGGTTAGCTTTCGTATGACCCATGGTGTGCGGTCACAAACGCTTTTGGACGCTCAAAACCTCGCAGCTTTCTCCGAGAAAAGAAATATACCCATTAGCTTGATAGGCAGAGCGGGATGGGCATTCGATCTAAAAAAGCTAGAAATCGTTCCCAAAAGAATTCCCCATTGGGCATGGCCAGCCGGGGCTTCAATTGTCCTATTTCTCCTAATCATTGGAATGATCATCTCAGCGGCTGTGGCTTCAACCGACGATCTGCTAATTACATTGAAGGGCAGCGAAACATCATTATGGTTGACAAGCACCGAAGCCAGGAAAGTCCGCCCGATCTTCGGGAAAAAGGAAAATTTCGTAAAAGACCAATGCTCATCCAGCCAAAAACCGGTCAGCCCACCGGGGTTTAAATCGACCGACCCCAGGACGCTGTGCGATATCTGGGCAGATAACTCATTCGATAAATATTTAGCCCAGGAAATCCCCAAGCAGCGCCGCGTTTTTCTGATGGCCTTAGGTATGCTGACCTGGTATGCGCTTATGATCTTTGGCACAATACGTCAGTGGCTTGCGCAGATTGAGTTGAAAAAAATCCTAGGCAAGGCAGAAACAGAAAAGGCCGAAGCTTGAGATATCCGCCCCGCAAGCCGAGCGCCATCAACTGGTAAGTTAACCTGACCCCGTTATTTGTTCCTTAATTA
>NZ_JPLE01000345.1 GCF_001010415.1 Xanthomonas pisi DSM 18956
CACCAGCATCGAGATCACCACCGCGATCGACAGCACCCACGCAAACTCGTGGAACAGCCGCCCGGTCACGCCCGGCATCAGCAGCAGCGGCAGGAACACCGCCACCAGCGACACGGTCAGCGACAACACGGTGAAGCCGATCTGCTTGGCGCCGATTTCGGCCGCTTCCGGCCCACTCTTGCCCTGTTCGATGTAGCGCACGATGTTTTCGATCATCACGA
>NZ_JPLE01000036.1 GCF_001010415.1 Xanthomonas pisi DSM 18956
CGCCAGACCCTTTTGTGATTCCACACATGTCCGCGACGGCGGATGATCTGAAAGAGCTTTCCAAATCCACGCTCGGGAAAACGCTCGGCCAACTCGGACAACAGCGCAATGACCTCCTCGTCGCGATCGGGACGGCGCCGATAACGTGCTGTCGAACGAGCCACGCCAACCACCGAACAGGCCCGGCGCTCGCTCCAGCCATGCCGCTCGACGAGCCAGGCAAGCAGCGGGCGCTTGTGCGCCGGGTCTACAGCTTTTTTGCGATGACATCCTTTAATGCATGGTTTTCCATCGCGAGCTCGGCGTACATGCGTTTGAGCTTGGCGTGCTCGGTCTCCAGGTCGCGGAGGCGTTGCACGTCAGCGGCCTCCATGCCGCCGTACTTGGACTTCCAGACGTAGTAGGTCGCCTCGGAAATGCCCAGCTCGCGACAGACATCCTTGACCTGGCGTC
>NZ_JPLE01000037.1 GCF_001010415.1 Xanthomonas pisi DSM 18956
CCGGAAGCGGGGTGGGCCGGGACAGGATCGCGGCGCTTTATGAGTGAATTCTACCGGCAGTCACTGCCGCACCTGACGGCGCGTCAGCGGTGCCGGCGCAATGCTGTGTGTCACCGGCACGGACGCGCTGCGGCCGCCGATATGCACCGCCGTGCAGTCAGTCGATGCGGCGGCGGATCGGGATGGAGGACACCGGCACGCTGGCGACGTCCTGGCCGCGCTCGCGAATGGGCGCGCCCGGCACCGGTGCCCAGGCGTGCGCATAGATCACTTCCCAGGAGCTGGGCAAGGTGCCGTCCGGACGCCGCAGCGGTTCGTAGGCGGCGCTGGCAGCGGCAAAGCGGCCGCGTCCGGTCAGCGTGGCACGGCGGTTGCTGAGCGCATTGGTGGCGCCCATCGCACGCAGTTCGCGCATCAAGGCCGGCAGGTCGTTGTAGGTCAGCGTGAACAGGTCGCGGTCCAGCACTGGGTCGCGGAAACCGGACATCAGCAGCGCATCGCCGAATTGCGCGATCGGCGGGAAGCGGCTGACGTGCGGTGCGGTGTCCGCCTGGGCGAAGGCGTCGCGTAACTCGATCAGGGTTTCCGGGCCGAAGGTCGAGCACAGCAGCAGCCCGCCCGGCCGCAGCGCGCGCCGGAACCCGGCGAACACTGCCGGCAGGTCTTCCACCCACTGCAGGCACAGATTGCTGAAGATCACATCCACGCTGCCGTCGGCCACCGGCAGCGCGCGCGCATCGGCGCAGACCTGCGCGAACGGCTTCCACCAGCCCGCCGCCTTGCGCGCCTGGCGCAGCATCGGCATGGCCTGATCGATGGCGATCACCTGCGCCTTGGGCCAGCGCTTCTTGATCGCGCCGCTGGCATGGCCGGGGCCGGCACCCACATCCAGCACCACCTTGGGCACCTGCTCGCCCAGGTAGTCGAGCGATTCGAGCAGGCGCGTTTCCACCTCGCGCTGCAACGCGGCGGCGGCGGCATAAGTGTTGGCGGCCCGCGCGAAGGCGCGGCGGACATGGCGGGGATCGAAAGTACTGTTCATTGCCAGGCTATTGTCGCCCGTGGGCGAGGCGGAGGGAATCGATGCGTGCGATGGGCAATTGCGCTAGAACGTGCCCGGATAGCTGCCGCCATCGATCAACAGGTTTTGCCCGGTGATATAGCCGGCCTGCGCGCTGCACAGGAACGCGCAGGCCGCGCCGAATTCGTCCGGCTCGCCGAAGCGCGCGGCCGGAATGGCTGCCTGCTTGCGCTCGGCGACCTCCTCGGCGGTGCTGCCTTGCTGTTGCGCGATCGCAGCGAAGTTGCCGCGCAGGCGGTCGGTGGCGAACTGGCCGGGCAGCAGATTGTTGATGGTGACGTTGTCGGCCACCGTGCTGCGCGCCAGCCCGGCGACGAAGCCGGTGAGGCCGGCGCGCGCGCCATTGGACAGGCCGAGGATGTCGATCGGTGCCTTCACCGCGCTGGAGGTGATATTGACGATGCGGCCGAAGCTACGCGCGCGCATGGCATCGACGGTGGCACGGATCAGTTCGATCGGCGCCAGCATGTTGGCGTCCAGCGCACGCAGCCAGTCTTCGCGTTCCCATTGTCGGAAATCGCCCGGCGGCGGGCCGCCTGCGTTATTGATCAGGATGTCGACCTGCGGGCAGGCCGCGAGCGCTGCGGCGCGTCCTTCCGGCGTGGCGATATCGGCCACGACACTGCGCACCTCTCCGGCGCCGTGCAGTGCGCGCAAGCTGTCGGCGGCCTGGTCCAGGGCGGCGCGACCACGCGCGGCAATCACCACGTTGACGCCTTCATGCGCCAGGGCGCGGGCGCAGCCAAGGCCCAGGCCCTTGCTGGCGGCGCAGACCAATGCCCAGCGCCCGGCGATTCCAAGATCCATGCGATGCGTCCTCGATCAGCGAGCTCGCATGATCGGCGATCTGCTCACGGTACGGACGCAACGAAGCGTTGCAGCGCCTCGGCCACCTGATCGGCGTGGCCGAGAAACGGCGCGTGACCGCCGCCGGCGATGGTGAGCGCCTGCGCATGTGGCGCGAGCGCGGCGGCGGCATGCAGGGCGGCCGCCGGCACCAGCCGGTCGCGCTGCCCTCCAATCCACAGACTGGGACGCACCAGCTGCGGCAATGCGCGGCGCAGGTCGGTGCGTTCGAGCAGGCCAAGGCCCTGTTGCAGGGCATCGGCTGCCGGCGCGCCGCGTGCAGTGAGCGTTTCGCGCAGGCTGCGCAGTTCGGCGCGGGCATGCGCCGAGCCCAAGGTATCCAAGGCCAGAAAACGCTCCAGGGTGCCGCGGTAATCGCGCGCCAGGTCTTGGCCGAACTGCACGAACACCTCGCGCTCGACCGCATTTGCCCAACCGGCGCCGCGCACGAAGCGCGGCGTTGCCGCGATCATCGCCAGCCCGCGCACCTGCGGCTGAGTGGCGGCGGCATGCAGCGCAAACAGCCCGCCCAGCGACCAGCCGACCCATACCGCCGGCGGGGTGGCCGCGGCAATCGCGGCCACCACATACGGCAAGGCCAACGGCGTGGTGTCGTCGCGACTGAAGCCGTGCCCGGGCAAGTCGACCAGGTGCAATTGGTAGTGCGAGGACAGCCGCTCCACCAGCGGTGCGAACACGCCGCCGTGCAACGCCCAACCGTGCAGCAGAACCAGCGCGGGCCCATGGCCGATGACATCGATATGCATGCGTGGATTGTCGCCGATTGGCGCGCGCTCAGCGTGCAGAACCTGTGCGCTCTGCCGCGATCGCAGGCCCCAGCACCGCCCATTGCTGTCGCGCATATCTGCGCCAGCACCAACGATCCGGCCAACGCCAGCGCCGCGCGCGCTGCGTGGTGATCGCATCGGCCAACCAATGGGGATCGAAGCCCTCCCACACACCGGCCACGCTGCGCAGGTTGCCGATCAGCACCGGGTGCACCTGGTGCAGCAGCATCGTGCGCAGTTGCGACAACGTAAACGGCGAGGCCGCCAGGATCCGGGCAATGCGCGCGTGTTCGCCATCGCACGCGCTGTCCAGATACAGCAGCGACAATGCCTCCCAGACGCGGCGTTGCGCCGCTGTGGCGGTTGGCGTCTGAGGCGTGGTCATTGCCATGTCAGCGGATCGGTGGGGAGTGCTTGCCGGCGTGGACGTCGCGGCATCGGTGCGGAGCTGCCAGACATTCTGGGTGCTTGCGCTGGTGTGGAAGCGATGCCGCAGTGGCTTGATCGGGAGTGCAGGTGGCTGTGATTGTTCGCGCATGACGGGGGGGGCGGTGATGTGCCGTGCGACCAAGCCCGGCGACGCACGTCTGCATGCCGTCGGCACGCGTGCGTGCAAACGCACACGCATCGAACCGTCCGCGTGAGACATCCAGCGTCCGGGTGCTGGCCGCGCCGGTCCGGCGTTGCGCACGAACACGCTGCACGGCGACGCGTTAAGCGGAAGCGCGCAGCGGTTGCCGGCTGACCACATCGCGCGCCTGCACGATCGCCTCGATCAATGCCTGCACCTGCTGCGGTGTGTGCAGCGCCGACAAGGTCACCCGCAGGCGCGCCTTGCCTTCGGGCACGGTGGGCGGGCGGATCGCACCGACCATGAAACCGGCCTGTTCGAGTGCGGCCGACATCGCCATCACCGTGGCTTCCTCGCCGCACAGCAGCGGCTGGATCGGCGTGTCGGAAGCCATCAACTCGAACCCATGCCGGCGCGCGCCGTCGCGGAAGGCGCCGATCAATTCGACCAGGCGCGCACGCCGCCAATCGTCGCGACGCGCCAGCCGCACGGCGGCCAAGGTGGCGGCTACCTGCGCCGGCGGCAGGGCGGTGGTGTAGATATACGGGCGTGCGGTTTCGGCCAGATGGCGGATCAGCGCTTCTTCGCCGACCACGACCGCACCGTAGCCGCCGAGCGCCTTGCCCAGCGTCACCAATTGCAGCGGCACTTCGGCAACGCCCAGGCCGGCGTCGGCCACGCAGCCGCGCCCTTGCGGACCCAGTACGCCCACGCCGTGCGCATCGTCGACGTAGAACAAGGCTTCCTGCATGCGCGCCACCAGGCTCAGTGCGCGCAGCGGCGCCACATCGCCATCCATGCTGAAAACGCCGTCGCTGGCCAGCATCGCCGCACCCTCGGGGGCGCCCTTGAGCTGGCGCATGGCGCCTTCCACATCCAGGTGCGGATACCGCCGCAGCCGACAGCCGGCCAGGCGCGTGGCGTCGAGCAGGCTGGCGTGATTGAGCCGGTCCTGCACGCAGACATCGTCTTCTTCGCTGAGCAAGGCCTGCTGCACGGCGAGATTGGCGATGAAGCCGCTACCGAACAGCAGCGCCGCCGGGTAGCCCAGCCACTCGGCGATGTCGCGTTCGAGCGTTTCGTGTGCGGTGTGGTGGCCGCAGATCAGATGTGAGGCGGTGGCGCCGGCACCATCGCGCGCCGCGGCGTCCTGCAGCGCAGCGACCACTTCGAACTGTTGCGACAGGCCCAGGTAGTCGTTGGAGCAGAAACCGGTCAGCCAGCGGCCGTCGATCTCCAGCCGTACGCCATCGCGGCGGCCGACCTGGCGCCGCACCCGTACCCGTTCCTGAGCGACGCGCAACTTGCGCAGCGACGAAATCCGTTCGTGCAGATCGGGGCGAGCCATGAGGGAGTTCGACAACGAAAGAAGGGTCGCTAGCGTAGCGTGCCGCGGTCACATCGCCCAGCCGGCACCGACGGCCGGTGGGGCGGGTTGGCTTGCCGGTGCGCCTGCGCCGGTTTGGATCTGCGCCTGGCCCTTCTGCAGTGAGAAGGGCCAGGCGCCGGGCAGGCGCATGCTGGATCGGTATGCGCCGTCGTCAGGCCGCGTGTTCGCACGCCGCGCCGCAGGTGATGTCCGCATGCACGGTGCCGGGGTGGTCGTGGTCGGCGGCGTCGACGGTGATCTGCATCGGGCGCAGGCCCAGGCGCTGGAACAGGGCCTGGTCGCGCTCGGTGTCCGGGTTGCCGGTGGTGAGCAGTTTTTCGCCGTAGAAGATCGAGTTGGCACCGGCCAGGAAGCACAGCGCCTGCAGTTCGTCGCTCATCGCTTCGCGGCCGGCGGACAGGCGCACCATCGATTTGGGCATGGTGATGCGGGCCACGGCGATCATGCGCACGAACTCGAACGGGTCCAGTTGCTGGGTGCCGTGCAGCGGGGTGCCGGCGACCTGGACTAGTTGGTTGATCGGCACCGAGTCCGGGTGCGCCGGCAGCGTGGCCAGCGCCAGCAGCAGGCCGACGCGGTGCTCGCGGGTCTCGCCCATGCCGACGATGCCGCCGCAGCAGGTCTTCAGGCCCACATCGCGCACATGCTCCAGCGTGTTCAGGCGGTCCTGGTACTGGCGGGTGTGGATGATCGAGTCGTAGTAATCCGGCGCGGTGTCCAGATTGTGGTTGTAGTAGTCCAGCCCGGCGTCCTTGAGCGCGCGCGCCTGGCCGGCGTCGAGCATGCCGAGCGTGGCGCAGGTTTCCAGGCCCATCGCCTTGACCTCGCGGATCATCGCCGCAACCTTGGGGATGTCGCGCTCCTTGGGCGAACGCCAGGCCGCGCCCATGCAGAAGCGCGAGGCGCCGGCGGCCTTGGCCTGGCGCGCCTTGGCGACCACTTCTTCGGTCTCCATCAGCTTTTGCGCGGTCACGCCGGTGTCGTAGCGTTGCGCCTGCGGGCAGTACGCGCAATCTTCCGGGCAGCCGCCGGTCTTGACCGACAGCAGCGTGGAGACCTGCACCTGCGCCGGGTCGAAATGTGCGCGGTGCACGCTGGCCGCGTGATGCAGCAACTCGGGGAACGGCAGATCGAACAACGCCTGCAGCTCTTTGCGATCCCAGTCATGGCGTACGACAACAGACATCGGAGTTTCCTGACAGTCAGCGGCTTGGAAGCCAGGCAGTCTGGTGAGCATGGGAGAGGCTGTCAACTTTGAAGAAGTAGGATCGGTTTACAGGTGGCCGCAACGGGTGTTGCGGCTGCTGTTGCCGAGCCTGTGCCTGGTCTGCGCGGAAGCGGGAATGTCCGATTGCGATCTGTGCCCGTCGTGCCGGGCCGCACTGCCGGAGCACGGCCATGCCTGTCTGTGCTGCGCCACCCAGTTGTTCGCCTCCGATGGGGTTGCGCTGTGCGGGCAATGCCTGCAGCAGCCCCCGCCACTGCAGCGCGTGCATGCGTGCTTCACCTATCGCTGGCCGGTGGACGGGCTGCTGCGCCGCTTCAAGTTCCATCAGGACCTGGCAGCGGGGCGCCTGCTCAGCGAATTGATGGCGCGGCGCTGTGCGGGTCTGCCGCGTCCGCAGGCGCTGGTGCCGGTGAGCCTGCACCGGCAGCGCCTGCGTCAGCGCGGTTACGACCAGGCGCTGGAGTTGGCCAGACCGCTGGGTCGCGCGCTGCAGCTGCCGTGCCTGCCGTTGCTGCGCCGCGTGCGTGCGACGGCGCCGCAATCGGAGCTGGATGCGGTTGAGCGCCAGCGCAATCTGCGCGAGGCCTTTATCGCACGCGGCGCCCTGCCCGCACATGTGGCGCTGGTGGACGACGTGATGACCACCGGCGCCACGCTGCACGCAGCAGCGCAGGCCTTGCGGCGCGCGGGCGTGCAGCGGGTCGATGCGTGGGTCTGCGCGCGGGTGCCGTGATGGTGCGGCTAGGAGCGGTGCGCGTTCGATAGAGCGGGTGCTGAGGCGGGTACGGTCTTGTTGCATGGGTCCGTGCCCTCACCCCAGCCCCTCTCCTGCAGCAGAGGGGCTTATCGCCTGCGCAGTGGTCCTCAACGCTCCGGGCCCTACTCTGGACAGGTCGGTGCGTGTTTCATCAGCGCGGTTCTGGGAAGACGTCGACTACCCGGAAAGCCTGCCGCGCAGCTCTTCGCGAATGCCTAATCCCGAATCCCGAATCCCAGCTTCTAACGCACCGCCACCGCGATGCCGACAAAGATCGCCAGACCCACCCAGTTGTTATGCAGGAAGGCGCGAAAGCAGGGGCCGCGTTCGCGGTGGCGGGCGATGCGGAATTCGTAGAGCACCAGCGCCGCCGCTACACCCAGGCCCGCCCAGTAAGCAGCGTCCAGGCCGGCGCGTCGTCCTACCGCCGCCAGGGTGGCAAACATCGCCGCATAGAGTGCGCCTTGCGCCAGCAGATCGTACTTGCCGAACAGGATGGCGGTGGACTTGCTGCCCATGCGGATATCGTCGTCGCGGTCGACCATGGCGTACCAGGTGTCGTACGCGGTCGCCCACAGGATATTGGCCGCGTACAGCAGCCAGCCCAGCAAGGGCACGCTGCCTTGTACGGCGGCAAAACCCATCGGGATGCCCCAGCCGAACGCCATGCCCAGATAGACCTGCGGCAGATGGGTATGACGCTTCAGATAGGGGTAGCTCGCGGCCAGGAAGACGCCGGGCACGCTCAGCGCCACGGTCAGCCAGTTGAGGCTGAGCACCAGCCCGAACGCCACCAGCATCAACACCACGAACACCCACAGCGCCTCGCGGCCGGACACCGCGCCGGTGGCCAGCGGGCGCGTCCTGGTCCGCTCCACGTGCGGGTCCAGCCAGCGGTCGGCGTAGTCGTTGATCACGCAGCCGGCCGAGCGGGTCAGCCAGACCCCGGCGGTGAACACGAACAACGTCCATACCGGTGGCATGCCGTCCGCGGCCAGCCACAGCGCCCACCAGGTAGGCCAGAGCAGCAGCAGGCTGCCGATCGGGCGGTCGCCCCGCACCAGCTTCCAGTATTGCCCCAGCCGCGCGGACCACGTCAGCGCGGGCGCTGCCGGTGCCTGTTCAAAACCATGCTTGCTCATGCTGCAAAGGGTAGCAGCGCGCCCTGGATGCGGCCATCTGGGTGCGGCCATGCAAGTGCCGGCTGCAAGAACGCCGGTCGACACGCGCGGGCCAGCGTCTGCAGTCGGGACTGCGGCGAAGCCGTTCGTGTGGGGCTTGGTAGCTGCGTCGGTGTCGGCTGCTCCGATGAGCGCGGGCTGCGCATGAGGGAGTCTGCGGGGCAGGTTGGACACCGCCCGTCAGCGGGTCTGCGGATGCCAGCGGCCGAAAGCATCACGCGGGTAGCGCGGGTTCTGGCATAATGCGCGGCCAGGCGCTCGTAGCTCAGCCGGATAGAGTAGTGGCTTCCGAAGCCATTGGTCGGGGGTTCGAATCCCTCCGGGCGCACCAGATCGCATTGTTCGGCCCGCTGCAGTGGCATTGCGCTGCAGCGGGCCGAAGTCGTTTCTGGGCCAGGGCTGAAGGTGTTTGAGCGGCCCTGCCAAGCCGCCGGGCTACGTGTCGCCAGCGTTGGTGTCGAAGGCTGCGATGTCCTGTGCGGGCGGCGCTGCTGCATTGCTTTGAAGCCGGGCGCTGATGTCGCCGGGCCGACGGTGGCGCGGGTTCATCGTGTCTGAGCATTGGTGGCATGCACTTGGTGCGTCAGCGAATCCGGCGACGCGTCCATTGCGGACTGCTCTCAAGCCTGTGGTCAATCACTTCCACGGCATGCATGTCAGAACGTGGTGCGCCGAACCCGCCCCGGCGATGGACACGCTCAAGGGCAGGGCGTGTACGCCCTGCCCTCGAGCGATCAGATGCTGTCCGGTGCCGGCGCGGTCGCTCTTGCGTGCTGCTTGCCACGCGCGTGTTCGATGGCGGTGCGCAGCTTGCGGGCGGCGCCGGTGACGGCGGAGGCGGTGGTTTCGGCGCTGTTGGTGGCGGCGATCGGCGGCAGGCCGGCGACATGCGCTTCGATACTGCAGGTTCGATCCGCTGCGCCGCCGCGTTGGCCGTTCTCGTCGCGCAAATGCACTTCGACGCGGGTGATGTCGTTGGCGAAATGCGCCAGCTGGGCGGTGCAGGTCTTCTCGACATGCTGCACGACGGACGGGTCATGCGGCACGTGCTTGTCGGTCTGGATCTGAATCTGCATGGAGTTCTCCTTCGCGGTCATCCGCTGCGTCTGCCGTAGCGGTGACTCGATTCTGCGTCAGCCCGGTGTTGCCGCAAGGTGACAAGGCGCCGCATGTTCATGCACTGGTTGGCTGGTGGTCGCAGTTCCGGATGCTGCGCTTGCGTTCGCATGAATCGCCGCCATGGCGGCGGCCAGCAGGGCGGGGGCGGTGGCTTAAGATGCCGACACCGCGCGGTCCTGCGCCTGTCCGATGCCTGCCTGTGTCCCGATTTCGTTCTGTGCCGTCCGCCCGTTCGGGCGTGTTATTGCAGATGCTGCTGTGCTGCGTCCTGTGGCTGGTCTGTGCAGGCACGCTGCTCGCCCAGGACGAAGACACCCTGCTGGAAACCGCGCAGAGACAGCTGGACGATGCGCAGAAGGTGCTCGACCAGGGCGAGGCCGGGCTGGAAAAGGCCGATACCGACCTGCTGCGTGCGTTGACTGACAAGGTGACGGTGGCGCAGCGGCAGGCACAGGATCTGGCGCGTCAGCTGGATCCACCGCTCAAGCAAATCAGCTCGCAGCTGGCCGGCTTGGGTGATGCGCAGCAAGGCGAAGCGGCCGATCTTAAGAAGCAGCGCGACGCGTTAAAGAAAGAAAAAAACGCGTTGGATGCAGAATTCAAGCGCGCCAATCTCCTGGACTCCCAGGCCCGCGAGCTGGCAGATCGCCTGGAACAAAAACGCGCGCAGCTGTTCAGCGTGCAGCTGTCCACGCGCGTCGCCTCACCGCTGTCACCGGCACTGTGGACACAGATCGCGCAGCAATGGCCGGACGACCGTACCCGTCTGTGGGGTTTGTACGACGATGCGGTCCAGGCGGTGCGTGCCGGCATCGCTGCCAATGGCATGGGCGGTCTGGCGACTGGCGCGGCAATCGCGCTGTTGCTGGCCTTCCCGCTGCGCATTTTTCTGCGCCATCTCGGGCGGCGCTATGCAGCGTCGCGTGCGCCGGGCGGGCGGCTGCGACGTTCCGGCCTGGCGCTGTGGTTCCTGCTGGTCGGCACGCTCAGTCTGGGCACGGCGGCATGGGTACTGGCCGAAAGCCTGCGTGCGATCGCCCAGGTGCCGGCCGATCTGGACGAGTTGCTGGGTGCATTCGTCTTCATCAGCTTCATCGCGGCCTTCGTCGGCTCGCTCAGCGCCAGTCTGCTGATGAAGCACCAACCCACCTGGCGGTTGTTCCCGCTGGACGACGCCACCGTCGATCGGTTGCGCGTGCATTGCCTGGCCACCGCCGCGGTGAGCTGGTTCAGCGGCATGGCGATGAAGCTCAACGAGGTGGCGCGTACCAGTGCCGCGGCGGCCACCGCGACCGACGCGGTGGCCGCGTTGTTGTACGCCGGCCTGATCCTGTCGGCATTGGCCGGCCTGAGCCTGTCGTTGCGCGCGCGCGCGGCCAGCGCGGGGGCCGCCAGCGCCGATAGCAGCGAGCCGCCACCGGTGGTCTCGCGTGGCGGTGGCGTCATCGTGCTGATCCGCCTGCTGGGGCACGTGGCGGTGATCGTGTCGCTGCTGGCGGCATTGTTCGGCTATCTCAATCTATCGCTGTTCATCGCGCGTCAGATCATCTGGATCACGCTGATCTGCAGCCTGCTCGGTTTGCTGGTGGTATTTGCCGACGACCTGCTGACCTGGGTGTTCAATCCGGAAGGGCGCTTCAATCGCGCGTTGTCGCATGCCTCGGGCATGGGCAGCGGACGCCTGGTGCAGCTGGGTCTGCTGCTGTCCGCCGTGGTGCGGGTGATGCTGATCCTGCTGGGAATCGCGGCCCTGATCACGCCGGATGGCGCCAATCTCTCGGCGGTCACCGGCTGGGCCGAGAACGTGGCGCACGGCATCCCGATCAGCGACGAGCTGACCATCACACCGGCCGCGGTCGTGCGCGCGCTGCTGGTGTTCGCACTGGGCCTGGGCGTGGTCCACGTGGTGCAGCAGTGGCTGCTCAACACCTATCTGCCCAGGACCGAGCTCGATGCCGGCGCGCGCAACTCGGTCAGCACGGTGGCGCGCTATCTGGGCTGGTTGGTGGTGGTGGTGTGGGGCTTGACCGCACTGGGTCTGGACCTGAAGCGGTTGGCATTGGTGTTGAGTGCGTTGTCGGTCGGTATCGGCTTCGGTCTGCAGGCGATCACGCAGAACTTCGTGTCGGGACTGATCCTGCTGGCCGAGCGGCCGGTCAAGATCGGCGACTGGGTGCGGATTGGCGACCAGGAGGGCGACGTGCGCAAGATCAGCGTGCGTGCGACCGAAATCCAGGTGGGCGACCGTTCGACCCTGATCGTGCCCAACTCGGAGTTGATCACCAAGAGCGTGCGCAACATGACGCTGTCCAATCCGATGGGGCGGGTGCAGCTGCAGTTCTCGGTACCGTTGGAAACCGACGTGGCGAAGGTGCGCGACATGTTGCTGGGCTTGTTTACCGAACATGCCAAGGTGCTGGCGGAGCCGGCGCCCTCGGTGTTCATCGATTCGCTGGCCGGTGGGCACGTCAATTTCAACTCGTTCGCCTATGTCAGCAGTCCGCGCGATTCGTATGGCGTGCGCAGCGAGTTGTTCTTTGCGTTGCTGCAGCGGATGGAGAGCGCAGGCGTCGCGCTGCAGTCGCCGCAGGAAATCCGTTTCAGTCGCGCGACAGTGGCGGTGGCGCGCGACAGTGGCGAGGACGTGCCGTCGGAGCAGCAGTGATGCGGCGTGCGCGTCCTGGGTGACGCAGGAGTGCGCTGGCGCACGTGGTCAAGGCGTTCTGCAGCAATGTCGCCTTACGATCGGTCGGCCACCGCTGTGTCCTTGACCAGTGCAAGATCGTCGACGCTGACGTCTTCGGTATAGTCCAGCCAGGCGCGAATCTCCAGATCGTCCACCGCATGCTCCAGACCCACCGGCATGCGGATACGTCCGGCGGCATCGGGTACCACCCATTGCTGGGCAAGCACCACCTTGCGCTCGGACGACACCGCTTCCACCCAGAACGCGCGGGTGGGGCGACGCTTTGCGTAGAGCTCGAGCATGTAGCGGCCGGCAGCGGTCTTGCGCGATGCCTGGGTGAGCATGATCGGCTGGCGCACGCGCGGGCGCGGGCCCTGCGGTGTGGCATCCAGGGGCGCATCGACGGCAATGCCGCGGGTCAGGTCCTGGTCGCGGTAGAGCTTCATGCTTTGCTGGCGATCGACCACCAGTGCACACCAGTCGCCATCGGCCGAGCCGTCTTCGAATGCGGTGCAGCGGTCCACATAGGCCAGGGTGCCCTTGCTGTGGGTGCGGTCGAACTGACGCGAGGTGTTTTCCAGGTACACCGTTTTCAGATGGGTGTCTTCGTCGTATTCGAGCAGCACCGGCGGGCGCACCTGCTGCACGCCCACCACCACATCGCCATTGCCGTTGACGCGCAGCAGGCGCGTGCTTTGCCCGGTCCACAGCGTGCGCGCAAAGGCGAGGTAGCGCGGGTAGTCGGCGCCGCCGTCGCGGATGGCGGCGACGCTGGCGCTGGGCGCTGCATCGCTGGCAAGCAACGAGCGCCCGAAGCCCAGGGTGCGCATGCCCGGCTCCAGCAATTGCAGCAGCGTTGCACCCGAATCCAGCGTGCTGCCGGCGCGTGTGACCACTTGTTGCGGAGCGATATCCTTGCCCAGGAACAGCAGCAGGTTTTCGCGCTTCTGCTTGGCCAGTACATCGCTCAGATCGTTGGGCATGGCCAGGTGATCGGAAGCGATCACGATGATGGTGTTGTTGCCGTAGCGGCTGTTGCGGATGCGCGCGACCAGCTCGCCGATCAGTCGGTCGCTGCATTTGATCGCGTGCAGCAGACCGATGTCGCCCAGCGCGCTGTCGTAGTGCTGGCCCTTGCACGCCAGCGGCAGATGACCAGCCGGGTGATGGGTGTCCATGGTCAGCGTGGTCAGCATGAACGGTTGGCCGGCGCGCGAGAGCGTCTGGAAGCTGTCCCAGGCATCGTCCAGCAACACGTCGTCGTGCACGCCCCAGGCGGAAAAGTGCTTCGGTGCCACGCCCTTGTCGCGGAAGTGGCTGACGTCATGCACCACATCGAAGCCATGGCTGGACAGGAAGCGGCCCTTGCCGGCAAAGCTGGCGTCGGCACCGCCCACGTAGTGATTGCGGTAGCCCTGGTCCTTGAGATAGTCGCCCAGACAGCGCGCTTCGGGCAGGAACATGCCCATGCGATCCATGCTGTTTTCATCGCCCGGCGCGGTGGTCAGCGGTACGCCGCACATCGAGGCCACCATGCCGGCGATGGTCCATCCGCTGCCTTCGGTGGATGTGAGGTTGCGTACGTCCACCGCTTCGGTGGCCAGCGCGCGCAGGTTGGGCATCAGGCCGGGAAAGACCGACTCGTCGAAGTAAGTGCGTTCCAGGCTTTCGCCGTAGATCCAGACGATGTTCTTGCGCTTTTGCAGCGGTTGCTGCGGCAGCTGGTATTCCGGCACCACGGTGGCGTAATCGACCGGGCGCAGCTGGTAGTACAGCCGCTTGCCGTCGCGATACAGCGGGCTCACCGCAATGCTGACCAAGAGCATCGCCACGAACGCTCCGAACACCACGCCGCCGCCGCGTGGGCGCCGGAAACGGCGCACCCTGACCAGGACGAGCGGGCTTAACGACAGCAGCAGCATGCCGACGAAGACAGCGATATAGCCGGAAAAATCGCTGACGCCGGCACCGTCCATGTCTGCGCGCAGGTGGTACAACGTGGCCGCATTGATGCCGTCGCCGCTGAGCCGGTCGATCAAGCCCCAGGCGCTGAGCAGCAGCAAAAACAGCGAGAACAGGCCGGCCTTGAGCCATGCCAGACGCGGCGAGGCGACCAACAGCCACAGCAAGAGCAACAACGAGAACAACAACATCCAATGCATGCGCAGCGTCCGTGGGGGAATGATGCGAGCGCGTACCGGACGCCTTGCTCGCCATGTCCTGTGCGCCACACCCAATGTGACACCCGGATGACGGACTATGCCGCGCTGAAGCTGACTGAAATGTTTGTTGGAGTCGAGCGCCTGCCGCAACGCGGCGCAGCGCGCGCGCTGACGATCACCTGGTCGCGGTGGCGCTCGCTGAAGAGTTGCGGTCTCTGCATTCCGCACTTGGCGCGGCTCTCGCACACGGGCGACGTCTCGATAACGCCACACCGCCCGATCCCTTTGACCGCTGGACGCGGCGGTCTTGGCAAGCGACGCCCGGTGAAGCCATGTCGCGCCCGGGTGCGCTTCTACGCGGGGGTGTGGTCTGTGTGTGGCGCTAGCGGTGCCCGCGCTCTTCGCGTGCACGTACGCGGCGGTCGAACAGCAGCGCGCTGAGCACGATGCCAAGGCCCAGGACGACGCCCAGTAGAAACAGCACCATCGCAATGGCCGGATAGCCCCACAGTTTCAGGCCGGTTTCGATGCGCATCATCTGCGCCGAGGCCATGATCAGCGCCGCGGTGACGATGCCGGCCGCAACCCGGTTGGCGATTTTCTGCAGGCTTTCCATCAGATGCGATTCTTCCAGCCCGGTGACGCGCATCTGCAGACGGTTCTCCGCGGCCAGCGACAGGATCTCGGACATGCGGCGCGGCCCTTCGCGCACCAGATGCTGCAGTTCCATCGCTTCGCTGGCCAGGTTGGCGGCCGACAGCGACTTCTTCAGTCGCGCGCGCATCACATGCTGCAGGTGGCGTTCGACGATGCGGCGTGTGTCCAGGTGCGGCGACAGCGCGCGGCAGACGCCTTCCAGATTCAGCAGGGTCTTGCCGAGCAGGCTCAGTTCCGGCGGCGTGCGCAAGCCGTTGGCGGTGGCGATGCGCACCAGATCCAGCACCACACGGCCCTCGGAGGTGGTGTCGTGCGCGGCGTAGCGGGCGATCATCTGTCCGGTTTCGCGCTGGTAACGGTCTTCGTCGTAATCCTCCAGCCGCGTACTGAGCGCAATGGTCTCTTCGGCCACTTCTTCGCCGCGCCCGTCGACGGCGGCAAACAACAGCTTGAGCAGGCGTTCGCGCAGGCGCGGCGGCACGTGCGCGACCATGCCCAGGTCGAAGATGGCCAGCCGCCCGTCCTGCAAGACGCGCAGGTTGCCCGGATGCGGGTCGGCATGGATTTCGCCATGCACGAACATCTGATCCAGATAGCCCTTGACCAGCTCCGCCGCCAGGTTGTCCATCGGTTGCTCGGTGCGGCGCAGGCCGGAGATCTTGTCCACGCGCACGCCTTCGGCCAGCTGCATGGTCAGCACCTTGCGGCTGCTCAGATCCCAGATCGGTTGCGGCACCCACAGCAACGGGAACGGTTTGAGATGCTTGCCGAAGCGCACCAACGTTTCGGCCTCGTCTTCGTAGTTGAGTTCGGCGCGCAGGGTCTTGCCGAATTCGCCCAGCCAGTCGGCAAAGCGCACGCGGCGGCCGATGCCGGTGAGCCGGTCGGCGGCGGTGGCAAAGCTCTTGAGCACGTCCAGGTCCGAGCGCACCTGCGCGGCGACTTCGGGCTTTTGCACCTTGATCGCCACCGGGGTGCCATCGCGCAGCGCGGCGCGGTGCACCTGCGCCAGCGAGGCGCAGCCCAGCGGCACCGGGTCGAAGAACGAGAAGGCCTTGTTGACCGAGACGCCGAGTTCTTCCTCGATGATCTGGCGGATGCGCTCCACCGGCACCGAACTGGTGTTTTCCTGCATGCGCTCCAGCGCGGTGGCGAACTCCGGCGGCACGATGTCCGGGCGCGTGGACAGCATCTGGCCGAGCTTGACGAAGGTGGGGCCGAGCGATTCCAGGTCGGAGACGAACTGGTCCGGCGTGCCTTCGGCAGGCACCTCGTACTCGTTGATGGCGGCCGGATCCAGGTTCATGCCGGCAAACACGCCCGACCCGCGGTACCGCAGCAACAGGCGCAGGATCTGCGTCCGCCGGCTCATGCCGCCCACCACGGCATGGTCGGCCACGTGCGTCGCCGGGGCCGGTGCGCGGTGCGGGTCATTCGGACTCAAGGCCATCTCCGGGGCGTCATGCGAGCAGCGAGTGTGGCCAGCGCCGGGTCGTCAGCCGGTGAATCCGTGCCGCCGTTGCGGCATTGCGAGCGCTGCCGGTGCCCGCGCTGGCGCGCGTCTGTCCAGGGTGGGCAATCCCGGCAATCACCCGGCAACGGCATGCAAGCACCGCGCAATGGCGTGCCATCACCCCATCCGGGCGCGGGATCGGCGAGAATTCACATTCACCCACGCACGACCACCCCCAAGGACCTCCGCATGGCCGGTGCCAGCCTGTTCACCCTGCTCGACGACATCGCCACCTTGCTGGACGACGTTTCCATCCTGACCAAGGTCGCGGCCAAGAAGACCGCAGGCGTCCTGGGCGACGATCTGGCGCTCAACGCGCAACAGGTGACCGGTGTGACCGCCGACCGCGAGCTGCCGGTGGTGTGGGCGGTGGCCAAGGGCTCGCTGGTCAACAAGGTGATCCTGGTGCCCGCCGCGTTGGCGATCAGCGCGCTGGAAGCCTGGCTGCGCGGACGCGGTTACAACGTGCCGCTGGTGATGCCGCTGATGATGATCGGCGGCGCCTACCTGTGCTTCGAGGGCGTGGAGAAGCTGGCGCACAAGTTCCTGCACGACGAAGAGGAAGAAGCGCATCGGCATGCCGAACGCACCCGCGCGCTGGCCGACGAACAGGTCGATGTGGTGGCGCTGGAGAAGGACAAGGTCAAGGGCGCGATCCGTACCGACTTCATCCTGTCGGCCGAGATCATCGTGCTGTCGCTGGGTGTGGTGGCCGGCGTGTCGTTCGGGCAGCAGGTGGCGGTGCTGGTGGCGATCGCCCTGGCGATGACCATCGGCGTGTACGGCCTGGTTGCGGCGATCGTGAAGCTGGACGATCTGGGCCTGTACCTGACCAAGAAGGGCGCAGCCTTGGCTGCGCTCGGTCGCGGCATCCTGGTCACCGCGCCGTGGCTGATGAAGTTCCTGTCGGTGGCCGGCACGCTGGCGATGTTCCTGGTCGGCGGCGGCATCCTGGTGCACAACATCCCGGCGCTGCACCACCTCGTGGTGGATCTGGCCAAGTCGGCCGGCGGCCTGGGCTGGCTGGTCGAAGCGCTGGGCAACATGGTAGTCGGCGTGGTTGCCGGTGCGGTGGTGCTGGCGGTGGTCACCGGCTTCCAGAAGCTGCGCGGGAACAAGCCCGCGCACTGACGGCTGGCTGCAGTACCGGCAGGGCGACGGCGGCAGCGATGCGGCTGTCGGACCTGCCGGAATGGGACCGAAGGCGTGCGTTGGCGCAGTGCGGCGCGCCGCTGCGGTGATCACGATTTCCGCGTTCGATTCCGGTGCGCCAATCTGGCTTCGACCGTGGCGTGCGTGAGCATGAAGCAGTGCGCACGCCATTCGCACCGTGGTGCAGGGCGTGCCGATGGCTGGCAGGTCCAGCCGGCAGCGATGCGCAGCCCGCAGCAAGCGACCAAGTCGCAAGCGGTCTGTCGCATGCGATCAAGACTGACCTCTGGCAGTGAAGCTAGCGCACCGCATGGTCCGGCCCAACGGAGGCCTCCAGCGAACGCATTCGGTGCGGTCTCTCGTATCGTCAGGGCTTCGCCCGCTCGCGGCCAATGGCGGCGCTGCAGGGCCGAAAACCGCCACTCCTCCCAACCGACCCACACGCTGCCGAGCAGGATAATCGCTAGCGGTCTGGGGCTAATCGGCGCTGATCACCCGATTCTTGCCGGCGGCCTTGGCGTCGTACATGGCGCGATCGGCGCGGCGGATCAGCTCGTCCTGGGTTTCGTCGGGGCGTCGCAGCGCGACGCCGGCACTGAAACTGATGAAGATCCGCACGTCCTCATGCAGCAGGGAGCGCTGCGCCAGGGCGCGCTGCAAGCGGATGACAGCCGCGCTGGCCTCGAAAATGGTCGAGTCCGGCAGCAGCAACACGAATTCCTCGCCGCCGAAACGAGCGATGGCATCGGTCGTGCGCAGCACTGCCTTGGCGACGTCGACGGTATGGCGCAGCGCGGCGTCGCCGCCGGCGTGGCCGTGTGCTTCGTTGAGGCGACGGAAGTCGTCCAGGTCCAGCATCGCCGCACACAGCGGCTGACCGCTGCGTTGGGTGCGGACCGCTTCGCGCTGGAACAGTTCTTCGAAGCCGCGCCGGTTGAGCGCGCCGGTCAGCTGGTCTTCGCGCACCAGTCCGGCCACTGCGTTGAGTTCCTGTTCGAGCGAGGCGATGCGTTGTTCGGCGTCTTCGACCTGACGGCGTGCAGCCAGCAACTCGTCGCGCGCAGCCAGCGCCTGGGCCTGGACCCCGGCGGTGTCCTGTAGCACGTCCTGCAGCAGACGATTGAGATCGGGAATGCTGCGAGCGTCGCCGATCGCCTGCGAATAGCCGGCAACGCGGTCGTGGTACTCGCCCGTGCTGGTGGCCATGCCGTCGAGCCTGTCGACGAAGGACACCATCATCTCGCGCATGGCGGTCTTGGAATCGGCGATGCCCTGCTTGAGCAGGCCCTGCTTGTAGATCACCTCGCGCAAGGTGCCGCGCGCCTGCTCGATCGATTCCACATCCAGCGGGCCGGCCAACAACTGCCGGACGACCGAGATCTGGCCCTGCAGCCAGCTGCGATCGTCGAGGAGTTCGCCGACGTTCTCCAGTAATAGGTCGAACAAGCCGAGCAACAGGTTCTGTTGTTCGCTGGCATCGTCGGCGCGCAGGCCGATCTGATGGCTCAGTTCGCGCAGTCGCTGCTCCAGCGTGATCAGCTCATGCCCGGGGCGCCAATGGCGCAGCGCCGATGCCAGGGTCTGGGCTTCTTCGGCCAGTTCGGGGCTGCGTTGCAACAGGGTGGCCAGGGCATTGCCCAGCGCATGCCTTAGCAGGTCGCGCAGCTGTTCGGCTTCGGTGCGGCCTTCGGCCAGCGAGTCGCCGGTATCGATGGTGCGGATGTACTTGTCGATCAACTGGCGCAGCGTACGGCCGTAGCCGAGCCAGTCGCCGGCCGCATAGGCCGCGCTCAGGCGCACGCCCATGTCGCCGAGCTCGCCGTGCAGGCTGGCGATGCCTTCGGCGAACGCCAGCAACAGCGCTTCGGGATGCGCAGCATGCGAAAACAGGCGAATGAGCAGCGCGGTGGCGGCCGCCGGGTCGTGCGCGCCCGACTTGGTCTTGGCGGGAACCAGCTGATGTGCCGCCAGTCCCGGCGCGGCCTGCGCGCTGCCGCGCACGCTGGGCAGCGCGGCGACCGGGCGCGCGGTGCCCGTGCCGCCCCAGGGCAACAGACGGCGCAGCCCGCCACGCGGGCGGCTTGGAAGTTCAGGCTGGTCAGCCATGCCAGGTCTCGAAAGGTCGACGTGCTATCGCTGGTTATCGGCGCGCAGGCGGGGCGCTTGAGCGGGCCGGACCTTATGGCGCACTCCACAGCATGCATCCAATCGCGTTGCCACGCCGCACGAGAGCACCAACGTGTCGGCATGAACAAGTTATGCAGATGACGACGAACGCAGCTGCACTCTCCCGCATTCGGTGCATCGCGGCACTCATGCACCGATACGGGGATGTCATCGCACTGCAATGCATCGCTTATGCCCGCAGACACGCGCCACTGTGCGTAAAGGAATGTGGCTGTCGCAGAAAAGTCAGCACATGTTCACGCATATTTTATTTGTACGGGGTGTAGATTCGTCACCAAGGACGACGTGGAGTACGCGCGTCGTCCGCGCTCCTCATTCGTAGCATGTCGTCTGGCCACTTCGGCAGGCGATGGTTTTCGCTTCGCCGTTTTCCGTCTCCACCCACTTTACGACGGACGTTTAGATGGTTGCCACGATGCCGCTTCACGCCAGCACTGCACGCCTAGAGCGCAGCACGATGATCCCCACGCTGAAGAAGAGCGGGCGTCCGCGTGATGCGCGCGGGCGGTTCATCCGCCATCACGAGCGCTTGCCGGTGTCGCTGGCCGATACGCGCGGTGCCTTGTTCGTGGTCTCGGAGATGGCCGACTTCATCAAGGCTGGCGGTCTGGGCGATGTCGCGGCAGCGCTGCCGCGCGCGCTGCGCCATCGCTACGACGTGCGCGTGTTGATCCCCGGCTACCGTGCCGTGCTCGAGCGTGCCGGCAAGGTGGAGATCGTGGGCCGCGTGCTGGCGCATGCCGCGCTGCCGGCCTGCGACATCGGCCGCATCGTGCAGTCCGATGGGCTGCCGATCTACATCCTGCTGTCCAGGGAACTGTTCGAACGCGATGGCTCGCCGTATGTGAGCACCAGCGGTTCGGAGTTCGAAGACAACGCGATCCGTTTCGCCACCTTGTCGCATGCCGCCGCGCAGATCGCCGCCGGTCATGCCGGCCTGGGCTGGAAGCCGCGCCTGCTGCATCTCAACGACTGGCCGTGCGCGCTGGCGGCGGCGTATGTGCGTTGGTCCGGCGGCAGCACCCCATGCCTGCTCACCATCCATAACCTGGCCTACCAGGGCCTAGTGCCGTATTCGATGGCGTCTGCGCTAGGCATCCCGGCCGAGCGTGTGGCCGAACTGGAGTTCTACGGGCAGATGTCGTTCCTGCGTGGCGGCATCGTCAACGCCGACCACGTCAACACCGTCAGCGTCAGCTATGCCAAGCAGATCACCGGCCCGGCACAGGGCTGCGGGCTGGACCGGCTGCTGGCCGGCCGCGCCGCCAAGGGCGCGCTGACCGGCATCGTCAACGGCATCGACGCCAGCTGGGACCCGCGCACCGACGAGTATCTGGACACGCATTTCAGCGTGAACCAGTGGCAGGGCCGGCAGGTCAATGCCGCCCAGGTGCGCAAGGCGCTGGGGCTGCGCGACAGCGCCGGGCCGCTGTTTGCGGTGGTGTCGCGGCTGGTGCACCAGAAGGGCCTGGACCTGATCTGCGAGGTTGCCCCGCAGATCGTGGCGGCCGGTGGCCAGATCGCGGTGATCGGCGGTGGCGAGCCGGAGATCGAGCAACAGGTCGCCGAGCTGACCCGCCGCTACCCCGGCCAGGTCGGTGCCTTCATCGGTTTTGAAGAGGGTCTGGCGCGGCGCATGTTCGCCGGTGCCGACTTCTTGCTGATGCCCTCGCGCTTCGAGCCGTGCGGCCTGAGCCAGATGTACGCGCAGCGCTTCGGATGCCTGCCGATCGCGCATGCCACCGGCGGGCTGATCGATACGGTGGACGACGGCGTCACCGGTTTCCTGTTTCAGCATGCCAGCGTGGAGGCCTTGCGCCGCTGCCTGGAACGCGCGTTCCGCACCTTCCGCTTGCCCAGCCTGCTGTCGGCCATGCGCCGCGCGGCCATGCTGCGGCCCAGCGGCTGGGATGTGGCAGGCAAGAAGTATCTGTCCCTGTATGAGCACACCGCTGCAACCGCACCTGCGCTTGCGACGGTGTCATGAGCGAACGGTTGGGCGTGCAAGGGCAGGCAACGGAAGGCGAAGGTGTGATCACGGAAGAAGTCTCTGATAGCGCGCCTGCCCTGCAGGCGCTGGCCGATGCAGCACCCACCGATGCATTCGCGGTGCTGGGCCCGCACCTGCAGGCCGATGGCCGCCGCCGCGTCCGGGTCCTGGCGCCCGGTGCCGAGGCGATGGGCCTGGTCGATCCACGCGGCAAGTTGCTGGCGCGCATGCAGGTCGGCGCGGCCGATGGCGTGTTCGAAGGCGAGCTGGCAGTCGGTGGCCCTTACCGGCTGCGCATCGTCTGGCCGGACGTGGTGCAGGAGATCGAAGACCCGTACGCGTTCGCCCCGACCCTGGACGAATCGTTGCTGCTGCAGATCGCCGCTGGCGACGGGCAGGCATTGCGTAGCGCATTGGGCGCGCAGCATCTGCGCTGCGGCGACGTGCCGGGCGTGCGCTTTGCGGTGTGGGCGCCGCATGCGCAGCGGGTGGCGGTGGTCGGCGATTTCAATGGCTGGGACGCGCGACGGCATCCGATGCGGCAACCCATCGGCGGCGTCTGGGAGCTGTTCCTGCCGCGCGTGGAAGCCGGCGCCCGCTACAAGTACGCCATCACTGCCGCCGATGGCCGCGTGCTGCTCAAGGCCGACCCGGTCGCGCGCCAGAGCGAGCTGCCGCCGGCCACCGCCTCGGTGGTGCCCGGTGGGGCGGCGTTTGCGTGGACCGATGCCGAATGGATGGCCAGGCGTGCGGTGCAGGCGCCGTCGGCGCCGCTGTCCATCTACGAAGTGCATGCCGCCTCGTGGCGTCGCGATGGGCGCGACCAGCCGCTGGACTGGCCCAGCCTGGCCCGTGAGCTGATCCCGTACGTCCAGCAGCTGGGCTTCACCCATATCGAGTTGCTGCCGATCACAGAACACCCCTTCGGTGGTTCGTGGGGCTACCAGCCGCTGGGCCTGTACGCGCCCACCGCGCGCCACGGCAGCCCGGGCGGCTTTGCGCACTTCGTCGACGCCTGCCATCGCGCCGGCATCGGCGTGATCCTGGACTGGGTCAGCGCGCACTTCCCAAGCGACGCCCATGGCCTGGCGCAATTCGACGGTGCCGCGCTGTACGAGCATGCCGACCCGCGCGAAGGCATGCACCGCGACTGGAACACGCTGATCTACAACTACGGCCGGCCCGAAGTGACCGCGTTCCTGCAAGGCAGCGCGCTGGAATGGATCGACCATTACCACCTCGATGGCCTGCGCGTGGATGCGGTGGCCTCGATGCTGTACCGCGACTACGGCCGCGCCGAAGGCGAGTGGGTCCCCAATGCGCACGGCGGCCGCGAGAATCTGGAGGCCGTCGCCTTCCTGCGCCAGCTCAACAGCGAGATCGCCACACGGTTTCCCGGTGTGCTGACCATCGCCGAGGAGTCCACCGCCTGGCCGGGCGTGACCGCGCCGATCAGCGAGGGCGGGCTGGGCTTCACCCATAAATGGAACATGGGCTGGATGCACGACACGCTGAGCTACATGCAGCGCGATCCGGCCGAGCGTGCGCAGCACCACAGCCAGCTCACCTTCGGCCTGGTGTACGCGTTCTCCGAGCGTTTCGTCTTGCCGCTCTCGCACGACGAGGTGGTGCATGGCACCGGCGGCCTGCTCGGGCAGATGCCGGGCGACGACTGGCGCCGCTTCGCCAACCTGCGCGCGTACCTGGCGCTGATGTGGGCGCATCCGGGCGACAAACTGCTGTTCATGGGCGCCGAATTCGGCCAGTGGGCCGACTGGAATCACGATCGGTCGCTGGACTGGCATCTGCTCGACGGCGCGCCGCATCGCGGCGTGCAGCAACTGGTGAGCGATCTCAACGCCACCTTGCGCCGCGTGCCGGCGCTGTACCGCGGCACGCATCGTGCCGAGGGGTTCGACTGGAGCGTGGCCGACGACGCACGCAACAGCGTGCTCGCCTTCATCCGTCACGACCCCGAAGGCGCCGCGCCGCCGTTGCTGGCGGTGAGCAACCTCACCCCGCAACCGCTGCACGACTACCGCGTGGGAGTGCCGCGTGCCGGCATCTGGCGCGAAATCCTCAACACCGACAGTGCCCACTACGGCGGCAGCAACCTCGGCAACAGCGGTCGTCTTGCGACCGAGCCGATGGGCATGCATGGGCATACGCAACGTCTGCGCCTGACCCTGCCGCCGCTGGCCACGATCTACCTGCAAGCGGAGACATAACGATGAACCAGCGCAACGACATCATCCCGGCCTGGGGCGCCTGGCCAGCGGGTGAGGGACAGGTGCGCTTCGCGCTCTGGGCACCGGACGCAACGCGCGTGGAGGTGGTCTTGGACGATGGCACGCGCAGCGCGCTGCAGGCCGGGCAGGACGGATTCTTCGCCGCCACGCTGGCCTGCGCGACAACCGCGCGCTATCGCTACAGCATCGATGGCGGCGAGCCGGTGCCGGACCCGGCCTCGCGCTGGCAGCCCGACGGCGTGCACGGCCCCAGCGCGGTACAGCCAACCGATGGGTATGCCTGGCAACACACCCGGTGGCAGGGGCGGCCGTGGGACGAAGCGGTGATCTATGAGCTGCACGTGGGCACCTGCGGCGGCTACGCCGGCGTGCAGGCGCAGTTGCCGCAACTGGCGGCGATGGGCATCACCGCCATCGAGCTGATGCCGCTGAGCGCGTTTCCCGGTGCGCATAACTGGGGCTACGACGGCGTGCTGCCGTATGCGCCGGCCGATGCCTATGGCACCCCGGACCAATTGAAGGCCCTGATCGACGCAGCGCACGGGCACGGCCTGATGGTGTTGCTGGATGTGGTCTACAACCACTTCGGCCCGGACGGCAATTACCTGCACAGCTACGCCGGCCCGTTCTTCAACGACGACAAGCCCACCCCGTGGGGCGCGGCGATCGATTTCCGCAAGGCGCCGGTGCAGCGTTACTTTCTCGACAACGCATTGATGTGGCTGCACGAATACCGCTTCGACGGGCTGCGCCTGGATGCGGTACACGCGATCACCCCGAACGCGTTCCTGGATACCTTGCGCGAGACGATCGAGACCAGCTTGCCGGCGGGTCGGCATGTGCATCTAGTGCTGGAAAACGAGGCCAACCAAGCCTCGCAACTGCAACGTGGCTATACCGCGCAGTGGGATGACGACTTCCATAACGCCTTGCACGTGCTGCTGACCGGCGAAGAAGAAGGCTACTACGCCGCGTTTGCCGACAAGCCCACCGACCACCTGGCGCGCGTGCTCGGCGAAGGCTTTGCCTATCAGGGCGAGCCGGACCCGCGCGGCCATGTGCGTGGCGAGCCCAGTGGCGGGCTGCCGCCGCACAAGTTCGTGGTGTTTGCGCAGAACCACGACCAGATCGGCAATCGCGCGCGTGGCGAGCGGCTGACCGTGCTGGTCTCGCCGCAGCGGCTGCGCGCAGCGCTGGCGTTGACCGCGTTGACGCCGATGATCCCGTTGTTCTTCATGGGCGAGCCTTGGGGCGCCAAGCAACCGTTCCTGTTCTTCACCGACTTCGGCCCGCCGCTGGATGACGCAGTGCGCGAAGGTCGCCGTCGCGAGTTTGCGCACTTTGCCGCCTTCGCCGACGCAGCGCAGCGCGCCACCATCCCCGACCCCAACAGCCACGCCACCTTCGCCGCCTCGCAGTCGCCGATCGACGATGCCGCGCACGGCGACGGCGCGCAGTGGGCAGCGTGGTTCACCGCGCTGCTGGGCGTGCGTCGGCAGTGGTTGGTGCCCGGCCTTGCCGGGGCGCGCGCGGTACGCGCCAGCGTGCTGGCCGAGGGCGCACTGACCGCCACCTGGGAACTGCCGGACGGCCTGTGGCACATCGCGTTCAATGTCGGCAGCGCGGCCGTTCCGCTGCCGCCGTTGCGTGGGCGCGTGGCATTTGCCGAGAACGTCGAGGCGTCGGCGCAGCGGTTGCCGGTCGACAGTTTCATCGCCTGGCATGAGGACCGCACATGAGCACGAACACCCTGCACACCCTGGCCGCGGCAGCCGGGGTGATGGTGGAGTGGGTGGATGCCAGCGACCAGCCGCGGCAGGTATCCGAGCAGTCGGTGCAGGCCGTGCTGACCGCCCTCGAATTACCGTCGGCCACTGCCGCACAACGCGAAGACAGCCTGCGGCGCTGCCAGGCGCAGGCAGCCGAACCGGCAGCGTTGCTCACCGTGCAGGTGGGCGCGCCGGTGCCGTTGCGCGTTGCCGCCAATGCCAGCGGCCGCTGGACCGATGACCGCGGCGCCAGCGAACAGGCGCATGCGGATGCGCAGGGGCAATTGCTCGCACCGCAGCGCTATGGCTACTGGACGCTGCAGATCGGTGCGCTGACCCAGCAGGTAGCGGTTGCGCCGCCACGCTGCTTCGGCGTGGCCGACGCCTGCGGGCAGCCGTCGCCGCGTGCCTGGGGCATGGCGTTGCAGGTGTATTCGGCCTGCAGCCTCGATGACGGCGGTATTGGCGATGCTGCCGGCGCTGTCGAGTGGCTGCGGCACGCGGCGCTGGCCGGCGCCGATGCGCTGGCATTGAGCCCGGTGCACGCCTCGCGACCGGTCACCGGCGGTTACAGCCCGTATTCGCCCAGCGACCGGCGCTTTTTCGATCCCCTGCATGCCGCACCGGTCCGCGTGCTGGGCGAGCTGGCGCTGGAGGCCATCGACGCAGTGGCAGGCCTGCGCCAGCGGTTCGATACGCTGCACACCAATACATTGATCGATTGGCCAGCCTCGGCGCAGGCCAAGTGGGACCTGTTGCGCCACCTGCAGACGCGCGTGACGCCGGACCATGCCGATCTGCTCGCCTTCCGCGCTGAAGGTGGCGCGGCGCTGGACGGGTTCGCACGGTTCGCCGCCACGGATTTTGGCGACAACGATCCGCAGCTGCATGTGTTCACCCAATGGCTGGCGGCGCGCAGCTGGTCCGATGCGCAGCGCGAAGCGCACGAGCGCGGCATGAAGATCGGCTTGATCGCCGATCTGGCGGTCGGCTTCGACCCGAACGGCGCCGAAGCCGCTGCAGCAGCCGACACGGTGTTGCGTGGCCTGGTACTGGGCGCCCCGCCGGACGCCTTCAATGCCGATGGTCAGCATTGGGGCATCGGTGCGTATTCGCCCACCGCATTGCGACGTAGCGGGTTTGCGCCGTACATCGCGCTGCTGCGCGCGGTGCTGCGCGATCGCGGCGGTATCCGCATCGATCACATTCTTGGCCTGCTGCGGTTGTGGGTGGTGCCCGACGGCGCCAGCTCCAACGAAGGCGCCTATCTGGCGTACCCGTTGCACGACCTGCTCAATCTGCTGGCGCTGGAATCGTGGCGTCACCGCGCCATTGTCATTGGCGAAGATCTGGGCGTGGTGCCGCCGGGCATCCGCGAAGAACTCTCGCGCCGCGGGGTGATGGGCATCGATGTGCTGATGTTCACCCGCGACGACGACGGCGCCTTCGTGTCGCCGGCGTCATGGCGGCCGGATGCGGTGGCCACCACCACCACGCACGACCTGCCGACCCTGACCGGCTGGCGCGAAGGCCGCGATATCGACTGGCGACGCAAGCTTGCGTTGATCAAACCTGCGCAAGCCAGCGACGACGCAAACGACCGTACCAGGGATGTCGCGCGGCTGGATGCGGCGGTGGAGCACGCCGGGCTGTCCAGCGACGATGCGCTGCTGGGTACGCTGCGTTTTACTGCCAGCAGCGTGTCGCCGCTGGCCCTGCTGCCGGTGGAAGACGCACTGGCGCTGGACGAACAACCCAATCTGCCGGGCACCGTCGAAGTCCATCCCAACTGGCGTCGACGCCTGCCCGATCCCTTGCCGCATGCGCGCCTGACCACGGCGCTGCAGGGCTTTGCCGAGGCGCGTCGCGTCGCGGCCGTTTCGGAACCACAGTCATGATCGATCTTCGCGCCACCGCCCGCCTGCAGTTGCATGCCGGCTTCACCCTGCACGATGCGCGCGCGCAGGTGCCGTACTACGCCGGCCTTGGCATCAGCCATCTGTATCTGTCGCCGATCGGCACCGCGGTGCCGGGCTCCACGCACGGCTACGACAACATCGATCCCAGCGTGGTCAACCCCGAACTCGGCGGCGAAGACGCATTGGTCGCGCTGTCGCAGGCCGCGCGCGAACACGGCATGGGCCTGATCGCCGACATCGTGCCCAACCACATGGCCACCCACGCGCAAAACGCCTGGTGGTGGGACGTGTTGCGTAACGGCCGCAGCGCCAAGCATGCCGACTGGTTCGACATCGATTGGCGCGCGCCCGGCCGCGATGGAAAGTTGTGGCTGGCCGTGCTGGACCGCCCGTACGCCACCGCGCTGGCCGAAGGCCTGATCACGCTGGTGATCGAAGACGACGGCAATGCCGCACTGGCGCATTACGACCAACGCTATCCGATCCGCCCGCAGACGCTGGACATCCCGGAAGCATCCGCACGGGCGCAGTGGCTGCGCGACTACAACGACGGCGCCAAGCGTGGCGATGGCCGCCTGCACAAGTTGATCGAACGCCAGCCGTATCGGTTGAACTGGTGGCGGGTGGGCAACGACATGCTCAACTACCGTCGCTTCTTCGACATCACCTCGCTGGTGGCCTTGCGGGTGGAATTGCCGGCGGTGTTCGATGCCGTGCACGCGTTGCCGCTGCGGCTGGTAGCCGAAGGGCATCTGGACGGCCTGCGCATCGACCATGTGGACGGGCTCACCGACCCCACCGGCTATGTGCGCAAGCTGCGCAGCCGGCTGGATGCGGCCGGGCGCACGCGCGGCCTCAAGCCCGGCACGCTGGGCCTGTATCTGGAAAAGATCCTCGCCCCCGGCGAGCACCTGCCGGCCGACTGGCCCTGCGATGGCACCACCGGTTACGACTTCATGGACCAGGTCGGCGGCGTGCTGCACGACGCGGCCGGCTTCAAGCCGCTGGCGCGTGCCTGGCAGCGCGTGAGCGGACGCAGTGGCGACTTCGCGCAGGAAGAACGCGTGGCCCGCGACGAAATCCTGCGCGGTCCGCTGCAGACCGAATTCAATCGCGCGGTGGGCGCGTTGTCGGCATTGGCGCACCTGGACCCGCCCACGCGCGAGTTCAGCCCGCAGATGCTGGCACGCGGCCTGTGCGTGCTGCTGCGCTGGTTCCCGGTGTACCGGACCTATGCCGGCGCCCAGGGCATCGCCGGCAGCGAGGCAGAGCGCCTGCGCGCCACTGCCGCGCGCGCGCGCGACGGCATGCCCGAAGCGATCGTGGCGGCTGTGGACGCCATCGAGCGCTGGCTGCTGGACGATGCCGGCGCCGACCGCGCGCAGATCGCCTTGCGCCGCATCCTGCGTCGTCGGGTGGAGCAGCTGTCCGCACCGCTCAATGCCAAGGCCGTGGAAGACACCGCGTTCTACCGGCATGGCGTGCTGTTGTCGCGCAACGAGGTCGGCAGCCATCCGACCCACTTCGCCAACGAGGCAGCCGACTTCCACGCGCAGAATCAAGAACGCGCCAGGCACTCTCCGCGCGCGCTGCTGGCCACCGCCACCCACGATCACAAGCGCGGCGAAGACCTGCGCATGCGGCTGGCGGTGCTGTCCGAGCAGCCGAAGTGGTGGGTCGAGCAGAGCATCCAGTTCGACGCCCTGGCCGAGGCGCTGGACTCGCCGGCGCTGGCCGGTGGCGACCAGCAGATGCTGTGGCAGACGCTGGTGGCGGCCTGGCCCATTGGAGTGGGCGCCGATCAGGCCGAGCCGCTTGCTGCCTATGCCGAGCGCGTGGCGCAGTGGCTGCTCAAGGCGGTACGCGAAGCCAAGTTGCATACCAGCTGGACCGATGGCTCTGCCGACTACGAACAGGCCGTGCAGGCCACCGTGGAGCAGGTGCTGACCAGCCGCGCCGGGTTGCCGCTGCGCCGGGCGCTGCTACGTGCCAGCACCCATATCGCGGCGGCCGGTGCGCGCAATGCGCTGGTGCAAACCACCTTGCGCCTGACCGTGCCCGGCGTGCCCGACCTGTATCAGGGCACCGAGGGCTGGGACCTGTCGCTGGTGGACCCGGACAACCGCCGCCCGGTCGATTACGCGCAGCGTCAGCGTTGGCTGGAGCAGGCACGCGACTTCAACAGCTTGCTGCGCAGCTGGCGCGATGGCGCGGTCAAGGCGCGTCTGACCGCGTTACTGCTGCAGCTGCGCGGCGAACATCCGGCGCTGTTTGCGAAGGGCGATTACCAGCCCTTGAGCGTTGCGGCCGGCGGCGATGCGCAGGTGCTGGCATTCCGTCGTCAGTACCGCAGCCAGTCGTTGGTGGTGGCCGTCACCCGGCTGGGCGCAGGCGCCCACAGCGAAGGCGATCTGCCGTTGCTGGTGCCGCCGGCCAGCTGGGGTCAGGCGTCGTTGGCATTGCCGGAAGCCACATACCGTAATGTGCTCGACGGCAGCACGCTGCAGCCGCAGCGCGGCCGCGTGGCGATGTCCACGGTCTTTGCACGTGCGCCGGTGGCAGTGTTGTTGACCCCGTAAACGACCCCGAGGCAAATGTAGGCAATGAATGACATGGAACGGCAAGCGCGGCTTCGCCAGTTGGCACAGGAGATCTGGGAAGCCGAAGGCCGCCCGGACGGGCATGCGGACCGCCACTGGGCCATGGCCGAGCGGCTGGTGGATGCCGAAGAACGCGCGGCCGAGCAGGCCGCCGAGCATGCGGCCACGCCGATCACTGCGCGCCAGTAACACCGTCTCTGCCACCTTGCATGGGCCGTGCCGTGCGCCCGTGCAAGCGTGCACGGCCCGGTGCAGCCGCAAACCGCGCACTGTCTTGAGTTCACCGTTCTAAGGAGTCACCGATGGCCACTCGCAAGTTCACTCAGCGCTCGCGCATCCGCGAAGGCCGTCCCAATCCCCTCGGCGCCACCTGGGATGGTCTGGGCGTCAATTTTGCGCTGTATTCGCGCAACGCCACGCGCGTGGAGTTGTGCCTGTTCGACGAGCGCGGCCGCGAGCAGGAACGCCTTGCGCTGCCCGAGTACACCGACGAGGTCTGGCACGGCTATCTGCCCGATGCACGCCCGGGCCAGCTGTACGGCTACCGCGTGCATGGTCCATACGCTCCCGAGGCCGGGCATCGCTTCAACCACAACAAATTGCTGCTGGACCCGTATGCCAAGCAGATCGTCGGCGAACTCAAATGGGCGCCGCACCTGTTCGGCTACACCATCGGTCATCGCGACAAGGACCTGAGCTTCGATCGCCGCGACAGTGCCGCGTTCATGCCCAAGTCCGCGGTGATCGACCCGGCCTTTACCTGGGGCCAGGACCGCCCGCCGCAGACGCCCTGGAACCGCACGGTGATCTACGAAGCGCACGTGCGCGGGCTGAGCATGCTGCACCCGGCGGTGCCGCCGGAAGAACGCGGCACCTTCTCCGCATTGAAGACCGACGAACTGATCGACCATATCAGCTCGCTCGGCGTCACTGCGGTGGAACTGCTGCCTGTCCACGCATTCGTCGACGACCAATACCTGCTGGAAAAAGGCCTGCGCAATTACTGGGGCTACAACACGCTCGGGTTCTTTGCGCCGCAGGGCCGCTACATGTCCACGCGCACCGTGGCCGAGTTCAAGCAGATGGTGGCGCGGCTGCATCACGCCGGCCTGGAAGTCTTGCTGGACGTGGTCTACAACCACACCGCCGAAGGCAACGAGCTCGGCCCCACGCTGTCGTTCAAGGGCATCGACAACGCCAGCTACTACCGCCTGGCCGACGACCGCCGCTTCTATATCAACGACACCGGCACCGGCAACACCTTCGACCTGACCAACGTCGGCGCGCTGCGCATGGTGATGGATTCGCTGCGCTATTGGGTGCAGGAAATGCATGTGGACGGCTTCCGCTTCGATCTGGCCAGCATCCTCGGCCGCGAGCGCTATGGCTTCGATCCATCGGGCAGCTTTCTGGATGCAGTGCGGCAGGACCCGGTACTGAGTCAGACCAAGTTGATCGCCGAGCCATGGGACATCGGTCCCGGTGGTTACCAGGTCGGCAATTTCCCGCCCGGTTGGGTGGAGTGGAACGACAAGTTCCGCGACAACGTGCGCGCGTTCTGGCGTGGCGATGGCGGCCAGCTGGCCGAGCTGGCCACGCGCCTGACCGGCTCGGCCGACCTGTTCAACCATAGCGGCCGGCGCCCCACGGCCTCGGTCAACTTCGTCACCGCGCACGATGGCTTCACCCTGCGCGATCTGGTCAGCTACGAGGGCAAGCACAACCTCGCCAACGGCGAAGAGGGCAGGGACGGCAGCGACCACAACATCTCGGCCAATTACGGCGTCGAAGGCGACACCAACGACCCGGCGATCAAGCAGCTGCGTCGTCAGCAGATGCGCAACCTGCTGGCCACGTTGTTGCTGTCGCAAGGCACGCCGATGCTGCTGGCCGGCGACGAGTTCGGCCACAGCCAGAACGGCAACAACAATGCGTATTGCCAGGACAACGAGCTGACCTGGATCGACTGGACCGCCGCCACCAAGGCAGCGGCGGCCGACCAGGCCGCGTTCGTGCGTCGTTTGATCCGCATCCGTCAGCGGTATCCGCTGCTGCATCGCGCGCGTTTTTTCGACGGCAAGTTCGACGAAGCACTGGGCCTGAAGGATCTCACCTGGCTGGCGCCCAACGGCACCGAGATGGACGAGGCCGGCTGGCACGACCCCGAAGCGCGCGCATTGATGCTGCGCCTGGATGGGCGCTCGCCGACCACCGGCCTGCGCGAGATCGCCGCCAACGTCACCTTGCTGATGCTGATCAATGCGGCATCCACCACGGTGTCGTTCACGCTGCCGGCCATGCACGACGAACACTGGCGCGTGCTGGTCGATACCGCACGGCATGGCGGCCGCGTGGTGGCCGGCGGCAGCGAATGGAAGGCGCCGGCGCATTCGCTGACCTTGCTCGCGGTGGAGCGCGACCGCATCGCCAGCAGTGCGCGCATCGTCTCCGAGGGCGCACGCTGATGGCAGGAGCGCACTGATGGATGTGTTGTTGGCAGGGGCGACCGGTCTGGTCGGTAAACAGGTCTTGCAGCAGCTGCTCGCCGATGCGCGCTGCACGGGCGTGGTGGCGTTGACGCGTCGCCCGCTGACGCAGATCCATCCCAAACTACGTAACCAGGTGATCGATTTCGAGCGCCTGGAGCACTGGACCGCACCGCGCATGGAAGCGGCCATCTGCGCGCTGGGCAGCACCATGAAGCAGGCCGGCTCGCGCGAGGCGTTCTACCGCATCGACCACGATTACCCCCTGGCACTGGCGCGCGCTGCGTGCGCGCAAGGCACCTCGGTATTCGTACTGAATTCGGCGGCCGGCGCCGATGCGCACTCGCGGATCTTCTACAACCGCGTCAAGGGCGAGCTGGAACGCGATCTGCGCACCATCGGCTTTCCCTCGCTGACCTTCGTGCGGCCCGGGCTGATCGGCGGCGAGCGCGAAGAACGACGCACAGGCGAGCATATCGGCAGCCTGGTGCTCGGCGCGCTTGGCCCGCTGCTGCCACGCCGCTATCGCATCAATCCGGCCGAACGCATCGCTGCCGCCATGGTGAGCGCCGCGCTGGCACCGGCGCGTGGGGAGCATGGCGTCGAGGCGGCGGAGTTGGTGGGTTAGCGCGGCGTCGTTGCGAGGCAGTTGGACAGAGAGCTGGTTGTCCGCTGTTTGATAGGAGCGCGCTGGCGGGCGACGAGGCGTCACCGCTAAAACCTCATCGCGCGCAGGCACAGCTCCTAAGGTGTATGGCCAGCGGCATCTTCGCCGGCGCCGCCCCGGACTACACCCCCAGCGATTGCCCGCCATCCACCGCCAGCACCTGCCCGGTGATCCAGCGCGCTTGCGGCGATGCCAGAAACAACGCGGTATCGGCAATGTAGTGCACCTGCCCGAAACCGCCGAATGGGATGCTGTCGCGAATGCGTGCATACAGTTCCGGCTCTTCGTCGCGGCGACGTGCCCATAAGCCTTCGGGGAATTCGATCGAACCCGGCGCGATCGCATTGACGCGGATGCGCTCGCGCGCCAGTTCGGCGGCCAGCGTGGTGGTGTAGTAATTCAGTGCCGCCTTGGCGGTGGAATAGGCGATGGCGCGCGGTGTGGGGCGCTGGGCGTTGATCGAACTGATGTTGAGGATCGCCGCTGCATCGCTGCTGCGCAGATACGGCAGCGCGGCGCGGTTGCAGCGCACCGCCGCCATCAGGTCGACATCCAGCCCTGCCTGCCAGCTGGCGTCGTCGTTGCCGTGCCCGTAGCCGGATGCGTTGTTGATCACCACGTCCAGGCCACCCAGCGCCTGCGCTGCTTCCTGCACGTACGTTTCGATCTGTACAGCATCGGCAAGATCGCAGGGCAGGGTATGCACCGGCGCGCCGTGGGCGGCCAAGGTTTGAGCCGCGTGGGCCAGGCCATCGGCGTTGCGCGCGCAGATCGACACCCGGGCGCCGCTGCGCACGAACGCCTTGGCGATCGCCAGGCCGATGCCGCGGCTACCACCGGCGATCAGCACGCGTTGCGCGTGGTGTGCAGAAACAGACATGGCGTTCCTCGGTTGGTAAAACCCCGATTATCGAGCAGCTGGGCAGCGACGTGGTCGACGCGTGGGCGTGTCATTGGGAGATCCGGACACGCGAGGCTCCGGTGGGTCAGGCGTTGCAGCAGGCTGCAAGGCGCTGTCCACGTCGTTGGAGAGTAATGCGCCCGATACCACCAGGGGCTTTGCTTCTTGCTGACCCAGGCACCCAACAAGAATGGCGCCGGTGCGTATCAGTGCCAGCACAAGATCGAGATCACTCCAAGACTCTCCCGGCACCGGCACCGGCACCGGCACCGGCACCGGCAGCACCAGCACCAGCACCAGCACCAGCACCAGCACCAGCAACTACACCCGACACCCTTCAGTGCAGCTGCACCGTCAAGAACGCAGACCGCAGCCTGGCCGGCCACTGCGCGCGCACTGCGCAGCGCAGGCCAAACCCATCGTCTGCACCCCGCATCGGCAGCGCCGATTGCAGTGGCGGCCGCTGTCATCTCATTGCCATCTGCAACACGCGTGGCCTGCGCCACAAGCCTCATCACTGCTGGCGATGAGCTCATGCCTTTCCGGTCGCTCACCGCTAACAATTTGTTTACACAACCACGCCGCACTGCGGGCACAACGTGCGGGTCATTCAGTGGGAGTTGCACATGGAAACCCATATCACCGTCATCGGCGCCGGCTTCTGCGGCACCGCGCTGGTCCGTGCACTGGCGCAGACGGCCGACGCGCAGGTGCGCATCACCCTGGTCGGCGTTGCCGACACTTTTGGCAGCGGCATCGCCTATGGCGCGGCGCGGCCGGAACATCTGCTCAACGTGCGTGCAAAGGATCTGGGCATCGACGCGCAGGCGCCCGGCGCCTTTGCCGACACCCTGCATCTGGGCGATAGCGGGCGGCTGGAATTCCTGCCGCGCCTTGCCTATGGCGACTATCTGCGCAGCGAGCTGGATGCGGCCGTCAGCGGCGCGCAGGCATCGGTGATGCGGTTGTCGCAGGAGGCGGTGGCGGTGGAGCGCGCGCGCAGCGGTTTTCGTGTGTTTCTTGCAAACGGCGACGCCTTCCATAGCGATCGCGTGGTGCTGGCGGTCGGTGCACTGCAGCCGCAGGCGCTGGCGGGTATCGGCCCGCGTCTGAGCGTGCATGCGCGGTACATCGGCTGGCCGTGGCAGGGCGATGCACTGGCGCGCTTGTCGCCGGACGACGATGTGCTGATCGTCGGCACCGGGCTGACCATGGTGGATGTGGCGTTGACCTTGCACGCACGCGGGCACCGCGGCCGCATGCTGGCGATTTCGCGCCGTGGCTTGGCCCCGCAGGCGCATCTGCGTCAGCCCGGCGCGCCGCTGGAATTGCCGCCGCATCTGCAGCGTGCGCTCAAGGATGCGGATCTGCGCGGGCTGCTGCGCGGTGTACGTCAGCTCAGCGCGGTGGTGGACGATTGGCGTCGCGTGGTGGACGCACTGCGCCCGCACCTGCAGCCGCTGTGGCAGCGGCTGGAGTTGCCGCAGCGTGCGCGTTTCCTGCGCCATCTGCGCCCGTATTGGGAAGTGGCGCGGCATCGGGTTGCGCCGGGCGCGGCGGAACAACTGGCGCACTTACAGCAATCAGGGCAACTGCAGATCGTCGCGGCGCGGCTGCTGCGTGCGCGCTGGGTACCCGATGGCGTGGAAGCGGTGATCCGTCCGCGTGCCGCTGCCGATGCGCAGACGCACCGCTTCGATGCGGTGATCCGCGCGACCGGTCTGGATACCGACATCGACCGCACCAGCGACCCGCTGATTGCCGGTATGCGCGAGGCCGGCCTGTTGCGCGCCGATCCGCTGGGCCTGGGGGTGGATACCGATGCGCAACTGCGCGTGCGCGATGGCGCGGGGCAGATCGTGCAGGGGCTGTACTGCGTGGGGCCGCTGCTGCGCGGGCGGTATTGGGAAATCACCGCGGTTCCCGAATTGCGCGTGGCCACCCGCGCATTGGCCGAGCGTTTGCTGCTGGGGGCAACGCCGGCGTTACAGCCGGAGCGGGAGGCGGTGTCGCGCGAGGTCAATGCGCGTTTGTAGATGGGGGTATTCGATGCGCTGTGTGCATGCGGTGCTTGGTGGGTTCTGCCTAGGACCGAGGTGATGTGCGCAGCGCGTGTACTTGCGGCGTTCGGGTCGAGCGCATTGCGTTGCCTTGCTGCGTGTTTTCACCCGAACGCTTGCGACGCATCCCGGTCCGCGCTTGCGGCGCGGTCGCTCCATTGCACACGCCGCAAGTGCGGGGCAGCGGTGCCCTGGCGCCACAGCGGGAGAGGGGCTTTCTCCTGTTGCGAGCGTTTGTCTGCGCGAATCCGGGTGCGGGCGTGTTGCGCGGCGCTGTGCGAGCGCTGCGGTACTTCTTCGATCGCGACGTCACGCACGTTCTGTCGCACTTCTAACGATCTCTGCGCGCGCAGGCATAGCCCAAAACGGCGCGCATGCGCACCGCTGCGCCACACAGCGCAAACATGCAGCGTGATGCGTAGCGCAGTGCGCGCATGTGGACAGGAGTGGGTCATGTTGTGCGCCCTGGGCTCTCTACAGTCCAGGTCGCTACATCCCCTTGCCTGCCTGGAGTTCGCCATGCCTCGTCTTGCTCCCATTGCCTTCGCCGCTGCGCTATGTGCGTCCGCGCTACCTGCCGTCGCCAGCGAAACGCTCGAGACGCGTGCCGATGTCCTTGCCGCGCTGGATGCCGGTTACGACGTCAGCCTGTCCACCGATCTCAGTCGTTGCACACCCGAAGAAGGCACGCCGGTCAGTCGGACCCGCGGCGGCCGCCATATCGATGCCTACCGCATCACCGAAGACGGCACCGCCGCATTTTCGGGCTCGCATTTCACCGTGGCCAACGACGGCAAGCCGATCCAGCAATTCATGCGGTATCAGCTGCGCCCGGATGGCAGCGTGCGGTTTACCACCTACATGTACGACCTGCCAACGCTGCAGCAGCGCGGGCCGATACTGGCGTATCAGTGCACCATCAATCAGGGCATCCATTTCCACGCCGATTGAGAGCGACTGACAAAACGATTGGGTAATCCCCGCTGACCCCCGCGATGTGCCGCCGGGCCAGCGGGGACGCCGTACACCGCCACGGCCATGCACCTGCCTCTGTGCACTGCGGCGATGCCAGTCAAGCGTGTTTTGCAGTGCATCTGTCGAACCCACAGCCAATCGATCATCCAGCGCGCACGCGTCTGCCAGGTCAGGCGTGCGCACTTCACCAGGAAAGCTCTCATGTTGACGCATCGTCTTGCATTGGTTGCTGTCGCCGTCTGCGCGACGATTTCACCGGCACTCGCCAAACAACGCATCTCTTCGTCGGCCCATCTGATCGCCGCGCTGGAATCCGGCCATGACGTTGCGGTATCGGTGGACCTGTCGCGTTGCACGCCGGAGGCCGGTACCACGCCCAGTCGCAGCCGCGGCGGTGTGCGGATCGGTGCCTACCGCCTGACCGAAGATGGAACGCTGTCGTTTTCCGATACGCAGTTCATCGCCGCCAGCAGCGATGGCCGGCCGTTTCAGCAATTTCAGCGCTACCAGGTGGGGCCGGACAATCGGGTGCGGCTGACCACCTACATGTACGATGTGCCGAGCCTGCAGCAGCGCGGTCCACTGCTGGCGTATCAGTGCACGCTCGACCAGGGCATCGGTTTCCACGCCGATTGAGTGCGTTGCTTGCAGGGCACGATGCCACGCCGAGAGTGGCATCGTGCGGATCCTCGCATGGCATCGGATGCCGAACGCAACGCCGGCGCGCTGCCAAAACCTTCGCGAGACGCGCTGCGCTCGAAGGCCGGCGCGTCAGTGCTGGTCGCCCGCGGCTAGCGTTGCTGCACTGCGACCGCCGCCGCAGCGCCGTTTTGCCAACCGCCGCCCAGCGCCTTGAAGGTAGCCACCGCACTGCGTGCCGCTTCCGTGCGTGCCTGTACCTGCGCATCGGAGGCACGCAGCAGGCTGTCGTCGGCATTGAGCACTTCGATCAGGCTCACGGTGCCTTTTTCATACGCCAGCGCCGAAGCGCCACGCGCCTTGCCCAACGCATCCACGCCTTGCGCCAGCACGGTGGCTTGTTGCTCGCGTTTGACCAGCGCAGTGAAGGCGTTTTCGACATCTTCGGTGGCGCGCAAGACCGCCAGGCGATAGGCGGCCAACTGCTCGGCCTGCTGCCCCTTGGCCTGCGCGATCTGCGCATCGATGCGACCGAAGTCGAATAGCCGCCAGCGCAGCCCCAGCACGCCGGACGACTGCGCGGCATCGCCGGTGAAAAGATTGGCGCCGGAGAGGGCGGTGGCGCTGCCCAGCAGGCCGTTCAGCGAGAACTTGGGGTAGTACTCGGCCATCGCCACGCCGATGCGTGCGTTGGACGCGGCCAGCCGGCGCTCGGCGGCGATCAGGTCGGGCCGGCGCCGCAACAGGTCGGCTGGCGAGCCGCTGTCGGCAATCTGCGGCGGCAGCGGGATGGGTTTGCTGGCGGCCAGTTCGGTGCGGTGGGTGCCGGGCGACACGCCCAGCATCACGTCCAGTGCATTCATTGCCGCGACCAGGCCCGCTTCCAGGCCGGGCACGCTTGCCTGCGCCTGGGACAGAGCGCCCTGTGCCTGCTGCACTTGCAGCTCGGCGGCCAGACCCTTGTCGTGCAACAGCGTCACCATCGCCACCAGCCCTTGCTGGGCGGCGACCTGGCGCTGCGCCACGTCCAGCCGTGCCTGCAGGCCGCGGATGCTGATGTAGATGTCGGCGGTCTGCGCGGCCACCGCCAGGCGGGTGGCCGCCGCGCCGGCTTCGGTGGCCTGGTAGTCGGCCAATGCGGCCTGGCGCCCGCGGCGCAGCCCGCCGAACAGATCCAGCTCCCAGCTGGCGCCCAGATTGGCCTCGTAGACGCTGGCGTAGCGGTCGAAGTCCGGGGTGCTGTTGAGGACCTGGCCCAGCGGCGTTTCCAGCGACTGGTAGGCGCGGGTGGCGCTGCCGCTGAGGTTGCCGGACGGCAGCAGCGCCGCCGTGGCGGCGCTCAGCCCGGCGCGGGCCTGGGTCACCCGCGCGGTGGCCTGGGCCAGGTCCAGGTTCTGCGCCAGTGCGGCGTCGACGTAGCGGCTCAGATCCGGGTCGTTGAAGCCCGCCCACCAGCTCGCCAGCTCCGCCTGCGTGGCGGCCTGGCGTTTAGCGATATCCGCCTGGCCGAGGTAGTGGTCGGACAGGGGGGCATCCGGACGGGCGTAGTTGGGCCCCACCGCGCAACCTGCGGCAAGGCTGGCGGCAATGAGGACTGCGAGCAGGCGGAGTGATGGCATGACGGGACCAAAGTGGCTAGACGATGAGTGACTTTAATACGAAATGGTCACTTTTGTAAGTCGGGGGCGACGGCGTTAAGCTGTCGCAATGAACAACGCATCCAGTTACCCCGTTTCGGGCCGCGGGCCGGCCGATCACGAGGTGCGCGACCAGATCGTGATCGCCGCCACCGAGCATTTCAGCCGCTATGGCTACGAGAAGACCGCCGTATCGGACCTGGCCAAGACCGTCGGCTTTTCCAAGGCGTACATCTACAAGTTCTTCGAGTCCAAGCAGGCCATCGGCGAGGCGATCTGCTCCCACTGCCTGCGCGAGATCGAGACAGAGGTGCTGGCGGCGGTCGCTGCCGCTGCGTCGCCGCCGGAGAAATTACGCAGTCTTTTCAAGGCGATCATCGAGGCCAGCCTGCGGTTGTACTCGCGCGAGCGCAAGCTGTACGAGATCGCCACCTCAGCTGCGGTCGAGCGCTGGCCGCCGGTGATTGCCTATGAAACCCACGTCCAGGAGCTGCTGCAGGAGATCCTGCTGCAGGGACGTCAGAACGGGGATTTCGAGCGCAAGACGCCGCTGGACGAGATGGTGCGGGCGGTCTACCTGGTGATGCGGCCCTATATCAATCCGGTGCTGCTGCAGCACAGCCTGGATCACGCTGGCGAGGTATCGGCGCTGCTGTCGGCGCTGGTACTCAGGAGCCTTGCTCCATAAATTCGTTTGTGACTATTGACGAATTTAGTCACAAGTCCCAGGATGCAAGCCTTCATCAGCTTGCTTCGGGATTCCCATGCTTCGGCGCCGCCTTGTCACCTCTACCGTCCTGTGTGTCCTGCCGCTGGCACTGAGTGCCTGCGGCGGCAAGGCACAGCCCGATCCACGCACCGCCACGCCGCTGGTCCGGGCGGCCACGGTGGGCGACGCCAGCACCGCCGCGCGCAGTTTCTCCGGCACGGTCGCGGCCCGGGTCCAGAGCGATCTGGGCTTCCGGGTTGCGGGCAAGGTGTCCGAGCGGCTGGTCGATGCCGGCCAGAGCGTCAAGCGCGGGCAGCCGCTGCTGCGTATCGACCCGGTGGATCTGCAACTGGCCGCGCGCGCGCAGCAGGATGCCGTGACCGCGGCGCGGGCCCGCGCCCAGCAGACTGCCGACGATGAAGCGCGTTACCGCGATCTGCGTGGCACCGGCGCCATTTCGGCCTCTGCCTACGATCAGATCAAGGCCGCCGCCGACGCAGCCAAGGCGCAACTGAGCGCCGCCCAGGCCCAGGCCGATGTGGCACGTAACGCCAACCGCTACAGCGATTTGCTGGCCGATGCCGACGGCGTAGTGATGGAGACGCTGGTCGAGCCCGGCCAGGTGGTCGCCGCCGGACAGCCGGTGGTGCGCCTGGCGCATGCCGGCCCCCGCGAGGCGGTGATCCAGCTGCCGGAAACGCTGCGCCCGCAGGTCGGTTCCACCGCACAGGCCACGTTGTTCGGCAATGCCGCCGTCAGCGTACCGGCCACCTTGCGCCAGCTGTCCGAGAGCGCCGACCGGCTCACCCGCACCTTCGAGGCGCGTTACGTGCTGGACGGCGCGCTTGCGCAGGCACCGCTGGGCACCACCGTCAGCATTCGCCTTGCCGATGGCACCGCCGCCGGTCCGCAAGCCGGGTTGCAGGTGCCGCTGGCCGCCCTGTTCGATGCCGGCAAGGGGCCGGGCGTGTGGGTGATCGCCGGTCAACCGCCCAAGGTGAGCTGGCGGCCGGTGACCGTGCTGGGGCTGGACGATGACCATGCCAACGTCGCCGGCACGCTGGCACGCGGCGAGCGCATCGTTGCGCTGGGCGCGCACCTGTTGCGCGAAGGCGAGCAGGTACGCATTGCCGGCGGCACCGTTGCCGGCGCCAACGCAACCACGGCGTCCAGGACCGCCACGGCGGCAGGAGCGCAGCCGTGAGCGAGGGCCGATTCAATCTCTCCGCGCTCGCCGTGCGCGAGCGCTCGATCACGCTGTTTCTGATCTTGCTGATTTCGCTGGCCGGCCTGGTCGCGTTTCTCAAGCTCGGCCGCGCGGAAGACCCGGCCTTCACGGTCAAGGTGATGACCATCATCACCGCCTGGCCCGGCGCCACGCCGCAGGAAATGCAGGACCAGGTTGCCGAAAAGCTCGAAAAGCGCATGCAGGAACTGCGCTGGTACGACCGCACCGAAACCTATACGCGCCCCGGTCTTGCCTTCACCACCTTGACCCTGCTGGACAGCACACCGCCGGATCAGGTGCAGGAGCAGTTCTATCAGGCGCGCAAGAAAGCCGGCGACGAAGTGGGCAATCTGCCGGCCGGGGTGATCGGGCCGATGATCAACGACGAGTATGCCGACGTCACCTTTGCGCTGTTCGCGCTCAAGGCCAGGGGCGAGCCGCAACGGCTGCTCGCACGCGATGCGGAAACCTTGCGCCAGCGCATCCTGCACGTGCCGGGCGTCAAGAAGGTCAACATCATCGGCGAGCAGCCGGAACGCATTTTTGTCGAGTTTTCGCACCAACGCCTGGCCACCCTGGGCGTCAGCCCGCAGGATGTGTTTGCCGCGCTCAACACCCAGAATGCGTTGAACGCCGCCGGCTCGGTGGAAACGCGCGGCCCGCAGGTATTCATCCGCCTGGATGGCGCGCTGGACAACCTGCAGAAGATCCGCGACACCCCGTTGGTGGTGCAAGGCCGCACGCTGAAGTTGTCGGATATCGCCACGGTCAAGCGCGGTTACGAAGATCCGTCCACCTTCATCATCCGCAGTGGTGGCGAGCAGGCATTGCTGCTCGGCATCATCATGCGCGACGGCTGGAACGGGCTGGATCTGGGCAAAGCGCTGGACAGCGAAGTGGGCGCGATCAACGCCGAGCTGCCGCTGGGCATGACCCTGAGCAAGGTCACCGACCAGGCGGTCAACATCGACGCGTCGGTCGGCGAGTTCATGACCAAGTTCTTCGTCGCGCTGCTGGTGGTGATGCTGGTGTGCTTCGTCAGCATGGGCTGGCGCGTGGGCATCGTGGTGGCGGCCGCGGTGCCGCTGACGCTGGCGGCGGTGTTCGTGGTGATGCTGGCCACCGGCAAGAACTTCGACCGCATCACGCTGGGGTCGTTGATCCTGGCGCTGGGATTATTGGTGGACGACGCCATCATCGCGATCGAAATGATGGTGGTGAAGATGGAAGAAGGCTATAGCCGCGTCGCCGCCTCGGCGTATGCGTGGAGCCATACTGCCGCGCCGATGTTGTCCGGTACGCTGGTGACCGCGGTCGGCTTCATGCCCAACGGGTTTGCCGCCTCCACCGCTGGCGAATACACCAGCAACATGTTCTGGATCGTGGGCATCGCGTTGATCGTGTCGTGGGTGGTGGCCGTGGTGTTTACGCCTTATCTGGGCGTCAAGATGTTGCCGGACCTGAAGAAGATCGAAGGCGGCCATGCCGCGATGTACGACACGCCGCGCTACAACCGCTTCCGTGCGGCGCTGGCACAGGCGATTGCGCGCAAGTGGCTGGTGGCCGGCTCGGTGGTGGGGCTGTTCGTGGTGGCGATCCTGGGCATGGGCATCGTCAAGAAGCAATTCTTCCCGATCTCCGATCGCCCCGAAGTCCTGGTCGAAGTGCAACTGCCGTACGGCAGCGCGATCACCCAGACCAGCGCGGCCACGGCGAAGGTGGAAGCCTGGCTGGCCAGGCAGGACGAAGCGAAGATCGTCACCGCCTATATCGGGCAGGGCGCGCCGCGCTTCTTCCTGGCGATGGGCCCGGAACTGCCGGATCCGTCCTTCGCCAAGATCGTGATCCGCACCGACGACCAGCAGCAACGCGATGCACTGAAGCGGCGCTTGCGTCAGGCCGTCGCCGAAGGCCTGGCACCGGAGGCGCGCGTGCGCGTGACCCAACTCACCTTCGGTCCGTACTCGCAGTTTCCGGTGGCCTACCGGGTCAGCGGTGCCGACCCGCAGGTGGTGCGTGGCATCGCCGCGCAGGTCAGGCAGGTCATGCAGGCCAGCCCGATGCTGCGCACCGTCAACACCGACTGGGGTACGCGCACTCCAACGCTGCATTTCACCCTGGACCAGGACCGCCTGCAGGCGGTGGGGTTGACCTCGTCCGCTGTGGCCCAGCAACTGCAGTTCCTGCTCAGCGGCGTGCCGATCACCCTGGTGCGTGAGGATATCCGCAGCGTGCAGGTGGTGGCGCGCTCGGCCGGCGACACGCGCTTTGATCCGGCACGCATCGCCGACTTCACCCTGGCCGGTGCCAGCGGGCAACGCGTACCGCTGTCGCAGGTGGGCAAGGTGGATGTGCGCATGGAAGAACCGATCCTGCGCCGCCGCGATCGCGTGCCGACGATCACCGTCGGCGGCGATGTCGACGACCAACTGCAGCCGCCGGATGTCTCGGCCGCGATCACCAAACAGTTGCAGCCGATCATCGAACGACTGCCTAGCGGCTACCGCATCACCGAAGCCGGTGCCATCGAGGAATCCGGCAAGGCCACTACGGCGATGCTGCCGTTGTTCCCGATCATGCTGGCGGCCACCTTGCTGATCATCATTCTGCAGGTGCGTTCGATCTCGGCGATGGTGATGGTGTTTCTGACCAGCCCGCTCGGCCTGATCGGCGTGGTGCCGACCTTGATCGTGTTCCAGCAGCCGTTCGGCATCAACGCGCTGGTGGGGTTGATTGCGCTGTCGGGCATCTTGATGCGCAACACGCTGATCCTGATCGGCCAGATCCATCACAACGAAGCCGAAGGGCTGGACCCGTTTCATGCGCTGGTGGAAGCCACCGTGCAACGTGCGCGCCCGGTGATCCTGACCGCGCTGGCGGCGATCCTGGCCTTCATTCCGCTGACCCATTCGGTGTTCTGGGGCACGCTGGCCTACACGCTGATTGGCGGCACGTTGGCCGGCACGATCCTGACCCTGGTGTTCCTGCCGGCGATGTATTCGATCTGGTTCAAGATCCGCCCCGATGCCGACCGTGCGCCAACGGTGGCGGCCTGATCCACCACACGACGGCACGGCTGCCGTCGTTGCATGACGCGGGCACGCACGCTGCCCGCGTGGCCGAGACAGCACGCCTGTCTCGGCCGCAACGCCACACCCGCCTACATCTCCCCCTCTTGAAGGAAGTGCCATGCAACAGCAGACAGTGGTCCTCATCACCGGAGTGTCCTCGGGCATCGGTCGCGCCGCAGCGGCGCGCTTTGCTGCGCGTGGTTGCACGGTGTACGGCAGCGTTCGCGCGCTGGCTACCGCCACGCCGCTGTCAGGCGTGCAACTGGTGGAGATGGACGTGCGCAACGCCGACTCGGTGAACCGCGCGGTGGCTGGCATCATCGAGCAGGCCGGCCAAATCGATGTGCTGGTCAACAATGCCGGTGCCAACCTGGTGGGTGCAGTGGAAGAAACCAGCACCGAGGAAGCCGCTGCGTTGCTCGACACCAACGTGCTCGGCATCCTGCGCACCATTCAGGCGGTGGCGCCTTCCATGCGCGCCAGGCGCCAGGGACGCATCGTCAATGTCAGCTCGGTGCTGGGCTTCTTGCCGGCGCCGTATATGGGCGTGTATGCCGCGTCCAAACACGCGGTGGAAGGCCTGTCGGAAACGCTGGACCATGAGCTGCGCCAGTTTGGTGTGCGCGTGAGCCTGGTGCAGCCGTCGTACACCAAGACCAGCCTGGGCAGCAATTCGCCCCTGACCCACACCTCGCTGGGCGACTACGAGCGCGAGCGCGGCGTGGTCACCCGTGCCGTGATGCAGAGTATCGATAGCGCACCTGCAGCAGACAGCGTGGCCAGCACGGTGGTGGAAGCCGCGCTGGGTACATGGCGCATGCGTCGCACGCCAGCAGGCAAGGCATCGCTATTGCGCACGCTGCGGCGCTTCATGCCGGCCAGTGCGGTGGATGCGAGCCTGCGCAAGCAGCTTGGGCTGCGCTGATCCGTCGATGGCGGCGAGTCAACGCAGAGCAGGCAACGGTCGGGCTGTCCCGCTCGACGCCCGGACCCGCAGGGCGCACGTCGGCGCCAAGATTCGGGTCACGGCGACCAATCCCTGCGCGCCGTTCCAGCTCGTACCGCAATAACGGGCATGCGTGCGCCTGCAACGTCGCACCGCATGCCGATGCTACGGCGATCGCGTGCGTTGCCCGATCACACCTGATCGGTGGGAAGCACGAACACTTCGGCGATAGTGACGTTGGCCGGCGCCTGCGCTGCATACAGGATGGTGTCGGCGATATCCATCGGGTCGAGCATCTGCACCATGCCGGCGTATCCGGCCATCATCGCCTTGTATTCGTCGCTGGTGGTTTGTGCCGGCAGCTCGGTGGCGGTGGCGCCAGGCTGGATGCTGGTCACGCGGATATTGTGCTTCTTGCCGACTTCCATCCGTAGCCCTTCGGAGAAGACGCTGACCGCGAACTTGGTTGCCGAGTAAACCGCAAACCCCTGGCCAAATACCTTGCGCCCTGCAATCGAGGAGGTATTGAAAACGTGCCCGGAATGCTGCGCGATCATGTGCGGCAGGACGGCCGCGGTGACATTCAAGACGCCCTTGAGATTGACGTCGACCATCTGCTCCCATTCGTCGGTGTGGAAATCGTCGATATTGGAGAGCGGCATGACGCCTGCGTTATTGACCAGGATATCGATCGCGCCATAAGCGGCGATCAGCTTTTCGACACCGGCATTGACCGACGCCTTGTTGGCGACATCGAGCTCGAGGACCACGGCTTGCCCGCCCGCCTGCTCGATCTCTGCCTTCAATGCGGCCAGGCGATCGGTGCGGCGCGCGGCGATGCCGACCTTGACGCCGGCAGCGGCAAGTTTCTTTGCCGTTGCACCGCCGATACCGCTCGATGCACCGGTAATCAGTGCCACTTTTTCACGAAGATCAATTGTTGACATGAGGATTTACTCGCTGGGGGTGTTTCGATGATTTGGAAAGGCGCACTGCCTTTTAAATCCGGCTTCAGTGCCAGCGAGAGAGTATCCATCCTATACTTGGTTTCCAATTACGCACTTTGAAGGTACTAGATATGGCCGAGGATACTGCCCCGCATTGCAACCTCGATCGCATTTCAGATATCCGCATCGTGCTGGAGCCGATTGCGAACAAATGGTCGATCATGATCATGACGGTGTTGTGCGCCGGGCCGCAGCGATTCAACAGCATCAAGCGGCAGCTCGATGGCGTGACGCATAAATCGTTGACCGAGGCGTTGAGACGGCTCGAGCGCGTCGGGCTCATCAGCCGGCAGGTGATCTCATCCTCGCCAGTGGCCGTGCAATATCAGCGCACCGCGTTGGGCGATACCCTGGAAGGCCCCTTGGTTGCATTGCTGTATTGGTGCCAGGATCACGCCGATGAAGTGCTTGCAGCCGAAAAACGCTTCGAACACACCCAGGTGCCGGCAGAGGCCTCGCCATCACGCAGTGGCGTAAGCGGCCGCGCAGTGATCTGACCCGTCAGGCCGCTAGGGCAGCGCATCGCGAAAACGGCAACCTGCGGCAGCGCTGACGGTCGCTGTTTCCGGGCCAAATCGCCGTGGTCCGCGCAGAACTGGCGATGACAGCGCGGTCGCCCGCACGCCACAGGGGCATGCAGCGGTCGCGCGGCACGCCTGGACGCGGGCGATTCACCCACAACGCCCGCGTGGCCCCACAATAGGCGGCCAGTTCCCCAACCGATGTCCCCATGCGCAAGACCTACCAGCTCAACCTCGAAGGCAAGAACCGCGACCGTCTGCTGGAAGCCAGCAAGAACGATATCCGCAAGTACATCCGCCGCGAGCGCCGCAAGGACCTGCCCGACGGCGCGGACTACTGGGACTTCGACATGCGCTTCGGGGTGGACGAGGCCAGCGCCGCGCCGCTGCCGCCGGCCGAGTTGATCCGTGCGATCAATGCGCTGACCGGCGAAGGCGGCGACCAGTATTTCGTGGAGATCCTGCGCAAGCCGGGCAAGCGCACGCCGCGGGTTGCCGGCGACAGCGATCACGGCGGCGAGCTGGACTTCGAGCAGGACTGATGCGCAGGGTGCGGGCCGGGCAGGCGCGCGACTGCATGCAGGTCTGCCGGTGCTGCTGTGGTCCCCGCTGCCGTCAGGCGTGCGCTGGCTGGCGAGCCTGCCGTAGAGGCGACGCGCATGCAGTGCGCTTACCCTATGCCTGGCGCACGCTGCGGTTCGAACGTGTCAACTGAGGTGCCCGCCTGGCACAGCGTCAATGCGACGGGTCCGGTGGTGCGGCCGCCTTCGCTGCCCGCAGCTTGTCCTTCTTGCTGGGGCGCTTGCCCTTGATGCCGCCGTTGGCGTCGGCCGGACGCGCCGCTGCCTCCTGCGATTGCGGTGTCGGCGGTGCCGAGGTCTGGGTCGGCTCGAAACCGGCGACAACGCCGATCGGCACGCGCAGGCCCTGACGTTTTTCGATCAGCCGCCATTGCGCCTGGCTGTCTGCAGTGACCAGACTGATCGCCAGCCCGCTGGCGCCAGCGCGCGCGGTGCGGCCGATGCGATGGGTGTAGTCCACGGTGGAGCGGGGCAAGTCGTAATTGACCACCGCCGGCAATGCATCGATATCGATGCCGCGCCCGGCAAGATCGGTGGCCACCAGCACTTGCACCTGGTGCTGCTTGAACGCGTGCAAGGTGCGCTCGCGGCGGCCCTGGCTCAGCTCGCCATGCAGCGGCTGTGCGTTGATGCCGGTCTTGGTGAGTTTTTCGGCGACCTTGTCGGCGGTGTGGCGGCTGGCGACGAACACCAGCACGTGCGACCAGCCGTGCTCGGTCAGCAGGTGCCGCAGCAGGTGCGTGCGTTGGCCGGCATCCACCGCGATGGCGCGCTGTTCGATCGCCGGGGCCTGCTCGGGCGTGGCTTGGATGGTGATGCGCAGCGGGTCGCGCAGCCGGCGTTTGGCCAGCGCGGCGATGGCCGGCGGATAGGTGGCCGAAAACAGCACGCTCTGCCGTTGCGCCGGCAACAACGCCAGGATGCGATCGAGCTCCGCGCCAAAACCCAGCTCCAGCAAGCGGTCGGCCTCGTCCAGCACCAGCGTGGCCACCTCGCCCAGGCGCAGTGCGTTGTGATCGACCAGATCCAGCAACCGGCCGGGCGTGGCCACCACGATGTCGGCACCGCCACGCAGCGCCAATAGCTGCGGGTTGATCGAACTGCCGCCGATGGCGACCACCGTCTTCAGACGACGTGGCAGGTGCGCGGCCAGCTGACGCAGCGTGTCGTCTACCTGCGCCGCCAGTTCGCGCGTGGGCACCAATACCACTGCACCGAGCACGCGTGGCGCGGTGTCTGGCGCCAGCATGCGTTGCTGCAGCAGGGGTAATGCGTAGGCCAGCGTCTTGCCTGAGCCGGTCTGCGCCATCGCGATCAGGTCGCGCCCGGCCAGCATTGGCGGGATGGCCTGCTGCTGGATCGGCGTGGGCGTGCGATGACCGGCCTTGCTCAGCGCGGTGTCGAAGAACGGCTGCAGCTGCGGCGACAGCGAGAGATGGGCAAATGACATGGCCGCGATTATCCAGGCATTTGCGCTGCAATGGTCGGTAGGACGTCATGCGGTGTTGCCGCTGGGCAATGCATCGATAGGCGGGCAGGGCGCTGTAACCAGAGCGCAGAACCGCTGCGCGGCAGCGCGTCTCTCCATATCGTCCAGATCCATCGCAGCACAACGCGTAACGCAGTCAAGATTTCGACCCCATGGATTCTTAGGGGCGATCAGATGTTTGAATCAACAGACTGGTCCGTCGAGTGCGCGGTGCCCTCACCGCTTGCGGGACACGCCGTGAATCCATCCGTGGAGGCTCCTTGGCGGCATCCATGCCGCCAAGGGTCCCGCAACCGGCGAGGGCACCGCACCAGAAAGTTGGTCGGTGGTCGAATGAAAAGCTGCTTGCTCCACATGCATCGACCACTGAGCCATTGAACCCGCCCATCGTTCTCCAACGATGCACATCGCGCACCGCTCTTGACCGTGCACACCGACCCCTCGACTGGTCCTTGTCGATCACCGTCGCGGGACCTTACGCGGCATGGATGCCGCGTAAGAGCCTACAAGGACGTGCTCGCGGCGTGTCCCGCGATGGGGGGGGGCGGCAAGGGTCCTGCAGCTAAACCTGGGGTTTGCAACTGATCGGATGCGCCGCAATCCAGACGCCGCGTCATGCCCTGCTTGTAACCATGCACACCGACCATCTTGACTGGTCCTTGCCTGCCCACCGTCGCGGGACCTTACGCGGCATGGATGCCGCGTAAGAGCCTACAAGGACGTACTTGCGGCGTGTCCCGCGACGGTGGGCGGGCAAGGGCCCTGCAGCCAGGCCGCAGGTCGGCCGTTCTACGAGTGATCTGTCCGCAATATTCAAGCTCGCAAGACACGGAATCCGAAGCAATAAAGGCTCCACCGCGGCCTCCATGCCGCCACGGGTTCCGCAAGCGGCGAGCTCATCGAACCGCGGGTCCGGTCGCGCGTGGTTGGATGCGACGAGGCGAACCGCACCCACCGAGCGGTGGGCGCGGCCGTTTCTGCAATCCGCCCGTTAGTTGGCCAGCGCCAGATCGTCCAGCAGCGCGCGCAGGAAGCGTGCGGCTTCGCCGCCGGTGGCGGCGCGGTGGTCGAAGGTCAACGACAACGGCATCACCTTGTGGGTTTCCACCCCGCCCATCACCGGCGTGAGCTGGTAACGCGCACGGCCGGCGGCGACGATGGCCACGCATGGCGGTACCACCACCGGCGTGGCGTAACGGCCGGCGAACATGCCGAAGTTGGACAGCGAAATGGTGTAGCCGCTCAATTCGGAAGCGGCGATGCTGCGGTTTTCCACCTGCTGGCGCAGCCGGTTGACGCTTTCGCGGATGCCATGCGCATCGAGCATGTCGGCATTGCGCAGCGCCGGCACGAACAGGCCTTCTTCGGTATCCACCGCAATGCCGATATCGACCTGGTTGTGCAGGGTGCGGCTGAGCGCATCGCCGTCGAACCAGGCGTTGAGCGCGGGCACGGCCTGGCATGCACGCACGATGGCACGCACCAGACGCACGGTGACATCGTTACCGGGTTGCCAGGCGTGCAGGTCGGCATCGTCGTTGAGCGTGGTCGGCACCACCTTGCTGTGCGCATCGGCCATCACGCGCGCCATATTGCGCCGCACGCCCTTGAGCTGTTCGGGCTGGCCCTTGGCGACCACGCCTGGTGGCTGGGTGCGCATGGGTTTGCCGCTGGTGGAGAGAGTGGAGCGGGGCTGGCCCTCATCCGCCCTGCGGGCACCTTCTCCCGCAGGCGGGAGAAGGGACGCGATTGCCGGGCGATCCCTGCCGTGGTCAGCGCTCCCGGTGGCTCTGCCACCTTCAGCGAACGGACCGCGAACGAACGGACCTTCGGCGAACGGACCACTCGCGAGCGCACCACCTCTCCCGCTGGCGGGAGAGGTCGGCGCGCCATGCGCGCCGGGTGAGGGCTGCGCGGTGCCTGCAGCAGCCGCCTGCTTCACGTCCGCCAGCGTCACCGTGCCGTCCGGCCCGGTGGCGCGGACCTGCGCCAGGTCCACGCGCAGCTTGCGGGCGAGCGCGCGCACCACCGGCATGGCGCGGACGCCGCCGACCGCGATGGCCTGTTCGCTCTGCACGGTGTTGGAGCTCTGCATCGCACCGACCACGGTGCCGGCGTCATCGCGCTCGCCTGCGGCACTGGAATCTGCATCCGCATCGGCGATCTCGCCGCCGTTGTCGGAGGCGACCACACGTTCGGTCGGGCCAGCTGCGCTCTGTCCGGTGCTCGGCGTTGCCGCCTGTGCGCTGCCGCCGTGACCATGTCCATGACCGGTGTCCTGGCCATCGGCGCGCTGCGGCTGCGAGGCATCCAGTGCGAACTGCGCCAGCATGGAGCCGGTCACGATCACATCGCCTGCCGCACCGGCCAGCTTGACCACGGTGCCGGAGAACGGCGAAGGCACCTCGACCACGGCCTTGGCGGTTTCCATCGACACCAGCGGGTCGTCCAGGCGCACGCTGTCGCCCTCCTTGACGAACCACTCGACGATGGTGGCATCGGGCAGGCCTTCGCCCAGGTCGGGCAAATGAAAATTCTTAGCTTCGCTCATGGCAGATTCTCTTGCACCGCAGGCAACTGCGGCGTGGTGTCGTCGAGGAGTTCCAGGTCGGCCGCCGGCAGCCAGCCCTGCGCGCCATCGGCACGCTCGGACCACCACCAACCGCCGTGTTCGTGATGCAGCAACACGTCCTCGCCCTGGCGGGCATCGAGTTCGCGTGCGTCGTAATCGCGCAGCGCTTCGGCCAGGCCGTCGCCGAGCGGGCGCAGCCAGGCCAGCGGCGCCCAGCCGGCACGGCCGTCGTCGGTCGTGACCCAGGCAAACGCCGGCCATTCTTCATCGCGTACGCCCACGCTTACCTGCCGGCCCGCCTGAAAGCGGACCGGGTTGGCGTAGGCGGCGCGATGTTCGCAAAGCAGACGGGCGCGCATGTCAGCCCGCAGCCACCGCGCGGCGCGCTGCGGTGACAATGCGCTCCACGCTCGGCAGGTACTTCATCTCCAGCCGGAACAGCGGGATATGCGTGTCGTAACCGGTGACGCGTTCGACCGGCGCAAGCAGGTCGTACATCGATTTTTCCGCCAGCTGCGCGGCGATCTCGGCACCGAAGCCGGCGGTGCGCGGGGCTTCCTGCACGATCACGCAGCGGCCGGTCTTGGCCACCGATTCGGCAATGGTGTCGAAGTCCAGCGGGCGCAGCGTGGCCACGTCGATGACTTCGGCGCTGATGCCTTCGCCGGCGAGCTTGTCGGCCGCTTCCAGCGCTTCCTTGACCTGCGCGCCCCAGGTGACCAGGGTGACGTCGGTGCCGTCGCGCAGCACGAAGCACACGTCCAGCGGCAGCGCTTCGCCATCGTTGGCGACCACTTCCTTGTACTGGCGATAGATGCGCTTGGGCTCCATGTAGATCACCGGGTCCGGGTCGCGGATCGCGGCCAGCAACAGGCCGTACGCGCGCTGCGGCGAGGACGGCAACACCACGCGCAGGCCGGGCACGTTGGTGAAGATGGCCTCGTTGGCTTCGCTGTGGTGTTCCGGTGCACGGATGCCGCCGCCCCACGGCACGCGCAGCACCATCGGGCAATGCAGGCGGCCACGGGTGCGGTTGCGCAGGCGCGCGGCGTGGCAGATCAGGTGATCGACCATGGGGTACACGAAGCCGTCGAACTGCGCTTCGGCCACCGGCTTCATGCCTTGTGCGGCCAGGCCGACGCTCAGGCCCGCGATGGTGGTTTCGTCCAGCGGCGTGTCCAGCACCCGCTCGCTGCCGAAGCGCTGCTGCAGGCCGGCGGTGGCGCGGAACACGCCGCCGTTGACGCCGACATCCTCGCCCAGCACCAGCACCGCAGGGTCGTGCTCCAGCTCCCAGGCCAGCGCCTGGGTGATGGCTTCGATCAAGGTGATGGGCGAACTCATGGCGCTGTCTCCGCGCGTGGCTGCGGCGTTGTAGGGGGCACTGGCGTGGTGCGAGGTTTCCGCATGCACATGCTTGAGCTCATCCATGACGCGCCTCCAGGGCCATCACTTCGGCGCGCTGGCCCAGCAACTGGGCCGGCGGGTCGCCGTAGAGGTAATCGAACATGGCTTCCACCGGCTGCACCGGGGTATTGAGATAGGCGTTGACCTCTTCGTCGATACGCGCGCCGCATTCGGCCTTCCACGCGTCCTCCTGCTCCTGGTCCCACAGCCCTTGCGCGGTGAGATAGGTCCTCAGACGCAGCAGCGGTTCGCGCGTCCACGCCTGCTTGACCTCGTCTTCGCCGCGATAGCGGCGCGCATCGTCGGCGGTGGTGTGGTCGGTGAGGCGATAGGTCATGAACTCGATCACCGTGCCGCCGTCGCCAGCCAGCGCCCGCACGCGCGCCTGGCGCATCGCTTCGAGCACCGCGATCAGGTCGTTGCCGTCCACCTGCAGGCAATGCAGGCCGCCGGCCAAACCCTTTTGCGCGAGTGTCTGCGCACCGGTCTGCGCCGAGCGCGGCACCGAAATCGCCCAGCCGTTGTTGATCACGCACAGGATCAGCGGCAACTTGTAGGCGCCGGCCGAATTGAGCGCGGCATAGAAGTCGGTCTTGGAACTGCCGCCATCGCCGCAGCAGGCCACCGCCACCTGCGGCTTGTTCTGCAGCTTGAACGACAGCGCCGAGCCGGCCGCATGCAGGCACTGGGTGGAGATCGGCACGCAGATCGGGAAGTCGATGGCCGCATCGGCATCACGCGGATAATCGCTGCCGCGCTCGTCGCCGCCCCAATACAGCAGCACGTCGCGCGGGCGCACGCCGCGTTCGAACATGGTGCCGTACTCGCGGTAGCTGGGCGCGAACACGTCGCCGCTTCGCATCGATGCACCGATACCCACATGGGTGGCCTCATGGCCCAGGCAGGCGGCGTAGGTGCCGAGCTTGCCGGTGCGCTGCAGGGCCACCGACTTGCTGTCGAAGGTGCGCACGAACAGCATGCGCTTGAACAGGGCGAGCAGGGTTTGCGGGTTGGCGGCGTCGGCCGGCAGGTCGTCGCGGACGAAGTTGCCGTCCGCGTCCATGTATTGCAGGTATTGGATCTGGAACTGCGCGGCTACGCTCATTGCGGCGACACCTTCATCAAGAAGTTTCAAATGATATGAGTTGCCATGTTAAGGACGGCGAAGCAAAACGCTGTCCTGCACCGCAGCACACAATGATGCTGGGTTGCACAAAAAAAAGGGCGCGGACCAGGCCGCGCCCTTTGTCGCAGTAAGAAACTGCGACGTGGTGCACTGCGATCAGCGGCGCCCGGCACCGCCTCCGATCGGGGTGACGATCAGCGCCGAATCGTTGGCCGGGTTCGCATCCGGCGATGCCGAGGTGGCCCTGGCCTGCACGCGGATCGCACCGTCGGCCGGGATCGGCTTGGCTGCCACGTTCAACTGGAAGGCCAACTGCGCGCCCGGCAGCACCACTGCCGCGCTGCTGCACACGAAGCGTGCACTGCGCAGCGACTGCACCTGCTTGTCGCAGCGCCAGCCCTGCGGCGGCACCAGCTGCGACAACGCAGACACCGTATTGCCCTCGATCACCAGGCCGGGGCGCTGGGCCGGCGCGGCACCGACGTTGTCCAGCAGCACGCGGTAGCTGGCGTTGAACGCGGTGGTCGGCAGACTGGCCGGGCCATCGAACCGCACCGCCAGGTCGCTACGCGGCTGCGGCCGTGCCTGCACCACGACGGCCGCGGTGTCGGTGTTGTTGTCCGGCTGCGGGTCGGGCGATTGCGAAGCCACGGAGGCGGCCAGGGTCAGGGTGCGTCCGGCCAGGTCCGAGCCGGCATCCAGTTGCACAGCAAAACTCTGCGCAGATCCCGCCGCAAGCACCGGGATATTGCAGGTAAACGTGGTCTGTGTGGCATTGGTCTGGTTCTGGCAGATCCAGCCCGTCGGGGCAGTCAGACGCGCCCGTGCCGGCAGGTCGAACACCAACGCCAGCGCAGTGAACGGTGCCCGATCCGGCCCTCGGTTCTCTACATCCACGGTGTAGTCGATGCGCTCGCCTTCGACCACCTGGTCGCGCGCTGCGGTGACAGCCACCCGCAAGTCCGCGTTCACCTGCTTGGTCATGCGCAACAGCACCACGGTCGGATCGTGATCGGACAAGCGCGTGGGCGTGTTGGCATCGTTGCGCGCGGTGCCGGGGAAGTCCGCATTGATGCGGGCATGGCCCACCGATAGCGACGCGATGTTGGGTGCGCGCATCAGCGCAGCGTTGGCCAGGATGTGATCCAGCGACTGCACGTTGCCGTCGAAGGCGTACGAGTAGCTCTGATCGGGCGTGTTGAACCAGGTCAGATCGGTGTAGTCCGGGTCGACCAGATCCGCGCCGTCGCCGCCCACCACGGTCTGCGCATCCGGCGTCGGTTTGCCGGTGACGGTGCCCATCGCATCCACGTAGCCGTCGTTGAACTCGAAGGCGTTGAAGTCGCCCATCACCAGCACGTGTTCGTCAGGATTCACTTGCTGACGCGTCTGCAGCAGGCGCGCCAGATAGTCGGCCTGGGCCTGGCGCTTGGCGCGGATGCGGGTACCGGCCGCGTCGTCGGTCTCGGCGCCGTTGAGCGAGCGCTGATGCACCACGATGGCGGTCAGCGGCAGCGTGCGGCCGTCGGCCTGATGCACGTTGGCAGTGATCACCAGCGGCGGGCGGTCGTTGAGCAGGCTGACGCCGCCCGCCGGCTCGGCCCAGGTGGTGGCCTTGCCTTCCTGGGCGATGGAGAGCACTTCCACACGCGGCACGCCGGCGGCCACGTCGGCGGTCTTGACCAGAAAACCGACGTCGATGCCGCCGACGTCGTTGCCTTCCTGCAGGTACGCCACGTATCTGGGGTCCTGCTGGCCGGCGGCCACTGCATCGGCATTGACGCGTGCGGCCAGGGTCTGCAGCACGCTGAGGTTTTCCACTTCCACCGTGCCCAGGATGTCGGGCGTGTGCAGGTAGTTGCGGATCGCCAGCGAGGCCTTGTTGAGGCGGCCCTGGAACGCGGCCGGGGTGAGCACAGGTTCGCCGATCGCCGGGTCGTTCTGGTCGTCGAAGAAACGCTCCATGTTGTAGGTGGCCACGGCCACGTCGTCGGCCTGTGGCCGCGGCGCCGGGCGTGGTTGGTCGGCACCGTTGCAGCTCACCTGCGGGGTGCGCTCGGGATACAGCGTGTAGCGGCGGAAGCTGTAGTCCAGCGGGCCGACCACATTGAGCACCTGGCAGCCGGAGGCCAGATCCAGTCGCTCGGCGCCCACGCCGGCGCTGCCGACGGCGATCACTTCCGGATTGGTGTTCCAGCGCGGCACGCCCGCCGGCGAGCCGGCCGGCAACGGGTCGGGCAGTTGCACGCCCGGTTCGCGGTAGGCGCGCGGCACGCCGGTGACCACGGCATGGAACACGCCATTGCTGGTGGCGGTGGCGTTGACCTCGTTGACGCTGCCGCCGGTGGGCGCATTGACGGTGAGGCTGGCGGCGGCCACGCGCATGCCTTCCAGCGCTTCGAGCTGATCAAAGGCGCCGTTGGGGTTGGGGAAGTTCGCGCTCAAGGCCACCGGCATCGGCAATGGGTTGCCGGTGGAATCGGCCAGCACGGTGACGCTGCCGCCGATTTCGGTGAGCGGCGGCTGGGTCGGGTCGGCGGTGGGCACGTACTCGATCACGGTGCCCTGCACCCGCACCCGGTTGCCGATGGCCGCTGCCTCCGGTGGCGCGCTACCGGTATAGACGTAGACGCCTTCGGAGGTGGACGGATCGCCATCGGCTTCGGTATCCGGGGCCTGCAGGAAGAAGCCGGCGCTGCGGCGGGCAGTGACGATGCCCGAGGTGGCGACCACCTGGCCTTCCAGCGGCGAGCGTGCGCCCTTGCCCTGGATGGCGTGGATCGGCAGCAGGCTGAAGTCGTCGTTGAGGAGGGTGCCGGTGGCGCGCAGCGTGGCCGGCAACGCGCCGGTGAGGCCGCTGATCTGCAGCGCGAAGGTCTCGTCGGGCTCGGGCGTGGTGTCGCCCAGCACATCCACGGTGATGCTGGCACTGCGCTCGCCAGCGGCGATCCGGAAGTTGGTGGCGGGCAGGGCGATGTAATCGCTGCCGGCGGTGGCCGTGCCATCGGCCGTGGCGGCGGTGAAGCTCACCCCGCCCGCACCGGCCGGCTGGCTCAGGCTCAGCGTGAACACGACGCTGCGGGTGCCGCTGTTGCCTTCGGCCTGGCTGACATCGGCCAGCGTGGCGATCGGCTGGCCGCCGCCGCTGCACAGGCGCGCGGCGCTGGCGCTGTTGCGCGGGGCCGGCGCGCCGGTGGCGAAATCGGCTGCGTTGTTGTCGGTATCGGTGCAACCCTCGCCTGCGCGCAGCACCGCTAGCGTATTGCTGGGGGCCGGCGTGGGCGCATTGCCCTCGGCGCAGCTGGCATTGCTGCCGTAGCCGACCAGGTCGGCGTTGCCGGTGGGGCAGGTGCCGCTCAGTGCGGAAGCGGTGGCGCTTAGCGCCACCTTGCCGGCCGTGCCGCTCAGGGCCAGGGTGCCGGTGGCATCGGGGGTGGGCAGCGCAACGCTGCCGCCGCTGCCATCGGCCTGCTTGACCAGGTAATACCCGCCGGCCGGCACGCTGCCTGCCAGCGGCGTGACCTGCCAGCTGCTGCCGGCGGCCGAGGCGTACTGCACCGACCAGCCGTCCAGGCTGACCGTGGTGCTGCCGATGTTGTGCAGCTCGATGAAATCGCTGCGGAGGGTGGCCCCGCTATTGCCGCCACCGCCGTAGACCTGGCTGATGACGACCTGGGCATTGGCGTGGCCGGCAACCGCCAGCGCACAGAGAAATACGGCTGCACGACGCTGCAACACATGCATGAGATGAGAGTCCCCTGATCCTGTGAGACGTGAAACGCTCCCCTGGTCCGGCCACGTCCCTGGCCGGCAGCGCCGTTCGATTCTGCATGAATTTGCAGACCTTGGTTGACGATACGGTGACACCGGCGCAGTGGCTGCGACTGCGCTGGCGGCTGGCCGGGTGGTTCAGAAGCGAAACACCTCCCCGTCTGCCACGCCCGGAGGTGCGGCGTCCGATGAGTCGCCGGGTCTTGCGCGGCATGCTGTGCAGGCAGCCGGCTGACCCCGAGCGCGGCGGCCCAGCGCTGAAAGCAGCCAGGTAGCCAGGCAATGCGGGCTGTGCCCGCCCAGCCCCGGAACGGGGCGCCAACCAGACGCCGCAGGCATCCACGCTCTCGCATCGGATGCGGAAGAGCAACGGACGCCTGGTTCATCCATCCCGGCCACCCGGGATGCGCATTCACTGGGGCCACGCCTCGAATGGCTGCCGACCTGGACGGCACCGGCGCAGTTCGATTCCATCCCGGCGGCAACGCCCATCCACTCCCAACCGCCAACCGCCAACCGCCAACCGCCAACCGC
>NZ_JPLE01000038.1 GCF_001010415.1 Xanthomonas pisi DSM 18956
AGCTTTTGGGGGTCACTTCACGGACGGGTTCACGGCGTGTCCCGCGAGCGGCGAGGGCACCGCGCCCTCGACCAACCAGGCGGTTGACTGCATCGCAATGCCAGCCGGCAAATCCTCAGAACACTTGCGCACGCAGCGCCAGGGATCCGCACGTCGTCGAACACATCGCTGACCGGCAACTGGTCTAACGAGCCTTTTCGGCCGAGCAGACTTCTGCTGCCGCCTGCCAGCTGCCCACCGGCCGCCAGCCCTGACCTGCGCAGGCCACCGCGCGCCTGCTCCGCGTGATCCACCGCACAGCCGGCAGAAATCCGACGCGACTTTGGCACGGCACGTGCATCTACCCACCCGTACCCGGAACACATCCCCGGGTCTAACGAGGAAACGGGTCATGAATCAGGCTTTGTGGGTCGCCAAAACCGGGCTGGATGCGCAGCAGACGCGCATGTCGGTCATTTCCAACAACCTGGCCAATACCAATACCACCGGCTTCAAGCGCGACCGTGCCGCGTTCGAAGACCTGCTGTATCAACAGGTGCGCGCACCGGGCGGTTCCACCTCCGCGCAGACGCAGCTGCCCACCGGCCTGCAGCTGGGCACCGGTGTGCGCGTGGTCTCCACCTTCAAGGGCTTCGACCAGGGCAGCCAGCAGCAGACCGGCCGCGCCCTCGACGTAATGGTCAACGGCCGCGGCTTCTTCGAAGTGCAGATGCCCGACGGCACCTCTGCCTACACCCGCGACGGCACCTTCCAGATCAATGCGCAGGGTGAACTGGTCACCAACAGCGGCTACCCGCTGCAGCCCGGTATCCAGATCCCCGAAGGTGCGCAGTCGCTGACCATCGGCAACGACGGCACCATCAGCGTGACCCTGGCCGGCCAGGCTGCCGCGCAGGAAATCGGTGCGTTGACGCTGACCGACTTCATCAACCCCTCGGGTCTGCAATCCAAGGGCGAGAACCTGTTCGTCGAAACCACCGCTTCCGGCCCAGCGCAGAACGGCACCCCCGGCCTCAATGGCCTGGGCACCACCGTGCAGGGCGCGCTGGAAGGCAGCAACGTCAACACCGTGGAAGAGCTGGTGAGCATGATCGAGACGCAGCGCGCTTACGAAATGAACGCCAAGGCGATCTCCACCACCGACTCGATGCTCGGTTACTTGAACAACAACGTCTGATCGGCTCGCCGCCCGTCGCCCTCTCAGGAACTCATGCCATGTCCCGCCTGCCTTCTCTCTCTTCGCTGTCCCTTGCCCTTGCCTGCAGCGCGCTGCTGGGTGGCTGCGTGGCGGCCGGCGATGTGCGGCCGTTCGCCGAGCTGGCGCCGATCGTGCCGGTGGTCGCGCCGGTGGCGCAGCCCACCGCCGGTGCGATCTACGCCGCCGGTCCGAGCCTGAACCTGTACGGCGATCGTCGTGCACGCGACGTCGGCGATCTGCTGACGGTGAACCTGGTGGAAAGCACCACCGCCTCGTCCACCGCCAACACCAGCATCAGCAAGAAGGACGCGACCACCATGGCCGCGCCGACCCTGCTGGGTGCGCCGCTCACCGTCGGTGGCCTGAACGTGCTGCAGAACTCGCTGAGCGGCGATCGCAGCTTCGACGGCAAGGGCAATACCGCGCAGAGCAACCGCATGCAGGGCAGCGTGACCGTCACCGTGATGCAGCGCCTGCCCAACGGCAATCTGGTGATCCAGGGCCAGAAGAACCTGCGCCTGACCCAGGGCGACGAGCTGGTGCAGGTGCAAGGCATCGTGCGCGCCGCCGACATCGGCCCGGACAACACCGTGCCTTCGAGCAAGGTGGCCGATGCCCGCATCGCCTACGGCGGCCGCGGCGCGATCGCACAGTCCAATGCAATGGGCTGGCTGAGCCGCTTCTTCAATTCCCGTCTGTCGCCCTACTGAGCCTGCGACCATGAATCTGTCTTCCCTGCCCTTCCGTCTGCTCGCCGCTGCCGTTGCGCTGTGCGCGATCGCCGCGCCGGCCTCGGCCGAACGCATCAAGGATCTTGCCCAGGTCGGCGGCGTGCGCGGCAACGCGCTGGTCGGCTACGGCCTGGTGGTGGGCCTGGATGGCAGCGGCGACCGCACCAGCCAGGCGCCCTTCACCGTGCAGAGCCTGAAGAACCTGCTCGGCGAGCTGGGTGTCAATGTTCCGGCGAACGTCAACCCGCAGCTGAAAAACGTCGCAGCCGTGGCCATCCACGCCGAGCTGCCGCCGTTCGCCAAGCCCGGCCAGCCGATCGACATCACTGTCTCCTCGATCGCCAACGCGGTCTCGCTGCGCGGCGGCTCGCTGCTGATGGCACCGCTCAAAGGCGCCGACGGCCAGGTCTATGCGATGGCGCAGGGCAATCTGGTGGTCGGCGGTTTCGGTGCGCAGGGCAAGGACGGTTCGCGCGTGTCGGTCAACATTCCCAGCGTCGGCCGCATTCCCAACGGCGCCACCGTCGAACGCGCATTGCCGGACGTGTTTGCCGGCAGCGGCGAAATCACCCTGAACCTGCACCAGAACGATTTCACCACCGTCTCGCGCATGGTCGCGGCGATCGACAGCAGCTTCGGCGCCGGTACCGCGCGTGCGGTGGACGGCGTGACCGTGGCAGTGCGCTCGCCGACCGACCCGGGCGCACGCATCGGCCTGCTGGCGCGGCTGGAAAATGTCGAACTCTCGCCGGGCGATGCACCGGCCAAGGTGGTGGTCAATGCACGCACCGGCACCGTGGTCATCGGCCAGCTGGTGCGGGTGATGCCGGCGGCGATTGCGCATGGCTCGCTCACCGTGACCATCAGCGAAAACACCAACGTCAGCCAGCCGGGCGCCTTCAGCGGCGGCCGCACCGCGGTGACCCAGCAATCGACGATCACGGCCACCTCCGAAGGCAGCCGCATGTTCAAGTTCGAAGGCGGCACCACGCTCGATCAGATCGTTCGCGCGGTCAACGAAGTGGGCGCGGCTCCCGGCGACCTGGTCGCCATTCTCGAAGCCCTGAAGCAGGCTGGCGCGCTGACGGCGGAGCTGGAGGTGATCTGACATGCGTATCGCAGCCTCGCCCATTGATCTCAACCCGAGCACCAAGGCCGATCCCGCAAAGATCGACAAGGTCTCACGTCAGCTCGAAGGCCAGTTCGCGCAGATGCTGGTCAAGAGCATGCGCGATGCGAGCTCCGGCGACCCGATGTTTCCGGGCGAAAACCAGATGTTCCGCGAGATGTACGACCAGCAGATGGCCAAGGCCTTGACCGAAGGCAAGGGCCTGGGCCTGTCGGCGATGATCTCCAAGCAGCTGAGCGGCGATGTCGGCGGCCCGGCGTTGAACACCTCGTTGACCACCGCCGAGGCGGCCAAGGCGTACGCCCTGGTGGCCGGCAAGCGCGATGCCTCGTTGCCGCTGCCCGCCCGCGATGGCGCGGCAGGCAGCGTCGGTGCGGCGATCGGCAGCGCCGTCGGCGCAGCTGCAGGAGTCGGCGCAGGCGGCCTGAGCGGGATCGGCATGAGCCAGGTCCTGGATCTGATCGCGGGGCGCAGCGGCGGCAGCGATGCCGGCAGCGACGATGCCGCCGCGCTGAGCTGGCCGTCGGTGAACGACCGCTGGGCCGATGTGGCCGCCAGCGATGCCGCCGATGCCAATGCCGCCGTCAACGCGAGCGCAGCCAGCACTGCTGCGGCCAGCCTGGGAGAGCGCACGCCGGAAGGCTTTGTCGCCAAGATCTGGACGCATGCGCAGAAGGCGGCGCGCGAACTGGGCGTGGACCCGCGCGCGCTGGTCGCGCAGGCCGCGCTGGAGACCGGCTGGGGACGGCGCGGAATCGGCAACGGTGGCGATTCCAACAACCTGTTCGGCATCAAGGCCACCGGCTGGAGCGGCAACAAGGTCACCACCGGCACCCACGAATACGTCAACGGCGTCAAAACCACCGAAACCGCCGATTTCCGCGCCTATGGCTCGGCCGAGGAGAGCTTTGCCGACTACGTCCGCCTGCTGAAGAGCAATAGCCGCTACCAGGGCGCCTTGCAGGCCGGCACCGATATCCGCGGTTTTGCACGCGGCTTGCAACAGGCTGGTTACGCCACCGATCCGGGCTACGCAGCCAAGATCTCGGCGATCGCCAACGGCCCGACCATCGACCGCGCGGTCGCCGCCATCGGCAACGCAGCGGCAGATCTGTCCAACCGTTACGCCAGCACCGCCGAGCCCGCCGGGTTCGGCACCATCCGTCGTTGAGGTAAACGCCCATGTCCATCATGTCCACCGGGACCAGCGCGCTGATCGCCTTCCAACGGGCGTTGTCGACCGTTAGCCATAACGTCGCCAACATCAATACCGAAGGCTACAGCCGCCAGCGGGTGGAATTTGCAACGCGCACGCCCACCGACATGGGCTACGCGTTCGTGGGCAATGGCGCCAAGATCACCGATGTGGGCCGGGTGGCGGATCAGCTGGCCATCTCGCGCCTGCTCGACAGCGGCGGCGAGCTCTCGCGGCTGCAGCAGCTGTCCTCGCTGTCCAACCGCGTGGACGCACTGTATTCCAACACCGCCACCAATGTGGCCGGGCTGTGGTCGAACTTCTTCGACTCCACCAGCGCGGTGTCGTCCAATGCATCGTCCACCGCCGAGCGCCAGAGCATGCTCGACAGCGGCAATTCGCTGGCGACGCGTTTCAAGCAGCTCAACGGGCAGATGGACAGCCTGAGTAATGAAGTCAACAGCGGATTGACGTCCTCGGTGGACGAAGTCAACCGTCTGACCCAGCAGATCGCCAAGATCAACGGCACCATCGGCAACAGCGCGGCCAACGCTTCGCCGGACATGCTCGATCAGCGCGACGCGCTGGTGAGCAAGTTGGTGGGCTATACCGGCGGCACCGCGGTGATGCAGGACGGCGGTTTCATGAATGTCTTCACCGCCGGTGGCCAGGCGCTGGTGGTGGGGACCACCTCGTCCAGGCTCACCACCGTCGCCGACCCCTACCAGCCGACCAAGCTGCAGGTGGCGATGCAGACCCAGGGGCAGAACGTCAGCCTTAGCGCCAACTCGCTGGGCGGGCAGATCGGCGGCCTGCTGGAATTTCGCAGCAGCGTACTGGAGCCGACCCAGGCCGAACTGGGCCGGCTTGCGGTGGGCATGGCCAGCACCTTCAATGCCGGTCACGCGCAGGGCATGGACCTGTACGGCGCGATGGGCGGCAACTTCTTCAACATCGGCTCGCCCACCACTGCCGCCAACCCGAGCAACACCGGCACCGCGTCGCTGACCGCCAGCTTCAGCAACATGTCGGCCGTGGACGGGCAGAACGTCACGCTCAGCTTCGACGGCACCGCGTGGAAGGCCACCAGCGCCAGCACCGGCGCGGCCCTGCCGATGACCGGCACCGGCACGGCTGCCAACCCGCTGGTGCTCAATGGCGTGAGCATGGTGGTCGGCGGCACGCCGGCCAACGGCGACAAATTCCTGCTGCAGCCCACCGCTGGACTGGCCGGTACCTTGTCGGTGGCCATCACCGACCCGTCGCGGATCGCCGCGGCCACCCCGGTCAAGGCCACCGCCACCGTCGCCAACCTGGGCTCGGGCAAGATCAGCGACGTCAAGGTCACCAATGCGCAGAATCCGGCGCTGCTGACCCCGTCGTCGGTGGAGTTCATCGATGCCAATCAATACACCATCGACGGTACCGGCCCGTTCGCCTACACCGCCGGCCAGACCATCAGCGCCAACGGCTGGAGCTTTACGCTGGATGGCGCGCCCAAGGCCGGCGATACGTTCGGCGTCGGCCCGATGGGCGCCGGCTCCAGCGACAACGGCAATGCCAAGTTGCTGGCCAAGATCGACGATGCCAAAGCGCTCAGCGGCGGCACCGTCACGCTCAACGGCGCGCTATCGGGCCTGACCACCTCGGTGGGCTCGGCCGCGCGCGCGGCCGATTACGCGGCCGACGCGCAGAAGGTCATCAACGACCAGGCGCAGGCCAGCCGCGATTCGATTTCCGGCGTCAACCTCGATGAGGAAGCCGCCAACATGCTCAAGCTGCAGCAGGCCTATCAGGCGGCCGCGCAGATGATCTCCACCGCCGACACCATCTTCCAAGCCATCCTGGGCGCCGTACGCTGATGACCGACCGTATCTCCACCAGCATGATGTACAGCCAGTCGATCGCCTCGATGGGCGCCAAGCAGACGCGGCTGAACCAGCTCGAATCGCAGCTGTCCAGCGGCCAGCGCCTGGTCACCGCCAAGGACGATCCGGTCGCAGCGGGCACCGCCGTGGGCCTGGATCGCGCGCTGGCCGCGATCACGCGCTTCGGCGAGAACGCCAACAACGTGCAGAACCGCCTGGGCCTGCAGGAAAACGCGCTCTCGCAAGCCGGCGACAAAATGGCGCGCGTCACCGAATTGGCGGTGCAGGCCAACAATTCCTCGCTCAGCCCCGACGACCGCAAGGCGATCGCCTCGGAGCTGACCGCGTTGCGCGACAGCATGGTGAGCCTGGCCAACAGCACCGACGGCACCGGGCGCTATCTCTTCGGCGGCACCGCCGATGGCAGCGCGCCGTTTATCAAGAGCAATGGCGGCGTCGTCTATAACGGCGACCAGACCCAGAAGCAGGTCGAAGTGGCGCCGGACACCTTTGTCAGCGACACCCTGCCCGGCAGCGAAATCTTCATGCGTATCCGCACCGGCGACGGCACCGTGGACGCGCACCCTTCCAACGCCAATACCGGCACCGGGCTGTTGCTGGATTTCAGCCGCGATGCCAGTACCGGCAGCTGGAATGGCGGCAGCTACAGCGTGCAGTTCACCGCCGCCGACACCTACGAGGTGCGCGACAGCACCAATGCAGTGGTCAGCACCGGCACCTATAAGGATGGCGACGACATCACCGCGGCCGGCGTGCGCATGCGCATCAGCGGCGCACCGGCGGTAGGCGACAGCTTCCAGATCGGCGCCTCCACCACCAAGGACGTGTTCTCCACCATCGACGATCTGGTCGGCGCGCTCAACTCCGATACGCTGACCCCGCCGCAGAAGGCGGCGATGATCAACACGCTGCAGACCTCGATGCGCGACATCGCGCAGGCTTCGTCGAAGATGATCGATGCGCGCGCCTCCGGCGGCGCGCAGTTGTCGGCCATCGACAATGCCAACTCCTTGCTCGAATCCAACGAAGTCACGCTCAAGACCACCTTGTCGTCGATCCGCGATCTGGACTACGCCTCGGCGATCGGGCAGTACGAACTCGAGAAGGCCTCGCTGCAGGCCGCTCAGACCATTTTTCAGCAGATGCAGTCCTCGTCCTTGTTCAACCTGATCCGCTGATTTGCAGCAGAAAACCTGCGTTTTCTTCGCTCCTGCGCGTGAGCACTTGCGCAGGCGGACGGAGTTTATTTTTCGAACGGTTATACCAACGCTAAAGATCTACGGGGTGCTGCCGAATAAACCAAACCCCTTGATACACAACGCTTACGCATTTCGTCCCGCAGCGCAAACGCAGTAAAAAAATACTGAATTTCGCTAAAGGTTCCCGACGCAACGCCGTTATTCATCTCAGCAGCGGCAACGGCCAACTTGATGGCCCCCCTGCGGAGGCTCCGGGCAAGTCCCCCTTGCCGGAAAAATCGCTTAGGAGAAATCAAAATGGCACAGGTAATCAACACCAACGTAATGTCGCTGAACGCTCAGCGTAACCTCAACACCAGCAGCGCCAGCATGTCGACGAGCATCCAGCGTCTGTCGTCTGGCCTGCGCATCAACAGCGCCAAGGACGACGCCGCAGGTCTGGCGATCTCCGAGCGTTTCACCACGCAGATCCGCGGCCTGGACGTTGCCTCGCGCAACGCCAACGACGGTATCTCGCTGGCCCAGACCGCTGAAGGCGCGATGGTCGAAATCGGCAGCAACCTGCAGCGTATCCGCGAGCTGTCGGTGCAGTCGTCCAACGCCACCAACTCGTCCACCGACCGCGACGCGCTGAACTCGGAAGTCAAGCAGCTCACCGCCGAAATCGACCGCGTCGCCAACCAGACCAACTTCAACGGCACCAAGCTGCTGAACGGCGACTTCTCCGGCGCGCTGTTCCAGGTCGGCGCCGACGCCGGCCAGACCATCGGCATCAACAGCATCGTCGACGCCAACGTCGATTCGCTGGGCAAGGCCAACTTCGCCGCCGCGGTCTCCGCTGCCGGCGTGTCGGGCACCGCCACCGCCTCGGGTTCGGTCACCGGCATCAGCCTGTCGTTCAAGGACGCCAGCGGCGCAGCCAAGAGCGTCACCATCGCTGACGTCAAGGTCGGCGCCGGCGACACCGCTGCCGACGTCAACAAGAAGGTTGCCTCGGCGATCAACGACAAGCTCGACCAGACCGGCATGTACGCCTCGATCAAGAGCGACGGCACGGTGCAGATCGAATCGCTGAAGGCTGGCCAGGACTTCACCTCGCTGTCGGCTGGTACCTCCAGCGCTGCCGGCATCACCGTCGGCGCCGGCATCACCACCGCCTCGGCCGCTTCCGGCTCCACCGCTTCGACCCTGAGCAGCCTGGACATCTCCACGTTCTCCGGCTCGCAGAAGGCCCTGGAAATCGTCGACAAGGCGCTGACCGCGGTCAACTCCTCGCGCGCCGACATGGGTGCGGTGCAGAACCGCTTCACCTCCACCATCGCCAACCTGAGCGCCACCTCGGAAAACCTGTCGGCCTCGCGTAGCCGTATCCGCGACACCGACTACGCCAAGGAAACCGCCGAGCTGACCCGCACGCAGATCCTGCAGCAGGCCGGTACCGCGATGCTGGCCCAGGCCAAGTCGGTTCCGCAGAACGTGCTGAGCCTGCTGCAGTAACCTGCCCGGGTCATCAGCAGCGCTGCGCAGCAAGTCGAAAGCCCCTCTTCGGAGGGGCTTTTTTGTGGGCGCGGGTTTTTTGACGCCGGTCGATTGGCGCGGCGGGCACGGAAGTTGCATCGGTCTTGTGGTGAGGCAGACGTATCGGCGCCGCTCAAGTCCTCCCGGATGCGGCCGATACCCGTCTCGTAATCCCATGCATCCGCTGTCCGGATGCCCAGACGAGGAATGCAACATGGCATCGGTGATCAGTACCTCCGGCTCCGGGCTGGATATCCCCACCGTGGTGTCCACCCTGGTATCCCGTCAGAAGGATCCGGAGCAGGCGCGCATCAACAAGGCCGGTACCGCCGCGACCACGCAGCTGTCGGCCATCAGCCAGATCAAGAGCAGCATGACCACGCTCAAGTCTGCGCTGGACAAGGTCGTCAGCAGCGCCGATACCAACGCCTACAAGGCCACGGTGCCCACCGATGCCGGTTTTACCGCCACCACCACCAGTTCGGCTGCCCCCGGTAACTACTCGGTGGAAGTGGTCTCGCTGGCCAGCGCGCAAAAGCTCGCCTCCGGCGCGTTCGCCGCCGATGCCACGGTCGGCAGCGGCACGCTGACCATCGGCTACGGCGACAAGAGCATCACCGTGGACATCAGTGGCACCGACAAGCTCACCGATATCGCCGCCGCCATCAACAAGGCGGCCGGCGGCAAGGGCGTCACCGCCAGCGTGGTGACCGCCAACGACGGCCAGCACCTGGTGTTCAACGCGGTCGACTCCGGTACCAAGGGGGCATTGACCGTCAGTGCCAGCGACCCCAGCCTGAGCGGGCTCACCTACGGCCCCGGCGTCACCGGCGGCCTAAACCAGACCGTGGCCGCCGCCGATGCGCTGGTGCGCGTGGACGGCTTCGAGCGCACCTCCAGCTCCAACACCATTACCGACATCGTGCCGGGCGTGGTGCTCAACCTGACCAAGGCTGCCGAAGGCACCAAGGTCAATCTGGGCATTGCGGCCGACACCAGCGGCCTGAAGGCCAATCTCACCGCATACGCGGCCGCCTACAACACCGCCAACACCCTGCTGGCCAAGAGCAGCGCCTACGACGCCACCACCAAGACTGCCGCAGCGTTGACCGGCGACCCGCTGGTGCGCGGCCTGCAGCAGCAGCTGCGCGGCCAGGTCAGCGGCAATCTCAACGAGCTCAGGGCACTGGGCCTGACCATCGACAAGGATGGGGTGATGAGCTTTGACGGCGGCAAGTTCGACACCGCCGTTGCCGCCGACGGCGGCGCCGCTGCCGAGGTGTTCGGCAAGGACAGCAAGTACGGTTCCGCCATGACCAAGTTGCTGGACAGCAACGTCAACGTCACCACCGGCACCCTGACCCTGCGCTCGGACAGCTTGAACAAGACCATCAAGGGCTATGAGTCCGACCTGGACGACCTCGACGCACGCATGACCAAGCTCTCCGATCGCTACACCGCGCAGTTCACCGCGATGGAAACCATGATCAGCAAGCTGCAGAGCAGTACCAGCTCGCTCAGCAGCCTGCTGACAAGCTGATTTCCGTGATGCCAGTCCTCAAGTCGTACGCCGATGTTGCCGATAAAAGAAGTACCTATCGTGATGTCGGCCTTGCCTCTTGGCAGGAGCGTTGTCGCAGGAGCACCCCGCTCCGGGACCAGCGAAGGCCAGCCAATTGAGGGAGTCATCCATGTACGGTTCCAATCGTCAGTATGCCGAGCAATACCGCAAGGTCGGCGTGTCCACCAGCGTCACCGAAGCCGACCCGCACAAGCTGGTGTCGCTGCTGTTCGCCGGTGCCTGCCAGCGCATTCGCCTGGCCCAGGCCTGCATGGTGCAGGGCGACCAGGCACGCAAGGGCAAGGCCATTGGCGAAGCCTGCGCGATCGTCGGTCATTTGAACGGCTCGCTCGATCACGAAGCCGGCGGCGAGATCGCTGGTAACCTGTCGGCCCTGTACGACTACGTCATGCAGCGCCTGACCGCTGCCAACCTGCACAACGACGAGACCGCGTTGACCGAAGCGCTGGATTTGCTCAGCGAAATCGATTCGGCGTGGAACTCGATCCCCCTCGAACAACGCGGCCTCGCTGCGGTTTCCTGAGTCCAGCCATGCATAGCGCGCAAAGCCTTCAAGCCGAAATCGCCGACCTCCGCCTCGCCATGGCGCAAGAGGATTTCGAGGCGATGCCGTTCCTGCTCGACAGCCACGACCTGCACTTGCGCGAGTATGCGCAGCACGCGGATCTGGGCCAGGACCGCGACGCGCTGCAGGCCTTGCAGACGATGCAGCAGGACTTGATGCGGATGATGCTCGACCGTCGCCGCAAGCTGCTGGATCTGATCCGCGCCCAGCGCACTTCCTCGTCGGCCAGCCGCGCCTACGCCCGGGTCGGACGGATCTGATGACCGCGCTCGGCACACTCGCGCCCTCCGCCGATGCCGAGCTGTTTACCGACACGCTCAGTTGCGAACTGCGTCTGCCGGCCGGCTTTCGCGCTGGCGCCGATGCCGATGCCGGCTCGCACAGCGCCGCAGAGACGCTGCTGCGCAGCCTGGGCCAGGTCGAAGACCTGCGTAGCGATGAGACCAGCGAAGACCGGGGCGAACTGCCGCTGCTGGTGCAGCGAATGGATGCCAAGCTCGATCTGATGCTGGCGCTGATCGGCCGCCTGGTCCGCCAGGGCGACAGCGGCCTGATCCAGAATATGGTGCATTGGTCGGTCCGCGGGATCCGCCTGAATTGCGCAACCAGCCACGTGCCGGGCACGAGCGGCAGCGTCTGCCTGCAACCGTCCGACTGGCTTCCTGAATTGGTACAGCTTCCCGCTGAGGTACTGGCAAGCGCCACCGATGGCCGCGATCAGTGGCTTTGGCTGCGGTTCGCGCCACTCTCACCGGGTTTGCAGGAGGCTCTGGAACGCCATCTGTTTCGTCTGCATCGCCGCCAGATCGCCGATGCCCGCCGCCAGCGCTAATCCCGATGGTTGGCGCCGGGCGCCGGGTCGGCTAAGGTGCCCCATACCGAAAAAAGGTCTCTTCTGCGCCGTGCGAGTCATCATCGTCGACGATCACACCCTTGTCCGTGCAGGCCTGTCCAGGCTGCTGCAAACCTTTGCCGGTATCGACGTCGTCGGCGAGGCCAGCAACGCGCAACAAGCCCTGGACATGACATCCCTGCATCGCCCGGATCTGGTGCTGATGGACCTGTCCCTGCCCGGCCGTAGCGGCCTGGATGCCATGACCGACGTGCTGCGCGCTGCGCCGCGCACGCATGTGGTGATGATGTCGATGCACGACGACCCGGTGCATGTGCGCGATGCGCTCGATCGCGGCGCGGTCGGTTTCGTGGTCAAGGACGCTGCGCCGCTGGAGCTGGAACTGGCGCTACGCGCCGCAGCTGCCGGCCAGGTGTTCCTGAGCCCGCAGATCTCGTCCAAGATGATCGCGCCGATGCTGGGCCGCGAAAAACCGGTCGGCATTGCGGCGCTGTCGCCGCGCCAGCGTGAAATCCTGCGAGAGATCGGCCGCGGACAGAGCAACAAGGAAATCGCTGCCGACCTGGGCATCAGCGTCAAGACGGTGGAAACCCATCGCGCGCGCATGATGGAGTCGTTGGGCTGCCGTCGCGCCAACGACCTGGTCCTGCTGGCCGCCAAGCATCACAACGAACTGGTCTGAGCGATTGCAGGCGCAATCGCCCTATCGGTGAGGCGAAGGACCCGGCGCGGCCCGCACCGGGCTGCTGCGGCAAAAACAGTGACGGAATTCCGTCGGGCACGGTTGAGCTCGCCCATCATGTCAGGGAGTTCCTGACAGACTGTCAGGAAAATCATGAGTCACCTCACCTGACTCCCTGATTAGAAACCCGTCGCTTTGTCCTGCAAGATGCGTTCCATCGCTGCTGCATGCAGCGCCCTTCGGAAGCGCTTCCATGAAGACGACTATTTCCGCCCAGCTTGGCCAGCAACTGCACCTCACCCCGCAGCTGCTGCAGTCGATCCGTCTGTTGCAACTGGACGGCATGCAGTTGGAACTGGAAATCCGTCGCGCCCTGGAAACCAATCCGTTGCTGGAGTTGGAAGAGCTGGCCGATACCGGGGACGAGGCCACCACCAACGACGATGGCGCCAGCGATGTCGCCGCCTTCGACGAGCTGCCGGAAAGCACGATGTGGGACGTGCAGAGCAGCAGCTGGAACGATGGCGACGACGACCGCATGCAGCGCGTGGCCGCCGGCGAGTCCACCGACCCGCATGTGCGCATCCTGCGCGAACTGGCGCTGGACCTGGACGAGGCCGCATTGGGGGCCGCCGCGTTCTGGTTGGAGCAGACCGACGATGCCGGGTATCTGACCGAGGCGCTGTCGACGCTGCAGCAGCTCGGCGCTACGCGCCTGGGTATGACCGTGGAGGCAGTGGAAGCGATCCGCCAACGCCTGTTGCACGGCGACCCGGCGGGCCTGGCCGCCTGCGACCTGCGCGAATGCCTGCAAGCCCAGTTGAGCGCCCTGCCCGGCCGCGTTCCGGCCCGTCATCTGGCCGCGCGCATCCTGGCCGGGGATCTGGATCTGCTGGCCAGCCACGACTACGCGCTGCTGGCGCGTGCGCACGATGCCGAAGTGGACGACGCACGCGAAGCGGTGCGGCTGATCCTGTCGCTGCAGCCGCGTCCGGGCGACGACCTGCTGCAGGAAAGCAACGCCAGTGTGATTCCGGATGTGCTCGCCTGGCATGCCGATGGCAGCTGGCGCGTGGCGTTGAACCCGGCAACCACCCATCGCGTCAGCATCAACCCGGTGCACGAACGCGCGCTGGCCGAGGCCGGCGATGCCGCGCAGCCGCTGCGCGACATGCTGCAGGAAGCGCGCTGGCTGACCCGTGGGCTGTCGATGCGCTACGAAACCCTGCTGCGCGCCACGCGTGCGATCGTCGAACGCCAGGCCGCCTTCCTGGCGCGCGGCGAGGAAGCGATGGCGCCGCTGACCCTGAAGGAAATCGCCGACGAGATCGGCATGCACGAATCCACCATTTCGCGCATCACCACCGGCAAATACCTGCAAACCCCGCGTGGCACCTTCGAACTCAAGCATTTCTTTGCCGTGCGGCTCGAAGGCGCCAGCGTCTCCGGCCAGGCGGTCAAGGCCATGGTGCGTCGCTTGATCGAGAGCGAGCCGGCGGGTCGCCCGCTGGCCGACGAAGCCATCGCCGGCCTGTTGTCGCGTCAGGGCGTTAATATTGCGCGCCGGACCGTGGCCAAGTACCGCGAACAACTGGACATCGCCCCGGCCCGCGAGCGCCGCCGTAACAACAAACCGCTGCTTGCGCGAGCGGGATAAGGACTACTATGAGCAAACTCACCGTGCTGCTGGTCGACGACCACGAGGGCTTCATCAACGCTGCGATGCGTCATTTTCGCAAAGTGGAGTGGCTCAACATCGTGGGCAGTGCCGCCAATGGACTGGAAGCGATCGAGCGCTCTGAGTCGCTGCGCCCCAATGTCGTGTTGATGGATCTGGCCATGCCCGAGATGGGAGGCCTGCAGGCCACGCGTCTGATCAAGACACAGGACGATCCGCCGTATATTGTCATCGCGAGCCACTTCGACGATGCCGAGCATCGTGAACACGCTCTTCGCGCGGGTGCTGACAATTTTGTCAGCAAGCTGTCCTATATCCAGGAAGTCATGCCAATCCTGGAGGGCCTGACGGAAGGAGCCAGGAATGAGTGAGTCCCGCATTCTGTTGATCGACAGTGACGCCGTGCGCGCCGAGCGTACCGTCTCGCTGCTCGAATTCATGGACTTCAATCCCCGCTGGGTCACCGACGGCGCCGACATCAACCCTGGCCGTCACCGCCACGATGAGTGGATGGCGGTGATGGTGGGCTCGGCGCAGGACGCCGCGCAGGCCGATAAATTCTTCGACTGGCTGGCCGATGCCAAGCTGCCGCCACCGGTGCTGTTGATGGAAGGCAGCCCGACCACGTTTGCACAGACCCACGGCCTGCACGAGGCCAACGTGTGGGCGCTGGACACGCCGCTGCGCCACGCACAGCTGGAAGCACTGCTGCGCCGGGCAAGCCTCAAGCGCCTGGATGCAGAGCACCAGGCCGGCGTGCAGCAGGACACCGGGCCGACCGGCAACAGCGAGGCGGTGACCCGTCTGCGCCGGCTGATCGACCAGGTGGCCGCGTTCGACACCACCGTGCTGGTACTGGGCGAATCGGGCACCGGCAAGGAGGTCGTCGCCCGCGCCATCCACCAGCACTCGCCGCGTCGTGACGGGCCGTTTGTGGCGATCAACTGCGGCGCGATCCCGCCGGATCTGCTGGAAAGCGAACTCTTCGGCCACGAAAAAGGCGCCTTCACCGGCGCGCTGACCACACGCAAGGGCCGCTTCGAAATGGCCGAAGGCGGCACCCTGCTGCTGGACGAAATCGGCGACATGAGCCTGCCGATGCAGGTGAAGTTGCTGCGCGTGCTGCAGGAGCGCAGTTTCGAGCGCGTGGGCGGTGGACAGACCATCCGCTGCAACGTGCGCGTGATCGCCGCCACCCACCGCAATCTGGAAACCCGCATCAGCGATGGCCAGTTCCGCGAGGATCTGTTCTATCGCCTCAACGTGTTCCCGATCGAAATGCCGGCGCTGCGCGAGCGCGTCGACGATCTGGCCATGCTGGTGCAGACCATCGCCGGGCAACTGGCGCGCACCGGTCGTGGTGGAGTGCGCTTTGCCGACGAAGCCCTGCAGGCACTGCGCAGCTACGACTGGCCGGGCAATGTGCGCGAACTGACCAACCTGGTGGAGCGCCTGGCGGTGCTGCATCCAGGCGGCCTGGTGCGCGTGCAGGACCTGCCGGCGCGCTATCGCGGCGATTTCGCATCGTCCATTCCGGTCGAGCTGCCGCCAGAGCCGGCCCTGGTGACGGCGCCTGCCGACGTCAACGCCCTGCCGAGCAATGTGGTGACGCTGCAACCCAAGACCGCCGACGCCGAACCGGTCTCTGCTGCCAGCCTGCCCGACGATGGCATCGACCTGCGTGGCCACATGGCCAACATCGAGCTGGCCCTGATCAACGAGGCCCTGGAACGCACCCAGGGGGTGGTTGCACATGCGGCCCAGTTGCTCGGCCTGCGCCGCACCACGCTGGTGGAGAAGCTGCGCAAGTACGGCATCGACCGCGAGCAGACGGAGCTGGCGAACTGAGCCGGCCATCGCTCCGCCAGCGCCCGCTGGCATAGCGCTTGCTTCAACAGGTTCATTCCGCCCGCAACCACCGGTTGCGGCGGAATCCCGACATCCACCGTCCCAGCGAGGCATTGATGCCCATCCCCGTCACCAGTCCGCTGCTGCCGCCGCTGGAAGACTTTCTGCCGTATCTGGAACGGATCTGGACCAGTCGCATCGTCAGCAACGGGGGCGAAATGCACCGTGCGCTCGAGCAGGCGCTGTGCGACTACCTGGGCGTGCCGCATCTGGCCCTGCTGACCAACGGCACCACCGCGTTGATTACCGCCTTGCAGGCGCTGCGCATCACCGGCGAAGTCATCACCACGCCCTACTCCTTCGTGGCCACGGCGCACTCGTTGCTGTGGAAGAGCATCACCCCGGTCTTCGTGGATATCGATCCGATGACGCTCAACATGGACCCGTCCAAGATCGAGGCAGCGATCACTCCGCAGACCACCGCCATCATGCCGGTGCACTGCTATGGCACCGCGTGCGATACCACGGCAATCACGCGCATCGCCGACATCTACAACCTCAAGGTGATCTACGACGCGGCGCATGCGTTTGGCGTGCGTGATGCCGGCGGATCGATCCTGCGCCACGGCGACCTGAGCGTGTTGAGCTTCCACGCCACCAAGGTATTCAACACCTTCGAAGGCGGCGCCATCGTGTGCCCGGACGAAAGAACCTATCAACGCATCGGGCACCTGAAGAATTTCGGCTTCGTCGACGAAACCACGGTGGTGGCACCGGGCATCAACGGCAAGATGAACGAGATCAGCGCGGCATTCGGCCTGTTGCAGCTCAAGCATATCGACGAGGCCATTGCGCAGCGCAGCGCCATCGACGCGCAGTACCGGCAACGCCTGAGCGAGGTGCGTGGCATCCGCTGCGTCGCAGCACCGCAGCATTCCAGCGCCAATCATGCGTATTTTCCGATCCTGGTGCAGGACGACTACCCGCTGGCGCGCGATGCGCTGTACCAATTGATGCGCGAGCACGGCATTCTGGTACGACGTTATTTCTATCCGTTGATCAGCGACTTCCCGATGTATCGCGCCCTGCCCTCGTCGGCACCGGCGTGGCTGCCGGTAGCGCGCTCGGTGGCGGCCCAAGTATTGTGCCTGCCGATCTTTCCCGGCTTGAGCAGCGAACAGGTCGATACCATTGCCGACCTGATCGCCGGCGCACAGGCAACCTGATCGCACCACGCTGCATCTGCATTTCAGACTCCCATCTCTTCAACAGGCAACCAGGCGAGCGCGCATGACCCAGGCAACATTTATCGAGAACTTCCTCTCCGCCACCGACTTTCAGGAACCGGTGGAGGTCACGCTGGACACCGTGCTGCTGGAATTGCCGGAGTGGGATTCGCTGGCTGCGCTGGGCGTGATCGTGATGTTCGACATGGAGTACGGCAAGACCATTACCGGCGAAGATCTCACCGCTGCAACCACCGTGGGCGATCTCTACAAACTGACCGAGGCGTAACATGCCGACCTCCACGCTGCACAACGTCCGCTTTGCCGGCATGGCGACCTGCGTGCCGAAGCGGGTCGTGTCCAATCTCACCGACTGCCGGCCGCAGATCCGCTCCGAGCGCGAGCGCCTGGTACGCAACATCGGCATCGAGACGCGCCGCATGGCGTCGGAGTGGCAGTGCTTTTCGGACCTGGCCTTCGATGCGACCGAAGTGCTGCTTGAGAAGCTGCAGTGGAAGCGCGAGGAGATCGATGCACTGATCGTGGTGACCCAATCGCCGGATTACCCGATCCCGGCCACCGCCATCATCCTGCAGGACCGGCTGGGCCTGTCGCATGCCACGGTGGCCTTCGACGTCAACCTGGGCTGCTCGGCCTACCCGTTCGGCATCAACCTGCTCGGCTCGATGATCGCCGCCGGCGGCGTCAAGAAGGGCCTGCTGCTGGTCGGCGACCGCAGTGCCAATCTGGAAGACCCGATCTTCTCAGACTCTGGCACCGCCACCGCGCTGGAGTTCAGCGCCGACGCGCCGCCGATGTATTTCGACCTCAACAGCGACGGCAGCGGCTATAAGGCGATCATCCTGCCGGTGGGTGGTCAACGCGAACCTGTCGCCATTCAGCACCTGCTGCCTTATCGTGAAAACGAGAAGGATCGCTGGCACCGGGCCACCGATCTGCAACTCGATGGCACCGCCGTGCTCAGCTTCTCGACCCAGCGTGTTCCTCCCGCAGTTGAAAAATTGATCGCGTATGCCGGTGTAAGCAAGGATGACATCGATTATTTCGTGTTCCACCAGGCCAACCGGATGATCAACGAGACCATTCGCAAAAAGCTCGGACTTGCAGTCGAAAAGGTGCCATCCACCCTGCGCGACTTCGGCAACACGAGCGGCGCATCGTTGCCGGTGACCATGACCGCGCGCATCAACAAGGAATTGGAATCTGGCCCCAAGCGTGTACTTCTTTCAGGCTTCGGAATCGGGTTGTCCTGGGGTACCTGTCTGATCGATATCGAAGGTGCCATGTTTCCGGATTTGATCGAGTCGTGAATACCGCCCTCGATCCGAACGACCCGTTCTCGTTGCAGGGCAAACGCATCCTGGTTACTGGCGCATCGTCAGGCATCGGACGACAGATCGCGCTAAGTTGCGCTGAGATGGGCGCGCAACTGGTCATCAGCGGTCGCAACGAAGGCCGCTTAGCCGAGACCTTTGCCACACTTGAAGGCACAGGGCATGAGCATGTGATTGCGAACCTCGACAAGCAGGAGGACATCGACCATCTCGTGGCTTCGGTCGGCGTCCTGGATGGCGTCGCGCATGCGGCCGGTATCGCCCGGCTAGCACCATTCCGGATGATCAACCGCGCGCAACTGGACGAAACCTTCGCCAGTAATGTCTATGCACCGCTGCTACTGACGCGTGGCCTGCTTGCCAAGAAGCGCATCAACACCCGAGGCTCGATCCTATTCATTTCGGCGGTGGGATCGCACATCGGTCCGGTGGCCACCGCCGCCTACTCTTCCAGCAAGGCAGCCCTGCTCGGCGCAATGCGCACTCTGGCACTGGAAGTGGCCAAGCACGGTATGCGCGCAAACTGCATTGTGCCCGGCTATGTGCGCACGCCAATGCTCGATGGCCTCAAACAGAGCGGCGGCAACATCGACGAGCACGCCAAACTGACCCCGCTGGGATTGGGCGAACCGGAAGACGTGGCTTACGCAGCGGTGTTTTATCTGTCCGACGCAAGTCGCTGGGTCACCCGCAACTACTTCCTCGTAGATGGTGGCCTGACCGTGCCGATGGATATCTACGCATGAGTAATCCGACTCGCAAAGCCTTTTCCCTCAGTGGCAAAACCATCCTGGTGACCGGGGCGTCGTCCGGCCTTGGCCAGGAAATCGCGCTGACCTGCGCACGGCGTGGCGCGCGCCTGGTCATCAGCGGTCGCGATCCCGAGCGTCTCCAGCAAACCCATACACAACTAGCCGGCGACGGACACGTGCGAGTGCAGGCCGACCTGACTGTTGCGGAGGACCGGGAGCGCCTTGTGCAAACCAGCCAACGCATCGACGGCGTGGTGCACTGCTTCGGCGGGCAGATGCTGTCGCCGATCCGCCAGCTGAAGGAAGAACTGATGACGCGCATGTACCAGGTGCATTTCCTGGCACCGGTCATGCTGACCCAGCGTCTGCTGCAGGCCAACGCCATTAACGCGCAAGGCTCCATCGTGTTCATGCTGTCCACCTCCGCGCATATTGGTACACGCGGCGTGGGGCCGTACTCTGCCATGAAGTCCGGCCTGCTGGGCATTATCCGGTGCTTAGCTTTGGAACAGGCGAAGCACCGCGTGAGAGTCAACGGGATTTCGCCATCGGCCGTTCCCACTCCGCGTCTTTGGGGTGAGGACGACGGACTCAACGAACTACTGAATCAACAACGCGCGCGCCATCCACTGGGGCTGGGCACACCGCAAGATGTCGCCAACGCCGCGCTCTACCTGCTGTCCGACGCCAGCCGCTGGGTCACCGGCACCAGTCTGGTCATGGACGGCGGGGCGGTGCTCTGATGGAACGCGTCCTCATCATCGGCGCCAGCGGCTGGGGCCGCGAAGTCCTGGAACAAATGCGTAACGATGCAGGGCATGGCAAGGACTGGCTGATCGGCGGGTTCCTGGACAGCCGCGCCGATATCCTAGACAGCTACGGTGTCGACACACCGATCATCGGCGACCCGATGAGCTACCTGCCACAGCCTGACGATGTATTCGTCTGTGCGATGGGCAATCCCTACGACCGCCACCGCTACGCCCTGCCGATCCTCGAAAAAGGTGGACGGTTCATCCCAATCTGTACCGACGTCCGCCTGGGCAGGCGGGTGCATTTTGGCCAGGGCTGCTTCTTTGGCCTGATGGTCCATTCCGGGCCGGACGTGCGCATCGGCGACTTTGTCACCATCCATGCCCAGAGCATGCTCGGGCACGACGTCCACATCGGTGACTACGTGCACGTAGGCGCAATGGCATTCATGGGCGGCGGTGTGCAGATTGGCGACTTCGTCACCGTGCACCCGCGCGCCACCCTGATGCCAGGCGTCAAGGTCGGTGACGGCGCAGTCATCGGAGCCGGCGCGGTGGTCCTGAAGGACGTACCGGCCGGCGCAACGGTGTTCGGCAACCCGGCCCGAATCGTGTTCCAGAAAGCCATTTGACAAGGCAGTGACTCATGCGCTCTCGAATGCATCCCAGGTACTACCTGTCACCGGAGATTTTTGCCCGCGAGCAGGAAAAGATTTTTCGCAAGGTTTGGCTTTTCGCCGGTCTGAAGACCCTGCTGACGGAGAACAACAATTTCATCACCCGCAAGATCGCCGGCATCCCGGTAGTCATCCAGAATTTCAACGGCCAGCTACGCGCATTCGAGAACGTGTGTCTGCACCGCAGTGCGCCGCTCCAGACTGCGCCGACCGGACGACGTCCGCTGGTATGCCCCTACCACGCTTGGAGCTACGACCAGGACGGCGCGATCAAGAACATCCCCGAATGTCGTGCGCTGTATTGCATAAGCCAGGCCGAACAGCAGAAGCTCCGGCTGCGGGAGTTCGCACTTCACGCGATCGGCAACGTGCTGTTCGTCAACCTGGACAGTGACCCGATGCCGATCGAGGAGCAGTTCCCGGCGCACTTCATTTCCATGCTGGAAAGCAGCTCCAACCTGTATGACGGCGAGGTGATGGTGACCACCTGGCACTGCAAGTTCAATTGGAAGCTGGCGTACGAGAACCTGCGCGACGCCAATCACCCGCGCTTTGTGCATCCCAAGAGCCTCGCCCGCGAATTCGACTTCATCCCCTACGTCGATACTGAACTTGCGGCCGAAGGCCTCCGTCCCCTGGCCGACACCAGTCCTACAGGGCTGCGCGCAGAGATGCGCCGCTTCAGCTCGGCCGGCGCTGACGCGCCGATCACCGAGCCCAAGCCCCTGCCATTCCATGACATGGTCGAGCGCTGGGGGGAACAGGACGCCTATTTCAACTGGCTGGCGTTTCCCAACATGCATATCGCCTGCCCCAACGGCGGCTATTCCTTCACCCTGGAACATCACATCCCCGTGGCCCCGGACAGGACTGATCTGGAAATCTATTGGTTCACCACGCGCAAGAAGAAGCCTTATGCTTTTTCCAGCTGGAACCTGCTCTCGCACATGCATGGCAGCCGGCTGGTGACAGGCGAGGACGTGGAGATCATGGAACATGTGCAGTCGGCACTGCACATGGACGCACCGATGCCGACCCAGGGGGTCTACGAGTTCACCAACCGCTTGGTGGAGCGCTGGTACACGGTGCTGATGGAGACCGAACATGAAATCTAGGTGGGTCATCGGCAGCAGCGAATACCTCGACCTGGCCTATCACGCCTGGAAGCAGGCCCGTCAGGACGAGACGATCATCCGGATCGGCGTGTCACAAGACTCGAAATACGACTTCGATCTTGGCGTGCTAGACGGACTGAATCCAACCGACGGGGCCATGTTCGTGGCGTTCGACGAACGCTTCGGCAACTTCAAGCGCATGGAACTGATGCAGGCAGCGATGGAGCGTGGCTTCAAGCTGGAGCCTTTCATCCACTCCAGCGCAGCCATCGGCGCTGACACTGTCATCGGGCTCAACGCGTTCGTGGGTGCCAATGCTGTCGTCGGACACGGGTGCAGGATCGACTACAACACGGTCATCCATGCCGGCGTGCACCTCGGACCGGCATGCCGCGTCAAATCTTCATGCTGGATAGAGAATGGTGTGCAAATCGGCGCGGGCGTCGAGATCGGCAGCAATAGCATCTTGCGGACCGGCGCCATCGTGCGCGGGGGCGTCAAGGTTGGACGAAGCTGCGAACTTGGCTGGCCGCGTCTCTACAACGAGGACATCGCCGCCAAGACCTACTTCGATCCCCGGTATAACCAGCCTATTTACACCTACCAAGGGTGACGTCCATGCACTCAACGAATCAGCAGCTGCGCCAACAGCTTCTGGACATTGCGGAGCAGAGCCGCCTACGCTAAATGATGCGGACGATTTGAAAAAATCTGGATGATCGAGCTGGAGCAGAGATCAACGGCAGCGCGCTGCAGGAGTTCATTCGAAACCGGCGTTTACTACAAAACGATGTCGGACGTACTTGACCTGGTCGGCGCAGTTGAAAATATTCGCGACGACTATCGTACCGGCCTACATCACCGCACCGAGGATCGCTGGGATACGTGCCTCTATTTTTACTGAACGATCCGTTTTGCGTAACGCTTTCTATTCCGGCCAGGAGCAGTCTGCCTTGGTGGCTGCGTTAATGCATGTCGCAAGAATGGCTTTCAGGCAGGAATACTCATGTCGGCAACGGCCCTGCATCATGCGCGGCGAGAGCAGCCACATGAAGCTAAGAACGCATTTGCCGCAACTCCTATCTGTGGCCACAAACAGGAACCCATCATCATGCCGCTAGCCACAGGCTCCATCGCGCGAGCCAGCATCAAGTATCCGGGACTGGATCCTGCCAAGACCAAACTGATCGGTTGGGGCGCGGGGCAATTTTTCCGTGATTATTATCCTTGCGTCAGCCAGCAGCTCGACTTGCAGTACACCATCTGCCCTAGGCCAGAGAATCAGGGCACGACCATCCACGGCGTACCGGTCAAATCACCTTCGGCACTTGATGAGGAATCGATCGGCGACGTGCTGATCGTCATCTTCTCCAATCATTCACCAGAGGTGATGAACCAGATCGCGAAGGCGCATGGTTCTTTCCGTACGGTGCGTGCGGTCGATTACGACCAAGGCAGCATCCCGCTGTTGCATGAACTGCAGGACTTCGCCAGTTTATTGCCGGAGTTGCAGCTGTCACGTCCACTGAAGTCACTGGACACGGGCATCTTCGTGCAAGGACTCGCGTTCGAATTTACTCCACTGGTGCTGGCGTGGAATCGCCTGCACTTCCCTTGGGCGTATCAGTGCATGGTGACCTGGGACCACCAACCAAGCGCACTACTGGAGCGCTGCCGGCCTTGGTTGGATGCATTGATTTTGGTTCCTCAGCCGGACAATCTAGGCCTGCACTACCGCAATGCGGTACTACGCTCTGCGCGCCTGGGCGCTCAGCATCTTGTAGACAAAGGCATAGAGTTTGCGGTGCGTTGCCGCAGCGACAACGTGCTCACCGGCTCAACCCACGACGCCATCAACACGCACTTTAGCCGCAATCGCAATAAAGGAAAGATCGCAATTTCTCTGGCAGGAGGATGGCGGAACATCCCGTTTCATTTTACCGAAAAAACCATGCTTGGTAGGGCGCAGGACATGCTGGCGTTGTGGTCAATGCCAGAGGATCCTCGACCGGCAAGTCATGCGGACGACGAGTTGTCTCCAATGAACGAACTTGCGCCAAATCGGCATTTTCAAGAACTCAGCCAATACACCTTCGAGTCGACATTGTGGAAGGACTACGCACGTCGGCTTGGATATCCGGCCGAGACCCTGGTCGATAGCTACCGGTTCGCACAGTCACGGCTACTGGCATTGGAGCCGCATTTGAGCTGGTCGTCGTTGAAGTTCGTCCCGTTGTTCAATGTGGCGCGTGACACTAGCTACGGCTTCTCGATGGACTTGTGGAACCGGCTATTCACCGACAGCGATGCAATGTTGGAGGCTGCCGGGGCGGTCAGCCGGCTGGATCTCAACTCCACCGATTTTTGGCAAGGCAGAGTCGGTTGAGTGGCTCTCGCCACTCAACGCCATCGATTGCCAGGAGGTTTCTATGACGTACGCCATCATCATCCCCGCGCGACGCGATTCCTCTCGCCTGCCCGGAAAACCACTGATCGAATTGGGCGGCGTGCCCATGATAGTGCGTACTTATCAGCAATGCGCCAAGGCTGCGCCGGCCGAGCATATTCTGGTCGCCACCGACTGCGAGGTGATTCAACGTACCTGCGAGCAGGCCGGCATTCGCACCTTGATGACCTCCAGCGATTGCCTGACCGGTACCGATCGTGTCGCCGAGGTCGCACGGCAGCTGGATGTGGACACCTACATCAATGTGCAGGGCGATGACCCGCTGTTCAATCCGCAGGACGTGCGCTTGCTGATCGACGCTGCGGCAGCTGCGCCGAGTGATGTCATCAACGGTTACTGCCCGGTCGCCAACGTCGAAGAGTTCCGTAATCCGAGCGTGCCCAAAGTGGTGATTCGTCCGGATGGGCATTTACTGTACATGTCGCGCGCGGCGATCCCGACCACCAAGCAAGGCGAGTTCCGGCGTGCCTGGCGTCAGGTGTGCGCGTATGCGTTTCCCAGACAGGCTTTGCAGGCGTTTGCGTCGGTGTCTTGCAAGACCACGTTGGAAGAAATCGAGGACATCGAGATCCTTCGTTTTCTGGAACTGGGCTTTGAAGTGCGTATGGTGCAGATGAGTAGCCAGTCGATCGCGGTGGATACGCCTGCCGATGTGGTGCGGGTGGAAGCGGCACTGCGCATGCTGCAACTCGGCGAGCAGAACGTACCGTGAAACGAGGTGAGGATTCCCGACATACAACTCGACACATTATTCGCCCTGACCTTCAGTCAATAGTCGCAGCATCTGCGCCGCTCTGGGTTGACGCTGCAGTCACCTCAAACCAATGAGGTGACGCGATGAGCATCAATACCTTGCAGCTCCAGGCTGGATTGTCGATGCCGGAATTCTTCCCATTCACGAAGTCATGGATGAATGCGAAGCGAAGCGGAAACTGGCTAATTATTACAGATCGACGACGCCTACCGACGCCGATCGTGGCGGTGAGCGCAACGGCGGCAAGGCGTAGGGAATTCGACTCCTTAATAGCGTTATAAATGGGAGTTGAGGACACCCGGCCAAGAAATTTATTTCAAGCCAAAGATGCAGATAAGCCTCAGAAGCAATACAACACCATTGCATCAGGACATAACCGATTATGCTGGCGAAAGCCAAGCTTATAACCCTTATCCGTCTGAGCAATAAATTCCATCAATGTCAGAAAATCCTCAGGCTTGTGATAAAGAGAAAGCGCTATTTTCGGGCGATTTTTCTTGATCGTCTCTCTTGCACCATGTAGCGCCTTGAGTTCGGAGCCCTCTATCTCAAGCTTGATGAACGTTGCCGTGCTATCGGTAGCATCGTCAATAGTCGTAACAGGCACGGTTACCGAGACATCATCCTCAAGCGACTTATCATATATATGGCCAATGATGTTAGAGTCCACCAAATGAGCACTTTGGGGTTGAATGGGCCCAGAAACCTCAAAATTTGGAACAATCTGACCCGGATTGAATTTAAGGGTCGTATTACTATCCCATAACCCTTTTTCATGCAGCACAATAGAAGAAGCTAGAGGCTTGAGATATTGATCTTGCAGCAGATTAAGCCGCGCCCGAATTAATTGATTATTACCGACAGACGGTTCAAAAGAATGGATTCGCTTGAACTGACCTTTGCAGGCCCGCAAGAAACCCTCAATAGTATCCCCATTAAAAGCACCGCCATCCACATAAACCTCTCGATCATTAAAATCAAAAAATTGGCAGTTATTGGAGTAAGAGTTTAGGCCGAATTTATTCGAATTATAGCCTACGGCACATGCTTCGAGATAAAATGGATTCAAAGTCAATCGATACAACAGTATGCATAGCCAAGTAGTACGCGAATAGTCATCAACTAGTTGATCCGCCATCTCCACAAGGCGATCGACATCTTTTATGACAGCGTTGAAAAATTCGTAACCGTACCAAAAGAATCGACCAACTTCTCCACTGCGATCAACACTGCAAGACTCCAGCAAATGCAGGAATTGCAACGGAAGCAGCGTCGGCAAGCCCCACTGAACGGCGATTTTGTTGAAGTGCTGAAAGCCTCCCCCGCCTGCGGCAAGGATGCAAGAAACCACGTCAACCCGACCAGCCGCCAGACCTACCCAGGCATCAGAACTAATGACAGGTATTCCAAATATATGGCTCTGGCGTTCGCACAGAAAATCGTCGACCACAGCAATGACGTTGGCAGACTTCGCCAGGACACGAATCTCAGCTCGACAACCTGACCCACAAACGATGAACTCTTGATTTTCAAGAAATTCTTTTGGCGCCTTATTAAACCACACCGGAAACAGTCCGTTCGGCTTGGCAAGCAAATCTCTCAGATCAAAGATTTCTCTAGCCAGTTGCTGATGAGAAAAAAATGGGTACATGATGTTTATTGTTTATTAATTTAAATATCAAGCTAGCACAAACACTCTTTAACGTCAAAACTTTTATGATGGACCACTGCATCAAAAAAAAGCATGGCGAGCCCAACAATTTCGATAAGCACGATGAATCTCCTAATACGCACGATCTTCATCGGGAAATAGAAGCGTATTAGCGTTATCGGAGAAGCTCGCTGACGTTCGCTAAAGCTTTGTAGGACCAATCGTATGTGGATTGCATCCGGTGCGGGCAAGAGCTCGCCGATACCAGCTTGACAACGGTGGTAAGCCTAATCAGCCTGCCAGCGGCGTTGCAGTCGTGTCTGTGAACATCCCAACACCGGCCGACCACTTCCGGCATGTATTTTGCATACTCAGCCACCTCGGTCAGCCGATTCCGCTCAGATATCGATCCCCTACCGGACATGGTCAAGCCTGTATGAGTTCCCCCGCCCTCGTCAGCATCGTCATGCCGACCTACAAGCCACGCTATTTCGCGCAGGCGCTGGACAGCGTGCTGGCGCAGACCTACCCCTCGCTGGAGTTGGTGATCTGCGACGACAATGCCGATGGCGCCATTGAGGCGGTGCTGGCGTCCAGGTTGGCGGATGCGCCCTTCCCCATTCGCTATCACCGCAACACGCCAAGGCTCGGCGAGCTCGGCAGCACGATCAAGGGGATAGGCCTGGCGCAAGGCGAATACGTCAAGTTCCTGCACGACGATGATGTGCTGGCGTCGGACTGTGTTGAGCAGTTGGTGGAGGCGATCGGGCGCAACCCGGGCACGGCAATGGCATCGTCGCGTCGGTTGCGCATCGACGACGATGGCGTGCCGTTGCCGGACATCCTGGCTACCTGCTTTCCGTTTGCCGACGACGTGCTGATCGATGGGCCGGAGCTGGTGTCGTTCCTGGCCGATCACACCATCAACTTCATCGGCGAGCCGAGTTGCGTGCTGGCACGCCGCGCCGACCTGCTGGCGCTGGGCAACGAGCTGATGATGTTGAACGGCAAGGCCATTCATTGGGTCGGCGACCTGGCGATTTACGTCAAGCTGCTGCGCCAGGGCAACTTGGCCTTGCTGTCCAGTCCGCTCACGCAGTTCCGGGTGTCCAGTGCGCAGTTCAGTCAGGCCGGGCGCGATCAGGTCGGCATCGGCGACCAGGGCCATGAGGATCTGCGCCAGGGCATCCGCCAGCTGGGTTGGCGGCGCGAGAGCGGCGACAATCGGCAGGTGCGGGTTGCGCCCCTCAGCCCGCACAAGGCGCGGGTGTTCAAGTCGGTGGATCTGGTCAATGCGCTGATGCAAAGCGCCGGCATGGCCGAGCGGGTGTCGCCGGCCACCTGGCTGGGCGTGCGCCATCCCAGCGATGTGCAGCGCGCGTTGATCGATGCCCGCTTGCAGGCGCATGCCGGCGGGCCGCGCATTGCGGTGATGCTGATCGACCGCGATGGCGATGCCGCGGCAGTGGCCGCAACCCAGGCCAGCATCGATGCGGTGGCCTGCTATCGGAATCTACAGACCTGGGTGGTCAGCAGCGCGCACCTGGTGGCCGACCACGGCGAGCACGGGGTGCTGATTGGCGATGCGGGCCTGGTAGGCGCACTCAACCAGGCCATTGCAAGGCAGCAGGATGTCGATTGGGTGCTGCTGGTGGATGCCGGCAGCCTCTTTACCGGCAGCGGCCTGACGCTGCTGGCGCTGGGCATGATCGGGCTGCCCGAGCAGTGCCAGGCGGTCTACGCAGACGAAGTGGTCGCGCTGGATCATGCACAGCTTGGGCTGGCGTTGCGGCCGGCGCTGTATCTGGATGCACTGCTGAGCGCGCCGTCCACGCTGTCGCGGCATTGGCTGTTCCGCCGCAGCGGGCTGGTGGCCGACGGCGGTTTTCCGGCGGACCTCGGCCAGGCCTTCGAACTGGGCTATCAGCTTGGCCTGGTCGAGCGTCATGGCCTGGCCTGCGTGCAGCATATCGCCGAGCCCTTGTTGGTCGCCGCGGCCCAGACCCGGGACACCGATGCGGACGAGCAACAGGCCATCGCCCGCCACCTGGCCGCGCGCGGGTATGCGGACGCGCGCGTGCACAGCGCCGGCCCTGGTCGGCATGCGGTGGATTACCAGCATGCACAGCAGCCGCTGGTCAGCATCCTGGTGCTGGTCGATGGCCGTTTGCCGCAGGTGCAGCGCTGCCTGGAAAGCATTCTGGCCAATACGGCCTACCCGCATTACGAGGTGCTGCTACTGGATCGCGACAGCACCGCCGCGGACCTGCGCGCTTGGCTGGCCGGCATCGATGCGCTGGGCATGCAACAGATCCGCGTGTTGCGCTTTGCTGCCGAGCCTGTGCGCGAAGCGGTCTGCAATGCGGCGGCCGAGCATGCACGTGGGGACGTGCTGCTGTGGCTGTCGGCCGGCGCTGCGGTGATGAAGGCCGATTGGCTGGAGCAACTGCTCAACCACGCGCTGCGCCCGGAGGTCGGTGCGGTCGCCGGCAAGCTGTTGCGCGGCGACGGCACCGTGCATCACGCCGGTCTGCTGCTGGGCCTGGGGGCACCGGCAGCGCGCGCGTTCGAAGGCAGTGCGTTCGACGAATCCGGCTATCTGCAGCGCCTGCAGCTGGATCAGAACTACAGCGCGCTCAGTGGCGAGTGTCTGATGCTGCCGCGCCAGTTGTTTATCGACGCAGGCGGTTTTGCGCTGGAGCCGGCACTGGCGCAGTGGAGCGATGTCGACCTGTGCCTGCGCCTGCACCAGGCCGGGTACCTGAATGTGTTTGCGGCGCGGGCACAGCTGTTGATCGATCCAGCGGAGCAGATGCCCGCCACGGCGCTGGACGAAGAGGCGATGTACGCGCGCTGGCTGCCGGTGATGGCCAACGACCCGGCCTACAACCCGGGCTTCTCGCTGGATCCCGGCGCCGGCTTCCAGCTGGCCGACCCGCGCGCCAGTTGGCGGCCATTGCAATCGTGGCGGCCGCTGCCGAGCGTGATCGCACTGCCGGCCGATATCGAAGGCTGCGGACACTATCGGGTGATTCAGCCGTTGCGCGCCCTGCGCGAGGCCGGCATGGCCGAGGGCGTGCTGTTCAACGGCTATCTGGAGATCAGCGAGCTGGCGCGCCAGGATCCCGACGTGGTGATCCTGCAACGCCAGGTCGGTGAGGCGCGACTGGAGGCGATGCGGCGCATGAAGGCGCTGTCGCGCGCGTTCACGGTGTACGAGCTGGACGATTACCTGCCCAACCTGCCGCTGAAGAATGCGCACCGTGCGCAGATGCCCAAGGACATTCTCAAGACCGTGCGGCGCGGGTTGGGCCTGGTGGACCGCTTTGTGGTGTCCACGCCGGCGCTGGCCGAGGCGTTTGCCGGGCTGCACAGCGATATCCGCGTGGCCGAAAACCGCTTGCCGCCCCATTGGTGGGACCAGTTGCCGGCGCGCGGCGAGCGCCAGGGTGGCAAGCCGCGGATTGGTTGGGCAGGCGGTGCCAGCCATACCGGCGACCTGGAACTGATCGCCGACGTGGTGCGCGAGTTGGCCGACGAAGTCGAGTGGGTGTTCATGGGGATGTACCCGTTCGCGCTGCGCCAGCACATCCATCACTTCCAGCCAGGCGTACAGATCGATCATTACCCGGCGGCGCTGGCAGCGCTGGATCTGGATCTGGCGCTGGCGCCGGTGGAGCAGAACCTGTTCAACGCGTGCAAGAGCAATCTGCGGCTGTTGGAGTACGGCGCCTGTGGTTATCCGGTGATCGCCAGCGATGTGCGCTGCTACCAGGGCAACCTACCGGTGACGTTGGTGAAGAACCGCTACCGCGACTGGATCGGCGCGATCCGCGAGCATCTGGCCGACCCGGCCGCCTCAGTGGCAAAAGGCGCAGCGTTGCGCGAGGCGGTGCGCCGCGACTGGATGTTGAGCGGCAGCCATCTGGATACCTGGCGAGCCGCCTGGTTGCCGGACTAGCGCGGGGACGCTGCTTCAGCGTTCTCCTATTTGCGGTAGAACGGATGCGTGGCTGTGTGTGAATTGACGGTGGCGCCCTCATCCGGCGCTGCGCGCC
>NZ_JPLE01000039.1 GCF_001010415.1 Xanthomonas pisi DSM 18956
GGTCGTGCCAGGAGGTGGTGAGGCATGGACCGCGCTCCCCAGCATTGCCGCGGAGAGCCGAGCATGCCACAGATCGTGGTCTTCAGGCTTGCTCTACGTGCTGGCCGCTAGATGTGACTGAAACCGTAGGCAATGAGCACAGGGGAGAACGACACCGGACGAAGAAGCGACGGGCGATCCTACAGCGGGAGAGGAGGGGACTGTGCACCGGAGCCGATCGCTGACGCGCTGGCACTATTGCCGAAGGCCGAAGCCACACATACAGCACTACCGCCCAACGCCTGAATTAGCAGCGCCGCGAAGCGGCGTCGGCTTGGAAGAGTTGTTAGTCACTGAGTGATGGCACCAGCGTGTCACATTCACCGAGATCAATCTCCGGGCGCTCCGACCATTTTAGTTGCGTCACAGGACCAAAATAGATGTGGTAACAGCCACCTCCAACCCGCAAGCCGTCCGGGCTCATGGTGCAGGTGACCAAGCAATCCGCCGCTCTGGTGCAATTCCTGGAGAGTAGCTGAACCACACACTGCTCCTGCTTGTTCAAGACGCGACGGGGTTGCGCCTTGCAGGCATTGAAGTGACTGATATCACCAAAGTCTTGAGGAGGCGATGGAATTGAGATCTCAGGATTGACGGTGCCGTAGGATATGCCCCCTTCTTGGACTTGGCATCCGCCAAGGAAAGCCAAAACCGCGAACAAGAGAAGAGTAGGTCTCACGTGTCTAATACCCGAATTAAGTCGACCGGCGAAGCGGATTCGGCTTAAAAGAATTGTTATACGTCCTTGCGAACACCAACTCCGCGACGAACAGATTTGGAACCCAGCAAAGCCAGGCAATGACGGGATAGGCAAGCTCAAATGAAATGCCAGCGATCATCGAGGAGGGCAGATAGATACGCAAGGTAACGGCAGCAAGTGTGAGCGAGACATTGCGGACGACCCACTTGCGGTGCTCCTGTACAGCACCTCTCCGAATTGCTTGGAAAGCGCGTAGGCCCGTAAGTAGCCAGCAAACAGCAAGACAGGCAAAGCCTATCTTTGCGACCAGGCCGCCGAACGCAAATACCGACATGTACAAGCCGGAAAGACCACCTAGAAGAACCCCAACAACGAGGTAAGTGCGGCCCATGATGCGGTGCAGCCTTGGGCGACTGCTTCGGAGCCGGTTTGAGAACTGAAACGGGCTAAGCGACAGAGCAACAAGAGACGCAAACACATGCGTATAGATGCCCGCCTTATGAGCAAGGAAGTTGAGCTTCATGTCGGGATGAACCAGAGACCCCAACGGCATAAAGCCATAAGCGAAGACAGCGTAGGCGGCGACGCCGAGAGCGAGAAAGTAGAACCAGATCGTACCGAATAATTTCAAGGGCATATAACGCCTGAGTTACGCCACGCCGCAAAGCGGTATCGGCTTGAATGTATTGTTAGGCGTCGCCCGCATTGCCCGGAAGCACGTGCTGACAGTAGCGCCACTCATGAACGGCCTGATCGTCTATGTACGTATCTGGCTTTGGCAAGAAGGCCACGAAGCAGCCCTCAATGCCAAGCTCGATAGCTGAAGCATGGGCGTACTCCGCGCCGACGGAACTCCACAGATAGAGGGCAATCCCCTGAGCGTGCAGCTCGCGAACCCGAGCGACAACCGGAGGCATCGGGATGCGCTTAGTGCCTGCAGAACGGATTAGCGTGTCATCGACGTCTACAAACACGATGCGTTGTCTCATGTGGCACCTAACGTCCGATTTAAGGGGCTGGCCGCGAGCCCGGTCCCCTTGACGTAGTAGGTAGGCCTGCGGTTAGTCAAAAAATACTCCAGGATTCATTTGCTGGGCGAGAACCATGTGATGTGGTGACGCTCAGCCAGAATTCTGGCCTGCTCACGCCAGATCGCGTGAACACTTCCCCTCTGCAATGGACCACGTGAAGCAATGAACTCTTTAGCCTCCATCGCTGTCGCTTCAATAGTATGTGCCATGGCGGGGTCGGACTCGATTGGATCGCGCAAGACCGATGAACGCTTAGGGCGCATGCGACATGCCTCGAGAACTCGCTCTCGAAGGATTGGCTCCATTCGCTCCAGGATTTCTCTGGCTTTCGCAATAGGGCATCCCGTTGCTTTATAAAAGGCGAAGGCGTCTTCGATCGTAACGGAATCCATGATGAGGGACCTAAGGCTGGAACTAAGCCGCGTGCCGTAGGCACGTCGTCCTGATTGACTGGTCTGGCCGGGATGGCCCCGCGGAACCAGCGCGGCGGACTAAGGCGCCGACGTCGGTTTTGTCTGGTGCTGCGTCCGATGCGGGGCTTGCCACGTTGGCCCTTCCGATGAGGTGACCTGCCAAGTGTCAGTCGGCGAGGTGGTGGATGCAAGCGGAACACCAACACCAAGCCGATGCCAGGCGCTTAACGTTTGACTTAGGCGGCGCCGTCAGGCGGACGCTTGAAGGAGGGGTCAGGCATAGTGCTTCCCATCCTTGGCTGACACTGTTTCGCTTACCTCAGAGACGGAGTTGTCTGCTTCCACTCGTCCCCAAACGATTGAGTTCGGAATACGAAGGTGCGGCGACACCAATTCCAAAGGCAGTTCGTCAATGAAAAGGTCAAAGAGCATCACTGCCCCCTTGGGGGCGAGAGGAGGAATCGGTTCAACCTTCAAGGTGCCGGCTCGCAGAAACCCGATCACTTTGAACCTGTACCAGTTGGACACTTGTCGTTCTCCTGAAGCCTAACGTCTGAATCAAGCTGAGCCGAGCCGACCCGCGAAGCGGCTTCGGCTTGAATGAATTGCTAGGCGGCGTGTGGGAGCAATGACTATCCACCGAACACATCATCTCGGATCTTCTTGAGTCTACACACGACTTCGGCGTTGGAGGCACAGTCGTCGGCGGTCAGGTCCAAGAACTGCTCAGCGGAAATGTAGGAGCGCTCAATCGCATCAGTCAACTGGAATTGAAACTCTGCGATAAGTGCCTTTTTATCGGACGCTAAGGACTCATCCTGTGCCATTGACCGCAGCTCTCGAGTTTCATACCACTCCATATGACAGAAATCTCGAAGAAAGAGTCGAAGTGTCTCTGGGATGTCTCTCATGACCGTCTCAAGCCGCCCAACACAAGAATTAAGTCAATTCGCAAAGGGGGGCGCCTGAATGAATTGTTAGGCCCATCCCTCAGCGCTTGAAGGAGTTCCTGCCTGAAGCCTTGGATACGGTCAGCAATTCTTTTGTGTGTGAAAAAGCGGAAATGACCACTATATAACAAGATTCGGACCATTGTCAGCCACTGAGATATCCGCATTATGTGATATGCCATTTAGGGCGGCAGTGCCTAGCTCAAATGATCGGTCGTACCTCTCCACACAACCGCTGCGTATTAGGTCAATTCCAATTTTATTGAATTTTATGAAGTTAAAAATCTCGGGACGGTCTGATCCTAGCAGCTACCCAATGGTCCTTTGAATTTCCAGATGCGCGTCGGGCTGATCCCGGGGAGCCTGAAACACGAGAACAGAATCCATAATGGAAAGCCAGTAGTCGGCCTTCGGGTACGAAGTGTCTTTTACCAGCATGGCTAGAGCGGATAGTGCCCGTGCTGCGCCCCGAGCAGGAGATCCTCATCTTGGCTGTCAAACAGCAAGTCCTCGTCGTATGCCCAAGCCAATATTGCAGCTTCATCTATCGGGCCATCGTGTATAAGTTCGGTCATGGGCCTAACGCCTGAATTAAGCTGACCCGCGAAGCGGGTTCGGCTTGAATGAATTGTTCGGCAGCCTACGAGACACGTGGGATGCCCGGGCGACGGTCATTGCAGCTCTCGCCGATTGCGATAAGCTCCAAGAGCATTGAAAACTCTGAGGCCATGGCAAGGTTGGCGCGAGCCTCTGGAATGTACTCCGCGCGGCTCTCAATGGTTTGAGCGGCGGAAAGCAGGCAGCTAATCACTTGCTTTGAGACCACATGCTCCGCTTTGATGAGTTCGGCCTTCTCGCACAGGTAGGCTTTAAGGGCGTCGAAGGCCCGTTTGTCGAAGGTCTCAGCAGCGATGAGCTTGCCTATCGCCCGTTCCTGAAGTTCTTGAAGATGGAAGTCGAAGTTGTGGGTTGTCATGTGGCTCGCGAATGCTAGGTGCCGCCTAACACGTGAATTAAGCCACGCTGCGAAGTGACGTCGGCTTGGACGGATTGTTAGGCGCCGGGCCGACAGAAAGTCGACGCCTGCTGTTGGGTTGGATGCCAAACGATATGGTAGTACTCATTAGACACATCGCGACTAATCAGCGCCAGAGCCAGGACGTCCTCTGATTGTCCTGGGTCAACGGCGATACCAATAGTGACCTGATAAAAGATGTCTTGAGCAGGCACGAAGCCGACAATCTGTTCCCACGCTGGGCCGGGGTAGTTACCAGCAACAAATAGGGATTTGCCTGCTGCAGCCTTCATTTCATTGAACCGCTGCTGGGGCAAATTTGCTTCAGCTTGATCGTAGATTAGCTGCTCGGCCATCTGCATGACCGCATTAATCCCATGTCGCTTCGGAGGGTTGGTCATCGTCGCTGGCGCCTAGAGCTGGAAATAAGCCGCGTGCCATAGGCGCGTCGTCCTGACTGAATGGTTTGGCAGGGGTGGCCCAACGGAACTAGTGGGGCGGGCTGGGGCGCCGACGTCCGTGCTGTCTGGTGCTGGGTCGGATGTAGGGCTTGCCACGTTGGCACTTCCGATGAGGTGTCCTGCCAAGTGTCAGCCCGAGATGTGGTGGATGCAAGCGGAATGTCGACTCCCCGTAATTC
>NZ_JPLE01000004.1 GCF_001010415.1 Xanthomonas pisi DSM 18956
CAGCGTGCGATCAGCCCGCGTGCCACGTTGACCGTGGGCGGTGCGCTGAGCGGCGACGACAGCTCGATCGGCGTGGGTGCCGGTTTCGGCTGGTAACCCTCAGCAACAGCGTGCGCGCTTGTATCCAAACGCGCGGCCTGACGCCGGGCTGCGCTTTCCCCGTCCTTGTCGTTGCATCCACCTTGAAGGAACTCCATCGTGATCCAGCACTTTTCTTCTCGCATCGTTGCACTCGTCTGCTGTGCATGTCTGCTGTCCCTTGGCATCAGGGTGGTCGGCGCGGCGACACGCGATCCGGCAGCGGCTGGCGCCCAGCGTCGACAGGCCATGGCCGACGCGCCGGTCAACAGAATCATCGTCAAATATCGCGCCGGGCGCGTGGCTGCGCGCGATGTGGGGCGCAGTGCGTCGATGACGATCAGCGCGGCGGCAGCGCGTGCCTCGATCCGCCTGGCACCGGCTGCGCGTGCGGGCGGCGCTGTGGCGCCTGCGTATCTGCGCACGCTGGCGGTGGGCGGTGAATTGATCCGGCTGCCCGCCCAGCTCGGTCGTGCCGATGCCGATCGACTTGTGCAGGCATTGGCGGCCGATCCTGCAGTGGAATCTGCACAGGTCGATCGACGCATGTATCCGCTGCAAACCACCGGCGGCACGTTGCCCAACGACCCGCTGCTGCAGACCAACCAGTGGCATCTGCTCGACCCGGTGGGTGGCATCAATGTCGCCCCGGCCTGGAGCAGCACGCACGGCGAAGGCGTGGTGGTGGCCGTGCTGGATACCGGCATCCTGCCCGGCCATCCGGATCTGGCAGGCAACGTCCTGGCCGGCTATGACTTCATCACCGATGCGTTCGTCTCGCGGCGCGACAGCGATGCGCGCGCAGCAGGCGGGCTGGATCGCGGCGACTGGGTCGAACAGGATGGCGATTGCGGTATTTTCTCGCTCGCCGCCGACAGCAGCTGGCACGGTACGCATGTGGCCGGCACCGTTGCCGAACTCACCAACAACGGAATCGGCGGAGCCGGCGTCGCCAACAAGGCGAAGATTCTTCCGGTGCGCGTCATCGGGCATTGCGGCGGCTATAGCTCGGACATCAGCGACGCCATCGTCTGGGCGTCCGGTGGGCATGTCGACGGTGTGCCGGACAACCGCGATCCTGCCGAAGTGATCAACCTGAGCCTGGGCGGCGGCGGGGCCTGCGATGCAGCGACCCAGGCAGCGATCAACGGTGCGGTATCGCGCGGCACCACGGTGGTGGTTGCGGCAGGCAACGAGGCCTCGGACGTGTCGACCTCCAGCCCCGCCAATTGCGCCAATGTGATCGCGGTGGCGGCCACGCGCTCGACCGGCGGGCTGACCGATTACAGCAATTTCGGCCGTCAGGTCGATCTGGCCGGGCCCGGCGGCAGCTCGCAGTTCTTTGCCACCGACGATGGCCCGATCCGCAGTTTCATCTGGCAGACGTTCTACACCGGCAAAACCACTCCGACCTCGGGGCAATACACCTACGGCGGCAGCACGTTTGCCGGCACCTCGATGGCCTCGCCGCATGTGGCTGGCGTGGCGGCGTTGGTGCAAAGCGCGTTGATTGCCGATGGCAAGGCGCCGCTGTCGCCGGCGGCACTGGAAAATCTGCTCAAGCGCAGCGCGCGGACATTCCCGGTGCCGCCGCCTGCGGCAACCCCGGCCGGTGCCGGCATCGTGGACGCGGGTGCGGCGGTCGCGCGCGCACTGCGGCGTTGCGATGCCGATGACCTGGGTTGCACGCTGGACGCCCAGACCTTGCGAAACGGCACGGTCCAGCGTGGCGTGTCCAATGTAGCCGGGGATGCGGGCGTGTTCACCTTTGAGGCGTCCGCAGGCCAGGTGCTGAGCTTTCTCAGCTTCGGTGGCAGCGGTCAGGCGTCGCTGTACGTGGCGCTCGGGCGCGTCCCCAGTGCCGACGACAACGACGGCGCCTCCAGGCGTAGCGGCACCAGTCAGACGGTGCGCTTCACTGCACCGCGCGCAGGCACCTACGTGCTCAAACTGGAGGGGGCCAGCTTCGATGGCGTGAGTCTGCTGGCGCGCCAATGAGTCGACGCCTGGCATTGGTGCCAGGCGTGGTCGTCATTTCCTTGGCGCAACGGCATCCGGCGCCGACGCCGGCGAGCCGGCCAGGCAACAGGGGCTGGCCGGCGGGGGACTGACCCGCCATGTGACCCCATTGCTGCTACGTTTTTGCGCAACCAAGCCCGCTGGCGTCTCGCCAGCGGGCTTTTTTGTCCGTCACGGACATGGCTATTCAGCTTTGAAATGTCTTGCGAGACATGATCTAGGTCGCTGTTTTCCAAACAATTATCAAAAATCTAATAAAAGCAAGCAGAAGTGTGACGGAAAACACTCTTATCTTCGCTTTCTGTCAAAAACTTGACGCCTGATTTGACGGCTGTTAACACTTTGCGCAGTTCTATGGTTGGGTAGCGTTCACTTTTTGACTATCCCAGGGTGCAGGCGCAAGCCGCCCATCGCCGCAAGGCCCATAGCGCGCACAACCACGGGCAATCGCGTGGCCGAAAGGCCTTCCAAGGGTGGGCGCTCGCCAAAAACCAGTCCCAACAACTCAGGAGTCGTACGTCGATGAATCGGATTTATCGCAAGGTCTGGAACAAATCATTGGGCGTGTGGGCCGTGGCCTCGGAACTGGCCAGCGGTGACAGCCCCGGAGCCGTTGCTCCAGCCTCGCTCATCGACCGCCGCCAAAGCCTGGCACTGGCCGCCGCCATCACACTTGCGCTCGGTGGCGCCGGATTGGCCGCCCCGCTTCCCGCCAGCGCGCAGTCGGTCGAAGTCGGCCGCGGCGCCTCCGCACCTGCCGCCAAGGCGACCGCCATCGGTGCCGGCAGCAAGGCCAGCGCCACCGGCGCCGTCGCCACCGGCGCCGACAGCAGCGCCAGCGGCGTGAACAGCAGTGCGATCGGTCGCCAGACCAACGCGATTGGCGAAAACGCCGTGGCCATCGGCTACAACAGTTTCGTGCGTCAGGCCGGCGTCAACGGTGTGGCGCTGGGCGCCAATGCCGGCGTCACCGGTGCCAATTCGGTCGCGCTGGGCGCAGGCTCGCGCACTCACGAAGACGACGTGGTGTCGGTCGGCAGCGGCAATGGGCGCGGTGGCCCTGCAACGCGCCGCATCACCAACGTCGGCGCGGGCATCAACGCCACCGATGCGGTCAACGTGGCGCAGCTGCGCGATGTGGCCGATGTGGCCGAAGACACCGCGCTGTTCTTCAAGGCAAGCCCTGGCGAGGACAGCGTCGGCGCCTATGTCGAGGGCGATAGCGCATTGGCCGCAGGCAATGCCGCCAATGCCGTCGGTACCGCAACCACCGCGCTCGGCACCGGTGCCAATGCCGTCGCCGAGAACGCGACGGCCGTGGGTGCCAACGCACTGGCCTCCGGCCAGAACAGCGCAGCGTTCGGCCATAACGCACAGGCCAATGGCCCGGCCAGCGTGGCCGTAGGTGGCGCTGCGGTCGACGCAGATGGCCAGCCGTTGGTCACCAATGGCGGCGTGCCGGTCACCACCGGTGCCACCAGCGCCGGTGTTGGCGGAACGGCGGTCGGCGCCAGCGCCAATGCCGATGGGTTCGCGGCGTCCTCGTTCGGCGTCGGCGCGTATGCCGCCGGTGCCCAGGCCTCGGCATTCGGTGCGGTGGCCAACGCCGGTGGCGATTACGCCACTGCTGTCGGTACCCAGACCAGCGCCAGCGGCACCAGCAGCACCGCCGTGGGCGGTCCGGTGGATCTGATTCCCGGGTTGGGTTTCTTCGTGCAGACCCAGGCCAGCGGCGAGGCGTCCACGGCGCTGGGCGCCGGTGCGATCGCATCGGGCAGCTACACCACCGCCGTCGGCACGCTGAGCGAGGCGTCGGGAACCGAGGCCACTGCGGTGGGCTACTTCGCCTACGCACCTGGCGAAGGCGCAACCGCAGTCGGTCCGGAGTCCTGGGCCAGCGGTGAGCTGAGCACGGCGCTGGGTTACTACAGCACCGCACGCGGCGCCAACTCGGTGGCGCTGGGTGCCAATTCGGTCGCCACGCGCGCCGATACCGTGTCGGTTGGCGCGGCCGGCGCAGAACGTCAGATCACCAGCGTCGCTGCCGGTACCGAAGGCACCGATGCGGTCAATCTCGATCAGCTCACCGCCGTCTCCGATGTCGCCTCCACCACCGCACGCACCTTCGTGGCCACCGGTGAGGGCGCTGCAATCGCCGAGGGCGTGGACAGCGTCGCGGCAGGTTCCAATGCGTCGGCGCTGGCCGATTACAGCACTGCGCTGGGTTCCAGCAGCATTGCATCGGACATCAACACCACGGCCGTGGGCAGCGGTGCAGTTGCGAACGTCAACAACGCCACGGCGGTCGGCTTCAACAGCATCGCCAGCGACCGCTACGCCACGGCGCTGGGCGCAGACAGCACCGCGTCGGGGTTCTACGGCACTGCACTTGGCAGCACCAGCGTGGCCTTCGGTCGCGGTGCCACTGCGGTCGGTTTCGAAAGCATCGGCAACGGGCTTGAATCCACCGCACTGGGTTTTGCCAGCGTGGCGTTCGGCGACACCAGCACCTCGATCGGCGCGGAAAGCACCGCATATGGCACGGGCAGCGTGGCTGTCGGCATCACCTCGGCCGCAGGTGGCGATGCCTCGGTTGCAATCGGCGACACCGCCATCGTGCTGGGCAACGGTTCGGTTGCCGTAGGCGCATCGACGAGCGTGTCGGCCGACAACAGCGTGGCACTGGGTGCCAACTCGGTTGCCGACCGCGCCAACACGGTGTCGGTGGGCAGCGTGGATGGCCAGCGTCAGATCACCAATGTCGCTGCCGGTACCGAAGGCACCGATGCGGTGAATCTGGATCAGCTCAACGCCGTGGCCGGCACCGCCGAAACCACCGCGCGCCTGTATGCCGGTACCGGTGAAGGCACCGCGTTCGCGCAGGGCGAAGATGCCACCGCCGCCGGCTCCGATGCCACCGCCGATGGCGATTACAGCAGCGCATTCGGCGCCAGCAGCAACGCCACCGCGATCGGTGCGGTGGCCATCGGCAGCGGCGCCAGCGCAACGGCGCAGTACGCCAATGCCGCCGGTTACAACGCAGCCGCCAGCGGCTTCGGCAGTGTGTCCAACGGCGCCTTCAGCCAGGCCAGCGGCGACTATGCCGTGGCCGTGGGTGGCGAGAGCGAAGCGGCCGGCGCGCAGAGCACCGCGCTCGGTGCAGCGGCCGGCGCGTATGGCGATGGATCGCTGGCGGTCGGCGCGCTGAGCGAGGCGCAGGGCAGCGAATCCACCGCGATGGGTTACTTCGCCAGCGCCAGCGGCGAGTCGGCCACGGCCATCGGCGCAGAAAGCGTCGCCGATGGCACCACCGCCGCGGCACTCGGCTTCGGCGCACAGGCGACGGCCAATTACGCCACGGCGGTCGGCGGTTATTCCACCGCGAGCGGTTTCAACAGCACCGCGCTGGGCAACTTCAGCACCGCCAGCGGCTCCAACACGCTCGCCGTGGGTAGCGATGCGACCGCCACCGGCGCCTACAGCGTTGCCGCCGGCCAGGGCAGTGTGGCCAGCGGCTACAACAGCGTGTCGGTCGGCGGCGCCTTGCTCGGCCTGTTGCCGACCGAAGCCTCCGGCGATTTCTCCACCGCCGTGGGTGGCGCCGCGTGGGCACCGGGCCTCAACAGCACCGCGCTGGGCAACTTTGCCGAATCCACCGGCGAAAGCAGCGTGGCCCTGGGCGCCGATTCGGTCGCCGACCGCGACTTTGCGGTGTCGGTGGGCAGCGCCGGCAACGAGCGCCAGATCACCAACGTGGCGGCCGGTACCCAGGGCACCGATGCGGTGAATCTGGACCAGCTCAACGCGGTTGCCGAAGCCGGTGCAGCCACCAGCAAGTACTTCCAGGCCAGCGGCAGCGACGACAGCGATGCCGGCGCGTACGTCGAAGGCGATAACGCATTGGCCGCAGGCGAGGGCGCCAATGCCACCGGTACCGGCACCACTGCATTGGGCGCCGGTGCACAGGCGGTTGCCGATGCGGCCACCGCCGTCGGCCTGAACGCGCTGGCCAGCGGCACCAGTGCCGCAGCGGTGGGCAGCAACGCGCAGGCGTTGGCCGAAAACAGCAGCGCGTTCGGCAGTAATGCGCTGGCCGGCGATATCGGTGCCACCGCGAACGGTGCGGGTGCGCAGGCAAGTTCCACCTACACCACTGCGCTCGGCAGCGAGGCAGTGGCATCGGACAACCAGGCCACCGCTGCAGGCTTCCGCAGTGCGGCCTCCAACGTCGGCAGTGCGGCATTTGGCGGCTACAGCGAATCCAGCGGCCGGCTGTCGTCGGCATTGGGGTACGGCGCGGTGGCGTCCAGCGATTACAGCACCGCCGTCGGTGCCGCATCGCTGGCTTCCGGCGCCAGCGCGGTGGCCGTGGGTGAGTTCAGCGAAGCCACCGGCGACGAAAGCGTTGCGGTCGGCGGCAGCACGTTCTTCGGCTTCATCCCGGCGCGTGCCTCGGGAACCGGCGCGGCCGCCTTCGGCGCGGGTGCGTGGGCAACCGCCGACTACACCACCGCGATCGGCTGGAACTCGTATGCGGACGGCACCAATGCCACCGCATTGGGTCAGAGCGCTGCGGCGTTGGCCAACAACACGCTCGCACTGGGCGGCAACAGCCGCGCCGATGCGGTCGGCGCCAGCGTGATCGGCGTGGATGCGTCGGCCACCGGCGTCAACAGCACCGGTGTCGGTCGTCAGGTCAATGTGATCGGCGAAAACGCGGTCGCGGTGGGCTACAACTCGTTCGTTCGCCAGAGCGCGGTCAACGGCGTGGCCCTGGGTGCCAATGCCGGCGCAACCGGTGCCGATTCGGTGGCCTTGGGCTCGGGCTCGCGCACCTACGAAGCCGACACCGTGTCCATCGGTAGCGGCAACGGTCGCGGCGGTCCGGCGACGCGTCGCATCGTCAATGTCAGCGATGGTCAGGCGGCGACCGATGCGGTCAACAAAGGCCAGCTGGATGCAGTGTCGGCCGATGTGCAGAACACCAGCAGCAAGTTCAAGACCACCGGCGATGCAGTAGCCACCGCAACCGGCGAGCGCAGCACTGCCGCCGGCTCCGGCGCTGTCGCCACCGGCGCACGCAGCGTCGCCATTGCCTCCGGCAGCAGCGCCTCGGCAACCGGTGCCAGTGCGATGGGTGTGGACAGCAGCGCCAGTGGCGTGAACAGCACCGCGATGGGCCGTCAGACCAATTCCATCGGCGAAAACGGCGTGGCGCTGGGTTACAACTCCTTCGTGCGCGAAAGCGGCGCCAATGCAGTGGCCCTGGGTGCCAACGCCGGTGCCAGCGGTGCCGATTCGGTGGCCTTGGGCTCGGGCTCGCGCACCTACGACGCCAACACGGTGTCGGTGGGTAGCGGCAATGGTCGCGGCGGTCCGGCGACGCGTCGCATCGTCAATGTCAGCGACGGCCAGGCCGCCAGCGATGCCGTCAACAAGGGGCAGCTCGATGCCTTGGCGGCCGATGTGCAAACCACCAGTGGCATGGTCAAGACCACCGGTACCGGCGTGGCTGTGGCCACCGGTGATCGCGCGACCGCCGCAGGTGCCGGCGCCACCGCCAGCGGTGCACGCAGTGTCGCCATTGCCTCCGGCAGCAGTGCCAGCGGCGCAGGTGCCAGTGCGGTGGGCGTGGACAGCAGCGCCAGCGGCACGAACAGCACCGCGATGGGTCAGCAGACCAACGCCATTGGCGAGAAGAGCGTGGCGCTGGGCTACAACTCCTTCGTCCGCCAGAGCGCAGTCAACAGCGTCGCCCTGGGTGCCAATGCCGGCGCCACCGGCGCCGATTCGGTGGCGTTGGGCTCGGGGTCGCGTACGTACGAGGCCAACACGGTCTCGGTGGGCAGCGGCAATGGCCGCGGCGGTCCGGCCACGCGCCGCATCGTCAACGTGGGCGCCGGCGCGATTGCCGATGCCAGTCTCGACGCGATCAACGGCGGTCAGCTGTTCCAGTCGCTCAGCAATGCCGCCAGCTTCCTCGGCGGCGGCGCGGCGATCGGCGCACAAGGCGTGTTCGTTGCGCCGACCTACGTGATTCAGGGCGCCAGCTACAACAACGTGGGCGCGGCCCTGACGGCGCTGGATACCAAGGTCACCCAACTGGATGCACGTGGCGGCACTGCGGTTGCCAGCACCACCTCGCTGCGTACCGCCACGGTGCCGGCGGTCGCTGCACCCGCTGCCAGCGATGCAGCAAGCAACGTCGCCACCGCGACTGCCGGCGTGCAAGGCACCCCGACGGCAGCAGTGGTCGGCAGCATCACGCCGGCAGCAACCTCGACGGCAGTCGGCACCGCGGCAGTGGCCAACCACGTGACCGGTACCGCGATCGGCGGCAGCGCCTATGCGCACGGCCCCAACGACACCGCCATCGGCAGCAATGCGCGCGTCAATGCCGACGGCAGCACGGCGGTCGGTGC
>NZ_JPLE01000040.1 GCF_001010415.1 Xanthomonas pisi DSM 18956
GTTAGCACTCGCACATGACGACTGCCAGCACAGCGCGCGGAAAAAACCCGACAGAGCGGGTGCGGGCCAGAGATTGTGCTGGGCGGGCGGGTTTCAAGGGCCGGGCGCAAACTTTTTTCTTCGGCCGGTCTCATTCGCAGGCCAGGCAGCGACGACAAAACCCAGCGAACCGTCATCGGGCGGGCGTGGGCGGCACGCATCGAAGGCTGCGCGCGCGTCGCCATCGCTAGCGTCAGGCGACCACTGATCCCATGCGGGCCGGGCGGCACTCGCTCTAAAAATGGAACCAGGTTCCATCCTTTGTCATGCGCAGACTCTACAGTCGGAACCGCATTCCCCGATCACAAGGAGCTGTCGATGAGGTTGCCGTTCCGTAGTCTTCCGCTGACCTGCGCCGTTGTCCTGGCCGTTCCCGCCGCCCACGCCGCGGTGTTCATCAACGAACTGCATTACGACGACGCGGGCGCCTCCGGCGATACCGGCGAAGGCGTGGAGGTGGTGGCCACCGCCGGCGAGTCGCTGAGCGGCTACCGGATCTATCTGTACAACGGCAGCACGCCCAGTGCGGCCACGGTCTATGCCAACACGGCGGTTCCGGCCGGCACTGTGGTGAGCTGCGGCAGCCAGGTGCGCGTGGCGACCGTCAGCTACGCCAGCAACGGCGTGCAGAACGGCCCCAACGACGGCGTGGCACTGGTCGATCCCAGCGGGCAGCTGGTGCAGTTCCTCAGTTACGAAGGCGCCATCACCGGCAGCGGTGGCCCGGCGGCCGGCGTCACCAGCCAGAACCTGCCGGTCAGCGAGAGCAACAGCAGCGCGGTCGGCAGTTCGCTGCAACTCACCGGCACCGGCAGTGCAGCGGCCAACTTCAGCTGGGCGGGCTCGGCGGCGCAGACCTTCGGCGCCTGCAACCGCGGCCAGACATTCAATGGCAGCGGCGGTGGCGGCACGACCGGCGCACCGACGATCACCAGCACCACCCCGACCCAGGGCGCGAGCGGCTTCCCGGCCGCCGGCGATCTGGCGGTGGGCTTCAGCGAGGCGGTGACGCTGAGCAGCGGCGCCTTTGCGCTGAGCTGCGCCAGCTCCGGCACGGTGGCCTTGAGCTACGCAACGACTGGCACCCGCTTCACCCTGTCCACCAACACCGCCCTGGTCGGCGGCGAGCGTTGCACCCTGGCGATCACCGCCAGCGCCATCCGCGATGCCAGCGGGCTGAGCCCGGCCGCCAACCAGTCGATCGCCTTCACCGTGGCCACCGCCAGCGGCGGCGGCACCGGTTACTACGCGCGGGTCAACACCGCCAATGCCAGCCAGCTGCGCTGTTCGCTGCACACCGTGATCAAGGGCCACACGGTCTATCCGTACAGCGGCTCGGGCACCAGCACCTGGACCATCCTGGAGATGGCCGACGAGGATCCCAACAACAGCGGCCGGATCCTGGACGCCTACCGCAACCGCAGCTACGCCAAGGGCAGCGACCGGGCCGGCACTGGGAGCGGGCTGACCTATAACCGCGAGCACACCTGGCCCAACTCGCTGGGTTTCGGCAGTGCCACCGGCGATCGCGGCCTGCCGTATGCGCCCTACACCGACACCCACATGCTGTACCTGACCGACACCGCCTTCAACGCCGACCGCGGCAACAAGCCCTACGCCACCTGCACCAGCAGCTGCGGCGAACGGGTGACCGAGGTCAACGACGGCAGCGGCGGCGGCAGCGGGCGCTATCCGGGCAATTCCAACTGGGTACGCACGCCGGACGGCAACAGCGGCACGTTCGAGGTGTGGGGCAAGCGCAAGGGCGACATGGCACGCGCGGTGATGTACATGGCGATCCGCTACGAAGGCGGGCTTGATGCGACCACCGGTCAGTCCGAACCGGATCTGGAACTCACCGACGACCGCAGCCGGATCGTGCAGACCTCGTCCTCGCCCGCCTACATGGGGCTGCTGTCCACGCTGCTGGCCTGGCACCAGGCCGACCCGCCGGACGATGCAGAACGCGCGCGCAACCAGGTGATCTTCAGCTTCCAGGGCAATCGCAACCCGTTCGTCGACCACCCCGAATGGGCCACCGCCGGCCTGTTCACCTCGGCCAAACCGGCCAGCTGCCAGCTGGCCAACTGAGCCATACCGGCCCGACGCATGCTGCGTCGGGCCGGTAGGCCGGGATGGCGTTGCGCGTGTGCCCAGATGGCCGGCGTGCTGTCGGGTGCCAGCGGCGGCAGCCGACCGGCGGCCTGTTGCCGATCGCAGCGTGGGCGCCAGCTGGCGTTGCACGGCGGCCGGTGCCGCCTGCGGCGCGACCATCGGCGTCGGCAACAGGCGCTCATGCACTCCGCAAACCGGCGTATCGCCGGGCCGGGCCTGGGAATGGGTCGCTCCACTCCATCTTGCCGGCAGGAGCGGGGCTCGCCTGCTGATCGCGGGTTGGCCGTCTCGCTCCTGCGCACCTCTGCCAATGGCGCGGAGCGCGGTCCAGGCACGCATCGGACAGCGGTGCATCCGCCGCTGGACAGCGACACGGCGCACGGGGTTCATCGGCGTGCGCGCGGATGCCTTCGTCGCAGCCCGGCGCCTCCATCGGGCTACCCAAAGACCACTGAGCCGCCACCGCACCGGTCGCCTGCAGCGCCAATCCAGCGAAGCTGACGCCGCGTTCCGGAATGCGCGGTCGCTCCCCTCGCAAGTAGGGGATTACACTGCCGGGCCGAATGAACGCCTCTTCCCTCCATTTGTTGTTCAGCACCTGCCCGGATGCGGACAGCGCCGACCGCATCGCGCATGCCTTGCTCGACGAACGCTTGGCCGCCTGCGTCACCCAGTTGCCGGGCGCGCACTCGCTGTACCGCTGGAACGGGGCGATCGAGCGCAGTACTGAAGTGCAGTTGCTGATCAAGACCTGGGAGGATCGCCTGCCGGACGCCATCGCACGGCTGCGGGCACTGCATCCCTATGAACTGCCGGAGGCGGTCGCTGTCCAAGCCAGCGCCGGGCTGCCGGCGTATCTCGATTGGGTCCGGGCCGATACCCGCTAAGGAATCCTGACGTCCATGAAGTTTCTGTCCCGCTGGATCGCCCGCTGCGCACGGTTGTCCGCCCCTGTCATCGCCGCCTCGCTCGCCCTGGTGGCGCCCGCCGCGCAAGCGGTCAGCGAGGCCGACCTGCTGCCGGTGGACCAGGCCTTCGCGCTCAGTGCCCAGGCCGAGGGCCGCGACAGCATCGGCCTGACCTGGAAAATCGCGCCGGGCTATTACCTGTATCGGCACCGCATCAGCGTCAAATCGGGGCAAGGCTTTTCTGCCGGCGAACTGACGCTGCCTGAAGGCGAAAGCAAGCACGACGAGTTCTTCGGCCAGGTGCAGACCTACCGCAAGCAACTGCAGGCCACCCTGGCCGGCAGGGCCGATCCGGCGCTGAAGACCGCGGTGCTGCAGGTGCAATACCAGGGCTGCGCCGATGCCGGGGTGTGCTATCCGCCGCAGCGGCGCGAGATCCGCGTGAGCCTGCCCGGCGCACCGACAGCGGCGGCCACCGCCACGCCACGTGAAAACCTGGGCGCACTGGTGCCGCGCGCCGCGCCCGGCCCGCGCCTGTTCGGTGCACCCGGCCAGGGGGCCGGCGTGGATGCGCTGCCGCTGCCGGCCGAGCAGGCCTTCACCTTCGAAGCCATCGTGGGCGATGGCAACAGCCTGCTGCTGCGCTTCACCCCGGCACCGGGCTACTACCTCTACCGCGACCGCACCTCGCTGGCGGTGGAAGGCAGCGGCGGCGTGCGCACCGGGCTGCCGCGCTGGCCGCAGGGCAAGACCCATCGCGACGAACATTTCGGCGATGTGGTGGTGTATTTCGACCAGGCCGAAGTCACCCTGCCGCTGCTGCGCGAACACCCCGACCCGGCGCGGGTGACCCTGGTGGCCACCTTCCAGGGCTGCCAGACCGACGGCATCTGCTACCCGCCGATGACCCGTCGCGTGGCGCTGGACCTGCCCGCCGGCACGGTGTCGCCACAGAACCAGGCACAGGCCGCCCCGCTGATGATCTCGCCGCTGGCCGCCGGGCAGGCGCCGCCCGAGCCCGCCCCGGCAGCGGCCCCGGACAGCAAGACGCAACCCGCGCCGACAGCGGCAGCCGACAACCCGCAGCGCACCCAGCCGCCGCATACCGACAAGGGCCTGCTGGCGATGCTGGCGCTGGCCCTGCTCGGCGGGCTGGTGCTGAACCTGATGCCGTGCGTGCTGCCGATCCTGTCGCTGAAGGTGCTGGGCCTGGCCCATAGCGGCGAGAGCCGCAGCCACGCGCGCAGCCATGCCATCTGGTATTCGCTGGGCGTGCTGGTGTCCTTCGCCGCCATCGGCGGGCTGGTGATCGCCCTGCGTGCGGCCGGCCAGGCGGCCGGTTGGGGCTTCCAGCTGCAGCAGCCGTGGTTTGTGGCGGCACTGGCGTATCTGATGTTCGCGGTGGGCCTGAGCCTGTCGGGCGTGTTCACGCTGGGCAGCAATCTTGGCGGCATCGGCCAGTCGCTGGCCGCGCGCAACGGGCCGCTGGGCGACTTTTTCACCGGCGTGCTGGCCTGCGTGGTCGCCAGCCCCTGCATCGCCCCGTTCATGGGCACCGCCCTGGCCTATGCGTTCACCGCGCCTGCGCTGCTGGCGATGCTGGTGTTCCTGGCGCTGGGCCTGGGCTTGGCGCTGCCGTTCCTGCTGATTGGCTTCATCCCGTCGCTGGCGCGGCGTCTGCCCACGCCCGGAGCATGGATGGAAACGCTCAAGCAGGTGCTGGCGTTCCCGATGTATCTCACCGCGATCTGGCTGCTGTGGGTGCTGGGCAAGCAACGCGGCGTGGATGCGCTGGCCCTGATGCTGGTCGGCGCCACCCTGCTGGCGCTGGGCCTGTGGTGTTTCGAGCGCAGCCGCTGGACCAGCAACCGCGCCGGCATGCGCCTGGCCGCAGCGATGCTGGTGCTGGCCATCGTACCGGTGGTGGGCGTCACCCGCCTGCGCCTGCCGGCCGCCACCGCCGCCAGCGAAGGCGTGGTCGCGTTCTCGCCGCAGCTGCTGGACCGCCTGCGCGCCGACAACCGCGTGGTGTTCGTCAACATGACCGCCGACTGGTGCGTGACCTGCAAGGCCAACGAAAAGAACGTGCTGGGCAGCGCCGACTTCCGCGACGCGCTGCGCCGTGTCGATGCGGTCTACATGAAGGGCGACTGGACCAATGTCGACCCGGCCATCAGCACCTTCCTCGACCAGCACCAGGCGGTCGGCGTGCCGCTGTACGTGGTGTACGGCCCCGGCGCTCCGCCGGCGATCCTGCCCACGGTGCTGACCAACGCGATTACCGAGGATGCATTGCTGCGCGCGGCGCGGTGATCGGCCTCTTCGACGCCCGGATGCATGCGTCTTGCGGGGCGCTGCACACGCATGAAGGTCGTGCCTGCAAGGTGACCTGAAGATCGTGCGCGCCCTGCTGTCGCCGGCAGCCTGCCCCGCTCGCCGGCGTACGGCTGACACCGCAAGATGCCGACGACCATCATCCATCGCGACCGATCCCGGAAACGATTAACTCGGCCGCATCCGGTTATTTTTATTTCTGTATAAAGTCACTGCAGCGCGAACGGGTTTTTCTCGGCGCGCATTTCTCAACATTACTCACCACGCGGTCACAACGCGATATTCGACTTTATGCTGGCGCCCCCTCTCGGCGATGGCAATATAATGGCCCCCACGTCCAGCCTTTTCGGCGCAGCGTTGCTTCTTGCCGGCATTGCAGGTGCCCATGCGGCACCTGCGACACCCGGCATTACGGCTACCACACCCACCGCCACCACCGCAGACCCGTATCTGTGGCTGGAGGATGTCACCGGCACAAAAGCGCTCGATTGGGTAAAGCAACAAGATGCACGCACCGAGAAACAACTGGCCGACACCGCCGAATTCAAGCAGCTGGAAACACGGATCCGTGAAGTCATGGACTCGGATGCGAAGATTCCCGACGTGCAGAAGATCGGTGACAGCTATTACAACTTCTGGCAGGACAGGCAGCACAAGCGCGGCATATGGCGACGGACCACGCCGGCCGAATACCGCAAGCCTGCGCCGAAGTGGGAAACCGTGCTGGATCTGGATGCCCTCAACCAGAGCGAGGGCAAGGATTGGGCATGGCAGCACGAGGACATCGACTGTCTGCGTCCGGCCTATCGCCGCTGCCTGATCACCCTGTCGCGCGGCGGTGCCGATGCCGACGTCACCCGCGAGTTCGACCTGGTCGACAAGCAGTGGGTGCAGGACGGCTTCGTCCGCCCCGAAGCCAAGGGCGAGCTCTCCTGGATCGACCAGGACACCGTCTATGTCAGTACCGATTTCGGCGCTGGCACCACGACCGACTCGGGCTACGCGCGCGTGGTCAAACAATGGAAACGCGGCACCGCCCTGGACACCGCCACGACCGTCTACGAGGGCAGCCCGCAGGATATGCGCGTGAGGGCCTTCCATGACGACACCCCGGGGTTCGAGCGGGACATCGTGATTCGCGAGCTGGGCATTCGCAACAAGCGCTGGTATCTGCGCGACCGCAGCGGACACCTGGCCCAGATCGAGGTGCCGGACTCGGCGACCAAGCAGTTGCATCGCCAATGGCTCACGCTGGAGTTGCGCGAGCCGTGGAGCGTCGGCGGCGAGACCTATGCAGCCGGCACGCTGCTGGCCACCCGGTTCGACGATTTCATGGCGGGCAAGCGCGCTTTCGAGGTGGTCTTCCAGCCCACCGACACCGCCTCGCTCAGCAGTGCCGTCTGGACCCGCTCGCACCTGGTGCTCAACATCCTGGATGACGTCAAAACGCGGCTGAGCGTGCTGACGCCCGGTGCGCAGGCTTGGAAGCGCAGCGCGTTCGTCGGTGCACCCAGCTTCGGCGCTGCAGAGATCAAGGCGCTGGACAACGTCGACAGCGATGCGGTGTGGCTCACCGTCGCCGACGACCTCACTCCGCCCACGCTGTCGCTGGCGCAGATCGGCAAGCAACCGCAGCGCCTGAAAGCGCTGCCGGCGTTCTTCGATGCGAGCCGCTTCCTCATCGAGCAACACTTCGTCACCAGCAAGGACGGCACCCGCGTCCCGTATTTCCTGGTCCGCCCGAAGGCGCTGGCATTCGATGGCAGCGCACCGACCCAGCTCTATGGCTATGGCGGTTTCGAGATCCCGATGCTGCCGTACTACTCCGGTGTCATGGGACGGGCGTGGCTGGAGAAGGGCGGGGTGTTCGCGCTGTCCAACATGCGTGGCGGCGGCGAGTACGGCCCGCGCTGGCACCAGGCCGCACTCAAGCAGAACCGGCACAAGGCCTACGAGGACATGGCCGCCATCGCGCAGGACCTGATCGCGCGCAAGGTCACCTCGGCCAGGCATCTGGCCGTGCGCGGCGGCAGCAACGGCGGATTGATGGCCGGCAACATGCTGACCCAGTATCCGCAGCTGTTCGGGGCGGTCGTGATCGAAGCGCCGCTGCTGGACATGCGCCGCTATAACCACCTGCTGGCCGGCGCGTCGTGGATGGACGAGTACGGCAACCCGGACACTGCGGACTGGTCGTTCATCCAGACCTTTTCCCCGTATCACCTGTTCGATCCGAACAAGGCCTATCCGCCCACGATCTTCCTGACCTCCACCCGCGACGATCGCGTCCACCCCGGGCACGCACGCAAGATGGCCGCCAGGATGCTGGATGCCGGCAAGGACGCGGTGTTCTACGAAAGCATGGAGGGCGGCCACGCCAACCCTGGCGACAATGCCCAGGCCGCGCATCGTGCTGCGCTGATGTACACCTTCCTGTGGCGGCACCTCGGACGCGACACCGCGACAACCGAAGGCAGGTAGGGGCCATCGGCGGCGGGGCGCATGCTGCGCCGACGCTCGTCTGCGCGGGCATCCGGCCGGCAACGGCGTCCATCGTGCACGGTGGGTGCGCGCGGCCAGCGTGGATCCCACTCACTGTGGCAGGCCGCTCCGGCAGCGCCGCCTGACCGAGGGCGCCTCGTACGCGTTGGCGGGAACGACCGAACTTGCTGCCGCGGGCACAGAACCACGACGCGCGGCAGTGGAAGATGCGCAGACCGGTCTCTGGACCGGCGCTGCACCACCGCCGATGCCGGCGCCCCGGTGCGCACTGGCCGGGCGCGCCCGGTCAGCGGTCGGGATGCTGCGGCCCGGCCCTGCAGGCTGCCGCAGCAGGGCCGCCTGGTCAGATGCCCTGTGCACCTGACCGCGCCGACAATCGCCGCAAGAATTCAAGCGCTTGTTTAAAACAGCTATAACTTCTGCTATCTGGACAGCATCGCCCACATCGCGCAGACTTCCGGCCTTTCCGCTCCGCTGGATCCCATGGCCCACCTGCTGCTGTTGCACGGCCCCAACCTCAACCTGCTCGGCACCCGCGAGCCGGAGGTCTACGGGCGCACCACGCTGGCGCAGATCGATGCGGCCCTGGTGGACCGCGCGCAGGCAGCCGGGCACACGCTCAGCAGCCTGCAGTCCAATGCCGAGCACGTGCTGGTGGAGCGCATCCACGCCGCCCGCGAGGACGGCACCGCCTACATCCTGATCAACCCGGCAGCCTTCACCCATACCTCGGTGGCGCTGCGCGACGCGCTGCTGGGCGTGGGGCTGCCGTTCGTGGAGATCCATCTGTCCAACCCGCATGCGCGCGAGCCGTTCCGCCATCACAGCTATCTCAGCGACAAGGCCGACGGGGTGATCTGCGGCTTCGGCGCAGACAGCTACCGGCTGGCGCTGGAAGCGGCCATCGCGCGCCTGGAGCGCGACGCGTGACAGGCGCCCTCCCCCCATCGGCCACCGCGCCGAGGGTCTGACCCCATTCCGTCGGCATCCGCCGGCACTCTCCACCGATTCACCACAAGAGGCCCTTATGGATCTCCGCAAAATCAAGAAACTGATCGACCTGCTCGAAGAATCCAATCTCGCCGAAATCGAGATCAAGGAAGGCGAAGAAAGCGTGCGCCTGGCACGCGTCCCCAAGGGCACCCAGGTGATGAGCGCACCGGTGCAGCAGTACGCGCCGGCCCCCGCCGCGCAGGCGCCGGCTGCGGCCACCATGCCGATGCAGTCGCCCACCGAAGCCTCCACCGGCGGCGCCAAGCAGGCCGCCGCACTGCCGGAAGGCCACGTGCTGCGCGCGCCGATGGTCGGCACGTTCTACACATCGCCCTCGCCCGACAAGCCGGCCTTCGTCACCGTGGGCCAGCAGGTCAAGGTCGGCGACACCCTGGCGATCATCGAGGCGATGAAGATGTTCAACCCGATCGAAGCCGACGCCTCCGGCACCATCGTGGCCATCCTCGGCGAAACCGGCCAGCCGGTGGAATTCGATCAGCCGTTGTTTGTGATTGGCTGAAGCGCGGGGATTAGGGAATCGTGATTCGGGATTCGCAAGAGCGACCGCACGAGCGCCTGACGGTGTGGCGCGATGCGATGTCGCTTGTCGAAGCGGTCTATCGCCTGAGCCACGATTTTCCTGATTCCGAACGCTTTGGACTGACGGCACAGATGCGACGCGCCGCGATCAGCATTCCGTCCAACATCGCCGAAGGCGCCGCGCGGCGCTCTACGGCCGAGTACCTGCGTTATCTGTCGATGGCGCGCGGCTCATTGGCGGAGCTGGACACGCAACTGCAGATTGCAACGCGACTGCAGTTCACATCGCCCGATGCGGCAATTGCCGACCTGCTGAATCGCACGTTTGCCAAGCTCAACGCATTGATCCGCACGCTGGACGAATCGCGACATGTCCGCGAGACCGGCGCCTCCTACGAATCCCCAATCCCGAATCCCCAATCCCATGCTCGATAAAGTCGTCATCGCCAACCGAGGTGAAATCGCGCTGCGCATCCTGCGCGCGTGCCACACGCTCGGCATCCGCACGGTCGCGGTGCATTCCACGGTCGACCGCAACCTCAAGCACGTGGCCATGGCCGACGAGTCGGTGTGTATCGGCCCGGCCGCCTCCAGCGACAGTTACCTCAACATCCCGGCGTTGATCGCCGCGGCCGAGGTCACCGATGCGCAGGCCATCCATCCCGGCTACGGTTTTCTCTCGGAAAACGCCGACTTTGCCGAACGCGTGGAAGAATCCGGCTTCATCTTCATCGGTCCCAAGGCCGACACCATCCGCCTGATGGGCGACAAGGTGGAAGCGATCCGCGCGATGAAGGCCGCCGGCGTGCCGTGCGTGCCCGGCTCGGGCGGTCCGCTGGGCGATGACATCGTGGCCAACACCAAGGTGGCGCGCGAGATCGGCTACCCGGTGATCATCAAGGCCGCCGGCGGCGGCGGCGGGCGCGGCATGCGCGTGGTGCATTCGGAAGCGGCGTTGAAGGCTGCGATCGAAACCACCAAGTCCGAAGCCAAGGCCGCTTTCAGCAACGATCAGGTCTACATGGAGAAGTTCCTGGAAAATCCGCGTCACGTGGAAATCCAGGTGCTGGCCGACGGCCAGGGCGGCGCGATCCATCTGGGCGAACGCGATTGTTCGATGCAGCGCCGCCACCAGAAGGTGGTGGAAGAAGCGCCGGCGCCGGGCATCACCGAGGAGCTGCGCAACGAGATCGGCAAGGTCTGCGTGGATGCCTGCATCCGCATCGGCTACCGCGGTGCGGGCACGTTCGAGTTCCTGTTCGAAGGTGGGCGCTTCTACTTCATCGAAATGAACACCCGCATCCAGGTGGAACACCCGGTGACCGAACGCATCACCGGCATCGACCTGGTGTGCGAACAGCTGCGCATCGCCGCCGGCCACAAGCTCAGCATCAAGCAGAGCGACATCGTGCTGCGCGGGCATGCGATCGAGTGCCGCATCAACGCCGAAGACCCGGAAACCTTCATGCCCAACCCGGGCCTGATCACCGCCTTCCATCCGCCGGGCGGCCCGGGCGTGCGCGTGGATACGCACATCTATGCCGGCTACAAGGTGCCGCCGAACTACGACTCGATGATCGGCAAGCTGATCGTGCACGGCCCCGACCGCGAGACCGCGATCGCACGCATGCGCGTGGCGCTGAGCGAAATGGTGGTGGACGGCATCAAGACCAACATTCCGCTGCAGCAGCGCATCATGCGCGACAAGGGCTTCCAGGCCGGCGGGCAGAACATCCATTACCTGGAAAAGCGCCTGGCCGAGCGCAAGAACAAGTCGATCGCGCTGACCTGATCGCACTGGCCAATGCACCACGCAACAAGCCCGGGAAACCGGGCTTGTTGCGTTGTTTCCCGGTGCATCGCGCCGGCAGTGCATCACGCAGCTCGACAATACCCCGCACCGGCAACACCATGCGACCAGCCGATCGATGCGTAGGAGCGCACCCGGGCGCGACCGGGCGTTATCGGTAGAACCTCGTCGCGCCCAGGTGCGCTCCTACGGGCGCCGGGGGGCCTACGGGATCGGGAGTGATCGCACTGGCCATTGCACCATGCGACAAGCGCGGGACACCGGCTTGTCGCATGGCTTGCCGGTGCATCGCCCCGGCAGTGCGCCGCACAGGCCAGGCACGCGGCTCGACGACACCCCGCACCAAGCAAAACCGCGCGGCCAGCCGCCCCACGCGTAGGAGCGCACCCGGGCGCGACCGGGCTTTATCGGTGGAACCTCGTCGCGCCCGGGTGCGCTCCTACGGGATTCGGGGTGCTACCGGATCCGCTGCGTAGATCTTCAGTCGTCCGCGCGGATGCGCAGCGCGCTCGCATCAGGGGGCGACGCGCTGCATCGTTCAATGCCGCGGCGCAGGCGCCTGCTGGCTGCCCGGCACCGGCACGATGCCGCTGGACGAGGCCGGGTCGACCACCATCATGGTTTCGGTGGAGCCGTCCGGCCAGACCACCTGGAACATCGAGCCGGCCGACAAGGTGGAGAACGGCATCGCGCTGCTGGCGCGATACACCGCGGCCACCTCGCTGGCGCCATGCCGTCGCTGCTGCTCGTCGGCACCGACCGTGGTCGATCTGATCGACAGCGGCTGGTAGCGGTGATCGGCGGTATCGATCATCACGATGCCCACCGCCGCGGCCGAATACGCCACGAACAACGCCACCCAGAACCAGAACTTGGCGCCATGCGCCAACCGACGGTAATTCATGACTGCGCTCCCGGATCGGACACCAATCTATCGACCATCTCATCCACGCTGTCTGCTCCCTGCCGCGGCACCGCGGCGTCGAATACGAACGACACAAAATCCTGCGCGCCCTGGCGCGAGCAGATGCCCGCGTTGGCGCAATAACTGGTGACCAGCGTGCTGTCGGCGCTGCAGTCCAGGCCCAGGCGGCACGCCGCCACCTGCCAGGCGAGTTCGGCGAACTGATCGCCGGCCACATACCCGTCCAGACTGTCATCGCCGCTGGCGCGCGCGCCCATCGCCGGCGCCAGCGCCAGGTAAGCCTCCGGGTCACGCGAAGCCAGCACACGGCGCACCAGCGCGCGCTTGTAGGTGGGCGTTGCCTGCAGCGGTTCGCCCAGGGCCAGCAACGCGGCCTCGGCAGCCAGGCTGCCGCCGCGCGCGGCGCTTCGCCGTTGTTGCGCGACCAGGCGTGGGCCTAGGCCATCGCTGGGGGCAAAGCCAGCGCAGCGCTGCGCCACCCGATCGCGTGCAGCGTGCATCGCCGCCACGCCCGGGGTCTGGTGCGTGGCGATCCACGCGCTGTCGGCGGCATAGCCGGCCGGGCTGGACGCATACGGCGCGCAGTAATCGTAGACCCGGCTCAGGCGCCAGCCGGCCTGCGCATCGCCGGCACGCACCTGCTGCTGCAACTGCTGCGCATAGCGATACAGGTCCCGCTGTGCATCCACCGCATCGCGATAGTTCAGTTGCAGCGCGTTGCCGCGTTCGGAAGAGGGGTGCCGCACCGGTGTTGCCGCAGGCTGGTGCACGGCCCCGACGCTGGTGGGCACGGTAGTGGCGCGCGCTGCCGGCTGCGCGCGCAGGTGCCACCAGGCTGCCGTCGCAAGCGCGACGGGAGCGAGCAACAGCCAGAGATGGCGGGCACGGACAAGCGGCATCACAGCGGCAACCCAGCTGCGGAAGACGCCCGCAGCAACGGCGCGGAGTCTAGCACCCGGCCGTCCATGCGGCGGCCCACAAGCGAGCGCTGCCGGTGCGCACTGCGCAGTTGGGCGATGCCTGCAGTGCCGGCGCAGATCGGGCGATAGGCGACCGCACGATCACCAGGCAGGCGCGAGCGTTGCCGGGAGTCGGCAGGTAGCACGCGAACGCCGCAGGCCACTGCAGTGCAGTCGATCATCGTCGATACGGCGTTCGCCTGACAGTCGCTCGCTACGTGTTGTCGGCGCTGCTGTGCGATGCGCCTTTCGCTTGGGCGCTGCGTGTGCCTAGTCGCGTCGCGTCGCGTCGCGGTGTGGGTGTGGGTGTGGGTGTGGGTGTGGGTGCGGGTGGAGACCTCGCAATGCCGGCAAGCTCGCGGACGTCTGCCCGACAGACGGAATACGCGGCGGTCTGCGCATGACTCTGATCGCAATGGGCGTATCGCTTGTGCGATATGCGCCTGGTCGCATCGCGCTCCGGGTACTGTCGCCGGCGCAGGCCTTCCATGTGGAGACGGCGCGATGCCGGAACGCTCGCGGAGGTCTGACTGACAGACGGAAGTGGGTGTGCGTCGGCGCGCGAGCGCTCCAGTGCGAAGCACCCGTCGCGTGCGTGCTTTGTGCGTCTGGCGGCTTCGTGCTCCGCGTTTGGATGCAACGTGCGTCTGCGTGTCGACACGTCTCTTGCGCATCGGCGCTTGATCCCGCTCCCCGGCATCTTCCGCCACGCCATGCACCCGGCCGGGCGCAATGCCTCAGCCCGCCGCCGCGAATGGTCTACGATGCACGCCTTGCTGATTACCGACCGCCACGATGCCGTTTCTTGAACTGACCCTGCCCTGCTCCGATACCACCCAGCCCCGCTTTCAGACCGCGCTGGAGGAAGTCGGCGCGCTGGCGGTGACCCTGCTAGACGCCGATGCCGATACCAGCAACGAGCGCGCCATCCTGGAGCCTGGCGTGGGCGAAATGCCGTTATGGAATTCGCTGGTACTGACTGCGCTGTTCGATGGCGAGAGCGATGCGCTGGCGGTGCTAGCGGCGCTGGACGCGTTCGACCCGGAGCTCGACTGGAGCCAGGTGGCATTGCGCATGGTCGAAGACAGCGACTGGGAACGCGCCTGGATGGATCTGTTCAAGCCGATGCAGTTCGGCACGCGCACCTTCGTCGTGCCGTGGAATCACGACCTGCCCGAGGCGGCCGACACGCCGCAGGCCGCCGTGGTGCGGCTGGATCCGGGCCTGGCGTTCGGGTCGGGGACGCACCAGACCACCGCGCTGTGCCTGCGCTGGCTGGACAGCCTGGCCGGCAGCGGCGAGCTGCAGGGCCGCAGCCTGCTCGACTTCGGGTGCGGCTCGGGCATTCTGGCGGTCGCCGCGCTGAAGCTGGGCGCCGCCAGCGCGGTGGGGGTGGACAACGACCCGCAGGCGCTGCTGGCAACGGCCGACAATGCCGAGCGCAACGCCGTGGCCGCGCAGCTGGCGGTGTATCTGCCGCAGGACGAGCCGGTGCAGACCTATCCGGTGGTGGTCGCCAACATCCTGGCCCCGGCACTGGATGCGCTGGCCGACACCCTGGCCGCACGCGTGGCGCCGGGCGGCCGCATTGCCCTGTCGGGCATCCTGCACGGGCAGGAGGACGAGTTGCTGGAACGCTACGCCCCCTGGTTCGAGCAGCTGCGTTGCGAGCGCGACGAAGACTGGATGCGCATCGACGGCGTTCGCCGCAGCTAATCGCCGGCTCGCTCACCGCTGCGGGCGGCTGGCGCGGATCTGCGCGGTGGTCACCGCATCGGCCACACTGATCGCACGCAGGCGGGTCACCGCCTGCCAGCCGGCATGCTGTAACGCCGCACTGCGCCAACGCCCGGCCTGCCGGGCCGCCCCCACACGCAATCCCAGCTCGGCCAGCAACAGCGCCACCCAGGCGCCCGCCGACCACGCCTGCACGCCGGCCAGCGCCACGCCTGCAGCCAGCACCGCAAGCGCCGCCCCCATCCCCAGCAACGGCCAATGCCGGTAGCGCAGCGCCCAGCCACGCGGTGCCAGCGCAGCTGACCAATGCATGCCCTCGGCGAGGGCGTCCCATTCCTGATCGCGTCGCCAGACCTGGTAGCAGGGCGCTCCGCGAAAGCGTGCGACCGCCGGATCCAGCGGCGAATCGGCCGGCCACGGCGCGCTCGGCGGCGGTGTCTGGCTGTGCGGTTGGCCAGGTTTGGGAGTGACAGGCTCGACCATGAACATCCTCCTTGAGTTCGCTGTGATCACATCCTCGATGCCATTGAGACAGTATCGCAAACATATGCCGATATGAAAGTTATACGAACTATCCCAAAGCGCTGCTAGGGCTATATCTCCCGGCCCTGTCCGCCTCCCGATCCGGTGCCGTGTGAGCAAGCTGTACGAACGAGTACGCGAAGCCCGCAGCTTCACCAAGCTGACCCAGGAAGCCCTGGCCGGCGAGCTGGGCGTCACCCGCAGCGCAGTGGCGCAATGGGAAATGGCCGAAGGCACCGCGCCGTCGGTGGAGAACCTGATCGGTCTGGCCAAGCGCAGCGGCATGGCGTTCGAATACCTGGCCACCGGCCGCGGCGACCGCGTGTTCGGCCCGCCGGTGTCGACCATTGCCGAGGAACCAGCCCAGTACCGTCGCCTGGACGATCAGCAGCGCGTGCTGCTGGCCCGCTTCGACACCCTGGCACCGCGTCAGCGCAGCGGGCTGCTGGATCTGCTGCTGGCCGAGGGCAAGACGCGGCGCAGGCGGTGAGGTCGGGAATCGGGAATCGGGAATCGGGAATCGAAACAGCGTGCCTGCTGCTGCGTCCTGTTAGTTGAGGTGGTGGTGGCGTTTCGCTTGAGCGGACGGCGACGTCCATCGACCCAGTCCCCGGCAACGTCGCCGCATCGCCAAAGGCGCTGAGTCGGCGCGCGCACGTCGCACTTGCCCACCCTGACGTTCGCCCAGCGCTGTCCCCGTGGTTGAATAGCGGTCTTCCCGCTGCACGCCTGCCGATGTCAGAGACTCCGCCACCGCGCCGCCCCCTGGCCACCTTTCTGCGCGCAACGCCACCGCCTGCACCGACGTTGATGCAACCGCCTGTGCTGCCGGCCAGCGCGCCAACGGAACCGGTGGTGCCGATGCCCGCGGCCGAGCTGCCCGCTGCACCCGTATCGCCACCGGTGCCTGCGCCCGGGGTCGCTGCAGCGGACGTGCCGGTCGTGAGTGCGCCGCCTACCGCGCTGGCACAGCCCGCTGATGCAGACGGCAGCGCCCATCCAGACCACGCCGGGCTGCAGGACACCGCGGCGCATGCACGCGTGGCGCCGCAGCTGGCGCTCGAGCAGGACACGGCAGGCGTGGCGCCAGGCGACACCACGACCGACACCGCGCCCCATCGCGCACCCGACGCCGCAGACCGGCAGGAGAGTGAGGCTCTCGATGCGGGCGGCATCGACGCGTCCACCGGCGAGCTCGCAGCCGACGCACAGCACGACCACGCCGCCGGGCAGGCGCGCGCCCACGCGACGCCGATGCATCCCCTGCCCGCGCCCGCCGTGGCAGCGCCCACCTTCGCCCGCCGTGGACCCGGCCGCCCACGGCTGCGTGCCAGCGGGCGGCAGTGGGCGCTGTTGCTCGGCCTGGCCGGTTTGCTGGGCCTGCAGATCGTCATCGCCGACCGCGCGCATCTGGCCGGCGACGCGCGCTGGCGGCCGCTGGTGGCCAGCGCCTGCGCGGTGGTGCGCTGCACGCTGCCGGCGTGGCGCGATCCGGCCACGCTGACCCTGCTCAATCGCGACGTGCGCCCGCTGCCGGGCGTGTCCGGCGTGCTGGAGATCCAGGCCAGCTTCCGCAACGATGCGCGCTGGGCGCAGGCCTGGCCCTGGTTGCAGCTGTCGCTGTCCGATGCCGATGGGCGGGTGATCGGCACCCGGGTGCTGTCGCCGCAGGAATATCTGGGCCAGGCGCCGGCCGAGCACGACACGCTGGCGCCGGGTCAGGCCGTGCAGGTGGCGTTTCGCGTCCGCGAACCGGCCGCCAGCACCGCCGCCTTCAGTTTCGACTTCCGCTAAGCGGACACAACCTCGCCCGCTCGCCACAGGGGCGTGGCGAGCGATGAGGTCACGCGCTAGACTCACTCCCCCTCGCCGGCCACGCGCCCCGGCCTCGTGACACTGGGAACTTCCTTTGAACGCAGCCCCCTCTCGTCCTGACACCAGTCGTGGCGCCCCGAAGTCGCCGCTGCGCGAACACGTGGCGCAGTCCGTTCGCCGTTACCTGCGCGATCTGGACGGCAGCGACGCGGACGATGTCTACGAGATCGTGTTGCGCGAAATGGAGATCCCGTTGTTCGTCGAAGTGCTCAATCACTGCGAAGGCAACCAGAGCCGCGCCGCGGCGCTGCTGGGCATTCACCGCGCTACCTTGCGCAAGAAGCTGAAAGAGTACGGGCTGACGTAAATCGGGAATCGGGAATCGGGATTGGGGAATCGTAAGAGCGTTGCTGCGTCGTTGACTGGCACCGCACCTGTGGTGACCGTTTAGGAGCCGGGGGCTTACGCCCAGCCGTAGCGGATCAGGTGGAAGAACACCGGGGCGGCGAAGCACACCGAGTCCAGCCGGTCCAGCACGCCGCCGTGGCCTTCGATCATGTGGCCCCAGTCCTTGATGCCGCGATCGCGCTTGATCGCCGACATCACCAGGCCGCCGAAGAACCCCATCAGGTTGGCCACCAGCGCCAGCCCGAAGGCATGCCACGGCGCGAACGGGGTGATCCACCACAGCGCCATGCCCAGCAGGCTGGCCGACAGCACGCCGCCGACGAAGCCTTCCACCGTTTTGGACGGCGACAGTTTCGGCGCGATCAGATGGCGGCCGGCCAACTTGCCCCAGACGTACTGCAAGACATCCGAGGACTGCACCACGATCACCAGGAAGGCGATCAACAACAGGTTACGCCCGGCATACCCGGGGATTTCCAGATTCAGCAATGCGGGCACGTGCGAGATGCAGAACACGCTGATCATCAAGCCCCACTGCACCTTGGCAGTGCGCTCCAGATAACGCGTGGTATCGCCGCCGATGGTGGCCAGGATCGGCAACACCAAGAATGCATAGACCGGAATCAGCAGCGTGTACATGCCATACCAACCGGTCCACACCAGCCCGTATTGCCACGGCAGCACGATGTAGAAGGCGGCCAGCAAGGCGTAGTAATCGCCGCGCCGCGTCGGGGCGAGCGTGATGAACTCGCGCAGCGCAAACAACGACACCAATGCGAACAGGCCGATCACCCCGGCGCGCCCGAACACGAATGCGATGCCGACCACCGCCGCCATCACCCACCAGGCGCGAATGCGTGCCACCAGGTTGTCCAGCACCGCGCTCGGGTGCGCGCGTGCGCGCCAACGCAGCGTTTCGGAAATCAACGTGGCAATGATCAAGACCAGTGCGATGCCGCTGAACAACCACAGCGTCTGCTGATGCATCGAAGACTGCTGCAACTGGCCGCTGAAGACATAGGGATTCATGCGCGCGCCTCCAGTTGATCCGGCGACAACGCCAGCAGCGCCTCGCGTGCACGCGCCAGGAACGCGTCCTTGCCTTCATCGGCATCCAGCCGCAACGGCGCACCGAAGGTGGTGGTGCACAACAACGGCAGCGGCAACCACTTGCCCTTGGGCATCACGCGCTTGAGGTTGTCGATCCAAACCGGCACGAACTCCAGCTCCGGGCGTTGCCGCGCCAGGTGATACAGCCCGCTCTTGAACGGCAGCACGCCTTCGTCCGGGTTGCGCGTGCCTTCGGGAAACAGGATCAGCGAATCGCCGGCATCGATCGCATCGCACAGGCATTGGATCGGGTCGCGGGTGCGTTGCGCCGGGTTGCGTTCGATCAGCACGCCATTGAACACCGCGTGGATCAGATAGCGCCGCAACGCGGTGCGTTGCCAGTAATCGGCTGCGGCCACCGGGCGCACTTCGTGTCGCAGGCTGGCCGGCAACGACGACCAGATCAGCACGAAATCGCCGTGGCTGGCGTGGTTGCCGTAATACACGCGGCGCTCGTTGGACGGCGCACAGCCGCGCCACAACGCACGCGCGCCGGTCAAGGTACGGATGGCGCCGCTGCAGGCACGCGCAATCAAACGGGCAATCATGTCCACTCCAATGTGCGCACGATCATGCGCAGCCGCAGCACCACCGTCAGTAGCGCACCGGCGATCAACACCGCCAGCGCGCCGATCAATACCCATGCCGCGATGCGCGGCTGGCCCATCCACTGCCACGGCATCGCCAGCACGGTGCTCAGCGACAACCAGTGCATGCGCTGCACGCGCGCCATCGGCCCCTGCCGTGGCTCGGCGGTGCCGCAGGCCAGGCCGAGCATGCGCACGTAGGCGGTGGCCACGCAGCACAGCGCCGCTGCCCAGCCCAGTTGCGCGGCCCACGGCACGCTGGCCTGCAGGCCGTAGCCCAGCCCGACGCAGACCAGCACATCCGACAGGCGGTCCGGCGCATCGTTGTAGACCTCACCAGCGCGCGATACCAGCCGCGTCTGTCGCGCCAGCACGCCATCCAGGCGGTTGCACCACAGCCGCCCCTGCAGACCGAGCAAGGCCAGCAGCAGGGGCGCGACGCCTTCGCGCGCCGGTGCGCTCAAGGCGATGTAGAACATCGCCCCGGCCAGCGCGGCGAAGGCGATTCCGGCCCACGACACGCCATTGGGCGTGGCGCCGCGTCCGCGCAAGGCGCGTGCCCAGCGCTGGCGTCGTTGCAACAGGGTCTGTCTGCGTTGCATCAGTCGCCTCCTCCGCCGCAGCCACCACATCCACCGCCACCGTCTCCACCTCCACTATCTCCACCACCACTGTCGCCGCCACCGCCGCAACTGCTGCCGCTGCTGTCGGTGTTGCCGGGCGTCGGCGCGCGCAGCGTGTGATAGCTCACCCATGGCGTGCCCACCAACGCGACGGTGCCGTACAACGCCACCGCTTCGCCGGGATCGTTGCCGGTGCGCGCCGCGTCGGGCCTGACCGTCGATCTGCGCTCGCGCAGGCGCGCATCGCCGGCCCCGCTGCGGCGTACCGGCACCAGCAAGAATCCCAGCACCAGCATGCTGACCAGCACCATCAAGGCCAGCAGATAGCCCACCGGATAGCCCCCCTGCAGCCCGATCACCAGCTTGCAGGCGCCCAGGCCCCATAGCGCGGCCACCGGAACTGCGCTCACCCCGCGCACCAGCAGCGCCGTGCGCCGATCCAGCAGCAACCCCTTGTCGATCAGGCGCTGCTGCACCGGTGCGGCCAGCGCGCGCAGCGCCTGCCATGCCAGCACCGGATCGTCTCCATCGCGCACGCGTTGCAGTGCCGGCTGCAGCGCCGCCGGCACTGCAACGCCCGGATCGCGACGTACCCACTTGCGCGCCTGCGCATCCTCATCGCGCTGCAGATGTACCGCATCGCAGGCCAGCAGGCGGGCGAACAGCAGATCGGCCACGCGACCGTCGCCACCGCTCAGACAGGCCAGTTCCATCGCATCGACCGCATCCACCGGCCGCAGATGCACGCTGCCGCGCAGGCGCCGCCGCAACCACGCCGATGCCGACCAGGCCAGGCCGATCCCCACCGCAAACAACGCCAGAAAACTGCTGCCGCGCCAGTGCAGCGGCGAGGCGACCTCCCCGTTGCCGGCAACCACGCTAATCACCAGCGTCGCCACGGCCCAGACGAGCACCGTGCCGATGCCTGCGCCGCGCTGCGCGTGCATCGGCTCGCCGCGCAGGGCACGCAGGCTGGCCTCGGCATCGTGTTGCTGCGCAGGCGTGGCTGCCGGCGGCGGCGATGGTGCAGGCCAGACCTGCACCGGCGGCTGCCCGAAGTGTGTGCGGTAGCGCTCCAGGGTCTGCCGATACTGCGCCTGGAAACGCGCAGCGTCGTCGCTACCACCGCGTCCGGGCTGATGATGCAGGGTGGTCTGCAACACCTGTGGGCAGAACTGCTGCCAATACTCGCGGGTATCGGTGAGATGGGTGTGCCAGACCTGATCGACCAGGGGGCTGGGCGTCACATCGTGGGTGTCGGTGCACGCCAGAAAACAGAAGCGCCGGTATTCGTCTACCGCTTGCTGCGCCTGCGCCACGCTGCACTGGGCCTGCCTGGCGACACGCCGCACGAAGGCGGGCAAGGCATCGGCATCGCCGCCAAAACGATACGCCTGCAAGCGCTGCCACAACGCCTGCTGCGCCGCAGTGGCCTGCATCGGTTCGGGCTGACCGGAGCGGTGCGCGTCGCTCATCCCAATACCCGCAATGCCAGTGCCGCGACCAAGCACAGCAGCTGCGCCGCCACGCTCGCCAGTTGCCAGCGCAGCAAGCGGCGCATGCCGACCCAGCGCGCCGACCAATCACGCGTGGACGGCAGCGTCGCACGCAGGCCGATGGCATGCAGCGCCGTATCGAGCTGTTGCGCAGCGTGGGTTGGGTCGCTGCCGCGCGCCATCTGCGCGATCACGCCCTCCAGCAGGTCGACATCCAGGCCCACGCGCAATGCCCAATAGCGCTGCATCAGCCCGGCCGCTGCGCTGAGCGCAAAACTCAGTTGTATCAACGGCGGCGCCTCGGCAACTCCCAGCAAGGCGATGGCAGCCGCCAGCAGCAGCAACGAGAACCGGTCCAGGGGCGCGCCCTGGCGCAACACCGCACGCATGGCTGCCAAGGTCATCGGGGATGTGTTCATTGCAGACTCCGCTCGGCCGCGCTGTCGTTGTGTGGGTGCGCCATACACGCAGCCACGATGGCAGCGCGATGCTGCGCGCCCAGCACGATCGACGCGCGTGCGCTGCGCAGCTGCGCGATGGCCGCGTCCACATCGCTGCTGCGGCCACTGCGCACCAACCAGGTCGCGACGCTGGCGGCGCTGCGCGAGTAGCCCAGTGCGCAGCACACCAGCACCGGGCCGTGCACGCGCGCCGCCTCGATCGCATCGGCGGCGGCGCGCAGCTGCACAGGCGCAGGCGCCACCAGATCCAGCATCGGCAACGCGCGGTCCTGCGCGCGTGCGGCGTACAGGGACAACTCCGCACTCACGTCCACCACCGCGGCGAAGCTTGCGCGCTGGCCGGGCAGCGGAATACGCCCCAACCACACGTCATCGCAGACCGCGCGCGGCAACGGGTCGCGCCGCGTCCAGAGCCGCGAGTTGCACCAGGCCGCCAGCAGATACGGCGCATACAACCAGCGCGCAGCCAGACTCAGCCCGCCATCGCTGCGTTTCTGAAATCCGAGCGCGCCAAGCGCTGCATAGTTCAGCGCGACCAGGCCCAGCGACAGGCTCACCCACAACGCCCATAACCCGGCGCCGCCGCTGCGCAGCGCCGCTGCGGCGCTGGCGACTGCGCCGAGCAGATACAACGCCGCCAAACGCCAACGCCGCCGATCGCGCGCCAGTTGCGCCTGCGCAAACGGTGCGGCGATACGCTCCGGCCACAGCCACACGCACAGCCACCCGGCCGCAAGCCCGGTGGGGATATCCAGGAAATGGTGTTGATACGTGGTCAGCACCGACACGCCGATCAGGCCGAACCAACCATGCAACAGCCAGCGCCACACACCGGACAGATGCTGCCCATAGCGCACCCACAGCACCACCAGCAACACGATGTGCAGCGACGGCGCCTGATTGAACGGCTTGTCGAAGCCCAGCAGCACGGCAAACAACCAGCCGAACACACCCTGCGTGTCCGGGCGCACGAAGCTGTACCGCAACGGCCACAGCACAAAACACGTGACGCAGAGCACTTGCGCGCTGAGCAGGCGCAGCGCGTGCGTATCCAGTTCGCGGCGGGTACGGCAGACAAAGAACGAGGCGGCGTAGAACAGGTCGATCGTCCAGTACGGCACGATGGTCCACGGCCAGAACGGCATGCCGTGTTCCCAGCCGAACACCACCGACGGCACGTGCTGCGCACGCCCGGCCAGCGTATTGGCCAGGCCATAGCTGAGGAAGAAAAACGGCCCCAGCAACGCCAACCACAGCGCGGCACGACCGGTCGGGCGCGCGCCATGCGTCATGCGTCGATCCGCTGCGCCATCGACACGGTGAAGATGCCGAATGCATCGATCCGCTGCGCCACCTTGCGGAAGCCTGCCGCCTCCACCAGCTCATCCATCTCCTGCTGGCTGCGCCGGCGCATCACCCAGGCCACGCCATCGCGGTGACTGGTGAGGGCGCGCGCAATGAATTCCAGCTGCGGATGCCACGGCTGGCCGGTGTAGAGCAGATACCCGCCCGGCTGCACAGCCGCCGCCAGGCCGGCCAGCGAGCGCGCCACCTGGTCGTTGTCGGCAAACAGTTCGTACAAGCCCGACACCACCGCCAGGGTGGGCGCCGGCTGCACCGCAGCCAGCGCGGCCGGGTCGAACGCATCGCCTTGCTCGAAACGGGCGATGTCGCCGGCGCCGAGCGTGCGAATCAACTCGCCGCCCTGGGTGACGTTGAGCGGGCTGAAATCGCGCAGCACGATGGCATCGGCGCGTTGCGCACCGCTGCCGAGCGCCTGGAGCACATAACGGCCGTGGCCTGCGGCCACATCGAGCACGCGCACCGGCAGGCCCGCCTGGCGCAGGCGGCCTGCCGCATCGCGCAGCAGCTCGCCCAGATGCGCGCCACGGATGCGGATGCCACGCCAACCGATCGCATCGAGATAATTGCGGTCGATCATGCGCCCCAACGGGCCACGTCCGCGCGCCTGATTGCGGTAGATGTAATCCAGCGTGCTGCCGGAATCGAAGCCGGTCTGCAGGCCCAATGCAATGCCCTCCGACAGCGTGCCGCCCAGACGCAGACCGGCACGCACGCCGCGCCAGCGCAGGTCCTGCAGGCTATTGCGTTGCGGCGGCCAGGCCAGACGTTCGGCTTCTTCGAAGCTGGGGCCGGCCCGATGCGCATCGCGCAATCGGGCGCGCAGCGGGGGCTGTGCGAAACGCGCCTGGATAAAGGCGCGAATCGGCACGATGGCCAGGGCGCGGTCGCGCTCGCCCAGGGTGTCGTGAAAAAATCCCGGCAGCCAATGCCGCTGCTTGATCGGCGAGCCCAGGTTCTCGTAGAACCGATCCTGCGGGCCGCGGTGCACCACAAAGTCCGAACCGGACACCAGCAACTGCGTCGGCACGGTGATCGCCTGTGCATCGGCTACCACGCGGTCGGCCGCCGCGTACAGGCCCAGCAGCACGCGGACCGAGATCGGACGGGTGATCAGCGGATCGGTGCGGTAGCTTTCCACGCGCTGCGCATCGTGGGTGAGCCACTGCGGCTTGACGTAGCTGTTGACGAAAAAGTTGCCGCGCAGCGCATGCATCAGCGCCAGCCCGGCACGTGCGAACGGCACGTACAACTTGACCTTGAACGCCGGCGAGGCCAGCACCAGCGCGCGTAGCGGCGGTGCGTAATCGTGCACCCAGGTGGCTGCGACCACCGCGCCCACGCTCTGCGCGACCACGGCGATGTCCTGCACCGCGATGCCATGCGTGGCGCACAGATGCGCGATGAAACTGTCCAGATCGCGCACCAGCGCCTCGAAGCCCGGCGCATCGCCACGCGTCCCTGGCGAGCGGCCATTGCCGCGTGCATCCCAGGCGAAGAACTGCGCATCGGGCAGGTTCAATTCTTCGGCCAGATGCATCACCCGGCCGGAGTGCTCATGCCCACGGTGCAGCAGCACCACCGCCTTGGGTGCGGCACCTGCCAGCTGCGTCGGCCAATGCCGATAGAACAGCTGCGTGCCATCGAAACTGGCGAATTCCCGCTCTACGACATCACGCATCGGATCATCCTGAAATCAGTGAGAAGAGTGAGGGACGCGCAGCGCCCGGGCGAGGCGGCAGCGCCTGCCGTTGCGCGATGTCGATCAGTGCGCCGCGGCGTCGGCCAGCCCGGCGCGCACCCGCCGCCATACCGTGGCGCTGCAGGCAAGGCTCAAGGCAATGGCGACCCAGGTCACCCCGCGCGCACCCAGCAGCCCACAGGCCAGGCCAACACCCACCACGCCGATCACGAAGGCACGGTCGCTCTTGCCCATCGGCCCGTCATAGCGACGACCGGCACCGACCATCAGCCCGAGCACGCCGGCGTATTCGGTCAGCGCCGCCAGCAGCGCAAACATCCACAGCCAGTGCACGCCCACCCCGGGCACACCGAGCAGGCTCAGGTACAGCGCCGCATCGGCCACCACGTCGCACAGCTCGTTGAGGTAGGCGCCCAGGCGCGACTGCTGGCCGAACTCGCGCGCCAACATGCCATCCACCGCATTGAGCGCCATGCGCAGCAGCATCCACACCGGTAGCAACAGATACAGCAGCGGCCAGCTGGCGCCGGCGCGGTAGACCACCGCCGCCACCATCAACGACACCGCTGCGGCGACGAGCGTCACCTGGTTGGCAGTGATGCCGCCACGGTAGAGCGCGCCAACCATGGGCCGCAGCAGGTCCTGGAAGCGTCCCTTCAGAGCATAAATCGAGGCCATACCAGTGGTTGAGTCCATTCGAGCGCTGGCGCAGCCTACAATATCGGCTGCCCCGCAACGACTGTTCCCTCACTCATGGCCTCCGATTTCCTGCCCGTGCGCCGGGCCCTGCTCTCCGTTTCCGACAAGACCGGCCTGATCGACCTGGCCCGCGCGCTGGTGGCGCGCAAGGTCGAGCTGCTGTCCACCGGCGGCACCGCCAAGGCGATCCGCGACGCCGGCCTGCCGGTCAGGGACGTCGCCGACCTGACCGGTTTCCCGGAAATGATGGACGGCCGCGTCAAGACCCTGCACCCGCTGGTGCACGGCGGCCTGCTCGGCCGCGCCGGCGTCGATGAGGCGGTGATGGCCGAACACGGCATCGCGCCGATCGATCTGCTGGTGCTCAACCTGTATCCGTTCGAGTCGGTCACCGTCAAGGCCGATTGCACGCTGGCCGATGCGGTGGAAAACATCGACATCGGTGGGCCGGCGATGCTGCGCAGCGCAGCCAAGAACTTCGCGCGCGTGGCGGTGGCCACCGACCCGTCGCAATACGCGGACCTGCTCGCCGAGCTGGAAGCCAACGACGGCCAGCTGTCGGCCGCCAAGCGCTTTGCGCTGTCGGTGGCCGCGTTCAACCGCGTGGCGCAATACGACGCGGCGATCAGCAACTATCTGTCGGCGGTGGCCGACAGCACCGAAAACGTGCCCACGCGCAGCCCGTTTCCGGCGCAGATCAATTCCAACTTCATCAAGGTCATGGACCTGCGCTACGGCGAGAATCCGCACCAATCCGGCGCGTTCTACCGCGACCTGTACCCGGTGCCGGGCACCCTGGCCACCTTTCAGCAGCTGCAAGGCAAGGAACTGAGCTACAACAACCTGGCCGATGCCGATGCGGCATGGGAATGCGTGCGTCAGTTCGATGCACCGGCCTGCGTGATCGTCAAGCACGCCAACCCGTGCGGCGTGGCGGTGGGCGCGGCCTGCGGCGACGCCTACGAGCTGGCCTATGCCACCGACCCCACCAGCGCGTTCGGCGGCATCCTGGCCTTCAACAAGACGCTGGATGCGGCCACCGCAAAAGCCATTCTGGATCGCCAGTTCGTCGAGGTATTGATCGCCCCCGACTACGAAGCCGGCGCGCTGGAATACGCCACCAAGAAGGCCAATGTGCGCGTGCTCAAGATTCCGCACGGCAATGGCTTGAACAACTACGACACCAAGCGCATTGGCTCCGGCCTGCTGATGCAGTCGGCCGACAACCGCGGCATGTCGCTGGGCGAACTGAGCGTGGTCACCCAGCGCGCGCCCAGCGATGCGGAACTGGGCGATCTGTTGTTCGCCTGGCGCGTGGCCAAGTACGTCAAATCCAACGCAATCGTCTATGCCAAGGACAGCCGCACCATTGGCGTGGGCGCCGGGCAGATGAGCCGCGTGGTCAGCGCCAAGATCGCCGCGCTCAAGGCCGAAGAAGCCAAGCTCACGGTGGCCGGCTCGGTGATGGCATCGGATGCGTTCTTCCCGTTCCGCGACGGCATCGATGCCGCCGCGGCGGCCGGCATCAAGGCGGTGATCCAGCCGGGCGGCTCGATGCGCGATGGCGAAGTGATCGCTGCCGCCGACGAACACGGTATCGCCATGGTGTTCACCGGCGTGCGGCATTTCCGCCACTGAGGCGAACGACAAGGACAGGTCCATGGACCGATTGCGCCCTCTCGCCGTGATGGTGGCGGCTGCCGGCCTGCTTGGCGGATGCAGGCAGGATCCCGCGCCTGCTGCACCGCCTGCCGCCGCCGCGCCCGCTGCGGCGGCGGCCGTCACCACGCAACTGAGCCGCACCGAGCGCCTGGAAGGTTTCCTGCGCACGCGCTACGGCGCCAAGGCCGGCCTGGCGGCGGAGTGGAGCGGACAGGCCGACGGCTTCAAGGCCGACAGCCAGGTCTGCGCCGAGCAGCCGGTGGTGGTCGGCGAGCAGGTACAGCAGCTGCTGGCGGTGTGCCACAGCCTCAGCGACGGCGGCCACGGCAATCCCGGGCTGATCGACTTTTTCGTGCTGCGCAGCGACGGCGACAGCTTCAAGGTGGTGGCCGAAAAACTGTCCGACACCTTCGGCAGCGATGGCAATCCCGGCAGCGTGGACGTGCTGCGGCTGGGCAGCGATTTTTACGGTTTCATCGTGCACAGCTTCTGGATGGGCCAGGGCCTGATCCTGGAATCGCAGGATCTGGTGGTGCCCGGCCCCAAGGGACTGGTGGGCGCCGGCTCGCTGCGCGCGCATATCGACAACAGCGGCGCGCTGGCCTGCGACGACGAGGCGCGCGAGCCGGATCAGACTCGGGCGCAATGCATGGCCGAAACGTTCGATGTGGACTTCACCCTGGACGTGGACAGCAGCAACGCCCAGGCGCGCACCTGGCCGCTGCGCATCCACGAGCACGGCAGCGATTGCGGGCAGACGCTGGACACCACGCATGTGTTCGCACTCGACCCCAAGACCTGGACCTACCCCTTCCCCAACGCTCTGCAGCGCGAAGGCTGCAAGTAGCGCGTCCTTATCCCCCGTCCTAGCGAGCAGCTCTCTTGAAAATCCTTGTCATCGGCTCCGGCGGCCGCGAACACGCCCTGGCCTGGAAGATCGCGCAGTCCGCGCGCGTGAGCGAGGTCCTGGTGGCGCCGGGCAATGCCGGCACCGCCACCGAGGCCAAGTGCCGCAATGTCGCGATCAAGGTCGATGACCTCGACGGCCTGCTGGCGCTGGCGCAGCGCGAAGCCGTCGCGCTCACCGTGGTCGGCCCGGAAGTGCCGCTGGTGCTGGGCGTGGTCGACCGCTTCCATGCGGCTGGCCTGCGCATCTTCGGGCCCACCGCCAAGGCCGCGCAGCTGGAGGGCAGCAAGGCCTTCGCGAAAGATTTTCTCGCCCGTCATGGCATCCCCACCGCGTATTACGCGGTGCATACCGAGGTGGACGCCGCGCTTGCGTACGTGCGCGAGAAAGGCGCGCCGATCGTGGTCAAGGCCGATGGCCTGGCCGCCGGCAAGGGCGTGATCGTGGCGATGACGCTGGCCGAGGCCGAAGACGCGGTGCGCGACATGCTCTCGGGCAATGCGTTCGGCGATGCCGGCGCACGCGTGGTCATCGAGGAATTTCTCGATGGCGAAGAAGCCAGCTTCATCTCCATGGTCGACGGCAGCCACGCCTTGCCGATGGCTACCAGCCAGGACCACAAGCGCGTCGGCGATGGCGACACCGGCCCCAATACCGGCGGCATGGGCGCGTACTCGCCGGCTCCGGTGGTCACGCCCGAGGTGCACGCGCGGGTGATGCGCGAGGTGGTCGAGCCGACCGTGCAAGGCATGATCGCCGACGGCGTGCCGTTCACCGGGTTTCTGTATGCCGGGCTGATGATCGACGCGCACGGCGCACCGAAGGTGATCGAATTCAACGTGCGCTTCGGCGACCCGGAAACCCAGCCGGTGATGCTGCGCCTGCAGTCGGATCTGGTGGATCTGGTCGAAGCGGCCATCGACGGCACGCTGGACCGCGCGCAGGCGCAATGGGACCCGCGCCCGTCGCTGGGTGTGGTGATCGCCGCCAGGCCCTATCCGGAAACCCCGGTCACCGGCGAGGTCATCACCGGCCTGGACCAGGTGCCGGCCAGCGCCAAGGTGTTCCATGCCGGTACCGCGTTGAATGCCGACGGGCAGGTGATCAGCGCCGGTGGCCGCGTGCTGTGCGTGGCCGCCCTGGGCGACAGCGTGCAGGACGCACAGCGCACCGCGTATGCCGGCCTGCAGCCGATCCACTGGCCCAGCGCCTTCCAGCGCAGCGATATCGGCTGGCGTGCCATCGCCCGCGAGCGGCAGGCGCAGGCCTGAGCCGCATCCTTCCCCCGCCAGCCGGGGGAAGGTGCCCGAAGGGCGGATGGGGGCAAGCACGGACATCCGCCGGTTGTTGGCCGAACAGAGCAACAGCTCGCTGGTGAACGCCGACGGGCAGGTGATCAGCGCCGGTGGCCGCGTGCTGTGCGTGGCCGCCCTGGGCGACAGCGTGCAGGACGCACAGTGCACCGCGTACGCCGGCCTGCAGCCGATCCATTGGCCCAGCGCCTTCCAGCGCAGCGATATCGAGTGGCGTGCCATCTCCCGCGAGCGGCAGGCGCAGGCCTGAGCCGCATCCTTCCCCGCCAGCGGGGGAAGGTGCCCGAAGGGCGGATGGGGGCAAGCACGGACATCCGCCGGTGGTCGGCCGAACAGAGCAACAGCTCGCTGGTGGTCGCCGACACGGCGGTGTTCAAGCTCGCAACCACAGCTTGCAAGCTCGCCAAGCGCGATAGACGGCCGTGCAGCTGGCCTGACGCGCAGTTCGCACGGCTGCGCGCAGCCGCGTGCAGCGGGGCTGCGGGGCAATCGCGCACTCCGCTCCAGTCCGCACACATGCCGGCTACTGACAAAGGACTAGCCCCTGTCCACACCGGCGGCGCGTGCCTGCGGCAATAATGCGGGCACGCTTGCCCATCAGAAACCGTGGCCACCACTTCCTTCGAAACCCGCCTCAGCCGCCTGTGGGCCCATGAAAAGGCCAGCTATGGCCTGCGTGTGTTCATCGCGCTGGCGGTGGCGATGGGCGTGTGCTGGCACTGGCAGCAGCTCACCGCGGTGCCGGCGCTGTTCCTGGGCGCGATCGCCAGCGCCATCGCCGAGACCGACGACAACTGGCTGGGTCGCATCAAGTCGGTGCTGCTGTCGCTGCTGTGTTTCGCCGCCGCCGCCGCGTCGGTGGTACTGCTGTTTCCGTATCCGTTGGCGTTCGTGATCGGCATGGCGATGGCGACCTTCTCGTTGACCCTGCTCGGCGCGCTGGGCGAGCGCTACGCCTCGATCGCGCAGGCCACCGTGGCGTTGTCGATCTACGCCATGATCGGCATGGACCAGCACGGCAGCCACGATCCGCTGGTGGTCTGGCACGGCGCGGCCTTGCTGCTGATCGGCGCCACCTGGTACGGGGTGCTGTCGATCCTGTGGACCATCCTGTTCGCCAATCGCCCGGTGCGCGAGCGGCTGTCGCGGCTGTTCTTCGAGCTGGGCCGTTATCTCAAGCTCAAGGCCGATCTGTTCGAACCGGTGCGGCAGAGCGACCTGCACGCACGCCGGCTGGCATTGGCCGAACAGAACGCCAAGGTGGTCGGCGCGCTCAATGCCGCCAAGACCGCGATCATGAGCCGCTTCGGCCGGTCGGGGCGGCCAGGCGTGCAATCTGGCCTGTATTTCCGGCTGTATTACATGGCGCAGGAATTCCATGAGCGTGCCAGCTCGTCGCACTATCCGTACGAAGCGCTGACCGACGCGTTCTTCCACAGCGATGTGCTGTATCGCTGCCAGCGCCTGCTCGCGCTGCAGGGCAAGGCCTGCGCCGCATTGGGCGAGGCGATCCGGCTGCGGCAGCCGTTCGACTATGGCGACAACAGCCGCCTGGCCACCGAAGACCTGCGCCAGTCGCTGGACTACCTGCATGCACGCGCCGACCCCGCACTGGCCCGCCTGCTCGGCGCGCTGGAACTGCTGGTCACCAATCTGCAGACCATCGAACGCAAGCTCTCGGAAGCGGCGCAATCCGATTCCACCAGCGACAACCTCGACACCCGCCTGCGCGATTCCTCGCCGCACACCCTGCGCGAGATGGCCGCGCGGCTGGGCCAGCAACTCACGCCCGGCTCGGTGCTGTTCCGGCATGGCCTGCGCATGGCCATCGCACTGGTGGCCGGCTACGCCATCATGCAGTCCATCCATGCCGACAACGGCTACTGGATCCTGCTCACCACCGCCTTCGTGTGCCGGCCCAACTACGGTGCCACCCGCCTGCGCCTGGTGCAGCGTATCGCCGGCACCTTGATCGGCCTGGTCGCCACCTGGGCGCTGATGCAGCTGTTCCCCGGCACCGAAGTGCAGTTGCTGCTGGCGCTGGCCGCTGCGCTGGTCTTCTTCATCACCCGTACCGATCGCTACATGCTGGCCACCGCCGGCATCACCGTGATGGCGCTGTTCTGCTTCAACCTGCTCGGCGATGGCTTCGTGCTGATCTGGCCGCGCCTGATCGACACGCTGATCGGTTGCGCGATCGCCGCGGCCGCCTCGTTCCTGATCCTGCCGGACTGGCAGGGCCGCCGCCTCAACCAGGTGATGGCCACGGTGCTGGCCAGCTGCGCGCGCTACCTGGCCCAGGTGCTGGAGCAATACGCCAGCGGCATGCGCGACGACCTGCCCTACCGCATCGCGCGCCGCGACATGCACAACGCCGATGCGGCGTTGTCGGTGGCGCTGTCCAACATGCTGCGCGAGCCGGGCCGCTTCCGGCGCAACCTGGATGCGGGCTTCCGCTTCCTGGCGCTGTCCAACACCTTGCTGGGATACCTGTCGGCGCTGGGCGCGCACCGCGCCGCGCTCGATGGCGAACACGATCCCGCCATCGCGCAGGCCGGCGACTACCTGCAGCGCGCGCTGGGCGACATCGCCGCCGCCTTGAGCCAACGTCAGCCACTGCCGGCGCATGACGAAAGCGAAGAACTCGCCATGGCCGAGGCGCTGGAGCAGCACGCCGTGCAGCTGCCGCCCAAGCAGCGCCTGGTGCGCGACCAGCTCGCACTCACCCTGCGCCTGCTGCCCAGGCTGCGCGCCGCTGCGGTGGCGGTGACCGACGCGCCGGCCGAGAGTGCGGGGCGCCTGGCGGTCGGCGCGCGCTAGCAGGCCCTTGCAGGCAGCGCGCCGCTGCCGGTCATCGGCCACGCCGCGCAGCGCGGCCGCGTTGGCTCCCCAGAATCACTGAAGCGAGCTCCCGAGAGACACCGGCAATGCAGCCTGCAACAGCGCGTCGTTCTGTCTCGGCAGCGCTTACTTCCAGGTATGACGCGACACGCTCCACCCCACCCAGCCCAATGCGGCCACCGCCAGCAGCGCCCCGCCGATCACCACGCCGCTCCAGCCGGCCTGCGCATACGCGGCCGTGCTCAAGGTCGACCCCAGCGCGCCGCCGATGAAATAGCAGGTGATGTAGGCCGAGGTGATGCGGTTACGCGCCTGCGGATTGCGCTGGTAGATCACGCTCTGGTTGGCGATGTGCACGCCCTGCACGGCGATATCGAGCAGCAGCACGCCAACGATCAGCAACGCCATCGAGTGCGGCGCAAACGCCAGCAACCCCCACGACAGCAGCAGCATCACCAGCCCACCCCAGCTCACGCGGTCGCCATGACCGTGGTCGGACCAATGCCCCGAGCGATTGGCCGCCAGCGCGCCGGCCGCACCGATCAGGCCGAACAGCCCGATCACCGCCGTGCCATAGCCATACGCAGGCCCGGACAACAGGAACGCCAGCGTGGTCCAGAACATGCTGAAGCCGGCAAAGATCAGCCCACCCAGCACCGCGCGCGCGCGCAGCACCGCATCGTCGCGCAACAACGTCAGCACCGACCCCACCAACTGCGGATACGCCAGCTGCGCATTGCCCGGATGCCGCGGCAGCCCGCGCCACAACTGGGCCGCGGTGATCAGCAGCAAGCCCGAGGCGATCCAGTACACCGTGTGCCAACCGCCCAACCCGGCCAGTACGCCGGCGGCGGTACGCGCCAGCAGGATACCCAGCAGCAACCCGCTCATCACCGTGCCGATCACCCGCCCGCGTTCGTGCGGGGCGGCCAGGGTCGCCGCGAACGGCACCAGGATCTGCGCCGCCACCGAACTGGCGCCAGTGACAATGGTGCCCACCAGCAACACCGCGAAGCTGTGCGAGCTCGCGCTGATCAGCAGACCCAGCGCGCTGAGCACGAACAGGCCCACGATCAGGCTGCGCCGCTCCAGCCGGTCGCCCAGCGGCACCAGCAACAGCAACCCGGCCGCATAGGCCAGCTGCGCCGCAGTCACCACCGCCCCGGCGCTGCGCACCGGGATCGTGAAAGCCTGCGCCAGCGTTTCCAGCAGGGGCTGGGCGTAGTAATTGCTCGCTACCGCCAGCCCGGTGGCGGCCGCCATCAGCAGCACCAGGCGGCGCGGCAGGGGCGGGTGGGATGCGGAGTCGACAGTCATGGCAGGTGCCTGGTCTAGAGCGTGTTATGTACTT
>NZ_JPLE01000041.1 GCF_001010415.1 Xanthomonas pisi DSM 18956
CCTGCGGAAGCCAAACCATGCGCACGTGCGCGAGAGTCGCACTTCGCGGTCACAGCACTGCAAGCGCCAGCGCTGACGGCCGCAAGTCAGTGTTGCCCTACGTAAGCCAAAGCATGCGTACGTGCGCGAGATAAGTGAGAAGGCCGCACGCGCCGAACGGTTAGGCTGGTTCTGATGGACAGCGTTAGCTGCGGGCCGCGGGCTGCTGTCAGACGCATACCGTAAACGATGAGTTAGTGCCGCCTCGCAGGCCGATCCACCGCAGAACGATGAGCCATCGTCGACATAAAGCAACGTCCTCAACCCGCTGCAGGCGCATTGAGGAAAGTTCCGCGGCGTCAACGTCCACGGGGCATCACGCTCCGGTATCTCCAGCCACCCAGCATTTCCAGTCACCCGGCACTTTCAGGCGCTGAAGTGATTCACTCTTTAGACGTGAATGCTTCTCTGGCTCCTTAAGCTCTCGGCACCATTACCAATGCCAACTCAAACTGCCAGCGCTGTCGCTGTGCAGCCGTGGCTCACCCGCTTTGCCTTACCAATGTGCCGACATCCAAACACCGCGCGCCACTCGGTGTGCGGGCACAACAAAAACCCCGCTTCAGCGGGGTTTTTGTCTTCTCGGCGCGCTAGGGCAGTTGACGGGGATGTTTAGTCGCCCAGCGTCAGGAGCGATGCGTTGCCGCCTGCTGCGGTAGTGTTGACGGTGACGACCTTCTCTGTGGCAAAGCGGAGCAGGTAGTGCGGTCCCCCGGCTTTCGGACCGGTGCCGGACAGGCCCTGGCCGCCGAAGGGCTGCACACCGACCACGGCGCCGATCTGATTGCGGTTGACGTAGACGTTGCCAACCGCGACGCGCGATGTAATGCGGTCGATGGTCTCGTCGATGCGCGAATGCACGCCCAGCGTCAGGCCGTAGCCGGTTGCGTTGATCTGGTCGATGACAGCATCGAGCTGATCGGCTTTCCAGCGGATCACATGCAGCACGGGACCGAAGACCTCGCGTTGCAGCTGACTCAGCGACATCAGTTCATAAGCGCGCGGGGCGAAGAAGCTGCCATGCGCGGCGCGCTCATCCAGCTGGGTGGTTCCGATCAAACGCGCTTCGCGGTCCATACGGGCTGCATGATCGTCGAGAATCTTGAGCGCATCTGCATCGATCACCGGGCCAACGTCGGTCGAAAGCAAGCCAGGGTCGCCAATCTTCAGCTCGCCCATCGCACCGGCGAGCATGGTCATGACCTTGTCGGCGATGTCGTCCTGGACGAACAACACGCGTGCCGCCGAGCAGCGCTGTCCGGCGGAGATGAAGGCGCTGGAAATTGCATCCTTCACCACGGCTTCGGGCAGCGACGACGAGTCGGCGATAAAGGCGTTCTGGCCACCGGTCTCGGCGATCAACACGCCGATGGCGGCGTCGCGCGCGGCCAGGGTGCGGTTGATGATGCGTGCGGTTTCGGTGGAACCGGTGAACGCCACACCCGCCACGCGCGGGTCGTTGGTCAGTGCAGTGCCCACGGTAGCGCCCTCGCCGGGCAGGAATTGCACGGCAGCCTCCGGTACGCCGGCCTCGTGCAGCAGCTTCACTGCTGCGTAGCCGATCAGATTGGTCTGCTCGGCGGGCTTGGCGATCACGCTGTTGCCGGCAGCGAGCGCGGCGGCGACCTGGCCAAGGAAAATCGCCAGCGGGAAGTTCCAGGGGCTGATGCAGACGAACACGCCGCGACCGTGCAGTTGCAGTTCGTTGGACTCGCCGGTCGGCCCGGGTAGACGCTCGGGTGCGCCGAATTGCGCGCGTGCCTGGCCTGCGTAGTAGCGCAGGAAGTCCACCGCCTCGCGCACTTCGGCCACAGCGTCAGGCAGCGTCTTGCCGGCCTCCTTGACGCAGATGGCCATGAAGTCGGGCATGCGCGCTTCGAGCAGGTCGGCGGCGTGTTCCAGGATGGTGGCGCGGCTCGCCGCCGGAGTGCGATTCCAGCCCGGTTGGGCTGCAGCCGCCGAGGCGAGCGCCTTCTGCACCGTCGCCGGATCGGCCGCTTGCCAATGGCCCACGGTCTCGCGGCGATCGGCCGGGTTCGGCACTGCTTCGCTCGGCGTGCTGATCACCGCACCCGGTACCAGCGGCGCCGCCTTCCATGGTTTGACGGCGGCATTGAGTTGCTCGGCCAGCTGCCGCAGATCGTTGTCGTTGGCGAGATTGGCGCCCATGGAGTTCTTCCTGTTCTGGTTCTGGCTGCGCAACAGGTCGGTCGGCAGCGGGATCTTGGGATGCGGGATGGAAGCGAACGATGACACCGCCTCGACCGGATCGCGAATCAGGTCTTCGATGGCGACGTCCTCATCGGTGATGCGATTGACGAAGCTGGAGTTGGCGCCGTTTTCGAGCAGGCGACGCACCAGGTAGGGCAGCAGATCTTCGTGCGACCCCACCGGTGCATACACGCGGCATGGCAATCCCAGACGATCGGCGGGGATCACCTCGGCATACAGGTCGTCGCCCATGCCGTGCAATTTCTGGTGCTCGTAGGTCTTGCCGGCGGAGATCGCGCGTACCGCGGCGATGGTCTGCGCGTTGTGGGTGGCGAACATCGGATACAGCGCGTCGCTGTGCGCAAACATGCGCCGTGCGCAGGCCAGGTAGGACACATCGGTGTTCTGCTTGCGCGTAAACACCGGGTAGCCCGGATGACCTTCGATCTGTGCGCGCTTGATTTCCGCATCCCAGTACGCGCCCTTGACCAGGCGCACCGGAATACGACGTCCGACGCGCCGCGCCAGGTCGGCCAGGAAATCGATCGTGTAAGGCGTGCGCTTCTGGTATGCCTGCACTGCCAGCCCGTACCCTTCCCAGCCATCGAGCGACGGGTCGGAGAAGGTGGCTTCGATGATATCCAGCGACAGCTCCAGACGATCGGCCTCTTCCGCATCGACGGTGTAGCCAATGCCGTAGGACTTGGCCAGCTGCGCGAGCTCCAGCACGCCGGGCGCAAGTTCGGCCATCACGCGTGCGCGCTTGGCGTGTTCATAGCGCGGATACAACGCGGACAACTTGATCGAAATGCTGGGGGCGGCGAACACATCGGTGCCGACGAAGCTGCCGCTGCGACCGATCGCATGGATGGCATCGCGATAGGCCTGCAGATAGCGATGCGCGTCCTTCATGGTCAACGCGCCTTCGCCGAGCATGTCGAACGAATAGCGGTAGTCGGCGTTGTCGCCCTTGCGCGAACGCGACAGCGCCTCGCCGATGGTACGGCCCATGACGAACTGGTGGCCCATGATCTTCATCGCCTGCCGCACGGCCAGACGAATCACCGGCTCGCCAACGCGGCCGATCAGGCGCTTGAAGGCACCGGGCACATCCGCACGGGTGAGGTCGTTGAGTTGTACCAGCCTGCCAGTGAGCATCAGGCCCCAGGTCGATGCGTTGACCAGCACCGAGTCGCTGCCGCCCATGTGCTTTTTCCAGTCGGCATCGCCGAGCTTGTCGCGGATCAGCTTGTCTGCGGTGTCCTGATCGGGAATGCGCAGCAAGGCTTCGGCCACGCACATCAGCAGCACGCCTTCCTCGCTGCCCAGGTCGTACTGACGCATGAAGGCTTCGATCGCGCCCTGGTCCTGCGCGCGGGCACGCACGCGGGTGACCAAGTCGGCGGCCAGTGCCTGCACCTTGGCCTGTTCTGCAGCTGGCAAGCGTGCCTGGTCGAGCAGTTCGTGCACGTGTTCGGCTTCGTCCTTGAGCCAGGCAGCGGTGATGGCCGCGCGCAATGCACCGGGCGCGACCGGCAATTCGGGCGCAAGCAGCGGCGGCGCTGGGGTGGTAGAGGCAAGCGGGTCGAGCTGAGCGTTCATACGAGAGGTGCCTGGGAATCCTTGCGCATTCTAGAGAGAGCGGGCACCGGCACACTTGTGTGGAAGCGGCAGCTTTCCCGCCGTTTTGTGCAGGTCGCCCACGCGTGTGCTGGCGTGCGCGTTTCAGGGCGTGCACGGTCGGCCACTTCGGTGAAGTAATTGATTTCCACGCATTTTTAGCTGCACTGCAGCAAAGCGTCGATCGTCGGAAACGCTTGCCGCATGCGTTGGCGCGGGTCTACCATCGGGCTGTTCCCGCAGTACGCTGCGTGTTGCCAATGATTGAAGTGCTGCCGTTGATGTCCGAAGGGGTTGGGACGCAATTGCGGTTGCGGCCTCCGCGGGCGCTGTCGGCCAGGCAATTCGTGCTGTTGTTTGCAGTTCTTGCAGGAACGATGTGGTTATTTGCGGGCCTGGGGTGGTGGACCGGCAATGCATTCGCGCCGGTGTTCGCCCTGTTGCACAGTGGTGTGGTGGCGTTGGCGCTACGGCAGTTATGGCGAAGTGGCGAGCGCGAAGAAGCGATCCAGGTAGGGGAGACCGCCGTTGAGGTGTTTCCGTCCGGGCATGCGCCACCAGCGTTTCAGGCACATCCGCACTGGGTGCGGCTATGCATGGAACGCGACGACAGGGTGCTGTTGGTAAGCAGCGGCAGGCAGATCGAGATCGGAAGTTTTCTCGGGCCGGCCGAACGTGTGGAACTGGCAGATACGCTGAAACGCTTGCTCGCGGCCGCCAATGGCCGTCACCGATGACGTAAGGGTCTAGGCAATGACGCAACGCAGCAGCTGGAAGTCGACGTATACAAGGGTGGGCCTGGCGATGGCAGCGCTGGTCGGCACGCCGCTCGCGTGGGCGCAATCGGCCGATCCCAAGGAATGGCAGCTCAATATGGGCCGCGGCGTCACCCAGACCGCACGTATGGCCTACGAGGCGCACATGGTGGCGCTGTGGGTCTGCGTGGTGATCGGTGCGCTGGTGTTCGGGGCGATGGGCTACGCGATCTTCAAGTTCCGCAAGTCCAAGGGCGCGGTGGCTGCACAGTTCAGCCACAACACGCGGGCCGAGGTGCTGTGGACAGTAATTCCGGTAGTGGTGCTGATTGCGATGGCATGGCCGGCGACGGCCAAGCTGATTGCGATGTACGACACGCGCGAGTCGGAAATGACCGTTAAGGTCACCGGTTACCAGTGGATGTGGAAATACGAATATCTGGGCCAGGGTGTGGAATTCACCAGCCGTCTTGCGCGCGAATCGGACCGCATCCGGCAAAGCGGCGAACGTCCCACGGTAGCGTCGCAACCGCATTATCTGCTCGACGTCGATAATCGCCTGGTCTTGCCGGTCGATACCAAGATCCGTTTCGTGATCACCGCCGACGACGTGATCCATGCGTGGTGGGTGCCGGCCCTTGGCTGGAAGCAGGACGCCATCCCCGGCATCGTCAACGAGGCATGGACCAATATCGAGCAGCCGGGCGTGTACCGCGGACAATGCGCGGAACTATGCGGCAAGGATCATGGCTTCATGCCGATCGTGGTCGAAGCGTTGCCCAAGGCCGAGTTCCAGCGTTGGCTGGCGTCGCGTCGCAGCGCTGCCAGCACCGTGCCCGCTGCATCGCCGGCAGCGACTCCCACGCCGGCTGCACCAGCGACAGCACCCACCGGTGAGGCTGCGTCTGCGGCAGCACCGGCAGCACCACCTGCCGCACCGACCGCCGCTCTCTAACACCGCTCGCAACCGTACCGCTTCGCAGAGGTCGTTCCGTCATGGCGCATACCGCAGTCGATCACCACGGACACCACCAGCCCGGCTTCGTCGAGCGCTGGTTCTTTTCGACCAATCACAAGGACATCGGCACGCTGTATCTGCTGTTCTCCTTCGTGATGTTCATCATCGGTGCGGCGATGAGCGTGGTGATCCGCGCTGAACTCATGCAGCCGGGCCTGCAGTTCGTCAAGCCCGAATTCTTCAACCAGATGACCACCGTGCACGCGCTGGTGATGATCTTCGGCGGGGTGATGCCGGCCTTCGTCGGCCTGGCGAACTGGATGATTCCGCTGCAGATCGGCGCGCCGGACATGGCGCTGCCGCGCATGAACAACTGGTCGTTCTGGTTGTTGCCGGTCGCCTTCACCTTGTTGCTGCTGACCTTGTTCCTGCCCGGCGGCGCGCCTGCCGGCGGCTGGACGCTGTATCCGCCACTGTCGCTGCAGGGCGGCTACAACGTGGCCTTCAGCGTGTTCGCGATCCACGTGGCCGGCGTCAGTTCGATCATGGGGGCGATCAACATCATCGCCACCGTGCTCAACATGCGCGCGCCAGGCATCGATCTGCTGAAGATGCCGATCTTCTGCTGGGCGTGGCTGATCACTGCCTTCCTGCTGATCGCGGTGATGCCGGTGCTGGCCGGTGCGGTCACCATGCTGCTGACCGACAAGTTCTTCGGCACCAGCTTCTTCAATGCGGCCGGCGGCGGCGATCCGGTGATGTACCAGCACATCTTCTGGTTCTTCGGGCACCCGGAGGTCTACATCATGATCCTGCCGGCGTTTGGCGTGGTCAGCGAAATCATCCCCACCTTCAGCCGCAAGCCGCTGTTCGGCTATCAGGCGATGGTCTATGCGATCGCGGCGATCGCGTTCTTGAGCTTCATCGTGTGGGCGCACCACATGTTCACCGTGGGCATGCCGCTCGGTGGCGAAATCTACTTCATGTTCGCCACGATGCTGATCTCCATCCCGACCGGGGTGAAGGTGTTCAACTGGGTCAGCACGATGTGGAAGGGCTCGCTGACGTTCGAGTCGCCGATGCTGTGGGCGGTGGCGTTCGTGATCCTTTTCAGCATTGGTGGTTTCTCCGGGCTGATGCTGGCGATCGTGCCGGCCGACTTCCAGTATCACGATACCTATTTTGTGGTGGCGCATTTCCATTACGTGCTGGTCACCGGTGCGGTGTTCGCCTTGATTGCCGCGGTGTATTACTGGTGGCCCAAGTGGACCGGGCGCATGTACAACGAGGCCTGGGCCAAGTTCCATTTCTGGTGGACGATGATCTTCGTCAACCTGTTGTTTTTCCCGCAGCACTTCCTCGGGCTGGCCGGCATGCCGCGGCGCATCCCCGACTACAACGTGGTGTTTGCCGACTGGAATCTGGTCAGCTCGATCGGTGCGTTCGGCATGTTCGCAACGCCATTCCTGATGGCTGCCATTCTGTTGGCATCGCTGCGCAGCGGCGCCCGTGCCGATGCGCGGGCCTGGGAAGGCGCAAAGGGGCTGGAATGGACGGTGCCTTCGCCTGCGCCGGCGCACACCTTTACCGTGCCGCCGGTCATCAAGCCTGGAGATCTTGCGCATGAAGACATCGGCCACTGAGTCGGCGTCGGAGCCGGCGGTGACGCGTCTACTCTCCGCTGCGGAGCGGCAGGCGCAGCAGCGGCGTGCAGTACGCCGCACCGCAATCACGGTGGGCATCGTTGCGCTGCTGATCTATGCAGGCTTCATTGCCTCGGGCGTCATCGGCCGATGACCGCACGCGCGCCCACGCATGCGCCGACCGCTGGCTTGTTCAAGCTGCTGGGCGTGGTGCTGGGCGTGTTCGTGCTGACATTTTCGCTGGTGCCGCTGTATCGCATCGCGTGCGAAAAAGTCTTCGGTATTCGCATGGAACGCGCACCGGGGAGCGCCCGCGAAGGTACGTCCAATGCGGTGGGCGGTGGCAAACGCACCGTGCGCGTGGAGTTCGATGCCGGGGTCAATTCGAAACTGCCATGGACCTTCCATCCCGAGCAGATGACGATGGACGTGGTGCCGGGCGAGCTCAACGAGGCGCTGTATTTCGCGCGCAACGACAGCAAGCGCGCAGTGGTGGGGAGCGCGGTGCCATCGGTTGCGCCGGCGCGAGCGTCCGGCTATTTCAACAAGACCGAATGCTTCTGCTTCACCGCGCAGACGCTGCAGGCCGGGGAGACACGCGACATGCCGCTACGTTTCATCGTGGACCCTGCGCTGCCTGCGGAAGTCACCACAATCACGTTGTCGTACACGTTCTATCGCAATGACGCGCTGACCTCGGAACTGCAGGGCGGTGCCGTGTCCGGCACGCCGCGCGCGGCGCCGTAACCTTCATCCACCCGCACCACGACACGGAAGCAACGCCATGGCCGATCACAGTCCCAACGCCGATGCGTATTTCGTCCCGACGCAGAGCAAATGGCCCTTCGTCGGGTCGATTGCGATGTTCGTGATGATGATTGGGGTGGCCAGTTGGCTCAACGACGCGGCATGGGGGCGCTGGACATTCTTTGCCGGCATGGCGATGTTGCTGGCGACCTTGTTCATGTGGTTTGGCGACGTCATTCGCGAGTCCAATGCAGGCAACTACAACCGTCAGGTGGACGGCTCGTTCCGCATGGGGATGGTGTGGTTTATCTTTTCCGAGGTGATGTTTTTCGGTGCCTTCTTCGGTGCGCTGTTCTACACGCGCGTGCTGACGCTGCCCTGGCTGGGTGGTGAAGGCGATGGCGTCATGACCAACGAGCTGCTGTGGAACGGGTATTCCGCTGCCTGGCCGACCAATGGTCCGGGCACGATCGGCGGCCAATTCCAGACCATTCCGGCCTGGGGATTGCCGCTGATCAATACGCTGATCCTGCTCAGCTCCGGCGTGACGCTGACCATCGCCCATCACGCGCTGAAGGGCGGTCGGCGCGGTGCGCTGCTGCTGTGGCTGGGGTTGACCGTGCTGCTGGGTTGCGTGTTCCTGTTCCTGCAGGCGGAGGAATACATCCACGCCTACACCGAACTCAATCTCACACTGGGTTCGGGCATCTACGGCTCCACGTTCTTCATGCTCACCGGCTTCCACGGCATGCATGTGCTGCTGGGCACGATCATGCTGGCGGTGATGTGGCTGCGTGCGGCCAAGGGTCACTTCACTCGCGACAATCACTTCGCATTCGAAGCGGCCGCGTGGTACTGGCACTTCGTCGACGTGGTGTGGCTGGCGCTGTTCCTGTTCGTGTATGTGCTTTAAGGGCAGTGATTCGGGATTCGGGATTGGGGATTGGCAAGAGCGATCCGCAAGAGCAATCCGCTTTTGCTTTTACGAATCCCTGATGTCGAATCCCCAATCCCGTCGGCCGCGTCAGCGGCCGATGCCATGTGGCTTGATCCAGCCGGTGTAGATGCCGATGATCACGATGGCGATCAGTGCAACTGACAATCCAATGCGCCAGGTCAGTGCGTTGACGGTGCGTTTGGTCTGGCCGCGGTCGGTCAGCAGGTAGTAGAGACCGGCACCCAGGTTCCACAGGATCACGATCAGGAAGGCGACAATCAGCAGCGTCTTGAGCGAATCGTTCACAGCAGCCCCGGTGGTCGTCGACGTGGTCCGGGCATTGCACGCTTTTTTGCGTCGCTTGTCATGACGCGCAAGCACACGGCGATCCTGGGGTGGGCGTTGGCAGTGCTGGTGAGCGCGGGGTTTGCTGCGCTTGGGCAATGGCAACTGCAGCGCATGCACAGCAAGCAGGCGTTGCTGGAACGCGCAGCGCATGTGCGTGAGACGCCGTTGACGCTGGCGCAGGCAATGGCCGCACGGCAGCAGCTGGCCTGGGTGAGCGGAGATGTGCAGTTCTTGCCGCAGCAGGTGCTGCTGGACAATCAATTGCATGCCGGGCGTGCCGGTGTGCGTGTCTACCAGCTTGCCGCCGCGCAGGGGACATCGCGCACCTTGTTGGTCGACCTGGGCTGGCTGCCGTTGCCGGCGAACCGGCAACTGCCGAACATCGCTGCCCTCCAAGGTACGCGCGAGGTGCGGGGGCTGTTGAGCGCGCCGCCGTCGTCCGGCCTGGCGATCGGGCCGGCGCTGGCGCCCACCGCCACGTCCGACGCCTGGTTGGCGACGCGGCTGGATGCGCAGGCGGTGCGCAGCGCGCTGGGAAGGCGCGACATTTCGTCGCAGGTATTGCGCCTGGATCCAGCCGTGCCGGTCGGTTATGCGCGTGATCTGGAGATGCTGCCGAACACGCTGCCGCCCGCGCGGCACTTGGGTTACGCGGTGCAATGGTTCGGCCTGGCCGCAGCGGTGCTGGCCACTGCGACGCTGCTGACGTGGCGTGCGCGGCGCCGTCGGCGGCGCGGGCACTGACCCGCGCGGCATGAGAAAATCGCCGGCATGACCTCTCCTACATCGGCCACGCCGCACTCGGTCAAACGCGGCCGCAGGATGCTGATTGCCCTGGCAGTGCTGTTCTTCGGCTCGATGTTGCTGGCCGGCGTGCTGCGCTTTGCCGGTTGGCAGCCGGCGTCGATGCGCAACAACGGACAATTGCTCAATCCGCCCGCCGACCTGCGTGCGCTGGTGCCGGTACGCGCGGACGGCAAGCCGTACGCGTGGGCGCCTGGCGAACGCATCTGGCGGATCGCGCTGGCGCCGCCGGCAGACTGCGCGCAGCGCTGCGTGGCATTGGCCGCAGAACTGGACAAGGTCTGGCAACTGCTGGGGCATCGCGCCGACAAGGTGGAGGTGCTGTGGATCGGTACGCCGCCGGCCGGTCTGCCGCCGATGCCGGCCTTGCGCGTGCTGCGCGACGACGCCTCGCTGCGGGGCGCACTGCCGCGTGGTAACGATGCCGCTGGCGTGCCGGTGTATGTGATCGACCCCAACGGCTTCGTGATCCTGCGCTATGCCCCGGGGTTCGACCCGGCCGGCTTGCGTGCGGATCTGGTCAAGCTGCTGAAATTGATGTGAGCCCGTCTCGATGAATCTGTTTGCGCCACCGGTATTGTTCCGCCACTTCCACCGCATGGCCTGGCTTGCGGCGCTGTTCACTGCGAGCACGATTCTGTTCGGGTCGTTCGTGCGCCTGTCCGACGCCGGCATGAGCTGTCCGGACTGGCCGACCTGCTATGGCCGCGTCACCTGGCCGCAGACCACCGACGAAGCCAACACGCACGTGGCCAGCAAGATCCGCCCGCTGGAATCGCACAAGGCCTGGCGCGAGCAGGTGCACCGCTTCCTGGCCGGCGCGCTGGGGGTGGAAGTGCTGGTGCTGTCGCTGCTGGCCGCGCGTCGCCGGCGCATGGGCATTGCGCAGGTGGTGTCGGCAGCGGCGCTGGTGGCGCTCTCGATCCCCTTGTACATGTCCGGCTGGCACATGCCGGCAATGGGTGTAGCGCTCGCCGGCGAGGCGATCCTGCTGCTGGCGGCGCTGCGCTGGAGCAATATCGATCTGGCGCGTGCGGCGGTGCTGACGCTGGCGGTGGTGATCTTCCAGGCGCTGCTGGGGATGTGGACGGTGACGCTGCTGCTCAAGCCCATCGTGGTGATGGGCCATCTGCTCGGCGGCATGCTGATGTTCTCGTTGCTGGTGTGGATGGCATGGCGGGCGACCCATTTGCCGATCACGCTGGCCGACGCTTCGCGGCTGAAGTGGCTGCTGCGCCTGGGTGTGGCGGTGCTGGGCCTGCAGATCGCGCTGGGCGGCTGGGTCAGTGCCAATTACGCGGCGCTGGCCTGCGGCGGCGGCAGCTGGTCTGCCGACAACTTCCCGCGTTGCGTCAGCCAGTGGTGGCCGCCGCATGACTTCCGCGAAGGCTTCACGCTGTGGCGCGGGATCGGGGTGGATTACGAGGGCGGCGTGCTCGATGGCGCAGCGCGCATCGCGATCCAGATGGCGCATCGGTTGTGGGCGATCGCGACCGCGTTGTACCTGTGGTGGCTGGCGTGGCGTCTGTCGCGTTCGCCGGGCATGCGCGTGTGGGCGAGTGCGCTGGCGGTGCTGGTGGCGGTGCAGGTGACGCTGGGCATGCTCAACGTCAAGCTGGCCTTGCCGCTGGAGGTGTCGGTGCTGCACAACGGCGGCGCGGTGGCCTTGCTGTTCGTGCTGGTGTCGTTATTGGCGCGGCTGCGCGCGCCGGAGTGAGCATGGCTGTCAGCGCACGCGATTATTGGGATCTGACCAAACCGAAGGTGGTGGCACTGATCGTGTTCACTGCGTTGGTGGGCATGTTCCTGGCCATTCCCGGCGTCCCCACCTGGGCACAGGTACGCGCGGGCACCTTGGGGTTTGTGGGGATCTGGCTGGCCGCCTCGGCGGCGGCGGCGATCAATCAGTTGCTCGATGCCAAGATCGACGCGCAGATGGCGCGCACCTCCTGGCGTCCGTTGGTGGTGGGCAAGGTGCGGCCGTGGCAGGTGATGGTCTTTGCCAGCGTCTTGATTGCGATCTCCATGACCATGCTGGTGGTCTGGGTGAATGTCATCACCGCGGTGCTGACCTTCGCCTCGATGATCGGCTATGCAGTGATCTACACCGTCTACCTGAAACGGGCGACCTCGCAGAACATCGTGATCGGCGGGCTGGCCGGCGCTACGCCGCCGATGCTTGGCTGGGCGGCGGTGACCGGGCTGCCGACCACGGCCGACTGGATCAATGCCTCCATCCTGGTGCTGATCATCTTCATCTGGACGCCGCCGCATTTCTGGGCGCTGGCGATCTTCCGGCGCGCCGACTACGCCAAGGCGGCGATCCCGATGTTGCCGGTGACCCACGGTGTGCCGCATACGCGCAAGCAGATCTTCATCTACACGATCGTGTTGGCCATCGTGACCCTGCTGCCGGTGGCGGTGGGCATGAGCGGGGTGTTCTATCTGGGCGGCGCGGTGGTGCTCAACGCGGTGTTCCTCTGGTATGCGTGGCGCATGCTGGACCCGCCGGACGAACTGTTTTCGATGAAGATGTTCGGCTATTCCATCGTGTATCTGATGGCGCTGTTCGCCTTCTTGATGGTCGATCACCTGCTGTTGCCCTGGGTGCGCTAGTCGCCGCGGTGGCGCGAGCGGCAGCGCTGTAGATCCGCCGCCAAGCACGCTTGTACAAACCAGCGCATCCCTGCAGCGCATGCCGAACATGGCGAGGGGGCGTTGAACAGACGGGCCCACTGCGCTGCGTCCAAGCCAATCGCGGCGTCAGCGTCAGCCGACGCCGCGATTTCAGCTTCGCCCGGTTGATTGATCCATCACGCGTTGCCAGCAACAGCCACGCTGCGCCGCGCCACCTCAGCTCAGCTCAGCCAGCTGGCGCACTCGGTGGTGTTCTTGCTATCGCAGCTGGATTGCATTTTCTGTTGCAGTCGCGTCAGCACTGCGCTGCCTTCCCGGCGATGCTGCTTGCTCCAGGTCTTCAGTGCGGTGCCGAGCGTGGCCAAGCGCTGCCGGGTGCGTTGCCGGTAGCCATCCGGTTGGCCAGCCAGCTCGCCGATCACCCGCGTGGCGGCGCTCTCGATGCCAGCGGTGTCGTCGGGGCTGAGCCGGATCAGCCCATCCACGTACATCACGCCCCACTGCACCCGGGTGGCAGGGCCTTGCGCGCTTTCGTAGGCCTTCCTGAGCCAGGACAGCGCAGTCTTCTTGTCGCCCCGCTGTTCGGCCAGATCCGCCAGCTCGGGCATGTAGTAGTAGGGCGTCTTGCTGCGCGACAGCTCCGCCAGCAGCAGTTGCTCGGCACCGCTGGCATCGCCGGCTTCTCCCAGCAACGCCGCGGCGGTGCTGATGGTGGACTGGCGCTCCTCATCGGTGTTGGCCGCGTCGCTGGCCCATTGCACGCGCTGGCGCACGAGATCGGACACCTCGGTTGGAAGCGGCGGCTGCGGGCCTTTGGCTTGCGTCTCGGTGGGCTGACCTTGCGCCAGGCGTGCCAGCTGGATGCGGGCATACGCTGTGCCGAGCCGGTCGGAGATCGGGAGTGAAGTGTCGGCGTAGACCTTGTCCAAGGCCTGATTCAGTGCGTTGGAGAGCGTAGCGCGTACGCCCGCCTCGTTGCTGGCGGCCGTGATCAGGCGTGCGGGCACATAGCTCAGGGTACCGAGATTGGCGCGCACCTCGGCCGGGTCGGCCAGCACCGCTTCCAGCAAGGTGCGATTGGCCGGGTTGGCAGCTGGCGGGTCCTTTGCGGCGCTAATGGCGGCCAGGGCAAAGCTGCGTTGCAGCGCCGGTTGCGGCGCCGACTTGGAGAGCCGGGTCAGGACATTGGCGGCGTCGGCGGGCTTGACCAGCCGGTCGTCGGTGCCCCAGGCATAGTTGCCGAGCACGGCCCAGTCGTCCGCGCTGAGCTGTTGCGGCGTGTGCAGCGCCTTATCGAGCAATTGCTGGGCGGTACTGGTGCTCTTGGCGGCGGCCCGCAACACATCGACCAGGCGCGCGTTATCGGCATCGCCGGCCAGCCGGGTGACTTCGCTGTGATCCGGGCGCAGCACGATGATGGTGGGATAGCCCTTGACCCCGAAGCGCTCGCCCCAGGCCTGCGCGCCTTCGGAATCGCCATCCAGGTGCACGGCGACAAATTGCTGGGTACGCGCGATGAAGGCTGGGTCCTTGAACAGGGTGGCCTTCAGTCGATTGCAGGGCGGGCACCAGGCCGCGCCCCAGTACAGCAGGATCGGCTTGCCGCTTTCCTTCGCTTCGGCGAAGGCGTCTTCCACGTCGCCCTCGCGCCAGGCGATGCTGGCAGCGGGCGCTGGCGTGGATGCAGCCTTGGTCTGCGCGGGAGCCGCGGGCGGGGCGGGCTTGTTGCAGGCAGTCAGCGTGGCCAGCACCGCCAGCAGCGCGATCAAGGACGGGGAGGGGCGTCGAAACGACAGCGTCATGACAGTCACCGTGGGGCGGCAGGAGGTCGATCGAGCACTCTAGCGAGCGCTGGCGCGCGCATGCGGACGTGCGTGATAACCGTTGTATATCTGCTTACAACCCGGACCTTCCGGCGATGCGAACTGCTGTCACGCGATGCGCAGCGGCTGGGCGCTGATGGTGCACCGTCAATGCGCCCCGGGCGCGCCTTGCGGCTCGTCTGGTGCATTGCGTGCATAACGCGCGGCCACAAACGCGCACACGATCAGCTGCAACTGGTGATACAGCATGATCGGCAACACGATCGCGCCCAGACCGCCACCGGCAAACATCACCTTGGCCATCGGTACGCCGGTGGCCAGGCTCTTCTTCGAGCCGCAAAACACGATGGCGATCTCGTCGGCGCGGTTGAAGCCCAGCCGGCGCGCAATGAAGGTGATCGACAGCATGGCCACTGCCAGCAACAGCGCCGCCGCGCCCAGCACTGCGAGCAATGCCGGCAGTGGCGTCTTCTGCCACAGCCCTTCGTTCACCGACGCGCTGAAGGCGGTGTAGACCACCAGCAGGATGGTGCCCTGGTCGGTATAGCGCAGCACCGCGCGATGGCGCTCGACCCAACCGCCGATCCACGGGCGCATGAAATGCCCCGCCAGAAATGGCACCAGCAGCTGCAGCAGGATCTTGCCGATGGCCTCGGCCGGGTGTGCCATCGCGCCCTGGCTGCCGACCATGGCGCCCATCAGCAACGGAGTGAAAAACACGCCCAGCAGGCTGGAAAGCGAGGCCGCGCACACCGCGGCCGGCACGTTGCCGCGCGCCATCGAGGTAAAGGCGATCGACGACTGCACCGTGGACGGCAACGCACACAGGAACAGCACGCCGATATAGAGCTCCGGCGTCAGTGCGATATGCGCCAGTGGCTTGAACAACAGGCCGAGCAGCGGAAACAGCACGAACGTGCAGGCCAGGATCACCAGATGCAGGCGCCAATGCAGCGCGCCGGCCTTGACCGCTTCGCGCGACAGCCGTGCGCCGTGCAGGAAGAACAGCGCGGCGATCGCCACATCGGTGACATCGTCCATGATCGCGGCGGCAGCGCCGGAAACCGGCAACAACGAGGCGAGCGTGACCGTGCACAGCAGCGCGAGGGTGAAGGGGTCAATGCGCAACCGCGCCAGCAGCTTCTTCATCGAGATCCGACGGTATCGCGCGATTGTGCGCCTGGAGCGGACCATTCTACGACGCGTGCGGGCGCTGCCTAAGCCTGTGTCGTCGTGGCTGCCGGGCTTGCGCAGCTTCTCAGCGCTGCGGTTGGACGCCGAGTTGCTTGCGCACCGCCGCTTCCAGCGACGGCTGCATGCCGGCATCGCGTCCGACCTGCAAGGCCTGTTCGCTGCTGGCTCCCTCGCGTGCGGCGAGCAGGGCCAGCAGTGCGCCCGCACGATTGCCGGTGGCGCAGTGCAGTAACACCGCGCCGTGCTGCTGTTGATCGAGCACCCGCTGCAACGTGCGTACGGCCTCCGGGGTGAGTGCATCGGCATTGCGGATCGGCAGGCGGACATAGCGCAGGCCCAGTGCGTCGGTGGCTGCGATCTCGTCGTAGCCGCGTGGCTCCTCCGGGGCACGCAGATCGATCACGGTGGTAACGCCCTGGGCCGCGGCTTCTCGCAGGCGCGCCTGCGTGGGCTGGCCGGAACTGACCAGATCGCGGACCGTGTCTGTGGGCCTTGCCTGCGCCAGCGCGGCGCCGCCGAGCAGCGCGACGCACCAGGCCGCATGGCGCAGGCGGTGGTGCATCACAACGCGGCGAGCGCCTTGAGCAGCTCGCGCATTTCGTATTTGTCGGTGTTGTCCAGGCCCTGCGCGCGCTGTTTGGCCTGCAGTTCTTCCACGCGCTGACGCAGCAATTGCTTGTCGAGCTGGGCGACGACGTCGTGCAACTCGATCGCCCAGCTATGTTCGTCGCCGGGAAGCTCCTGTGCGGCCAGTTTCTGCAGCGCGACCAGTTCCTCGCGCTCGGCGAAGTGCTCCAGCAGCGCGCCGGTGCTGATTTCCGGCCGTTGCCGTACCAGCGCGAGCAGCTCCATCAACAACTCGATGCCGGGTAGGCGCAGACCGGAAAAATCGTGGTCGCCTTCCAGGCTCATCGCCAGCGAGGGTTGTTGCAACAGGATGGCGATCGATGCGCGCACCAGGCTGCGTTTCTGGGTGGGCGCCCCCATGCGCGCGGGCGGCCGTGCCTTTGGCGAGGACTGTGGCGCGGATGTGCTCGCGCCCACCCCGGTCATGCGCGCCAGTTCCTGCTTCATCAGATCGCCGAACGCGCCTTCGGGAATCTGCGCCAGCATCGGCTTTGCGCGTTCGGCCAGCCGCGCCTTGCCGTCCAGCGTGTGCAGGTTGATCTCGCGCGACATCTCGTCGAAAAAGAACTGCGACAGCGGCGTGGCCTGCTTCAGGCGCTGATCGAAGGCCTGCGCGCCTTCCTTGCGCACGATGGTGTCCGGATCCTCGCCGTCGGGCAGGAACAGGAAGAACGCCTGGCGGCCGTCCTTCATGCGCGGCAGCACCGATTCGAGCGCGCGCCAACCGGCCTTGCGCCCGGCGTTGTCGCCATCGAAGCAGAAGTACACATCCGGCGCATTGCGGAACAAGAGTTCGGCATGCTCGGGCGTGGTGGCGGTGCCCAGCGTGGCCACCGCCTGGGTCACGCCGAACTGGAACAGCGAGACCACGTCCATGTAGCCCTCGACCACGATCAGCCGCTCGATCTTCTGGTTGGCCTGGCGCACCTGCCACAGGCCGTACAACTCGCGGCCCTTGTGGAACAGCGCGGTTTCCGGCGAATTGAGGTACTTCGGCCCCGGGTCGCGGCCATCGGCCGGCACACCCATGATGCGACCGCCGAAGGCGATCACCCGGCCACGGCGGTCGAAGATCGGAAACATCACCCGGTCGCGGAACTTGTCGTAGACGTGGCCGCGATCGTTCTTGGAAAACAGCCCGGCGCGTTCGAGCACGCTCATGCGACGCGCATCGGTGCCCAGGGTGTCCTTCAATGCGCTGTAGCCATCGGGCGCATAGCCGATCTGGAAACGCGCACGGTTCTCCGCATCCACACCGCGCCCATCCAGATACTCGACCGCGCGCGCGCTGCCTTCGAGCTGACGCTGGAAGAACTTGGTGGCCGCTTCCAGTGCCGAATACAGCTCGCGGCTGTCGTCCTGCTGCTGCGGCGTACGCTGCTGGGTGTCGCGCGGGATCTCCATGCCGGCGCGCTTGGCCAGCTCGTCGACCGCATCGAGAAACTCGAGGCGGTCGTAATTCATCAAAAAGCTGATCGCCGTGCCATGCGCGCCGCAGCCGAAGCAGTGATAGAACTGCTTGGTTGGCGATACGGTGAACGAGGCCGAGCGCTCGTCGTGGAACGGGCAACGTGCCGAATATTCCTTGCCCTGGCGCTTGAGCGGCACGCGGCCGCCCACCACCTCGACGATGTCGGTGCGTGCGAGCAGTTCGTCGATGAATGCGTCGGGGATGCGGGCCATCCCGCTAGGATATCGCAGCGGCCGGCGGCCGCCTTGCTTTAGAGCGGCTAACAAAACNNGGTGCTCGGAATCGGCATGTACCACTCGTACACTGCGGTTCCTGCGCGCCGTCCACACCCGCCTGACGACTGCTCGCTACGTTTTGTTAGCCACTCTTAGAGGGCGCGCGCCTGCGTTGCCGCTGCCCGCATCAGCTCACGCTCAGCTGTGTGGCGGCGATGTCGGCTGCGGGGCTGCCGACGCGACCGGCGCATCGGCTGCCGGCGCGAGCACCGGCGGATGCTCCGGATCCACGCCGGCCTCGCGCAACTTGCGGTGCGAGCGCACCCGTTCGTCGATCACCGCGGTGATCAATGCACCGACGAAGAACACCACCGAAGCGTAGTACATCCAGACCAGCAGAATGACCAATGTGCCCATCGAACCGTATGCGCTGCCGGGCGCCGCGGTGGCGATGTACACGCCAATGGCATAGCGGCCCAGCGCAAACAGCAGCGCGGTGATGACGCCCCCCAGAAACGCCTGGCGCCAATCCACGGTGCGGTCGGGCAGATAGCGATACAGGAAGGCAAACGCCAACGAATACAGGGCCAGCGTGGTGACATAGCCCACGGCCGGCAGCACCGACGGCAGGCGCGCAAACACCACCTGCAACGCAGTGGTGGCGATCATCGACACGATCAGCAAAAAGCCCAGTGCCAGGATCACGCCGAACGAGAACACGCGCTTCTTCAGCCACGCCATCAGGCCGTCGAGGCGCTGCTTGTCGGTACGAAAAATCAGGTTCAAGGCGTTCTGCAGCTGCGCAAACACCGCCGTGGCACCGATGAACAGCAGCAGCGTGCTCCACAAGCCTGCCAGCGAGCCAACGCCGGGCTGGGCGGTGGCGTTGCGAATGATGGTCTGGGCGACTTCGGCAGCGCTGCCCCCCGCCAGTTGTGCAACCTGCTGCACCAACGCGTCCTGCGCGGGCGGATACAGCGAAGCCGTCAGCCACAACAGCAGCACCAGCAACGGTGCCAGCGACAAGAGGGCGTAAAACGACAACGACGCAGCCTGCGTCATGACGTCGATTTCGATAAAGCGGTTCAGCAGCGCCATCGGCACGCTGCGCTGCAGACGGCTCACGTGCTTATGCAGATAGGCGGTTGAAAGCGTCGTCACCGTCGGGAACATCCTTGGCGCATACCGTTGTGCGCGCAGGTGGGTCGCAGCAAGGTTGGTATGCGGTAAGACCTTGCCCACGCCTGCGCTGGCGTACCCGTTCTAGCAGGGCCAAATCGAAGGAGGGGTGAAAGCGCGCGCGTGCGGCGGGCTGTGCCTATGTCAATCGGCGGACACTGCGCTTGGGCAGTGCACGATGCGGCTGCTGTCTGGCGCCTTCGGATAAGGCGTCGCGTCTTCGGCGTGCAAGCGTGTTTGAAGGTCCTGCGTACGGCGGTGTTGCGCTATGGCGTGAGCACGCACTGCGGCAACACAAACCGCCCAGCATCTACAACGAAGGCGGCGCCGATGACGACTCACCGACGCACTGCAGTCATGCACCCCCCGCTGCCCGCAGTGCCCTGGCGTTTGGCGCAGGGCAGGGCGGACCAATCAGCCTGCCAGGTGCTGCTTGACCAAGGTCGAGACCAGGCCCATGTCGGCTTGACCGGCCAGCTTGGGCTTGAGCGCGCCCATCAGCTTGCCGATGTCGGCCGGGCTGCTGGCGCCGGTCTGCGCGATGGCAGCCTGGATGGCGGCGACGATGTCGGCTTCGCCCATCTTGGCCGGCAGGTAGCGCTCGATCACCACGATCTCCTCGCGCTCGATCTGCGCCAGGTCCTCGCGTGCGGCGGCCTCGTACTGGGTGACCGAGTCCTTGCGCTGCTTGACCATCTTGTCGAGCACGGCGATCACCGCAGCATCGTCCATCTCGATGCGCTCGTCCACTTCCTTCTGCTTGATCGCGGCGTTGATCAGCCGGATCACGCCCAGGCTGTGCTTGTCGCCGGACTTCATGGCGGCCTTCATGTCATCGGTGAGCTGCTGCTTGAGGGGCATGCGGTAACTCCTGGTTACGTAGTGAGGGAGGCCGGCGCGCTGCGGTGGCAACGTGCATCGGCTGAATGGGCGGGATGGCGCTGCGCGGCGGGAGCCGGCGGCGTCGCATCGCCCATGAGGTAGTTCGATCCGGTCGACGGACCAATACAAAAAGCCGGCGACGCTTGCGCGTGCCGGCTCTTGGGCTCTCTTCGATGGGCCGCGCCTACAGCGCAGACCCACCGGCAAGAACCGCGTTCGATCAGTACAAGCGCTGGCGCTTGGTGACGTCGCGCGAGGAACGACGCAACTGACGCTTCACAGCAGCGGCAGCCTTGCGCTTACGCTCCTGGGTCGGCTTTTCATAGAACTCGCGCTTGCGGGTTTCGGCCAGCACGCCGGCCTTTTCGCAGGTGCGCTTGAAACGGCGGAGCGCAAATTCGAAGGGCTCGTTCTCGCGGACTTTAACGCTGGGCATGGGTTCTCCAGATAATGGGATTTCCGTCCGGGAGCCCCGGGCGGGTGCGAGCGGACTCGCGTGACGGAATTTCCGGGTTGCCCCGGCGAGCCGCGCATTATAACGACTTGCCAACGACCTGCAAGCCCCTGCCGATATTTACCTCGACAAGCCCGTCAGAGCGTGCGTTTGCGCCCGATCCGGCGCTGCGGATGCGGGTGCGCAGCATATCGCCGCCGGCGCATCTGCGCAGTACAAAAACTGCGAAAATAGGCGCCTGTTCTCTCTGCCGAGCTGCCGTGAAAGTCCTTGGGATCGAATCATCGTGCGATGAGACTGGCGTAGCGGTCTACGACACCGCCTTGTCCGGGGTGCCGGCGCTGCGTGCCCATGCGGTCTACAGCCAGATCGCGTTGCATGCCGAGTACGGCGGGGTGGTGCCGGAACTGGCCAGCCGCGACCACGTGCGCAAGCTGTTGCCACTGATCCGCCAGACCCTGGGTGAGGCCGGGTTGCGTATCGACGAACTCGATGGAGTGGCCTATACCGCCGGCCCGGGCCTGGTCGGCGCACTCCTTGTCGGGGCCGGTGTGGCGCGTTCGCTGGCCTGGGCGCTGGATGTGCCGGCGATCGGGGTGCACCACATGGAAGGCCATCTATTGGCACCGTTGATGGAAGACGACCCGCCGCAGCCGCCGTTCGTGGCGCTGCTGGTTTCCGGCGGCCACACCCAGTTGGTGTCGGTGAAGGCTCTGGGCCAGTACGAACTGCTCGGCGAGACGCTGGACGATGCGGCCGGCGAGGCCTTCGACAAGACCGCCAAGATGATGGGCCTGCCGTATCCGGGGGGCCCGCAGCTGGCGGCGCTGGCCGAAACCGGCACGCCGGGGCGCTACAGGTTCGCGCGTCCAATGACCGATCGGCCGGGTCTGGATTTCAGTTTCAGCGGACTCAAGACCCAGGTGCTGCTGGCGTGGCGCGCCAGCGACCAGTCCGACACCACGCGGGCGGACATTGCGCGCGGCTTCGAGGATGCGGTGGTGGAGACCCTGGCGATCAAATGCCTGCGCGCGCTGGACGCGGCCGGCTGCAACACGCTGGTCGTGGCCGGCGGGGTGGGCGCCAACAAGCGCTTGCGCGCGCAGCTGCACGAGGCCGCGCAGCGTCGGGGCGGCCGGGTGTGCTTCCCGCGGCCCGCCCTGTGCACCGATAACGGCGCGATGATCGCCTTCGCCGGTGCGCTACGGCTGGAAGCCGGGCAGCGCGCCGGCGCCGAGGTGCATGTGACGCCGCGCTGGGATATGGCGGGCTTGCCGCCGCTGGCGGCGGCGCGGGATTCGGGAGTCGGGATTGGAGATTCGTAGAAGCTAGTCTCTCTACCGCTGTCTGTCGCGCTCTTGCCAATCCCCAATCCCGAATCCCCAATCACGGCTCCCAATGGACAAAGTTTTTATCGAAGGCCTGGAAATCGATGCGCTGATCGGCATCTACGACTGGGAGCGGCGGATCCGGCAGACCTTGCGGTTCGACCTGGAGATGGGGTTCGACAACCGCATTCCGGCGGCCAGCGACGACATTGCCCAGACCTTGAACTACAAGGCGGTGAGCAAGCGGCTGATCGAGTTCGTGCAGGCCTCCGACTTCGGGTTGGTCGAAACGCTGGCCGAGCGCTGCGCGGCGATCGTGCTGGATGAGTTCGGCGTGCGCTGGCTGCGGCTGAAGCTCAGCAAGCCCGGTGCGGTGCGCGGTGCACAGGCAGTCGGCGTCATCATCGAACGGGAGCGGGCGGCCTGAGTGTCGCCAACCACTCGCCTTTCCGGCTTCTCGCTGCATGCAGGGAACCGGGAGTATCGAGGGTCGCCGGGAACCGCCGCCACGCTGGCCCGCAACATGCCGTGAACCGGCCCCTACAAATCCCGAATCTCGAATCCCGGCGTCAAAGACTTGCACCCCGGCGGCCGCCGCAGGCTAGAATTGACGGCCATGTAAACGTTTTCTCAAGGATCTCATGGCTGCTGATCGCATCGAAACCCTGATTGCCCGGATGACCGTCGAAGAGAAGGTCGGCCAGTTGGGTGTGTTCGCCGACATGGTGCGGCCGTTCGCGCCGGACGTGAATCCCGAAGCCAACGTGCGCAATGCCGATGAGGTGCTGCAGCAGGTGCGCGAAGGCCGGGTCGGCTCGCTGTTCAACGGCGTGGGCGCCGCGTTGGGCGTGCAGATCCAGAAAGTGGCGGTGGAAGAGAGCCGCCTGGGCATCCCGGTGATCCTGGCGGCCGACGTGATCCATGGCATGCGCACGGTGTTCCCGATCCCGCTGGGCGAAGCGGCCAGCTTCGAGCCGGAACTGGCCGAGCGCACCGCGCGCGCCACCGCGATCGAAGCCACCGCCGCCGGCCTGCACTGGACCTACGCACCGGCGGTGGATATCGCCCGCGACCAGCGCTGGGGCCGTGGCGCCGAGGGCGCCGGCGAAGACGTGGTGCTGGGCATGGCGTTCGCCGCCGCGCGCGTGCGTGGCTTCCAGGGCAGCGATCTGAAAGCCGACGACGCGTTGCTGGCCACCCCGAAGCACTTCGCCGCCTACGGCGCAGTGGCGGCGGGCATGGAATACAACACCGTGGACATCGCGCCGCAGACGCTGCGCGATGTGCATCTGCCGCCGTTCAAGGCCGCCTTCGATGCCGGTGCATTGACGGTGATGTCCTCGTTCAACGACATCAACGGCGTGCCGGCCAGCGCCAACCACGAACTGCTGACCGAGATCCTGCGCGGGCAATGGCAGTTCCCGGGGGTGGTGATTTCCGACTACACCGCCGATATGGAATTGATCGCGCACGGCTACGCGGCCGATGAGCGCGACGCGACCAAGAAAGCCTTCCTGGCTGGCTTGGACCTGAGCATGCAGAGCGGCTTCTATGCCGCGCATCTGCCCTCGCTGGTGGAAAGCGGCGAGGTGCCGATGGCCACGCTGGATGCCAGCGTGCGCCGCATCCTGCAGCTGAAGGAGGCGATCGGCCTGTTCGACAACCCGTATCGCTCGCTGGACCCGGCGCGCGAAGCCGATAACGCCCACCTGCCTGCACACGATGCGTTGTCGCGCGATGCGGCGCGGCGTTCGATCGTGTTGCTGAAGAACGACGGCGCGGTGCTGCCGCTGAGCAAGAGCGGTCAGCGGATCGCGTTGATCGGCCCGTTCGTGCAGGACCGCGAGAACATCGAAGGGTGCTGGACGTTGTTCGGCGACAAGGCACGTTACGTGACCCTGGAGCAGGGCGTGCGTGCCGTGGTCGGCTCCGACTATGTGAGCGTTGTGCAGGGCTGTGGCCTTGAGGAGGCGCTGCCGGGCGGCATTTCCGCGGCCATCGATGCCGCGCAGGCTGCCGACGTGGTGGTGCTGGCGCTCGGCGAGCCGCAGCGTTTCAGTGGCGAGGCGCAGTCGCGTACCGAGATTACCTTGCCGCCGGCGCAGCAGGCGCTGGCCGAAGCGGTTGCAGCGACCCGCACGCCGATGGTGGTGTTGCTGCGGAATGGCCGCGCGCTGGCCTTGAGTGGTGCAGTGCGCGATGCCGACGCGATTGCGGTGACCTGGTATCTGGGCACCCAGACCGGCACCGGTGTGGCCGATGTGCTGTTCGGCGATTACAACCCGTCCGCGCGCCTGCCGATCAGCTTTCCGCAGGTCACCGGCCAGCAGCCGTATTTTTACAATCATCTGCGCACCGGCCGTCCCGAGCTGCCGACGCTGTCCGAATACAAGGCGCGTTGGCGCGAAATGCCCAACGAGCCGCTGTATCCGTTCGGGCACGGTCTGAGCTACACCACGTTTGCGTATGCGCAGCCGCAGTTGAGCGCCGCGCAACTTGGCTGGGACGACACGCTGACCATCACCACGCGCGTGACCAATACCGGAACCGTTGCCGGCGAAGAAGTGGTGCAGTTGTATCTGCACGATCGCGTGGCAAGCCGGGTGCGCCCGGTGCGCGAGCTCAAGGGGTTCCGCAAGGTCTTGCTGCAGCCCGGCCAGCACATGGATGTGGTGTTCGCGCTGACGCGCGAGGCGCTGGCGTTTACCAATCCGAAGGGCGTGTTCGGTGCCGAGCCCGGTCTGTTCGATCTCTGGGTGTGCGCATCGGCCAAGAGTGGCGAAGCGGCAACCTTCGAGTTGCTTGGCGCCTGAGTGCGCTGACCAGGGCGGTGGAGCGCCGCCGCGGCGATAGGCCGTCGGCTGCAATGCGATCAGGTGCAAGACGTGATCAAGATGCCGCTGGCTGTCGCGTGCGCTGGCAGGGGCAGTGAGCGTGTGACGGGGCAGGGTGAGCGTAGTCTCGCCGTCGCCGCACCGCAGGTACCTGTCGTCATCGGTACATGCATGCGTTGATGGCATCGTTGGTGCAAGCGCGGTTGCGCGCGACAGCAGACAGGCTTCAACGGCCCGCAGCAGATCGCGTGCGTGGCCGCTGAGCCGCGTCGGCGAGAGGAAATTGCCGTCCGTAACGCATCGATGGATGCACGACAGAGCGCATACCGGTAGACCGCTGTGCACTGCCTGCGCATCTGCATGCGCAGGCAGTGCCGACAATGGCTAGATCACGCCGCCTATGCGTCGTTTTCGACTGCAGCCTTGCTCTTGGGAGTGAGCTTGAGCAGACGGCCGGTGCTGCCGCTGGCCTCGTCCTCCAGCAGCCACAACGCGCCATCGGGGCCTTGCTCCACTTCGCGAATGCGTGCGCCCATGTCGTAACGGGCCACTTCGCGTGGCTGATCACCCAGCGAGACCTGCACAAGCGCCATCGACGACAGGCCGCCGATAAAGCCCTGACCGCGCCATGCCGGGAATTGCGCGCCGTTGTAGATCACAAAACCTGCCGGCGAAATCACCGGGGTCCAGCTGATCTTGGGTGCGGCAAATTCCGGGCGCGTGTTGTGGTCGGGAATCGGCCTGCCGTCGTAGTGGTCGCCGTTGGAAACGATCGGGTAACCATAGTTGGCCCCGCGTTGGATCAGGTTGAGCTCATCGCCGCCCGCCGGGCCCATTTCGTGCTCCCACAACCGGCCCTTGCCGTCGAACGCGATGCCCAGAATGTTGCGATGGCCCAGCGACCACACCTGCGCGGCGACGCCACCCTGCGCGGCGAACGGGTTGTCGGCCGGCACGCTGCCGTCGTCGTTGAGACGGATCAACTTGCCGAGATTGGCTTTCATGTCCTGCGCCGGATCGAACTTCTGGCGCTCGCTGGAGGTGATCCACAGCTTGCCATCCGGGCCGAACGCGAGGCGATGGCCGAAGTGGCCGTTGCCGGAGACCTTGGGGTTCTGACGCCAGATCACCTTGAGGTCGGACAAGGTGCCGCCACCGGTGGCATCCAGCGTGAGCTTGGCGCGCGCGACCGCCGCACCGCGGGTGTCACCCTGGCCGGGTTCGGCATAGCTCACATAGACCAGGCCGTTCTTGGCGAAACGTGGATGGGCCAGCACATCGCCAAATCCACCCTGGCCGCCGTAAGCGACCGCCGGCACGCCGGTCACCGCGCTCTTGCGCTGGGTCTTGGGGTCCAGACGCATCAAGGCGCCGCGCTTCTCGCTGACCAGCAGCGTGCCATCGGGCAGGAAGGTCATTGCCCAGGGCTCGTCGAAGTCGGCGACGGTGGCGGCCTGAAAGGGCCATTGCGCCTTGGGAATGGAGGCCGCGGGAGCGGCGGCAGGTGCGGCCAGGGCGGCACCGGTGGTGAACAAGGTGGCCGAACAGGCCAACGCGAGCAGACGACGGATAGACATGAGGTCCTCCAGGGGATAGGCACGGCCACGCTGCAGCCCTCCCGCAACGTGTTCCGCGTCGGGTTTTCAAGTACCTTACACGACGCTACCGGGGCCGCCCTTGTCGCAGGTCACTCTCCGCAGGCCGGCCGCGTCTCACATCGTTGTTTCATCATGCAGTTTCACCATGAAAAGGAGTTTCCATGGCCACGCAAAAAACCTCGCCTGCCTTCATCGCTGCGTCGTGGGCCGCCTTGTTGGCCGGCGGCGCTGCATATCTGATCGGTCTATGGAACGCGCAGATGTTGCTCAACGAGAAGGGCTACTACTTCACGCTGCTGTTGTTTGGCCTGTTCGCATCGGTGTCGTTGCAGAAGAGCGTGCGTGACCGCGCCGATGGGATTCCGGTGACAGGTCTTTACTACGCCATCTGCTGGTTTTCGCTGATCATCGCGCTGGTGCTGCTGGCAATCGGCTTGTTCAACGCCACCTTGCTACTGAGCGAAAAAGGCTTTTATGCAATGGCGTATGCATTGAGTCTGTTTGGCGCAGTGGCCGTGCAGAAGAACACGCGCGATGCGATGGAAGCGGATGCGACCGCGTACACCTCCCGCGTCGTGCCGCCACCACTGGACTGACCGGCAGCGGCACCGAGACAACAACGTCACCGTGACGGTGGCGTTGTTGGTTACGGCTTGGATTTGCTGTCGCCAGCGACAAAATCGGTGGCGTTTTCCCACGCACGCTTGACGGCGTGGCGCGCCTTGCTCCAGCTCAGGCCATCGGTGCCGCGCTTGGCTTCCCAGTCGCGATGCAGTTCGGCCTCGACCTGATCGTAGGCGCGCGCGTTTTCGCGAATGCGCGCTTCGTGCCCTACGAGATAGGCGCCTTCGTAATCCTCGTAACGTTCGCCTTCGGTGTAGTACGGCTCTTCGGTGAAACGCTCACGCCAGTAATTGGATACGTTCTGGCTGCGGTCTTCGTCCGGTGCGCGGCCTGGAATCTGGTACGGCACGTTCATGCTCGTCTCCGTCGTTGCGAATGTGCGGACCAACCTAAGCAGCGCGGTGTTAACAGCGCGGCACGCCAGGTGATGGTTGGGTCAAGACCCGCCGCACGTGCAGGTGTACATCGCTCGGCGCCCGGGAACAGGCGTGCTGCGCTCACCGCAGGCCATGCATTTCATACCGCTGCCGAGGCTGACTGGTATGGCAGCGGTTTGGCGCCAGCGGCGACGACTGACGACTCCGCCGCCTGCAGTGCCTGTTCGTCGGCATCGATGACGACCAGGACGCGGCCGGCCTCGATTTCGTCTTCGAACTGACGACGCACCGGGTCGGGCACGGTGGCACCAACCAGGGCCGACGACCAGCTGCCCACCAGGGCGCCGGCCAGTGCCATGACGCCCACGCCAGCCAGGGTCAGGCCGATCGGCGGCACCGCCACTGCCACCAGGCCTGCCACCAACCCGGCCGCGCCACCGGTGGCTGCACCGCGCGCTGCGGCGGGCACGAAATCGGTCTTGGCATCCTTGCGCTCGTCCGGCACATCGTGCAGTTCGATATCCGAGCGTGCGATCAGCGACAACGCCTCATTGTCGATGCCGGCACTGCGCGCGGACTGCAGCACGCGCTGCGCGCTTTCAAGATCGGGTGTGCTGTAGACGCGGCGCAGTTTCATCGCAAGCTCCCATGCAGGTGAGCGCGCAGCGTTGGGCGTGCCCGGTTAGACGTGCGTGAGCGCGGCGCGAGCGCGTTGCGAAGCCGCTAGACCGGCTTGCGCGGAAACAGGTAGAACGCCCAGCCCACCAGCAATGCCACGCCTGCCGCCGCCAGATTCTGCCAGCTGGCACTGGCCAGCAAGCCCAGCGACAGCAGCAATGCCGCGATGGGAATGAGCGGGCCTCCCGGCAACCGCAACGTATCGGTGCGTTGCCGATAGCGGCGCGCCAGCACGATCACCGCCGCTGCCGTGCCGATGTAGGCGAACAGGCGCGTGACCATCGACAGCAGCGCCAGCTGGGTGAACGAACCGGACAACGCGAGCGCCAGCGACAACACGCCCTGGGTGAGCACCGCTGCCGCCGGGGTATGAAAACGTGGATGCACGCGCGCCAGAAACGCCGGCCCGTAACCGTCCTGCGCAAGCGCAAACAGAAAGCGCGGCCCGAGCATCACCGTGTTGCTGGTCGTGCCCAGGATGGAAATGGTGGCGCCCACGGTGAGAATCAGCGCCAGCGCTTCGCCGCCGAAGCCGCTGGCCGCATCCGCCAACGGTGTCGGCGAGGCCGCGAGATTGGGCAGTGTGCCTTGCGCGACGACCTGCACTGCGGCATAGATCAAGGTCACCGTCACGATCATGGTGATGAGCGCAAATGGCACGTCGCGGCGCGGGTTGCGGTATTCGCCGGCAGCTGCGGGAATGTTTTCGAAACCCGCGTAGGCAAACAGCAGCAGCAGCGCGGCTTCGCCGAGATTGCCCAGGTCGCGCAGGTCCGGGGACGTGCCGGCAAACGCCCACGACCAGTCCACGTAGAACAACCCGATCGCCACGAACAGCAGCAACGGCACCAGCTTGCCGATCACCAGGGCGATGCCGGTGCGTGCGGCCGACTTCACGCCGATCACGTTGATCGCTGTCAGCACACCCAGCGAGCCGACCACCACCAAGGTTCGCGCCCAGGCATCGGTGGAGGCGGTGGGCCAGAACCGCGCCACCGCATCGGCCAGCCCGTTGCTCAAAGCCGCCGCCGAGCTGATACGGGTGAGCCAGATCATCCAGCCGATCTGAAACCCGACAAACGGGCCAAACGCCTCGCGCGTGTAGAGATAACTGCCGCCGGGCGTGTCGAAATAACTTGCTGCCTGCGCGTAACACAGCACCAGCAAGGCCACCGCCAGCCCGGCCAGCATCACCGCCCACAGGCTCATCGGCCCCAGCAGTGCAGCGGTGGCCGCAGGCAGTAGATAGATGCCGCTGCCGATCACATCGTTGATCGACAAGCCGACGATCTGCCAGCGGCTGACGACACGCATCAGGCCGGTGCTATCGGGCGGCGGCGTTGGCGTGCTCATGGCGCGGCCTCGCGCAGGTCGGGCAGCTGCCATTGCGCTTGCAGGCGCGCATAGTCGGCACGCGGCAACAAGACGAACAGCGGCGTGTCGGCAGGTTTCAACCAGGCCAGCAGACGCTGCATGTCGGCAGGCTCCATCGCCGTGCAGCCAGCGGTGAACTGCCCCGGCGTGCGCCACAGATGCGCAAAGATGCAGCTGCCGCGCCCGGCGATGTTGTTGGGGTTATGCGCGATGACGAAACCTTCGCGATACCGTGCATCGCCGGGATGGCGCAGGTCCAGGCGCATCGGCTCGGTGGAGCCGGCGACCGCCGCTTCACCGACCTGCGCCGCATCGACGATGCGGTTGTACAGCGGCGAGCTGGGCACATCCATGCAGTAATGCGTGGCGCTCATCGCCTGATACGGCATGGCGCTGTCGATGCTGGCGGAATACCCAAATGCCGGGCCAATGGCGAACACCCCGGCCGGACTGCGGCCATCGCCTTCGCGTTTGTGCGGACCTTGCGACTGTGCCGGGTGCAGGCCTTCGCCCCATGCACTGCCGTGACGGCCAAGTGCCACCGCAAATCCCGGTGCGGCCGGTACCCATCTGCCATCCACACGCGCAAAGGTCTGCAGTCGTGCCTGGGTGCTGTTCCAGTCCGGCGTGGTCACCACGATCAGCGCGCGTGCCTGCTGCAGCGCCTGGATCGGTTCGCCTGCCTGGACGCCGCTGCTGCACAGTGCAAGCGCCAGCAGCAGGGTGGATCGCAACAGGATGGCAAGGCGCATGCGGGCTCCGGACGGCAGGGGGACGAGCTGGTGAGGAATGCGGTGTCTTTAGTGTGGACGACGGCACGCCTGCCGCACCCGATGGCATCGGGTGCGGCAGGCCTACTGTACCCAGCAATGCGGGTGTATGGCGCATGGCGATGACGACTGCAGATGCGGGCCAGGGCGATGCGCTGGAATCGCCATCGCTGCATACGTCGTTCTTGCCGTGCGGAGGGCTTACGCAGGCGGCAAGAGTATGCATGCCTCGCTACTCAAGCGCTCCGTGGCCTGTCGCCCGACATGCCGGCTGCGATGGCCAGGTCAGTCGGGCAGCAGTTCCAACCCGCGGATGCGGCGGATGCCCAGGCCTGGCGAGTCATCGATATGGATCTGCGCCTCATCGAACTGCACGCCGCCCTCGGTGGGGTCGAACTGCCCCAACACCGGTGCATCCAGGTCGGCCAGGGTGATGCTGTCGGCCTTGGCCACCGCCAGATGCACGGCGGCGGCGACGCTGATGCTGGATTCGATCATGCAACCGATCATGCACGGGACGCCGTGCAGCGCCGCGATATCGGCGATGCGGATGGCATTGGACAGGCCACCGGTCTTCATCAGTTTGATGTTGACGATGTCGGCCGCGCGGCGCTGGATGATGTCGATCACCTGTAATGGCGAGAACACGCTTTCGTCAGCCATCACCGGGGTGTCGATGCGCGCGGTGACGAAGGCGAGTCCATCGATGTCGGCGGCCTTGACCGGCTGTTCGAGTAATTCCAGCACGATGCCGGCGTCTTCCAGCAGGCGCATGCTGCGCACGGCCTGTTTGGGTGTCCAGCCCTGGTTGGCATCCAGGCGCAGCGATGCGCGCCCATCGACGGCTGCGTGGATCGCCTTGACGCGTTCGACATCCGACGCGCTGTCCTTACCCACTTTGATCTTCAGCGATCGATAGCCGCGCCCCAATGCCGACTGCGCCTGCGCGACCATGATGTCGATGGTATCGGCGCTGATGGTGATGTCGGTGGTGATGCGCGGGGCGCCACCCCCAAGCAGCTGATAGAGCGGCGCACCGAAGGTCTGCGCCCACAGATCGTAGAGTGCGATCTCCACTGCGGCCTTGGCGCTGGTATTGCGTTCCAGCGCATGTTGCACCAGCCCGCACAGTCGATTGAGTTCGGCCACGTCCTGGCCGATCAACTGCGGTGCGATGCAGTGACCGATTGCGGCGATGATGCTGCCGTGCGTATCGCCGGTGATCGGCGCGGTGGCCGGCGCGGCGCCATAACCGATATGGCCGCTATCGGTTTGCAGCAGCACCACCACGTCTTCGATCGCCTGTACGGTGCGTACCGCGGTCTTGAACGGAGTTTTCAATGGCACGCGTAGCATGCCAAGGCGGAAGCCGGTGATCTTCATGGGGAATCAATTGGCGCGATGCGCTGGATGCGGGTGATGTGATCGACGAAGGGTGTGCCATCGGTGGTCAGCAACGGCAACAGCGGCGTCACCGTTACGCCGTTCAGGCGCGCACGCTGCACGCTGCCATCGGCGGCGCGATAGTTGGCGCCGGCCACATCGTGGATCACCCAGGGCGCGCCACGCTCATGCCCGATCACCAGCATCACGTGGCCAGGGATATAGATCAGGTCGCCGATGCGCAGCTGCGCCAGCTGCTGCAGACGTTGCGACTGCGGTGCGCGTGCATCGAATGCAACCTTGCGCAGGGTCGGGCTGCGCGCCTGATCGCCGGTGTTGCGTGGCAGCGCAATCCCCAGGCTGCGGTAGATATCCAGCACAAAACCGCTGCAATCGCGCGCATCGTAATCGTTGCCCCAGCCATAGCGTTCGCCGAGGAACTTGAAGGCCTGCCGCAGCAACGCGGCATCGGTTGCCGGCAAGGGACCGGCTTGCACATCCGCACCGCGCGGGACCAAGGCCGGCACCAACTGCAAGCGACCATCGGCATCGCGCAGTGGCAGTTGCACCACGTGGGCAGCCAGCGGCAGTTGTCCGTTGACCGGCTGCTGCGATGGCCAGTCGGTATCCAGGGGCAGGTTGGTGCCCATGTCCAGCCACAGTGCCGAGACGGCGGGTAGCTCCGGGGTGTAGGCAGTCTGCACGCGGGCGCCGGTGACGAGCATGCGTGGACCGCGTTGTGCGTACCGCAACACCTGCTCGCGACTGCCTTCAGCGACCCGGTCGGCAGCGATCCACGCTGCATAATTGGCCGCAAGCACGAACCGCCACGCGCCATCGGCACTGGTGTGCAGCACCGCGACCGGCGTGCCTGGAGACAGGGCCGATTCCTGGAAGCGGTCGATATCGCGATCGTCGGGACTGGTGAACACGCGCTGGGTGGTGGGGAAGGTGCGCAATGCCGCGCGCTGCACCACCAGCGCAAAGTGCGGCGCCACCGTTGCGGGGAGGGCATCCAATGCCAGCGTGCGGCGCAACGCCGACAGGCGCACTGGGTCGATGACATCTCCATCGGCGCCGTAGAGCGCACGCGTCGGCGGCGCCGACAGTGCTTCGATTCGCGCACGTACCGCGTCGCCGGGCATGACCTCGGGCAGCTGCGACAGATCGTGCATGGACGCATCGTCGCGCAACAGGCGGGCATTGAAGGCGGCGATCTGTGTCGCGTTCAGATGCGGCACCTGTGCATTGCCGCTGCGCTGGATCCAGTAGTCCGCTGTCAGCTGCGCCTGGCTGACCGCAAAAGGGGCTACTGGCGAAGCTGAAGTGCGCGTGGGCGTTGCGCTTCCGGGCAGCGCAAGTGCCATCAACAGCAACGTCAGCAGGCGGCGCGACAAGGGCATGAACATCTCGGGGGTGAGTACACGTGGGCAGCGATGCAGCATGGATGGAAGAACGGCGCACCGACCTTCCCCCCCCTTGCGGCTGCACGCATGATGATGAGTGTACGCGGGACGCCTCGCGGTGCGCAGGCCGCAAGCGGTCATCGCTCCCCAGCGTCGGGTGAGTTGTGGTGGTGTGATGACCTGCTGCCGCCAGGGGGATGCTTCGATCGATTGGGCGTTGCTGCGGACCGCGCGTCGGGGCCCAGGTTGGCACGTCGCTTTGCGATCCGCATGGTCGACAGCCAGGCGGACTCGCCGGACCCCTGTCAGGTGGCGAACCACCTGTGACCGGTCGCAAGCCACCGCAGTCACCGTCAGCGGACACGGCCATGACCCGGAGTCCGCGTTTCCTCTCGTACACTGCAGCCGTCAGCATCTGTATCGCGCTGGCGTCGATTCGCCAGATGGAGTCAGCCGCTCCGAGTGCCTTCAAGAGAAATCCGATGCCGCTTGTTCCACTTTCGTGTTCTTCGACATGGCTGCGGGCCATGGTCTGCATGGCCGCGCTGTCGCTGGGTGCCTGCGCGCACGCGCCGCAGCGCAACCCGCTTGCGCAGTGGGTGCCGTCGCCCAATTACGACACGCGGCGGCCGATCCTGATCGTGCTGCACTTCACCGACCAGCACTCGGTGCAGCAGAGCCTGAGCACGTTGCGTGGGCGCAACAGCGGCGGCCGCGTCAGTGCGCATTACCTGATCGGCGAGGATGGGCAGCGCTACCAATTGGTCAGCGATGCGCAGCGTGCCTGGCATGGCGGTGCCGGCCGCTGGGGCACCATCACCGACATCAATTCGGCCTCGATCGGCATTGAACTGGACAACGACGGCAGCGAACCGTTCGCGCCAGCGCAGATCGACAGCCTGCTGGTATTGCTGGATGACCTGTGCACGCGGCTGCGCATCCCGCGCACCCAGATCGTCGGTCATGAAGACGTCGCTCCCACACGCAAGAACGACCCAGGGCCGCTGTTCCCGTGGAAACGCCTGGCCGATGCCGGCTTCGGCCGCTGGCCCGCACCCGATACGCCACCGGCACCGGCGGATTTCGATCCCTGGCAGGCGCTGGCCCTGCTGGGCTACAGCCTCGACGACCCCGCCGCCACGCTGCAGGCCTTCCACCACCACTATCGCGGCAACAGCGCTGATACGCTGGATGCCGAGGATCTGCGGATCTTGCATGCGTTGACACGACCGACGCAGTCGCCGGCTGTACCGCTTACTCCGGGCGAGCTCGGAGCCAGGTGACACGGTGCATCGCGTTGAGCGGATTCAATCGGCGGTAGGGCGGGCCGCGTTCTGTAGGGGAGGAGTTCGCTGCCTTCCGTGATCGAGGCGCTTTGGGTCAATCCACTGGACCTGCATCGCATTCTTGATAGGATTTTCCCCTGACAAAAATAGAAGGATGTCGCGTGATGAATCTCAGGAAGACAGCGCTATGGGCGGCAGCGATGCTGGTCCTTGCTGGTTGCTCGGATAAGGCCAGCGATGCCGCGCAGGCCGGCACGCCGCCGGCGCCTACCGAGACGACACCCGCAACACCGGCGACGTCGCTCGCAGCGCAGCCCCAGCAGATCGCCGTCGAAGTGCCGGCCCCCGGGCAGGTGCTGAATGACATCTATGGAATGAAGGGCGACGGGTCAGCGTCCTACACCGTCGACAACGGTGCGCTGGCCACCTTCTGGTATGGCTATCGCTTCGACTTGGGTGGCAAGCACTATTACACCGGTTTCGCCAATGCCGGGCCGGGAAAGTATGGCAAGGCAGAGGAAAGCGACGGCCCAGACCCCGGCGTTGGCGTCGCCATTAGCCAGGCGACCTATGTGCTCGGCGATGTTGGCGGCAAGCCAGCATGGACGCTGTTTCACGCGCAGCAGTGGGCTGGCGATTTCGGCGCGAACGAGCAGGCCGATCCGCTCGATGAAAAGCGCGAGCCGCAACGTACCGAAACCAAGGACGGTCACCTGCTGCTGGCGGTGCCGACCACTCGGTTTGCAACCGGCGTCAGCAGCCTGGGCCTGGCCCTCTTCAGCTTCGATCCGAACAAGAACGATCTGGGCGACTACAAGGGCTGGGTTTACCTGGGTACCGTTGCGACCGGTGAAGACAACAGTGCAGCGTGCGACGACGGCGGGACGATGAAGTGCGCCTCCAGCACCGGAACGCTGAGCTTCGAGCCGGACCAGACTGGTGCGATGCCGACACTGCGGGTTGTCATGAAAGGCACTGCCGTCTCCGGTCCAGGCAAGGTCCGTGTCCTGGACGCCTCCGACACGGTGAGCTATACCTTCGATGCTTCCAAGCAGCAGTACACCCCGCCGTTGGATCAGTGAGCACTATTCGAGCACCTTCGTGCCTTTCATTCTTATCCCGTTGCGTGGCGCTAGGCCTTCAAATGCTTTCCGTCAGTATCTTTCCTCTCAAGGAATAGTCTCAACGATGCCTCTTCTCAAACCTCTGCCCCTTTTGTGTGTGATGACGTTGTGCGTACTGACCGCTGCCTGTGGCGGGCAATCGCCGTCGCTCGATACATCCGTCTACTCCGCTGCTGCGACTTCCGCAAATGCGTCGGCACCCTCAACGGACGGCATAGAGTCCAGGTCTACCTCAAAACAACCAACGTCCGGCTCGTCCGCTAGCCAAGCTCACAAGTCCACATCTTCACCGTCAACGGAAGATTCTCCTGCGCTAAGACCTTCCTATGATGACTGTATTACTGCCGCTGCAGGTGCGACTCCCGCAATGCAGGATTGCATTGCGACCGAGCATGAGTATCAGGATGCAAAACTTAATAAGGTCTACAAGGCCTTGATTAAGCGACTTGGTGATGAGGAGAAGATCAAGCTGAGGGATCAGCAGCGTCAGTGGATTGCTGATCGCGACGAGAAATGTTTCTACGACCCCGATAGCGGGCAGGCCGGCCTAGTGGATGCGGCGCAGTGTCGCCTTGAAATGACAGCACATCGAGCGACGTATTTGGGATTGCGCTGACTTGTTGAATTGTCTGCCGGACTTGCCGGACTTGCCGGACGTGCCGGACGTGCCGGTGAATCCGGTATCGGGGAGGTACGGCCATGATCCGCAAGGAGACTGAATCAAACATGCTCTGATCGATGCGGTCGGAGTATGGGGCAGGCCACATCGACCACACCGACAATGCTCAAACCCTCGATGGTTGCCGCTTCTGGAGCATTTTGCAGACACACCATCACCCCGACGGGGATCAACTGCTGTCGTTTCAGCCACGGGCTCGACAGTGCAAACAGCATCAGTACCTGCACAGTGTTCTTCGCCAGGTCGCGATGGCGCACCTTGTGGGTCTTTGTCCCGAACTAGTACCGGTCGCCTTTGTTGGTCTGGTGCGTCTGCAGGTCGCGCTCACCGTCCTTGTTGTTGGCCAAACCGGGCGCGGTATGGATCTTGGCGTCCACGATGGTTCCGCCGCGCAGGCTCTGACCCTTGTGCGACAGGCGCGCGTTGACCCTGTTAAACAGCTTGCGCGCCTGATCATGCGTCTTCAGCAACCAGCCGAGATCTAGAATCGTGGTCTGGCCCGGCGCCTAGTCCAACCCGCCAGGCTTGGCGAAACGGTGCATCGTGATGATATCCGGGAATAAGGAAATGCCGGAGCCCAGGTGCAATCTTCGCGATCCATCGGACGATGCATGGGGCGCCTCACACAAAGATTGCTTCGGCGCTTCTTGCCGCGCCGATCGCCTATGCTTCGCAGATGACGCATCCACGCCCAGCCCGCAGTCCCGCAATGCCTTCGAGCCGCCAGAAGCCCGTGCTGGGCTGGCTGTTACTTGCAGCGTCGTTGGCAAGCACATGCTTTGCTGCCACCGCAGCGCCGGTCATTTCGCCGGCGACCACTGCTGCCGAGGCGGGTCTGATCGACGTGGGCACGCTCGCGCCGGAGATCGCCGTCGACATGCGCTATGCAGGCAGCAATAACTTCACCGGGCGCGTGGTGCCCGGGTATCTCGCACCGCGGTGTTATCTGTTGCGGCCGGCGGCCGAGGCGTTGACACGGGTGGCGCATACGCTCAAGGCAGCGGGCTATCGCCTGCAGGTGTTCGATTGTTATCGGCCGGTGCGGGCGGTGCATGCATTTGTGGCGTGGGCGGCGGACCTACAGGATCAGGCGACCAAGCCGCAGTACTACCCGCGTGTGGACAAGCAGGCGTTGTTGGGCGACTACATTGCCGAGACCTCGGGACATAGCCGCGGCGCCACCCTGGACCTGGGATTGCTGGACTGCCGGTACGGTGCATGCCACGCGGTTGATATGGGGACCGACTTCGATTTCTTCGATCCGCGTGCGCATACCGATGCACCCGATATCAGCGGTGCGCAGCGTGCGCATCGTCAGCACCTATTGCGGGCCATGGCGGCCGAAGGCTTTGCCAACTACCCGATGGAGTGGTGGCATTTCACCTTCCGCCCCGAGCCCACACCACAGACCGCCTACGATGTGCCGGTAGAGTGAGCGCGGCCATGTGCGAGCTGCGCTGGTTCCAGGCGTGCAGTCGTTCGAACGCTCGTACACTGCACCCCTTGGCGCCGCGCTTGCCGCGTCGCCGTCTACTGGCCACGGTGTGCCCGCTGCCTGAGGAATCGTCATGTCCGACCCGGAACGCTTTTTGGATGTCGCCTGCCCGTATTGCGGGGAGTGGATCACGCTGACGCTGGATCTCACCGGTGGCGATCAGCAGTACATCGAAGATTGCCAGGTGTGCTGCAAGCCGATCTCGGTCAGCGTGCAATGGGACGAGGATGGCGAGGCGCAGGTGACCGCGCGTGGTCAGGACGATTGAGGCGAGCGTGCGGAGCCGGTCTTCGTACAGCGCTGCAGCAGGCCGCGGAACATGCCAGGCCCAGTCATGCTCGCGCCTGGCATGCCATCGCCGCTGCCGTGTTCGCGTGCTCGTCCACCGATTCGGCGACGCCTCCGGATCCCTTGCCCTTAGCCGCTAGACTGGCACGCCTGCTGCCTGGATCGTCACGATGAATCTGCCCCTGCATTTCGGCCTGCTCGGTTCGCTGGAGGCCGGCCTGATTGCGCTGGTGCTTGGGGTGCTGTTGTTTGCCGCGGTCGAACACATCGGCCGACGGCTGCAGTTCACCCACGGCCACACGCTGGGAATTGCCTGCCTGCTTGCCGTGGCCATCGGTGCTGGCTACGACATCTGGAATCTCGTCTACACCAGCATCGTGCGGCTGGAGTCGCCGCTGTATGCGCGCCTGGCGCTGGCAAAGATTCACGACCCCAACGAATTAGGTTCGCGCGTCATCCTGCAAGTGGCCGGTGCAATCGCGGGCGTCGTCGTGGGTTGGAAACTGTTCAGCTCCGGAAGCTGGGATGACGAGGCGCCGGGCGCGTAGACGATGGCGGAAAAGCGCGGCCTGGTTCTCAAAAACCGCGCTGTTGAATGCGCTGCTTCTGTTTGACTCACCAGCCGCTAACAGGCGGCTAAGCACAACGTTCCGCGCGATGGTTAAGAGGACGTTTTGCGCGAAATTACGCCGGGTTGGACGTTCATTTGCGATGGGTAGGGTGGAGCCATGTGCGGCGATACCGCGCATTCCCAAGCCAAGGAGACCACCCAATGAAGAATCGCAACCGCACCTCGCTGCTTGCTGCCACCGCCGCTCTTGCCGCTGCTCTTGCGCTGCCGGCCATGGCGCAAAGCACCTCCCAGGATGCTGCAGCGCAGTCGGGAAGTTCGGCCACTGGTGCCCAGAGCGGTAGCTCCGGGTCCAGTGGCGGCGGGCAGACCTGGGCCAGTGTCGATACCGATAGCGACGGCGCAATCAGCAAGCCGGAAGCGCAGGTCAATGCCGGGCTGGCGCAGATCTTCGACCAGGCCGACGGCGATCACGACGGCAAGCTGACCCCGGATGAGTACAAAGCCTTCGTCGCTACCCAGCAGAGCGGCGGCGGTGCCAGCGGCTCGCAGGGGAACTGACCGGCATCGCGCCGCAATCATCAGGCCGCATCGCTACAGACCGCTTTCAACGATCGAAGAGGAGCATGTTTAGGTAAGGCAAACCGACCACGTCGTGCGCGCGGGATCGGGATGGAGACACGGGAGCGGCCTTCCAAGGTCGCTCCCGTTTTCTTTACGTCGCGCGCGCTACGGTGAAGCGCTCCAACTCCGGTTTTCTTCCATGGTGCAGCTGCGCGTTATCTTGCTGGCGGGTCTATGCAGCCCGCTGTCGGCGCTCGCTGCGCCGCCGGAGCTGCCGCCGGCGTCTACGCAGCAGCCGCTTGCGCCGCCGGGCTCCAGTGCCCCGGCCATGTCGCCCCTGCCGATCGAGCCGCCACCACCTGCAACGACGCCATTGCTTCCCACCGATCCCGCTGGTTCGGTGCGTCCCAGGAGCGGCGCCGAGTCCTCGGTCGCGGCGCCGGCCGGGACGCTGGCGCCGCGCAGCTTCCGCAGCCTGGATAGCGATGCAGACGGCTCGCTGACGCCGGAAGAAGCCGGGGCCGACCCGATCCTGCGCGAGAACTTCGCCCACTTCGACAGCAACGGCGATGGGCGCCTGTCGCGCGACGAGTTCGCCAGTTACCAGCCCGGCCCGGGCGACGCTGCGGGCGACTGACGCAGCGACGCATCCACGCGCTGCTAGACTTATGCGATGACCTCTCTTGCACAGCGCGACGGCCAGGCGATCCAACTGGTCGGCTTCGACGGCGACGATACCCTCTGGAAAAGCGAGGACTATTACCGCAGCGCCGAAGCGGATTTCGAAGCGATCCTGGCCGGTTATCTGGACCTGGGCGACAGCCGCATGCAGCAGCATCTGCTGGCAGTGGAACGACGCAACCTCAAGGTGTTCGGCTACGGCGCCAAGGGCATGACGCTGTCGATGATCGAAACGGCCATCGAACTGACCGAGGCCCGCATCGACGCGCGCGACATCCAACGCATCGTCGAGATCGGGCGGGCCACGCTGCAACATCCGGTGGAAGTGATTGCCGGAGTGCGTGAGGCGGTCAGCGCCATCGCCGCCGACTATGCGGTGGTGCTGATCACCAAGGGCGATCTGTTCCATCAGGAGCAGAAGATCGCCCAGTCCGGCCTGACCGACCTGTTCCCGCGGGTCGAGGTGGTGTCCGAGAAGGATCCCACTACCTACGCGCGCGTACTCGGCGAATTCGACCTGCCGGCGCAGCGCTTCGTCATGATCGGCAACTCGTTGCGCTCGGACGTGGAGCCGGTGCTGGCGATCGGCGGTTGGGGCATCTACACCCCTTACGCGGTGACCTGGGCGCACGAACAGGAACACGGTGTCGCCGCAGACGAACCGCGCATGCGCGAAGTGCCAGATGCCGCAGGCTGGCCGGCCGCCGTGCAGGCGCTGGATGCGCTGGCCAGGCAGCACGCGCTAAGCTAAGTACCGCGTCACGCGTCCGCCGGCCGGCATGGGGAGCGGCTGCGGCCGCTTGGGATGCTTGCTCCGTGCCGACCCGCCTTTTTGAATGGTTGCACCGCCGTGGTCATGGCGGGGTCTTCCATTGCGGGAGCCAGGGCGGTCGCTACCCAGGCGCGCATCGCGGATGCAGTGAAAATCGACATGCGGGCGCATCGCAGTGCCCGCCAACAGGACGTTCCGGCCCGCACGCATGCATGCCGACCTTGGAGGGATTACCCATGAACATGTTGTCCGTCACCCATCGTGCAGCGCTGGCCATCGCGCTTGGGCTGCTCGTCGGCACCACGCCGCTTGCGGCTGCCGAGTTGGAGGAGGAAATCATCAACCCCAGCGAGGTGATCTTTCGCGACGGGCAGCCGTACTACGACGATGCGGGCGACTACGTGCGTCTGCGCACGCGCAAGGTGGGTGGGGAGATCGTGTATTTCCGCACCGTCCGCTTCGACCGTGAGCAAGGTTATGTGGATGCGCACGGCGAGAGCATCGCAAAATTGCAGTCCCGCCCGACTGCAAGCGATCGCGGTTCTGTGTTTTCGCCCGATCGATATTCCGGCGTTCGCTACGGCGGTGCCTATGGCGGTTATGGCGACGGCCGCGAACTGCGGTTTGGTGCATCACGCAATCGTCCGTATGGGCAGATCTACTACGGCAACGGCCTGTATGGGCCGGACCCGTACAGCAGCCCGCACAACCGCGATGCGCGCCAGCGTTACATCGGTCCCGGCTACGTGGGCTCCTGCGATCTGAGCGGCTGCCGCGAAGTGCATTCCATCGGCTTTTACGATCTGCGCTGACACGCGTGTGGCCTGACACCGGCGCGGGCATGCGGCATCATCGGGGCATGCCCGTCTTACGCTCACCCCGGTTGCGATCGCTGCCATTGCTGGTTGTCCTGCTGGTTCCGGTGCTGGCGGTGGCGCAGGGCGTGCCTGCGCCGGCTGCCGGCCCCCAGGCGCAGGAGGCCGCGCCGGCGGTGGCACCCGGCACCGGCGATGCGTGGGTGGACCAGCATCTGGCCGACATGGGCAGCTATGCGCAGCGCTACCCCGACAGTTTCATCGATGAGGTTGCCCGCTATACCGAGACCCCGCGCGGCTACGTGCAGGCGCTGCTGCAGGTGCATGGCTGGCATGCCGGCGACATCTACTTTGCCTGCGCATGGGCGCACACGGTGCAGCTGTCGTGCCGCGACAGCGTGCGCGCCTACACGCGCGACCATCGCGATGGATGGGAAGGCGTGATCACGCGGCTACCGGTGGCGCCGGACAACGCGCATCTGCGCGCGCTGCGGCACGCCATCGTCGCCAGCTACGACCGCTGGGAACGGCCGATCACCCTCGACGCGCTGCTGCGCCGCCAGCTTGGCGATCATGCGCAGCGGCTGGAGGCCGCGCGCGAGGCCAGCGAAGCGGCCGACGCTGCAGCGCAGGCGGGGTTGTAACGCAAGGCATGTCGCAGCTCCGCAGGCGCAGCGGCTGTCTGCGCGCCAACGCGCGGGCACGATGCTGCCGTGCAGCTGGTCGCTAAGGGGCGTGGTCGGCGAGAATGCGGTAACGCTGGCATCGGCCGGCCTCTGCCAAGACCACGCCATGCGCGATACCGTGTTTGTCTCTTCCGATCACATCCGCAGCCTGTTCGCGCAGGCGATGTCGGACATGTATCGCGCCGAGGTGCCGTTGTACGGCGACCTGATGACGCTGGTGGCGCAGGTCAACGCGCAGACGCTGGAAGCCGATCCGGCATTGGCGGCGCGGCTGCAGCGCAACGACGAGCGCGCACGGCTGGATCTGGAGCGGCACGGCGCGATCCGGGTCGGCACGGCGGCGGAACTGGCCACCCTGGGGCGCCTGTTTGCGGTGATGGGCATGCACCCGGTGGGCTATTACGACCTCTCGGTGGCGGGGGTGCCGGTGCATTCCACTGCGTTCCGCCCGATCGACGAGGCCGCGCTGTCGGCCAATCCGTTCCGCGTGTTCACCTCGTTGCTGCGGCTGGAACTGATCGAGGATGCCGCGCTACGTGCGCAGGCTGCGCAGATCCTGGAGCAGCGGCAGATCTTCACCGACGCTGTTGTGGAGTTGATCGAACACTGCGAGCGTGTCGGCGGGCTCGATGCCGGGCAGGCGCAGCGCTTCGTGGCCGAAGCGCTGGAAACCTTCCGCTGGCATGGCGATGCCACGGTGTCGCTGCCCACCTACCGCGCGCTGAGCGATGCGCACAAGTTGATCGCCGATGTGGTGAGTTTCCACGGCCCGCATATCAACCATCTGACCCCGCGCACGCTGGATATCGATGCGGCGCAGGCGCAGATGCAGCGTGCCGGCATCGATGCGAAGGCGGTGATCGAAGGGCCGCCGCGTCGGCGCGTGCCGATCCTGCTGCGCCAGACCAGTTTCAAGGCACTGGAAGAGCCGGTGCGCTTTGTCGGCGACGGCGGGCAGCCCGAGCACGGCACGCATACCGCGCGCTTTGGCGAAATCGAACAGCGCGGACTCGCGCTGACGCCCAAGGGCCGCGCGCTGTACGACGCGCTGCTGGCGCAGGCACGCGACGCCGATGGCGCCGGCAGCACCGGTGCCGATTACGCCACCCGCCTGCAGACCGCGTTCGTGGCCTTTCCAGACGACGAGGCGCTGCTGCGTCAGGAAGGACTGGGCTACTTCCGTTACGCGTTGACCGATGCCGGCCGTGCCGATCCGGCGCAGGTGGGCGCACTGCCGGCAGAAACGGCGATCGCGCTCGGCCTGGTCAGTGCCGATCCGATCATTTACGAAGACTTCCTGCCGGTCAGTGCGGCCGGCATCTTCCAGTCCAATCTTGGCGGCGCCGAGCAACGCGCCTACGCCGCACATTCGAGCAAGCGCAGTTTCGAGCAGGCGTTGGGCGCGCAGGTGCACGACGAGTTCGCGTTGTATGCGCAGCTGGAACGCGACTCCCTGCAGGGATTGCTGGGCTAGCGCGTGGTTGGCATCAGACCGGGGTAGCCGGGAGCCTGTTGAGGCGATTACCGCATACAGGCTCAACAGGCAGGTAGGTGATGCTGTGTCGGCGCTTTCGCTGACCGGGCTTTGCTATCTGTTTTAGCGAACGGTGCGCTCTGCATGATCAGCGTGTTGCTTGGTACTTCGGTGAATCGACGCCAGCTGTCAGCGCGGCTTGCTTGAAGTGCATGACGGAATGAGGATGCGCGGATGGGGACCTATTTCGCAGCGATCGGGATGATCTGCGTCGTACTGGCTGCCTGGCTCGGCATCCGTCGATTGCATGTCGTGTGGTCGGGCGCAATGGCGTCCGGAACCGTCCGAGGCCATGAGACACGCGAGTCCGACGGTGCCGTTTTCCATTTGCCGGCGGTGTCCTTCACCGACGCGGCAGGACGGACGCATCGATTCACGTCCGCGGCATGCGGATGGGGCCGGCGCCTGCCGGTGGGCACGCGCGTCACCGTTCGTTACCTGCCGTCGAACCCGGCCATGGCCTATGTCGCCGGCTTCCTGTCCACGTGGGCCGCGGCGCTGGCGTTGTTGGTGCTTGGGGTTGCCGGTGTCGTCGCGGCTTGGCGGTACCGAGCGCGCTCCCGTTGCGGCTTGACTCCACTCGGCCTGTTCCGGCGTGTGCATTGAGGTAGGCGCGCGCTGGCAGCAAGCCTTGTCGCTGGCAGTGCCGCGGTGTCGAGCAAGGCAGCCTGGGCGTTGGCATGGCGGTTATGTTCGGCCAGCACGCCAGCCAGCGTCGATCAAACCATTGCGCGCGATGCGGGCAGCGGCCGGCGCTCCCTCGCTGCTACCCCCCGCTGTGCTCCACGGCGGCGAGGCGGGATGGGAGAGCAGCGTTGCCCGACGCGTCAGCCCGGCGTGCCGCTGCTGTGGAAGATCTCCCACAGGTGCCCATCCAGATCGGCGAAGCCGTGCTGGTACATGAAGCCGTAGTCCTTCGCCTCGCTGCTGATCTGCGCGCCGGCGGCGCGTGCCTTGTCGATCAGTGTGTCGACCTCGTCGCGACTGTCCACGGCGAGTGCGGTAATGGTTTCGGCCGCGCGGGCGGTATCGCACACCGGCTTGTGGCTGAAGCCCTGGAAGAACGGTTTGACCAGCAACATCGCGAAGATGTTCTCGCCCAGGATCAGGCAGGTGGCATTTTCGTCGGTGTAGACCGGATTGAACTGGAAGCCCAGCGCGGTAAAGAAGGCGACCGAGCGTGGCAGCGATTCGACCGGCAGGTTGACGAAGATTTGCGTGATCATTCGGTGGCGTCCTTGATATGAGGATCGATGGGCGGTTCTGCGTGAGACGGCTGACGATGGCTCGCACCGGCCCACTCAGGCCGGTGCGAGTGCTGCAGTTGTCTCAGTGCGCCGACGCCGCCGGGCGCCGCGCCGCAGCGCGTTCGGCGCGCTGTGCGCGCTTGCGGGCGCGACGCGCCTTCCAGCGTTCGCTCAGGCACGAGAAGATCACATACAGCGCCGGGGTGCTGAGCAGGGTCAGGCTCTGCGAGAACACCAGCCCGCCGATCATCGCGATACCCAGCGGGCGGCGCAGCTCGGAGCCTTCGCCCAGGCCGACCGCCAGCGGCACTGCCGCCAGGATCGCCACCATCGTGGTCATCATGATCGGGCGGAAGCGCACGATCGAGGCCTCGCGTGCGGCCGCGCGCGCGTCCATGCCATGCACGCGCTGCGCCACCAGCGCGAAGTCGATCATCATGATGGCGTTCTTCTTGACGATGCCGATCAGCAGCACCAGCGCGATCATCGAGATCACCGACAGCTCGGTGTTGGTGAGGAACAATGCCAGCAGCGCGCCGACACCGGCCGCCGGCAGCGTGGACAGGATGGTCACCGGATGGATCAGGCTCTCGTAGAGCATGCCCAGCACGATGTAGACGGTGAGCACGGCCGCCAGCAACAGCACGCCCATCGAGTTGGGGCTGAGCTGCACGTTGAAGCTGTCGTCGCCGCTGAGACGGATGCCGTCGGGCATGCGCAAGCCCTCCACGGTGGACTTGATGATCAGGTCCGCCTCGCCGGTACTCACGCCCGGGGCGAGGTTGTAGCTCAGATCCATCGTCGTGTACTGGTTTTCATGGATGATCTGCGGCGGCGCCAGGCCGGGGGTCTGGGTGGCGACCGCGGTGATCGGCACCATCTGCCCGGCGCGGTTGGGCACGAAGATCTGGTCCAGCGCCTTGGGCGTGGCGGTCTGCGAGGGCAGCGCATTGACCACCACGCTGTACTGGTTGAGATCCGAATAGATGGTGGAGATGGAGCGCTGGCCGAACGCGCCATACAGCGCGCCGTCGATCGCACCGACCGTGATCCCCAGGCGCGCGGCCTTGGCGCGGTCGATCACGATGTTCTGGCGCAGGCCGGCGGTATCCACATCGGTGCCGACATCGCGCAGGCGCGGGTTCTTCTTCAGCGCGGCCTGCAGTTTGGGCAGCCATTCCTGCAACTGTGCCAGGTCGTTGCCCTGCAGCGACACACGGTACTGCGCGCCCTGGCTGGTGCCACCGCCGCCGTCGCTGGGCAGGTCCTGGATGGCGCGCAGGCGCAGGTCCAGGTCCGGGTAGCGGTCGGCCTTGGCGCTCAGGCGCGCGACCACCTGCGCGGTGGTATCGCGGCGGCCTTCGTCGCGCTTCTTCAGCTCGATGTTGAACGACGCACTCGACCCCTGACGGCCGGAGCCCAGCCGTGCGCCGACGGTCTTCACCGCCGGGTCGGCCATCAGCATGTCGGTGATGCGGCGCTGGCGGCTGACCATGTCGGCGAACGATACCGTGGCGCTGGAATTGGCCCTTCCCCAGATCAGGCCGGTGTCCTGCGCGGGGAACGAGCCCTTCTTGACCGCACCGCCGAGAAAAATGGTGGCGGCGATCAACAGCAAGGGCGTCAGCGACAGCAACAATGCGTGGCGCAACGAAAAGTCCAGCGCCACGGTGTAAACGGCGAGCATGCGTTCGTGCATGCGGTCCAGCCAAGCGCCGAAACGGCCGGGCTTTTCCGGCTCGGTATGCGCCGACAGGAAGCGGCTGCACAGCGCCGGGGTCAAGGTCAGCGATACCAGCATCGACACCACGATCGCCGCCACCAGGGTCACGGTGAATTCGCGGAAGAACGCGCCGACCATGCCGCTGGCGAACAGCATCGGAATGAAGACCGCCACCAGCGACGCAGTGATCGAGACGATGGTGAAGCCGATCTCGCGCGCACCGGTCAGGGCCGCTTCCAGACGCGGCATGCCTTCGTCCAGATGCCGCATGACGTTTTCGATCACCACGATCGCATCGTCGACCACGAAGCCAATGGCGATCACCAGCGCCAGCAGGCTCAGGTTGTTCAAGGTGAAGCCCAGCACGTACATCACCAGCGCCGAGCCGGCCAGCGACAGCGGCACGGTGATTGCGGCGATCAGGGTCGGTGCCAGGCGACGCAGGAACAGCGCCATGGTCAGCACCACCATCGCCAGGCTGATCATCAGCGTGGCCTGCACCTCGTGCAGCGAGGCGCGAATGGTGGGCGTGCGATCGAAGTACGGCGTGAGCGTGGTGCCGGGCTGCAGATACGCGCGCAACTCGGGAATCTGCGCCTTGACCTGGTCCACGGTCTCGACGATGTTGGCGCCGGCGCGGGTGAAGGCATACATCACCACGGCCGGTTTGCCGTCGAACCAGGCCGCTTGATAGGCATCCTGCTGGCCGTCGTAGACGGTGGCCACATCGCCCAGCCGCACGATGCGCCCGTTGGATTGGGTGGAGATCGCCAGCTGCGCAAAATCCGCCGCCTTGGCCACCGAATCGTTGGCGATGATGGCCATGGTGGTGTTGCCGTCGGACAGGAATCCGGTCGGCGAGGTGACGTTGGCCGCGCGCACCGCGTTGCGCAGATCGTCCGGGGTCAGGCCCAGCGCGTTGAGCGCGCGCAGGTCCACGTCCACGCGCACCGCCGGCGTGGAGGCGCCGGCGATGTCCACCGAGCTGATCCCGGTGATCTGGCGCAGGCGCTGCGCCAGCAGCGAATCGGCGACGTTGTAGAGCTCATCGGCCGACTGGGTGTCCGAGGTCAAGGCGATGGCGATGACCGGGTCGTCGTTCGGATTGGCCTTGGAATAGATCGGCGTGCCGAGCCCGGAAGGCAGGTCCGATTGCGATGCGTTGATCGCGGTCTGGATGTCCTGCGCGGCCGAATCGATGTTGCGATTGCTCTGGAACACCAGCACCACCAGGCTGCTGCTCTCCGAGCTGGACGAGCGCATGCGGTCGATGCCGGGCAACTGGCCCAGGTGGCGTTCCAGCGGCGCGGTGACCGTGGAAGCCATGGTGCTGGCATCGGCACCGGACTGCGTGGCGTGCACGAAGATCACCGGGATCTGGATGTTCGGCAACGCCGCCACGCCCAGCCGCAGGTAGCACATCAGTCCGATCACGAACAAACCGATCGCCAGCAGCGAGGTGCCGATCGGGCGCTTGATGAAGGGCGCGGAGATGTTCATGGCTGCGGGGCCGGGAGTCGGGATTCGGGATTCGGGAATTGGGATTCGGGAATCGGGAATCGGTAAAGGCCAAAGCCAAAGCCAAAGCCAAAGCAGATGCCACTGGCGCAGGCGCGCCAGCTAAGCCGCGGGCCTGCGCGCCGATCTGCGATGCCGCTAGCGGTCCTCATGCCGGGCGCTCCGAGGTCGGCGCCGGGTTCAGGCCGTCACGGCGTGCCGCACGCTGCGCGCGCCAGGCACGCAGCCGCTCGCCGGCGCGTTCCATGTACAGGTAGATCACCGGGGTGGTGTACAGCGTCACCAGCTGCGACAGCAGCAGGCCGCCGACGATGGCGATGCCGAGCGGGCGCCGCAATTCCGAGCCGATGCCGGTGCCCAGCGCCAGCGGCAACGCGCCCAGCATCGCGGCGGCGGTGGTCATCATGATCGGGCGGAAGCGCAGCAGGCAGGCGCGGCGGATCGCTTCGTGCGCGTTGGCGCCTTCGCGGCGTGCGTCGATGGCGAAGTCGATCATCATGATCGCGTTCTTCTTGACGATGCCGATCAGCAGCACGATGCCGACGATGCCGTCCACCGACAGGCTGAGCCCGCACATCATCAACGCCAGCAACGCACCGACGCCGGCCGGCGGCAGCGTGGAGATGATCGTCAGCGGGTGGATGTAGCTTTCGTACAGCACGCCCAGCACGATGTAGATCACCACGATCGAGGCCAGCAACAGCCACACGATATCGGTCTGGCTGCCGGTGAATTCGGCGGCCTTGCCGACGAATTGCGCATGCACCTGGGTCGGGATCTTGAGGTCTTCGCGCGCCTTCTCGATCGCCGCCACTGCCTGCGACAACGAGTGTCCCGGCGCCAGATTGAACGAGATGGTCACCGCCGGCAGCTGCTGCTGGTGGCTCACCACCAACGGCGTGTTGGTGACCTTGGCTTCGGCCAGCGAGGCCAGCGGAATGATGCTGCCGGCGCCGACCACGATGCCGGTGTTCTGGTTGCCCACCCCGGTGGCGGTGGACGAGTTGGACGAGGTCACCTGGCCGAAGCTGGTGGCATTGGTGCCGGTCAGCGCGCCGCTGCCGTTGCTGGCCACCGCCAGCTGGTTCATCAGCGCGGTGCTGCTGCGGAATTCCGGCGCCACTTCCAGCACCACCCGGTACTGATTGAGCTCGGTGAAGATGGTGGAGATCTGGCGTTGGCCGAAGGCGTCGTACAGCGTGTCGTCGATGGTCTGCATCGGCACGCCGAGCATGCTGGCCTTGTCGCGGTCGATGCTCAGCTCCAGCGCACGCCCCTGGTTGGCCAGGTTGTTGTCCACATCGGCCAGCTCGGGCAGCTTGCGCATCGCCTCGGTCATGCGCCCGGCCCAGGTGGCCAGCTCGGTGCTGTCCACATCCGAGATCGAATACTGGTATTCGGTGGCCGCCACGCGGGTGTCCAGGGTGACGTCCTGGACCGGCTTGAGGAACAGCGCCACGCCCGGAATGCCGGCCACGGCTTTCTGCAACCGCGGCAATACCTCATCCAGGCCATCGCGGTCGCCGCGCGTCTTCAGCACGATCGACAACTGGCCCTGGTTGAGCGTCGGGTTCATGGTGCCGGCACCGATGAAGGCGGCCACGCCGGTCACCGCCGGGTCCTTCTTCAGCGCTGCTGCCACCGCCTGGGTGCGCTCTTCCATCTGCGGGAAGGCCACGTTCTGGTCGGCCTGCACCACGCCGGTGATCAGGCCGGTGTCCTGTTCGGGCAGCAGGCCCTTGGGGATCGCCACATACAGCACCACGGTCAGCGCCACCGCGCCGATCGCCACCGCCAGGGTCAGCGGCTGATGGGCAAGCACCCAGTCCAGGCTGCGCTCGTAGGTGCCCACCGTGCGTGTCCACAGATTGCGCTTGCCGGCCGCTGCTGCGCGTTCGTGCGCATCCTCGCCTTCGGGCAGTGCGTCGGGCTTGAGCAGGTAGGCGCACATCATCGGCGTCAGCGTCAGCGACACCAGCATCGAGATCACCACCGCGATCGACAGCACCCACGCAAACTCGTGGAACAGCCGCCCGGTCACGCCCGGCATCAGCAGCAGCGGCAGGAACACCGCCACCAGCGACACGGTCAGCGACAACACGGTGAAGCCGATCTGCTTGGCGCCGATTTCGGCCGCTTCCGGCCCACTCTTGCCCTGTTCGATGTAGCGCACGATGTTTTCGATCATCACGATCGCATCGTCGACCACGAACCCGGTCGCCACCACCAGCGCCATCAGCGACAGGTTGTCCAGCGACATGCCGGCGAACGCCATCACCCCGAAGGTACCGGCCAGCGACAACGGCACCGCCACCGAGGGAATGATGGTGGCCCACAGCCGGCGCAGGAACACGAAGATCACCGCCACCACCAGCGCGATGGTCAGCACCAGGGTGAACTTCACCTCGTGCACCGAGGCGCGGATGGTTTCGGTGCGGTCGGAGAACACCTCCAGATGCACGTCGGCAGGCAGCACCGCCTGCAGCTGCGGCAGGATGCTGCGGATCTGCTCCACCGTCTGCACGATGTTGGCGCCGGGCTGGCGGCGGATTTCCAGCAGCACCGCCGGCTTGCCATCCGCCCAGGCGGCGAGCTGGTCGTTTTCCACCCCGTCCACCACGTTGGCCACATCGGCCAGGCGCACCGGGCGGCCGTTGGCGAAGCTGATGATGGTCTCGCGGTACTGCGCCGCGTCGGTGAGCTGGTCGTTGGTGCCGATGCTGTAGGACTGGGTCTTGCCGTTGAGCGACCCCTTGGGCGCGCTGACATTGGTCTGGGTCAGCGCGCTGCGCAGCGACTCCATGGTCAGGCCCATGTTCGACAGCTGCGCCGGGTTGACCTGGATGCGCACGGCCGGGCGCACGTTGCCGGCGATCGACACCAGACCCACGCCCGGCACCTGCGACAGGCGCTGGGCCAGGATCGCATCGGCGTAGCGGTTGACCTCGCGCAGCGGCAGCGAGTCGGAGGTGAGCTTGAGCGTGAGGATCGCCGCATCGGCTGGATTGACCCGGTTGTAGACCGGCTGGTACGGCAGCGACGAGGGCAGGGTGGCCTGGCGGATCGCCGCCTGCACGTCCTGCGACGCGATGTCGATGTCGCGGTCCATCGAGAACTGCAGAATGATGGTCGACAGGCCGGCCGACGAGTCGGAGGTCATCATCTGCAGGCCGGAGATCTGCCCGAACTGGCGCTCCAGCGGCGTGGTCACCAGCGAGGCCATGGTGGTCGCGTTGGCACCGGGGTACTGGGTGGTCACGACCAGGCTGGGCGCGTCGATTTCCGGCAGCGCCGACACCGGCAATTGCCGGTAGCCCAGGATGCCCAGCAGCAGGACGCCCGCCATCAACAACGAGGTGGCGATGGGGCGGCGGATGAAGATGGTCGAAAAGCCCACGGGGGGAATCCTTGCTGAAGACGTCAATCGGTGCCGGCGCGCAGGGCGCCGACGCGCACTGGCGGCGGGATGTCCCGCCGCCAGTGGTCAGGCATTAGCGCGGGCCGCCGCCGCGACGGCCACCGCCGCCGCCGCCCTTCTGCTTGTCCTGCGCTGCCTTGAGCTCGGCCTCGGTGGGCTCGGGCGGGGTTTCGCCCGGCTTGAGCGCGCTGACCTTGCTGCCCGGCTTGAGCCGGAACTGGCCTTCGGTAACCACGCGCTCGCCGGGCTTGAGGCCCTTGGTGACCTGCACATGGCTATCGTCCACCTCCACGCCCTGCACCACGGTGCGCATCTGCGCGGTGTTGTCGTTGCCCACCACGTAGACGTAGTCGCCGTCCGGGCCACGCTGCACGGCCTGGGTCGGCACCACGGTGCCGCCGGCGATGGTGCGCAGCTGCAGCCGCACGTTGACGAACTGCCCCGGCCACAAGGCGTTGTCGGTGTTGTCGAAGATCGCGCGGGCGCCAAAGGTGCCGCTGTCGGCGGCGATGCGGTTGTCGATCACATCCAGCTTGCCGTCGCCGCTGATCACATGCGCATCGCCGCGATCCAGTGCCGCCACGCCCAGCGGCGCCGCCGCCTGGCCGCTGCGCACGGCCTGCAGCTCGCGTTCGGGCAGGTTGAAGGACACGTAGATCGGGCGGATCTGGGTCAGGGTGACGATGGTCGAGCTGGCGCTGACGATGTTGCCCACGTCCACCCCGCGGATGCCGGCGATGCCGTCGATCGGCGCGGTGACGCGGGTGAACTGCAATTGCACCTGCGCCGAGCGCATCTGCGCATCGTTGGCCGACACCGCCGCCTCGTACTGCGCCACCTGGTTACGCTGGGTATCCAGGTCTGTGCGTGAGACATACTGCTTGTAGGCCGGGTCATTGGAGCGCTGATAGTTCACCCGCGAGGTCGCCAGCAGCGCCTGGTTCTGGCGCTTGGCCGCCAGCGCCTGGTCGTAGCTGGCTTGCAGCGTGCGCGGGTCGATCTGCGCCAGCAGCTCGCCCTTCTTCACTTCCTGGCCTTCCTTGAAATTCAGGCTCATCAGCTGGCCGCCGACCTGCGGGCTGACCGTGACCGTATTGAGCGCGGTGACCGTGCCCAGCGCACTGGCATAGACCGGTACGTCCTGGGTGGTGGCAGCCACGACCGTGACCGGCACCGGGCCGCTGTTTTCGGTGCCATTGCCGTCCGGTGCATCCGCCCGCTTGCCGTGATTGCCCCCGCCCATCATCCGCATTGCGACAAACACCACGACGAGCACCGCTACGACCAGCAGTGTGATCTTCCAAAAACGCGACATGCGACAACTCCTGAGGGCGGGCCGGGCGCCTGGGGCGACCGTGGGGCGGCTATGCGAAGCATATCGTCGTGCCTGACGGATTGAACGTTACTGAAGTAACGGGCCGTCGGACGCGACATCTGCGCCATTCATGGGCGCAGTGCAGCGGCAACGTATCACTGCGACGGCGGTTGACCGCCGGACTGAATCGGGCCCCACCGCAACCCGCCAGCTGCGCGGGTGCACTACATTAAGCAACCATCTTTAGAGGATTCTCGATGCGCCACTCCCGCCTGCTGACCAGCGCGTTACTGCTCGCCCTGCCCACGCTCGCTGCCGCCCAGGCCACGCCCCGGCCGGAAGTGCAGGCCGCTGCCGCGCCGTTGCAGCCCAAGGTGGTGCAGTGGCGCCGCGACTTCCACCAGCATCCGGAACTGTCCAACCGCGAGGAGCGCACCGCCGCCACGGTGGCCGCGCAGCTGCGCAAGCTCGGCCTCAAGCCGCGCACGGGCATTGCCCATCACGGCGTGGTGGCCATCATCAAGGGCGGCAAGCCCGGTCCGAAGATCGCCCTGCGTGCGGACATGGACGCGCTGCCTGTCACCGAACAGACCGGCCTGCCGTTCGCCTCCAAGGCCACTGCCGAGTACCGCGGCGAGCAGGTCGGGGTGATGCACGCCTGCGGCCACGATGCCCACACCGCCATCCTGCTCGGCGTGGCCGAGGCATTGGTCGGCATGCGCGAGCAGCTGCCCGGCGAGGTGATGCTGATCTTCCAGCCCTCCGAAGAAGGTGCACCCGGCAACGAAGAAGGCGGCGCGTCGCTGATGCTCAAGGAAGGCCTGTTTGCCGACTTCAAGCCGCAGGCGGTGTTCGGCCTGCATGTGTTCTCCAGCGTGCAGGCCGGCAAGATCGCGGTGCGCAGCGGCCCGCTGATGGCAGCGTCGGATCGCTTTGCGATCAAGATGATCGGGCGCCAGACCCATGGCTCGGCGCCGTGGAACGGCATCGACCCGATCGTGGCCAGTGCCGACATGATCGGTGCCGCGCAGACCGTGATCAGCCGCCGCGCCAACCTGTCCAAGCAACCGGCGGTGTTGAGCTTCGGCGCGATCAAGGGCGGCATCCGCTACAACATCATCCCCGACGACGTGGAAATGGTCGGCACCATCCGCACCTTCGACGAAACCATGCGCCAGCAGATCTTTGCCGATCTCAAGAACGTGGCCGAACACACTGCCGCCGCGCATGGCGCCAAGGTCCAGGCGCAGGTGCCGGATCAGCCCGGCAATCCGGCCACCGTCAACGACCCTGCATTGACTGCGAAGATGCTGCCCAGCCTGCAGGCCGTGGTGGGCGCCGACAATGTCTACGAGCCGCCGTTGCAGATGGGCGCCGAAGACTTTTCGTTCTACGCCCAGCAGGTGCCGTCGATGTTCTTCTTCGTCGGCTCCACCGCCAAGGGCATCGACCCGGCCACCGCGCCCAGCAATCACTCGCCGCAGTTCCTGCTCGACGAATCGTCGCTGGATGTGGGCTTGCGCGCGTTGTTGCAGGTGTCGCTGGATTACCTGCATCAGGGCGAGGCTGGCTGATTCGGGAATCGGGAATTGGAAATCGGGAATTGGGAATTGGGAATCGTGTGTAGTTGCGCTGTTCCGCTGAGCGTTGGTGATCGTATGGGGCGGCGGGCCGCTTGACGGCCCCCTGCTTCTGTCGCCAGCTCGCTCCAGCGTCCGCCATATAGCTCACGGCCAGTCGGCTCGGCCTAAAATGGCGCGATGAATACCCCAGAAGAGTCCACCCTCGGCCGTGAGGTTGCCTATCCCAGCGGCTACGACCCCTCGCTGCTGTTTCCGATTCCGCGCGCGGCCGGGCGCGAGGCGATCGGCCTGACCGGCGCCTTGCCCTTCATCGGGCGCGACCGCTGGCACGCCTACGAGCTGAGCTGGCTCGATGCACAGGGCAAGCCGTGCGTGGCCACGGCCACCTTGCATGTGCCCTGCGAGTCGCCGTCGTTGATCGAATCCAAGTCGCTCAAGCTGTATCTCAACTCGCTCAATGCCACGCGCTTCAACAGTGCCGAAGCAGTGCGCACGCGCATCGCCACCGACCTGTCCACGCGCGCCGGCGCCGATGTGGCGGTGGAATTCGGCCTGCCGCCGATCGATGCGGTGGGCGAGGGCGAATCGATCGACGCGCTGGATGTCAGCATCGACGACTACGGCCCGCCCAATGCCGCGTACCTGTCGGCGCACGCACAACCCGTCGTGGAAGAAGTGCTGACCTCGGCATTGCTCAAATCCAATTGCCCGGTCACCGGTCAGCCGGATTGGGCCAGCGTCACGTTGCGTTATCGCGGCGCGCCGATCGATCGCGAGGGTCTGCTGCGTTATCTGGTGAGCTTCCGCGACCACGCCGAGTTTCATGAGCAATGCGTGGAGCGCATTTTCAGTGACGTGCTTCTCCGCTGCGCGCCCGAGTGGCTGGTGGTCGAAGCGCGCTATACCCGGCGTGGCGGGCTGGATATCAATCCGCTGCGCAGCTCCCCCAGCGTGCCCACCCCGCTGTCGATCTTTCGCGACCTGCGCCAGTAAGTCGTCGTATGGAAGTATCGCGCCAGCTTCACGGCGGCGCGATCCATGCTTAACAGCGCTGCACGCACCCTGCAACCTTCGTGATGCACGAAGGAACGCAGCAATGAGTGCCGATAAAAAGCCAGATTTCTCCAATGTGAGCGCATCGGTGGAGACTACCGCCGACGTGACGCCCGCTGCGGATTTTTCCAACGTGCGCACCGGTGTGCAGAGCACCGCAGAACTGGTCGAGGAATCGGTCACTGTGCAGGCAGGCGACAGCCTGTCCAGCATCGCCAAACGTCATCTGGGTGATGGCGCACTGTGGCCGCGCATTTTCGAAGCCAACCGCGAAACGCTCAAGGACCCGGACAAGATCTTTCCGGGTCAGGTGCTGCGTTTGCCGCATAAAGCCTAGCTGCGGGCGAGTCATTATCTTGCAAGGCTCGTGGCGCACCGCGTGGGGACCTTGCAGGACACCTCAGAAACAATGCCCTTTTGGATAGTCGGAGATTGATCCATGCGTACCAAATCCGTTTCAAGCACGCTCGTGATTGCGCTTGCCGGCGTACTCGCTCTGTCCGGTTGCAAGAAGGACGAAGACGCCAGCGTGTCGAAAGACCCTACCTCCGGCGCTGCCACTGAGGCGATGCCAGGCCCGGCCGCCACGCCGCCGGCCAGCGATCAGGCTGGCCAGAGCACTGCGACCGGCGCGGCCAGCACCGACACCGCTGCGGCGACGGGTTCTGCCGTCAGCGTGTCCAGCGTCGCCGTCGGGACCCGTGCCGCCGTCGACAAGACAGTGACCCCGTCCGCCACCATCGGCAGCAAGGACACCATCATCGTGTCGGTCAAGACCGAGGGCAGTGCGAGCAATGTGTCGGTGTCGGCCAAGCTCACCTATCAGGATGGTCAGGTTGCCGGCGAGCAGAACGCCACGCTGACCACCACTGGCGCAGAAACCACCAACCTGAGCTTCAGCAAGCCCGACGGCTGGCCTGCCGGGACCTACACCGCGCAGGCCATGGTCGACGGTAAGCCTGCGGGCAGTCCACAGACCATTACGGTCAAGTAGCTGGCGTAGGCGGTCGCCATCGGTAGCGACGACGCCTCGTCCTGGCATCGTCCCATCTGCAATTGGTGACGTCTGCTTGCATCACGTTGCAGATAAGGCGCGACCACGTGGTTGCGCCTTTTTGCTGTGCGTCGATTCGGCAATGGATTCGTTACAGCTGCATCCATGTCGATTGGCCGTGTGGCGGGATGAAGCGTCCGCCTGTGGTCGCTTTACCCGGGCGCGGCTCAGACGCGACAATGCCGTGCTGATCCAATGCCGCGTCCATCGCGCTGGCCAATCGGCGTGCCGCCAGCGACCCCCGTCGCGCACGCCAACGTCAACGTTGCTGGGCATCGGCGCTCCTCCCGACCACAAGAGCCATCGCACCTCATGTCGAAGACACCGAAGATCCTCTACACGCTCACCGACGAAGCTCCCTTCCTGGCCACGCAGTCGCTGCTGCCGATCATCGATGCCTACACCGATACCGCCGGGATCGTGGTCGAAACGCGCGACATCTCGCTCGCCGGTCGCATCCTTGCGCTGTTTCCCGAAAGCCTGAGCGAGGAGCAGAAGATCGCCGACGACCTCGCCGAACTGGGCGAGCTGGCCACCACGCCGGAAGCCAACATCATCAAGCTGCCCAACATCAGCGCCTCGGTACCGCAGCTCAAGGCCGCGATCAAGGAGCTGCAGGGACAGGGCTATGCATTGCCGGCGTATCCGGACGAGCCCAAGGATGCCGCCGAAAAAGACATCAAGGCGCGCTACGACAAGGTCAAGGGCAGCGCGGTCAACCCGGTGCTGCGCGAAGGCAACTCCGATCGCCGTGCGCCGCTGTCGGTGAAGAATTACGCGCGCAAGCATCCGCATCGCATGGGCAAGTGGAGCAGCGATTCCAAGTCGCACGTGGCGCACATGGACGCCGGCGATTTCTTCGGTAGCGAGCAGTCCACCACGCTGGCCGACGCCGGTACGCTGAAGATCGAATTCGTCGGTGCCGATGGCAGTAGCAACGTGCTCAAGGACAAGGTCGCGGTGAAGGCCGGCGAGATCGTCGACGCTGCCGTGCTGAGCAAGCGCGCACTGGCCAGCTTCATCGACGCGCAAATCGCCGATGCCAAGGCCAACGGCGTGCTGTTTTCGGTGCACCTGAAAGCCACCATGATGAAGGTCTCCGACCCGGTGCTGTTCGGTGTGGTGGTCGGGGAGTTCTACAAGGACACGCTGAGCAAGCACGCCGAGGCATTGAAGTCGGTGGGCTTTGACCCGAATAACGGGATCGGCGACCTTTACGCCCGCATCGGCTCGTTGCCGGAAGCGCAGCAGGCGCAGATCAAGGCCGATATCCAGGCCGAGTACGCGCAGCGTCCGGGCCTGGCGATGGTCAATTCGGACAAGGGCATCACCAGCCTGCATGTGCCCAGCGACGTGATCGTCGACGCCTCGATGCCGGCGATGATCCGCGACTCCGGCCAGATGTGGAATGCCGACGGCAAGCTGCAGGACACCAAGGCAGTGATTCCGGACCGTTGCTATGCCGGCGTCTATCAAGCGGTGATCGACGACTGCCGCACGCATGGCGCCTTCGACCCGGCCACCATGGGCTCGGTGCCCAACGTCGGCCTGATGGCGCAGAAGGCCGAAGAATACGGCTCGCACGACAAGACCTTCCAGCTGTCGGCGGCCGGTACCGTCAAGGTCACCGATGCCAACGGCAAGACGGTGTTCGAGCACGCGGTGGAAGCCGGCGACCTGTGGCGCATGTGCCAGGTCAAGGACGCGCCGATCCAGGACTGGGTCAAGCTGGCGGTCGAGCGCGCGCGTCTGAGCGATACCCCTGCCGTGTTCTGGCTGGACAAGGCACGCGCGCATGACGCGCAGGTGATCGCCAAGGTCGAGAAATACCTGAAGGATCACGACACCGGCGGTCTGGATATCCGCATCCTGCCGCCGGTGGAGGCCACCACCTTCTCGCTGGAGCGCATCCGCAAGGGCCAGGACACCATCTCGGTCACCGGCAACGTACTGCGCGACTACCTCACCGACCTGTTCCCGATCATGGAGCTGGGCACCAGCGCCAAGATGCTTTCCATCGTGCCGCTGATGGCCGGCGGCGGCCTGTTCGAAACCGGTGCCGGCGGCTCGGCGCCCAAGCACGTGCAGCAGTTCGTCGAAGAGAACTGCCTGCGCTGGGATTCGCTCGGCGAATTCCTGGCACTGGCCGCGTCGCTGGAGCATCTGGGCAACCGCTACAACAACCCGTCGGCCACGGTGCTGGCCAAGGCGCTGGACGTGGCCAATGGCCAGTTCCTGGACAACAACAAGTCGCCGGCGCGCAAGGTCGGTGAACTCGACAACCGCGGCAGCCATTTCTATCTGGCGATGTACTGGGCGCAGGCCCTGGCCGCGCAGACCGAGGACACCGCCCTGCAGGCCAAGTTCGCACCGCTGGCCAAGGCGCTGACCGAGAACGAAGCCACCATCGTGGCCGAGCTCAACGGTGCGCAGGGCAAGCCGGTGGAGATCGGTGGCTACTACCACCCGGACCTGGCCAAGGTCAGCGAGGCGATGCGCCCGAGCAAGACCTTCAATGACGTGCTGGCCACGCTGAAGGCCTGATCCCGCGCACCGCGTGCCGGTGCGTCCAGTCGGTACGATCGTCAGGGCCCGCCTCGCCAACAGGCGGGCCTTGTCGTTTCAGCGAAAGGGCGACAGTGCGGTCATCGCCTGCACCAAGTGGCGCGCACGCCGCGCCATGCGTTTCTCGGCGCGCCGTCGAGGTGCAGCCTTGCTCGCTTCCGTCCCGCTTTGCGCAGTTTCGGCCGGCTCGGGTGTGGCGTCCGTCGCCACATCCGCCGCCATCTCGGGTTCTGCCAACTGCCTTGCAAGCGCCACATCGGCAATGTGTCCGTGCTGGAACAGCAGCTCGGTAAAGATGCGCATGATCCTGCTCCCACTTGAGTGGAAGCCACAGTAGGCGCAGGCTTGGCCATGCAAAAGCGAGGCTTTTGCAAGTCTGTGTTGAATTCCATTCAAGGGTGAGCCATGTCGCGTCCGCCGCTTCACGCATTGCAGGGCTTCGTCAGTGCGGTGCGTCTGGGCAATCTTTCGCGCGCTGCCGCGTCGATGCATCTGACCGTCAGTGCACTCAGTCACCAGGTACGTGCACTCGAACAACGCCTGGGCTATCGGTTGCTGCAGCGGCACGCGCGCGGCGTCAGCGCCACGCCGCGGGGGCAGCAATTGCTCGAGCGCATCGCCCCGCATCTGGATGCGATCGCAGACGCATTCCAGCCGTTCGCTGCACGCCGCGAGGACATGCTTACCCTGAGCATTACGCCGTCGATGGCCTCGGCGTGGCTGGTGCCGCGCCTGAGCGATTTTCTGGCAGCCCATCCCACCATCGAGATCAATCTGTTTTCCAGCGAGCGATTGGTGGACTTCGAGCGCCAGCCGCAGGTGGATGCGGCCATGCGCATCGGTGCCGGACAGTGGCCGGGCGTGATCGCCGAACCGTTGTTCGACGAATGGCTGGTGCCGATGGCGAGCCCGGCGCTGATCGCACGCATGGGCGGCATCGATGCGCAGCCGCTGCAGCGATGGCCGCTGCTGGGTGACCCGGATGGCGACTGGCCGCGCTGGTTCGCGACCTTCGGGGGCGAGCCGCCGCGACGGTATGCCGCGGTGCTCGACGAATCCGAATCCCATCACCGTGCCGCGCTGGATGGCGTCGGGGTTGCGATGGGGCGGGTGACCCGCGCGCGCCTGTTGCTGGCATCCGGCCAGCTGGTGGCGCTGTCGGCGCAACGGCTCAAGACCACCTGGTCGCATTACCTGGTCTACCCGCAGCGTTCGGCCACGCACACCGGTTTTCTTGCGTTTCGCCAATGGCTCAAGGCACAGGCGCGCGAACATGCCGAGCACGCCCGGCAGGCGATGGCCGCACCGTCTGCCGTGCTGCCGCCCGCCACGTATCGCCGCAAGCGCGCAAGGACACTGTCGCCATGAACCAGCTGCCGTTACCGCCCCAATCCGAACGCCGCGCGCTGGCGATCGCCCAAGCCGTGTACGAAGCGTTCGAGGATTACCACGCGCGGTTTTCCGAGATCACCGCGCGCGCCAAGCAACGCTTCGAAATGCGCGACTGGAGCGGCGCGCGCGACGATGCCGTCGCACGTATCGCGCTCTACGATCAGTACATCAGCGAATGCATGCTGCGCCTGCGTGCCGTGCTGCTGGGGCAGGCGCACGATCGCGCGCTGTGGATGCGCGCACGCAGTCATTACGCCGCGTTGCTGGCCGGGTTGATCGATCAGGAGTTGTACAAGACCTTCTACAACACGCTGACGCGGCGTTACTTCGGCACCCACGGCGTGGATGCCGATATCGAGTTCATCGCGCTGGATATCGAACCCACCGACGCCATCACCGTGCCGGTGGCGCGGCATACCTACGCCGTGTCGCCAGGTCGGCTGACCGACATGCTGGTGCGCGTGCTGGGCGATTACGCATTCGCGGTGCCGTATGCGCACCGCACCCGCTGCGCGGCGGCCATTGCGGTACGTCTGCTCGACGACCTGGCGCATTGGGGCGAGCACCCGGTGCGCAGCGTCGAATTGCTGGAGACGGTGTTCTATCGCGAACGTCGCGCCTATCTGGTCGGGCGCGTGTTCGGCGAGCACCGGTTTTCGCCGTGCGTCATCGCATTGATCAACGACGATACCGGCTTGCGCGCCGAAGCGGTGTTGACCAAGCGCAGCGATGTCGCGCAACTGTTCAGCAATTCGCGCAGTTATTTTCAAGCCGACCTGTCGACGGTGGGCGATGCGGTGGTATTCCTGCGCAGCCTGCTGACCCACAAGCCAGTCGATGAGCTGTACACCATGCTCGGCCGCGCCAAGCAGGGCAAGACCGAACGCTATCGCACGTTTTTCAGCCATTTCCAGGCGCAGCCGTCCGAGCAGCTGGTGCATGCCGATGGCACGCCAGGCATGGTCATGGTGGTGTTTACGCTGCCCAGCTATCCGCTGGTGTTCAAGCTCATTCGCGACCGTTTCGCCTACCCCAAGACCATGAGCCGCGCGCAGGTGGAGGGCAAATACGAACTGGTGTTCCAGCTGGATCGCATCGGCCGGTTGCTCGACGCGCAGCCGTATCGTTTCCTGCGCTTTTCCAAATCGCGCTTTTCGCCGGCGCTGCTGCAGGAACTGCAGACCAGCTGCGCGATGAGCCTGAGCGAGGATGGCGAGGATGTCTTGATCGCGCTGTGCTACGTGCAACGGCGCCTGCGTCCGCTCAACTTGTACCTGCGCGAACAACTGCCCGAGGCCGCGCATGCGGCCGCGCTGGACTATGGCCAGGCGATCAAGGACATGGCGCGCAACAACATCTTTCCCGGCGACATGCTGCTGAAGAACTTCGGGATCACCCGGCATCAGCGTGCGGTGTTCTACGACTACGACGAGTTGTGCCTGATCACCGAATGCACCTTTCGCGACTGGCCCACGCCCACCACCTACGAAGAACAGATGGCCGCCGAACCCTGGTTCCATGTCGGCCCACGCGACGTCTTCCCCGAGCGCTTCGCACTGTTCATGGGCCTGCCGTCCTCGCAACTGGAAGCGGTCAAGCACATCCATCCGGAACTGTTCGACCCGCAGTGGTGGCGCGACCTGCAGGCAAGGCTGCGCGAGGACGATTATCCGGACACGCCGCCCTACGCAGAATCGCGCCGGCTTGCCTAGACCGTTCCGTTTGCAGCGGCAGGCTGGTAAAACGTGCGACAACCGATGGAGTACGGCAATGCAGTGGAAGCAACGTGGAGCTCTGGGCATCCTCTTCTCGCTGGCAGCGATGGGCGTTGCGCACGCCAAGCCGGACGCTGCGCGTCTGCAGATCGAGGCGAGCATGAATGTCACCGGCGCGTTGACGCTGACGCCAGACGGCACCGTGACAGCGGTGGCGCTTGCCGACGAGGAGCGTTTGCCTGTCGCTGTTCGCGAGCGGATCAAGCATTCGGTGGCGGCGTGGCGGTTCGATCCGGTCAAGGACGACGGCAATGCCTTGCCCGCGCAGCTGCCGATGAGCTTGCTGCTGGTCGCCAAGCCCGCCGACGACAATCGGTACCAGGTATCGATCCGTAGCGCGCATTTCGGCGGTCAGGCCGAGCAAGGGGATGGCGCACAGGCCAAGGACATGGCGCCGCCGCCCTATCCGGTCAATGCCTTCAGGGGCGGGGCGACCGGCGTGGTCTACCTGTTGCTCAAGATCGGACGCGACGGCAAGGTGGAGGATGTGGTTGCCGAACAGGTCAACCTCACCGCACTGGTTCCCGAGTCCAAGCGTGCACGCTGGCGCAAGGAATTTGCCGATGCCTCGATGGCCAAGGCGCGCAGCTGGACGTTTATCCCGCCCATGGCCGGGCCCGAGCGCAATGCGCCGTTCTGGGAGATGCGCGTGCCGGTGACATTCGACATCGCCGCGTCCGAGAAGGACCTGGATGCCAAGCAGAAAAAATGGCAGTCGTATCTACCGGGTCCGCGCCAGGGCGCGTCGTGGCGAGCGCAGGACGAGACGACTGCAGCGACCGACAGCCCGGACGCACTGCCAGGCTCGGGATTGTTTTCCGTACGCGGCGAAGGCGTGCGCCTGATCACGCCGCTGCAGGAAGGCTGAGGGTCCGTCGTGAGTTCTCCTGGCGAAGTCGGATCGCTGTAGCCGGTGTCGCGGATCCGTTTTGCCGGGATGTGAACCATTCGACGGCCACCTGCACGAGGAGCAGCCACAGGGCCGTCGATCGTAACGATCACACCAGCGCGATCACGCACGAAGAACCAGGCGCTTGGCCCGACGCACATGCGGCCCACAAAAGAGCCCCGCAATGCGGGGCTTTTTTGTGGTGCTGACGTAAACCGACCTCAGCGCTTCATCGAACTGAAGAACTCGTCGTTGGACTTGGTGGTCTTCATCTTGTCCAGCAGGAATTCCATCGCTGCGATTTCGTCCATCGGGTGCAGCAGCTTGCGCAGGATCCAGATCTTCTGCAGCAGCTCCGGCTCGATCAACAGATCTTCGCGACGCGTGCCCGAGCGGTTGATGTCGATCGCAGGATAAACGCGCTTTTCGGTGATGCGACGGTTCAAGTGCACTTCGCTGTTGCCGGTGCCCTTGAACTCTTCGTAGATCACCTCGTCCATCTTGCTGCCGGTCTCGACCAGCGCGGTGGCGATGATGGTCAGCGAGCCGCCTTCCTCCACGTTACGCGCCGCGCCGAAGAAGCGCTTCGGACGGTGCAGGGCGTTGGCGTCCACACCACCGGTGAGCACCTTGCCGGAGCTGGGCACCACGTTGTTGTAGGCGCGTGCCAGGCGGGTGATCGAGTCGAGCAGGATCACCACGTCCTTCTTGTGCTCGACCAGGCGCTTGGCCCGTTCGATCACCATCTCGGCGACCTGCACGTGGCGCGCGGCCGGCTCGTCGAAGGTGGAGGAGATGACCTCGCCGCGCACGGTGCGCTGCATTTCGGTCACTTCTTCCGGGCGCTCGTCGATCAGCAGCACGATCATGTGCACTTCGGGATGATTGGTGGTGATGGCCGTGGCCACCTGCTGCATCATCATCGTCTTACCGGCCTTGGGCGGGGAGACGATCAGCGCGCGCTGACCCTTGCCCTGCGGCGCCATCAGATCCAGGATGCGGCCGGTGATGTCCTCGGTGGACCCATCGCCACGTTCCAGACGGAACCGGCGCCGCGGGAACAGCGGGGTCAGGTTCTCGAACAGCACCTTGTTCTTGCTGGCTTCCAGCGGCTCACCGTTGATGGTGTCCACGATCGACAGCGCGAAATAGCGTTCGCCGTCCTTGGGGAAGCGGATGCGGCCGGACAAATGGTCGCCGGTGCGCAGGTTGAAGCGGCGGATCTGGCTGGGCGAGATATAGGTATCGTCCGGGCCGGCCAGGTAGCTGGCTTCGGCCGCACGCAGGAAACCGAAGCCGTCGGGCAGGATTTCCAGCACGCCGTCGGCGGCAACGCCTTCGCCGTGACGGGTCAGCACCTTGAGCAGGGCGAAGATCACGTCCTGCTTGCGTGCGCGCGCCACGCCTTCCTGGATGTTGAGCTGATCGGCGATGTCCAGCAGCTTCTGCGCGGGCATCCGCTTGAGATCGCTCAGCGAGTAGACCGGGAAGCCTTCCGGCACGGCCGGATGCGGACGCGCGATAAACGGCTCGTTGCTGCCATCGGAGGACGGCATGCCGCCGCCTTCGTTACCGAACCGATCGCGCGGACCGCGGTCGCGGCGGTTGCGGAACCGGTCGCGGCGATTGCCCTGCTGGTTCTGCCCCTGGCCTTGCTGGTTCTGGCCGGCGTTCTGGCCCTGGCCCTGCTGCTGGCCCTGGCCCTGGTTTTGTCCCTGGCCCTGGCTTTGGCTTTGCGCCTGATTCTGGTTCTGCTGTTGCTGCGCCTGATTGAAGCGCTGCTGCTGCGACTGGCCGCCTTCGCGGGGCTCGCCGTGACTGTCGCCGCCCTGGCTGGAGCCAGAGGCGTTGCCTGCGCCTGGGCCATCGCCGGACGTCTGCGCCGGTGCCGAGTCGGCAGCGTGCGACGGTGCCTGCGGGGCGCGTGGAGCGTCGGGTGCGGGGCTGGCGGGCAAGGGCAGGTTGGGCTGCTGGGCGCCGGCATCGTCATGGGCGACGGCGGTCTTGCTCACGCGCGGCTTGCGCGCGCGCTTCTCGACGGGAGCGTCGACGCTGCTCCCGGTATCGGAGGAAGGATGATCGGACAAGTGCGTGATTCCTCGCTAAGGTGCGAGCGCCCGGCTGGGGGGCGAACTATTGGTAGATGGGAGTCTAGAAGAGGTTTCTAGAGGGGTACGGCGGCGCACGAACGTGTGCCGGACCAACTGACACTATCACCGCAGCGCGCAACCGCGCAAGCGTCGGCCATGGCAGGGTTTAACTGCCGGCGAACCGCCGGGCGCCCATCGCTGGACGCCCATTCACTCAGGCAGCGGCGCCGCCCAGGGTCTTGTCGATCATCTGGGTCAGCTGGCCCTTGCCGACCGCCCCGATCTGGCTCGCCTGCACCTGCCCGTCCTTGAACAGCAACAGCATCGGGATCGAGCGCACGTGGTACTTGATGGCCAGGGCGCGGTTCTGGTCCACATTGACCTTGGCAACCTTGAGCCTGCCCTGGTATGTATCGGCCAGATCGTCCAGCACCGGTGCGATCATCTTGCACGGGCCACACCACTCTGCCCAGAAATCCACCAGAACCGGTTCGCCGGATTGCAGTACTGCGGTATCGAAGTCGGCATCGCCGACATGTTGAACCTTGTCGCTCACGTTGGGTCTCCTGGAAACCAAACGGCCCACCCGATCGGGCAGGCCGCCACATTGCGTTAAACTGGGGCATTGCGCGACTGAATCAAGTGTCAGTCCTGAAGCCGCGCTGTCCGCCACAAGAGCCGCAGTTTGCGACGCTGTCGGCATCGATGCAAGCCGCGCCCGGGCTGCCCAGGGCGCCTCACGAAGACGGAATAATGAGCGACAAACCGCTGACCGATTTGACTTTTTCCTCGTTCGACCTGCATCCGGCGTTGGTTGCCGGGCTGGAGAGCGCCGGGTTTACCCGCTGTACCCCGATCCAGGCGCTGACCCTGCCGGTCGCGTTGCCGGGCGGCGATGTCGCCGGCCAGGCCCAGACCGGCACCGGCAAGACGCTGGCGTTCCTGGTGGCGGTGATGAACCGCCTGCTGATCCGCCCGGCCCTGGCCGACCGCAAGCCGGAGGATCCGCGCGCGCTGATCCTGGCGCCCACCCGCGAGCTGGCGATCCAGATCCACAAGGACGCGGTCAAGTTCGGCGCCGACCTGGGCCTGCGCTTTGCGCTGGTCTATGGCGGGGTGGACTACGACAAGCAGCGCGAGCTGCTGCAGCAGGGCGTGGACGTGATCATTGCCACCCCCGGGCGGCTGATCGACTACGTCAAGCAGCACAAGGTGGTCTCGCTGCATGCCTGCGAGATCTGCGTGCTGGACGAAGCCGATCGCATGTTCGACCTGGGCTTCATCAAGGACATCCGCTTCCTGCTGCGGCGCATGCCCGAGCGCGGCACCCGCCAGACGCTGCTGTTCTCGGCCACGCTGAGCCACCGCGTGCTGGAGCTCGCCTACGAGCATATGAACGAGCCGGAAAAGCTGGTGGTCGAAACCGAGACCATCACCGCCGCGCGCGTGCGCCAGCGCATCTACTTCCCGTCCGATGAAGAGAAGCAGACGCTGCTGCTGGGCCTGCTGTCGCGCAGCGAAGGCGCGCGCACCATGGTGTTCGTCAACACCAAGGCGTTCGTCGAGCGCGTGGCGCGCACCCTGGAGCGCCACGGTTACCGGGTCGGTGTGCTGTCCGGCGACGTGCCGCAGAAAAAGCGCGAGTCGCTGCTCAACCGCTTCCAGAAGGGCCAGCTCGAAATCCTGGTCGCCACCGATGTGGCCGCGCGCGGCCTGCATATCGACGGGGTCAAGTACGTCTACAACTACGACCTGCCGTTCGACGCCGAAGATTACGTGCACCGCATCGGCCGCACCGCGCGCCTGGGCGAAGAGGGCGATGCGATCAGCTTCGCCTGCGAGCGCTACGCGATGAGCCTGCCGGACATCGAGGCCTACATCGAGCAGAAGATCCCGGTCGAGCCGGTGACCACCGAACTGCTGACCCCGCTGCCGCGCACGCCGCGGACGCTCGTGGAAGGCGAAGAGGCCGACGACGACGCTGGCGACAGCGTGGGCACGATCTTCCGCGAAGCGCGCGAGCAGCGTGCGGCCGAAGAGCAGCGCCGTGGTGGTGGTCGCAGCGGTCCGGGCGGCGCATCGCGCAGCGGCAGTGGCGGCGGTCGTCGCGACGGCGGCAGTGCCGACGGCAAGCCGCGTCCGCGTCGCAAGCCGCGTGTGGAAGGCGAGACGGCCGCAGCGCCGGCCGCCGCTGCCGTGCCCGCAGTGGCGGCGGCAGCGGAACAGGCGCCATCGACGAGCGTCGCCGATGGCGAGCGCACACCGCGCAAGCGCCGCCGCCGTCGCAACGGCCGTCCGGTCGACGGCGCCGAGCCGGTCGCGTCCACGCCGGTGCCCGCACCTGCCGCGCCGCGCAAGCCGACCCAGGTGGTCGCCAAGCCGGTGCGTGCCGCCGCCAAGCCGGGCGGCAGCCCGTCGTTGCTGAGCCGGATCGGCCGCCGTCTGCGTTCGCTGGTCTCGGGCAACTGACCGCTGGCGGCATCAATCGCATCGCCGGTCTTCGGCGATGCGACGCAAGCGCTGGCGCTCCGGCATAATCGCTGGATGACCGTTCTGCGTTTCGACAACGTCAGCAAGCACTACGCCGGGGGCCACCAGGCGCTGACCGATGTCAGCTTCGAAGTGGCCGATGGCGAGATGCTGTTCGTGACCGGCCATTCCGGCGCCGGCAAAAGTACGTTGCTCAAATTGATCCATCTCAGCGAACGCCCCAGCCAGGGCGCTGTGGTGCTGGGCGAGCGCAACCTGCTCAAGGTGCGTGGCCGGCAGATTCCGCTGCATCGTCGCCAGGTGGGTGCGGTCTATCAGGACCATCGCTTGCTCAACGACCGCAGCATCGCCGAGAACGTGGCGTTGCCGTTGATCCTGCGCGGCACCCGTCGCGCCGAGATCGGCAAGCGCGTGCGCTCGGCGCTGGAGCGGATCGGCCTGGCCCACCGCGAAAAAGCCCTGCCGTCACAGCTGTCGGCGGGCGAGCAGCAACGCGTCGGCATTGCGCGCGCCATCGTCGGCGAGCCGCGTCTGCTGGTGGCTGATGAGCCCACCGGCAATCTCGACCCGGCACTGGCCGCCGAAATCATGCAGTTGTTTGCCGAGCTGCCCGCGCGCGGTACCAGCGTGCTGGTGGTCAGCCACGACCTCGCCTTGCTCAAGCAGATGCGCAAGCGTGTGCTGATCCTGGATCACGGCCGCCTGGTCGACGACATCTCGCCGCAGGATCTGGCCGAATGAGCAAGCTCGCCAATACCGAAGCCGTGGCGCCGTCGCGCGTTGGCGTGTGGGTCGACCACCACCTGCACAGCATCGCCTTCAGCCTGGGCCGCGCGATGCGCAAGCCGTGGGCAACGCTGCTGACCATCGTGGTGATGGCGCTGGCGCTGGCGCTGCCACTGGGGCTGTCGATCGCGCTGGACAACGTCAAGCTGCTGGCCGGCAGCGTGCAGCAGTCGCGCGAAATCAATCTGTTCCTCAAGGTCGATGTCGCCGCCGACGCCGCGCAGGCGCTCGCCGGCCAGTTGCGTGCGCGCCCCGACGTGGCACAGGTAACCCTGCGCACGCCCGAGCAGGGGCTGGCTGCGCTGCGCGAAAGCGCAAAACTCGATGAAGCCGCCGATGCCCTGGGCGAGAACCCGCTGCCGACCCTGTTGATCGTCACCCCCACCGATGCGGCCGACGACGCGCAACTGGCCGGCGCATTGCAGGCCCTGCCGCAGAGCGACCAGGTGCAGCACGATGCGTTATGGCGCAAGCGCCTGGATGGCTGGCTGCAATTCGGCGAACGCCTGGTGCAGGTGCTTTCGGCGCTGCTCGGCATCGGTGCGGTGCTGGTGGTCGGCAACACGGTGCGGCTGGATATCCAGTCGCGGCGGGAAGAGATCGGCGTGCTGCAATTGCTCGGCGCCAGCGACGGCTTCATCCGTCGCCCGTTCCTGTATCTGGGTGCGTGGTACGGGCTGGGCGCCGGCGCCATGGCGCTCGCCCTGATCGCCGCCTCGGGCTTGGCATTGCGCGCGCCCTTGGCCACATTGGCCGATAGCTACGGCAGTTCCTTTACCCTGCACGGGCTGGATCTGCTGCATTCTGCAATGGTGCTGGTCGGCACCCTGGTGCTGGGTTGGCTGGGCGCCTGGCTGGTGACCGGCCATTTCCTCCGTCAGACCCGTCCCACCGAGACCTGAGGCCTGCCATGCATCCACCAGATCTCAAACACCTGATCAGCGACGCACCGCGCGTGATGGTCGTCGATGGTTCGAAGCTGGTACGCAAGCTCATTGCCGACGTGCTCAAGCGCGACCTGCCCAATGTGCAGGTGATCGGCTGCGCCAGCATCGCCGAAGCGCGCGAAGCGCTGGAGGCCGGCGCGGTGGATCTTGTGACCACTTCGCTGTCCCTGCCCGATGGCGATGGCCTGACCCTGGCGCGCAGCGTGCGCGAAGCGGCCGGCCAGGCCTATGTGCCGGTGATCGTGGTGTCTGGCGACGCGCAGCAGCATCTGGTCGAGCGCCGTTTCACCGAGTACGTCACCGATTATTTCGACAAGGCACTGGGCCACGAAGCCCTGGCGACCTTCATCCGCGGCTATGTGCAGCCCGAGCCGGTGGTGGGCGCGACCGTGCTCTACATCGAAGACAGCCGCGTGGTGGCCGAGGCGACCAAGCGCATGCTCGAGCGCCAGAGCCTGAAGGTGGTGCACGTGCTCACCGCCGAAGATGCCTTTGCGCTGCTCACCGCCGAATCGCTGGGCCGCACCGAGCGTCGCATCGACGTGGTGCTGACCGACGTCACCTTGAAAGGCGAGCTCAACGGCCGCGACGTGGTCGAGCGCATCCGCATCGATTTCGCCTACGGCAAGCGCCGCCTGCCGGTGCTGGTGATGACCGGCGACACCAATCCGCGCAACCAGTCCGAACTGCTGCGCGCCGGCGCCAACGACCTGGTGCAAAAACCCATCGAAGAGCGCCTGCTGGTGACCAAGGTGCTGTTTCAGTTGCGTCTGGCACGCCTGGAAGATCAGGCCATCACCCTATGACCGAAGTGGAAGGGCGTATCCAGCTGGAACCGTCGTGGAAGGCAAAGGTGGGCGAGTGGTTGCTGCGCCAGGAGATGCAGGAGCTGTCTGCCTTCCTGCGCCAGCGCAAGGCGGCCGGCGCACGGGTGTTCCCGCCCGGTCCGCAGATCTTCGCCGCGTTCGACGCCACGCCGTTCGAGCAGGTCAAGGTGGTGATCCTGGGCCAGGACCCGTACCACGGCGAAGGTCAGGCGCACGGGCTGTGCTTTTCGGTCCTGCCGGGCGTGCCGGTGCCGCCATCGCTGCTCAACATCTACAAAGAGATCCAGGACGATCTGGGCATCCCGCGCCCTGACCATGGCTACCTGATGCCGTGGGCGCGCCAGGGCGTGCTGCTGCTCAATGCGGTGCTGACGGTGGAGCAGGGGCGTGCCGGCGCGCACCAGAACAAGGGTTGGGAAGGCTTTACCGACCACGTGGTCGAGACGCTCAACCGCGAGCGCGAGGGCCTGGTGTTCCTGCTCTGGGGCAGCTACGCGCAGTCCAAGGGCAAGGTCATCGACCAGGCCCGCCATCGCGTGTTCAAGGCGCCGCATCCTTCACCGTTGTCGGCGCATCGCGGCTTTCTGGGCTGCAAGCACTTCTCCAAGACCAACGAGCATCTGCAACGCCGCGGTCTCCAGCCGGTCGATTGGTCGTTGCCGCCGCGCAACGCATTGGACACAACGTCGGCCGCCGGCTGAACAAGCGCGGGGACAGGCGCAGTTCGCCGCAGGTTTGTCACGGTCTGAGCGGGGGCGCGGTGCTAACGTAGCGGCTGAATTCGGGGAGCTGTACGGTGGAACGCCGACAAGGCTGGAAGCCCGAACGTCCTATAAATGGAACGCTGGGAACTTTTTCTGTACCCGGCAGTCCAATAGTTCGACTGCTAAGATGGTGCCTATGAACCAGACTACCTCGACTGCCCTTGTGGCAAACAATCTCCCGATTCCCAGTGCGCTCGGTTCGCTGGACGCCTACATCGGTGCCGTGCACCAGATCCCGGTGCTGTCGGTCGATGAGGAACAGGATCTGGCCCGCCGCTTCCGCGACGAGCTGGACCTGGACGCAGCGCGCGAATTGGTCCATTCCCACCTGCGCTTCGTGGTGCATGTGGCCCGCGGCTACAACGGCTACGGCCTGCCGCTGGGCGACCTGATCCAGGAAGGCAATATCGGCCTGATGAAGGCGGTCAAGCGCTTCGACCCGGAAATGGGTGTGCGCCTGGTCAGCTTCGCAGTGCACTGGATCCGTGCCGAAATGCACGAGTTCATCCTGAAGAACTGGCGCATCGTCAAGGTCGCCACGACCAAGGCGCAGCGCAAGCTGTTCTTCAACCTGCGCAAGTCCAAGACCCGTCTGGGCTGGCTCAATGCGTCCGAGGTGACCGCGGTCGCCAAGGACCTGAACGTCTCCGAGCGTGAAGTGATGGAGATGGAGTCGCGTCTGTCCGGTCGCGATATCGGCTTCGACGCGTCGTCGGACGAAGACGACGATCATGGTCCGCCGTCGCCGGTCAGCTACCTGGTGGCCAACGAGGAAGATCCGTCGCAGGCCTACGAGCGGCACGACAGCGAAGACAACCAGCTGCAGCTGCTGCGCGAAGGGATGGCCGGTCTGGATGCGCGCTCGCGCGACATCGTCAAACGGCGTTGGCTGGATTCGGAGTCCAAGGTGACGCTGCAGGAGCTGGCCGACGAATACGGCGTGTCGGCCGAGCGTATCCGCCAGATCGAGGCGAACGCGCTGAAGAAGATGAAGGCACTGTTCGTCGCCTGATCGGTTGCACTAAGCGTGACACGTTGCAAAAACGGCCCGGTTCTCCGGGCCGTTTGCGTTGCAGGTGTGCAGGTTTCAGGTCCTTCAAGACGCTGACCAACTGTCCGGAGCATGCGGCCGGCATCGTCGCCTTGGCCGACGACGGCTATTCGGGCAGACGCGCCACCGGCAGATGCCAGCCGTAGCGGATCGCCATGAAACGCAGGCCGAAACACACACCGGCGCCGGTTGCCAGCGACCAGGCTTGCGGCAGGCCGAGCACATGGCCGATGGCCACCAGGCCGCCGCCGGCAAGCGCGGCCACCGCATACAGCTCGGCCTGCAACACCACCGGCGTGCGTGCGACCAGCAGGTCGCGCGCGATGCCGCCGCCGATGCCGCTGAGCATGCCCAGCAAGGTGGCGCTCAGCGGGCTGAGGTTGTAGTCCAGCGCCTTGCTGGTGCCGTAGACCGCGAACAATGCCAGGCCTGCCGCGTCGAAGATCTGCACCGGGTTGCGCAGGCGTTCCACCGCGGAGTGCCAGTAGAAACCGGCGACGCCGGCCAGGCAGGCGGTGAGCAGATACTGTGGGTGGACCAGTGCTGCCGGCGGGGTGGCCCCGATTAACACATCGCGCACGATGCCGCCGGAGACCGCGGCCGCGCACGACAGCACCAGCACGCCAAACAGGTCCAGGCGGTTGCGTACCGCCACGGTCGCGCCGCTCAGGGCGAACACGAAGGTGCCGAGCAGATCCAGCAGGAACAGGACAGTTGCCACGCATAGACCGTCGAATCGGGCCGCACAGCATCGCGCACGGCCGGTGGCGCTGTCATCCGTCCTTGCTGGTTGGCGGCGGGTCGTCGGTTGCGCCGCCGAAGATGATGCGTGCGGCGCGCTGGTAGCTCCAGTACGCCATCGCCCAGTTCACCAGCACCACGAAGCGGTTGCGGAAGCCGATCAGGAAGTAGACGTGCGCGGCCAGCCAGAACCACCATGCCACGATACCGGACAGCTTGAGCTTGCCCACGTGCACGATGGCGGCCATGCGGCCGATGGTCGCCAGGTTGCCGAAGTCCTGATAGCGGAACGCGGCCGCAGCCTGACCGCGCTGACGTGCGCGGATCGCCTTGGCGATGTGCTTGCCCATCTGCTTGGCCGCCGGCGCCACGCCAGGCACCGGGCGACCGTCCTGCTGCACCGACGCCAGATCGCCGCCGACGAAGATCTCCGGGTGGCCGGGCACGCTCAGGTCCGGCTCCACCAGCACGCGGCCGGCGCGATCCAGCGGCACGCCCAGCGTGCGCGCCAGCGGTGAGGCCGCCACGCCTGCGGCCCATACCACGGTGCGCGCCGGCACGAAGGTGTCGCCAAGCTGGTAGCCCAGTGCGTCGATATGCGTCACCGGCGTGCCGGTGTGCACTTCCACGCCCAGCCGCTCCAGCTGCTTGCGCGCCTTGTCGGTGAGATCGTCCGGGAACGACGGCAGCACGCGCGGGCCGGCTTCGACCAGGCGCACGCGCGCCTGGCGCGGGTCGATATGACGGAATTCGTTCTTGAGCGTGTGGCGGGCGATCTCGGCCAGGGTGCCGGCGAGCTCGACCCCGGTGGGGCCGCCGCCGACCACCGCAAAGCTCAGCCAGGCCGCGCGCGCAGCCGGGTCGGATTCGGCCTCGGCGCGCTCGAAGGCCAGCAGCAGCTTGCGGCGCAGGACCAGCGCGTCGTAGAGGGTTTTCAGGCCGGGCGCATGTTCGGCCCACTGGTCGTTGCCGAAGTAGGCATGGGTGGCGCCGGTGGCCAGCAGCAGCATGTCGTAGCCGAGCGTCTTGCCATCGGCGAGCAGCACTTGACGACGGGTTGGAACGATTTCGGCCACATCGCCAAGCAGCACTTCGACATTGCGCTGCTCGCGCAGGATGTGGCGCAGCGGTGCGGCGATATCCGGTGCCGATAGCCCGGCGGTGGCTACCTGGTACAGCAACGGCTGGAACAGGTGATGGTTCTGCCGGTCGATCAGGGTGATGCGGATGCCGGGGTCGTCGAGCGCGCGGGTCGCCCACAAGCCGGCGAAACCGCCGCCGACCACGACCAGGTGCAAGGGAGCGGGGGAGGGAGATGGGGGCATCGTAGGGTCCGATGGGAGGCAACGCGGGCTCGACAGAATGCCAAATCCCCAATGAACATGACGCGTCGACGGCGCATGGCTGCGGCATCATGTCGCATTCAATCCTGACGGCCATCGCATGTCCTCATTGCCACCTCCCTTGCCGCCGTTGTCGTCCCCCGCCATGCCCGGTGCAGCGCCGGCTGCGCCTGCGGCCAAGAAAAAGCTCAGCGGTGTGGCGATCGGGCTGATCGGCGTGCTGGCCTGCGCAACGCTGTTCGGGCTGGTGGTGCTCGCAGCGAGCATGTGGCTGATCAGCACCGGTTGGTCGCTGTTCGCCGATCAGGCGCGCACTGCGCTGCAAGCGGATGCGGTGGTGCAGGAACATATCGGCCAGATCCGCACGATGCGGGTCGATCTGTATCGCACCGGCCTGGCGCAGGGAGACGAGGAGTTTGTGTTCAATGTGGAAGGCGATCGCGGCGCCGGTCGCGTGCAAGCCACCTGGGTCAGTGCCGGCTCCGAGCAGGAGATTCTGAGCGACGGAGAACTCATCCTGCGCGATGGCCGGCACTTCACGCTGCCGGCTGCGGATGCGGACGCTGGCGACTTCGAGAGCGAGACTGAACTAGAAACAGAAACAGAAACCGACGCAGCCACGTCGTTGGAGGAACGCGCATGACCGACAATCCCGACAAACGCATTGCCTTGCTGATCGATGCCGACAATGCGCCGGCTGGCAAGATCGACGTGGTGCTGGCAGAAGTGGCACGCTACGGCGTGGCCAACGTGCGCCGCGCCTACGGCAACTGGAAGAGCCCGCACCTGAAAGGCTGGGAAGCGGCGTTGCACGATTATGCGATTCGGCCGATCCAGCAATTCGCCTACAGCTCCGGCAAGAACGCCTCGGACATGGCGATGGTGATCGATGCGATGGACCTGTTGTATGCGCGCAACCTGGATGGCTTTGCGATCGTCTCCAGCGATGCGGATTTCACTCCGCTGGTGATGCGCCTGCTCACCGATGGCATGAAGGTCTATGGTTTTGGCGAGAAGAAAACCCCGGCGCCGTTCGTCAATGCGTGCTCCAAATTCACCTACGTGGAAGCGCTGGGCGAGCAGGCCGCGGCAGCCCGCGACACCGCCGCCGGGCGCAAGGATGCCACCGCGTTGCGCAGCGATACGCGCCTGGTGCAGATGCTGCGCAACGCCATCGTCAGCGCATGCGAGGACGACGGCTGGGCGTTGCTGAGCGCGGTAGGCAAGCAGGTGGCCAACCAGGCCTCGTTCGATCCGCGCAATTACGGCTATCGAAAACTCAGCGATCTGGTGCGCGCAATCGGCCTGTTCGAGCTCAAGCTCGACGAACAGGCGCTGTGGGTGCGCGACACGCCCAAGGGCAGCGGCAACCGTGCGAAAACCACGGCGCCTGCGGTTGCCCCGGAACCGCAAGCCAGCCCCAAGCGCGCAGCCCGCGCAACAGCCAAGCCTGCGCCAGGAAAATGACCATGACCCAGGATGCGATGGCACCCGCACAGCCGACGATCACCGTGTGGGGGCGTCGCAATTCCAGCAATGTGCGCAAGGTGCTGTGGTGCGCAGAAGAAGCCGGCGTGGCGTATACGTCGATCGAAGTGGGCGGTGCCTTCGGCGGCAACGACACGCCCGCCTATCGCGCGCTGAACCCCAACGGTGTGGTGCCGACGTTGCAGGATGGTGCGTTGGTGGTGTGGGAATCCAATGCGATCGTGCGTTATCTCGCCGCGCAGTACGCGCCGGCGTTGTATCCATCGTCGCCGGCCGAGCGCGCATTGGGCGACCGCTGGATGGACTGGACCACCTCGACCTTTGCCAGGGTGTTTCGCGATCTGTTCTGGGGCGTGCTGCGCACCCCCGAGGCCGAGCGCGATCCTGCACGCATCGCCGCGGCACTGGCGCAATCGGGCGAGCTGCTGGCACGCGCCGATGCGGCGTTGGCGCAGCAGCCGTATCTGTCCGGCGAGCGCTTCGCGATGGGGGATATTCCGCTGGGCAGCTTCATCTACGCCTGGTTCGAAATGCCGATCGTGCGGCCCGAGCTGCCGCATCTGCAGGCGTGGTATCAGCGTCTGCGCACGCGGCCTGCCTACCAGCGTGGCGTGATGACCGCGCTGACCTGAGTGTCGCGTTTCCGCTCAGGCCAGCGTGGTTCATGGCAGCCACCGCACGCGCTGTCGACCCGTCGCGTTGCTGCAAGGACATGGGCCTTTTACCTCACGCAGCCAAGTAGCCCGCGGTGTTGTAGGAGCGCACCCGGGCGCGAGGGCATTCCCGGTAACGCCACATCGCGCCCAGGTGCGCTCCTACGCAAGCTGGGTACACGGTGGGTCTGGCTGCAGCTCCGTGTGCGATACGCCCTGCACTAATACAGATCGATCGGGTCCACATCCAGCGACCAGCGCACGCGACGCGCCTGCGGTAGCGCATAGACAGACGGCAGCTGCGCATCGAGCAGACGATGCAGCGCCGAGCGCTGCTGCGCAGACAGCAACAACTGGGTGCGCTGGAAACCGGCGCGGCGCGGCATCGGTGCGGGCATCGGGCCGTAGCACTCCACGTCCGCAAACGCGGGCGATTGCGCGCTGGTGTCTGCGGTGGCCAGGCCGCGCACCGCCATCAGGAACTGGTTGGCCGCCGCGACATCCTTGGCTTCGGCGCGGAACAGCGCCAGATGCGCAAACGGGGGAAATCCTGCCGCTTCGCGCTGCTGCAGTTCGGCATCGGCAAAGGCGTGGTAGCCGCCGTTGACCAGGGTCTGCAGCAGGGGATGTTCGGGGTGGTGGGTCTGCAGCCAGACCTCGCCGGGCCGATCGGCGCGCCCGGCGCGTCCTGCCACCTGGATCAGCTGCTGGGAAAGTTTTTCGGCGGCGCGGAAGTCGGCAGAGAACAGGCCTTCATCGATGCCGACCACCACCACCATGGTCAGCCGCGGCAGGTCGTGGCCCTTGGCCAGGATCTGGGTGCCGACCAGGATGCCGGCCTCGGTTCCCAGCCGGGTCAGCTGGGTTTCCAGGGCGTCGCGGCGTTGGGTGGTGCTGCGGTCGATGCGCACCACCGGGAAGTCGGGAAACGCCTCGGTCAGTCGTTCTTCCAGCCGCTCGGTGCCGATGCCCTGCGGCTGCAAGGCCAGGCTGGCGCAGGCCGGGCAGGCCAGCGGCGCCTGCTGGCGCGCGCCGCAGTGGTGGCACTGCAGGCGCCGGCCGCCGGCGTGCACGGTCATCGGGGTCTGGTGCAGCGGCGTGCTGCAACGCTGGCAGGCGGCCGTCCAGCCGCAGTCGTGGCACAGCAGCACCGGGGCATAGCCGCGGCGGTTCTTGAACACCAGCACCTGCTCGCCGCGCGCCAGGGTGGCGCCGATGCCGGCCAGCACCTCGGGCGACAGGCCGTCCTTGAGCGGGCGCTTGCGCACGTCCAGCACGCGCACCCGCGGCGGGCGCGCCTCGCCGGCGCGCTGCGACAGCCGCAGGTGCTGATAGCGGCCGGAGTAGGCGTTGTGCAGGCTTTCCAGCGACGGCGTGGCGCTGCCCAGGATCACCGGCACATCCAGCGCCTTGCCGCGCACCAGGGCGAAATCGCGGGCGTGGTAGCGGATGCCGTCCTGTTGCTTGTAGCTGCCGTCGTGTTCCTCGTCGATCACGATCAGCCCGGCGTTGGGCAGCGGGGTGAACACCGCCGAGCGCGTGCCTACGATCAGCTTGGCCTCGCCACGCCAGGCGGCCGCCCAGACGCGGGCGCGCTCGCCATCGGACAGGCCCGAATGCAGCGCATGCACCGGCACCCCCAGGCGTGCGCGGAAGCGGCCGAGCGTCTGCGGAGTGAGGCCGATTTCCGGCACCAGCACCAGTGCCTGCTTGCCGGCGGCCAGGCAGTCGGCGATCGCCTGCAGGTAGACCTCGGTCTTGCCGCTGCCGGTGACGCCGTCCAGCAGGTAGGTGGCAAAGCCGGTGTGCGCGCGGATCGCGGCGGCCGCAGCGCGTTGTTCTTCGTTGAGTGCCGGGCCGGTGCCGGGGCGCGGCGCGATGGCATCGGCCGGCACCGCCACGCGCTCGGCGTGGCCGCGCTTGGCCAGGCTGCGTGCGGCGTCGCGCCACTGCGGCAGCAGCGGGTCCAGCTGTTCCTCGCCCACCGCACCGGTCAGCAACAGGGCCGCCAGCAAGGCGGGCCGGCTGCCTGCGCGCAGGCCGGCAGCGCCGGTGCGCCCGGCCTCGGTCAGTTGCCAGGCCCAGGCGTGGGTGTCGGCCAGCGGTTCGCCGCGGCGCAGCGGCCCGGGCAGCGCGCTGGCCTGGGCCTCGCCCAGAGGGGCATGGGTATAACGGGCCAGCCAGTGCAGCGAGCGCGCCAGTTCATCCACCAGCAGCGGCGTCTCGTCGCACCAGGCCAGTGCCGGGCGTAGTCCATCGGCCGACGGCTGCTGGCCCAGCTCCACCACCACCCCGACCAGCTCACGCGAGCCGAACGGCACCCGCACGCGGCAGCCGACCCGCGCCGGCTCGGTCAGCGGGGCGTCGGCAGGGGGCAGATAGTCGAACAGTTGGGGCAGCGGCACCGGCAAGGCGACGCGCAAGGTTGGGACGGTGGCAGGCATCCGCCCAGTCTACCGACACTGTCCAGTGACCCCGACCTGCGCAATTTCGGTGGTGAAGGCGGTGTGATCAGTTGCGGGGCCTTTCTGTGACCCAAGTGATAAATACGACGTAAACCTATGTGAGGCCTGAGGAAACGGGTTTATCCACACTGCCTGTGGATAAGCCTGTGAATTAGTCGCGTGCTCCACGCGGTGAAGGCGGATTCACTTGCCTTGGCAACCTCTTGGACATTTTTTCGCCATCCATTGAAAATCAATTTAGATCAATCACTTAGGCGTGAAACACGATTGCAACAAAGAAAAAACAACAGTTGACAGACGCTGGCGTATCGGTATGTCTGCCGCTGTGCACAACGTCCGTCGGCAGCGCTCGTGACCGAAGCGCGGGTCGTGCGATCTGTCAAGCGGTCGGCGCGGCGGACCTGCGTCGGTATCATGCCGGCCGATGCTGGAGTTCACATGACCGTAGTCCCCGACGCCCCCGTCACCCCCGCCGCGTTGTCAGCCTTCCTGCGGGGTGTGGAACGCCGGGGCCTGGTGTTGGCGCAGTTGCAATGCGGCGATGTGGCGGCCGCCGAGCGGGCCTTGGCCGCTGCGCTGCGCGCCTTCAGCAGCCAGGCTGCGGGACGGCCGATGGCCGGCTGGCCAATGCGCTTCTGGAGCCTGCTGGCAGCCGCGCCGCCACTGCGCCGCGAGCCGATGCCCGGCACCTGGCTGCCGCCGTTCACCGTGTTGGGGCGGATGCAGACCCCCGACCGGCTGGCGCTGCTGCTGCGGATCGTGGCCGGGCTGGAAGAAGAGGTCGCCAGCGAAGTGCAGGGCATCGCGGTGGCGGACTATCGGCAGTCGCTTGCGCGTGCCTGTCCGCGCGATGCCGTCGGCCATCCCGATGCACAGGCCTGGCGGGTACTGGCCGAAGCGGCGCAAACGGAGCTGCGCGATCTCACCCCGTCCCAGCTGACCCGGCTTGGCCAGTTACGTGACGCGTCGCTGGCCGGCGTTGCGCTGCAGCCTGCGATCCCGGCACAAGTGCCGCCCGCGCCACGCCGTGCCCCCCCGGTACGCGCCCGCCCCAAGCGGCAGTGGCACTGGCCACAGCTGGATCGCCGCCACGCCGGCATTGCCCTGGCGGTGCTCGCGCTGGCCTTGCTGTTGACGGTCCTGGCCTGGTGGTGGACGCACCGACGGCCCACCTTGCCGCCCGAGCCGGTCTCGCAAGCGCCGGCCGGCGTCCTGCACGTCACCGATGCGGCGCCAGTGCTGGTGGAAGAACTGCCGGCATCCGACCTGCAGAAGGCTCCGGCAGCCCCGGCCATGGATCCGCGCGACCAGGCGATGCTGGCTGACCCGGATCTGGAACTGGCGCGCGCAGCGGACTTTTACGCATGGTACGCCGCCGGCCACCCGGTGCCGGCGGACGAGTCCGGCGCGCATGCCACTGCGGCCGAGCTGCCCTCCGCCCCCCTGGAGACGGTCGATGACGACAATTAAGTGGTTTGGCCTGCTGATGCTCGCCCTTACCGGTATCGCCGGCGCGCAGGCCTTGCCGGCGGCGCTGGACGAAAGCGATCGTAACGAACCCGTCAGTGCTGTTGCCGCGTCGGCAGCGCCGAGCGCTGCACAGCAACGCGCGCGCTGGGCGGCGCTGACGCCGGTACAGCAGGCCGACCTGCGCGCTCGCTATGCCGCGTGGAAGGACCTGACCGCCACCGACCGCGTGGTGTTGCGGCAGGCGCGCGAACGGCTGCACAGCCTGCCCGACGACCAGCAACGCGCCTTGCGCACCCAGTTCACCGCAATGGATCGCCTGCACCGCGATGGCTGGCGCCTGGGGTCGCAAGTGGGCGCGTTCTACCCGCAGCTGCAGCCGCTGATCGGCTATGTGCCGGTCGACCAGCGCGAGCGCCTGCTCGCCGTGTTGCGCAGCCTGGATGCCGGCCAGCTGGAGCAGCTGGCGGTGCTCGCTCAACGCACCCCGCCGCAGGACCGCGATGGATTGCGCGACGCCTTGCTGGCCGAAGCCCCGGCCACCCGCAGCGCCTGGCTGAAGCGGCAACTGGCACGCTGATCGCCGCCGCAGGTCAGCCTGGCAGGTGGCCTGCGATGTGCAGCGTGCGATCGGCGCCGCCATCCGTCGCGCATCGCGCGCTGCTGCGCGCGCGCGACTGCAGCGCCGCAGTCGCAGGGTGCAGCGTCAAAGACGCGCCAGACTCGCCACCATCAGGAAGGCGGCAGCAAACGTGACCACTACGAAATACACGCTGCCCAGGCCAAGATACTTCAGCACCGTGACCGACCACGACTGGCGGTAGACGTGGCGCTGCATCCCCAGCAGATACAGCGGCATCCACAGTGCCAACCCGAACTGGAGCAGGCCCAGGCTCCAGGCGATCGGGGGAGCCAGCTGCACCACCGATTCTCTGAGCAACGACAGCAGCAGCATCGCCAGCAGGTTCAGGCAGAGAAATGCGTGGCTGTAGAGCGCCACCACCAGATGCTCCAGATACACCCACCCGCTGCGCAGGTAGAACACGCGCAACAGCAGCGCAAACAACGGCACCAGCACCAGCAAGGTGGACGGCACCGCTGCGAAGAACGCGTTGTAGAGCAGTTGCGGATTGCTGCGCAGGCGCGGCAGGTTGCTGCGGATATGCGTGAGCTGCAGGTTGAGCCAGCGGTTGGCCCACTGCGGCAACGGCGTGACCGTCAGCGGGTTGCTCACCGGGTCCCAGGGTTTGCCCTCCAGCGAGAAGAACGTGCCGTTGTCGGGGGCATCGACCGCCGGTGCGGCGCTTTCCAGCCGCGCGCCCTGGTGCAGTTGCGCCAGCCGCTTGCGCGCCTCGCTCTCGGTGCGGGCGATGCCGGTATCCACACCGTCGCGCGCGATGCCGGCCGGCACCACCTTGCGGGTCTGGGTGAGCGTGCCGACGATCTGCGCTCGCACCGCTTCCACCTGCGCCGGCGTGCGCGCATGCGCAAAGTCCTTCGGCACCGCGCTCTGCGTCGCGCCGGGCGCGGCGACATCGGCGTCCTCGTCAGAGGCATGCACCGCGATGCGTGCGATGAAGAAGGTCAACAGGCTCACCACCAGCAACAGCCGCATCGGCGCGACATAGCGCACACGCTGCCCGCCCAGAAATCGCAGCGCCGCGCGGCCCGGCACCAGCAGGTCGCGCAAGGTGCGGAAGATCCGCCCGTCCAGGTGCCAGAACGATTCGAAGACCTCTTCCACCGCATGCGCGACGCTGCGTACCGGGCTATGCGCGCTCTGCCCGCAGGCGTGGCAAAACGCGCCTTGCAATGCGGTGGAGCAGTTTTCACAGTCCGATGGATGCAATGCGGTCGGGTGCAGGGACATGAGCCAGGTCCGGTTGGCGGCGATGGAGGGGCCGCGTGCCCGATGCGATCACCCGAAGGCACGCGCCTGGCACACGGTACAGCGTCTTCATGCAGTTGCCTGGAAACATCGGCAGCCGCTTTTCGTTGCCGCGCGCAGCAGCGAGCGCGGCGGGAGCTGCCCAAGCGCGCGTCAGGCCGCAGTCGGAAAGTACGCGTAAGATAGCGGCCCCACGCGACCCGGTGCCAGCGCCTCCCGGCACGGCCGTAGTCCGCGCAGCAATCGGTGTGTCATGTCTGTTTCTCCCGCCTCGACGTCTGCGACGCCAGGCTTTGCATCGGAAGTGCGCACCACCGGCCTGCTGGCCTTGCCGCTGGTGCTCGGTCACGTCTCTACCGGTTTGATCGGGTTTGTCGACAACGTCATCGCCGGCCACCATGGCACTGCGACGTTGGCGGCAGTGACCATCGGCACCTCGCTGCTGTGGCTGCCGATGCTGGTGCCGATCGGTACGTTGATTTCCTTGACCGCGTCGGTGTCGCAATTGCGCGGCGCCGCGCGCGAGCATGAAATCGGCCCGCTGTTTCGCCAGGCGTTGTGGCTGTCGTTGGGGCTGAGCGCGTTGATGTTCGCGTTCCTGAGCCTGGTGCCGCCGCTGCTACCCACCTTCGGGATTGCGCCGGACATCGTGCCCGGTGCCACCGACTTTCTGCATGCGGTGCGCTGGGGCGTACCGGCGCTGACGCTCTACTTCTGCATGCGCTACCTCAGCGAAGGCATGCACTGGACGCTGCCGACCATGCTGCTGGGATTTGGCGGCTTGCTGGTGCTGGCGCCGCTGGGCTATGCGTTGACCTACGGCAAGTTCGGGTTTGCCGAGCATGGCGCCGAAGGCCTGGGCATGGCCTCGGCCATCACCATGTGGGTGCAAGCCAGCGTGTTCGCGCTGTACCTGTGGCGCGCGCGGCGTTTTGCGCACCTGGAGTTGTTCACCCATTTGGAAGGGCCGCGCTGGCGCGCCATCGGCGATCTGCTGCGCACCGGCCTGCCGATCGGCATCACCGTGCTGATGGAAGGTGGCCTGTTCATCGTCACTGCGCTGCTGATCGGCCGGCTCGGCTCGACCGAAGCTGCGGCGCACCAGATCGCCATCAACGTGGGACAGCTGTGTTTCATGGTGCCGATGGGCGTGGCCGAGGCCACCACCGTGCGCGTCGGCCATGCGGCGGGGCGTGGCGATCCGCTGGCCGTGCGGCGTGCGGCCTGGGCCGGTTACGCCATCGTGCTGGGCACCCAGGCGCTGTCGGCCGGCACGCTGCTGCTTGGCCACGACGCCATCGTCGGTGTGTATACCAACGATGCGGCAGTCGCCGCGCTGGCGTCGGGGTTGCTGCTGTTTGCCGCCACGTTCCAGTTTCCCGATGGCATCCAGGTGCTCTCGGCCGGTGCGTTGCGGGGGCTCAAGGACACCCGCGTGCCGATGTTCCTGGCGATGTTTTCGTACTGGGGCGTCGGCATGCCGATCGGCGCCGGACTCGGCCTGGGGCTGGGCTGGGGACCGCGCGGCATGTGGATCGGCCTGATTCTGGGTCTGACCACCGCTTCGATCCTGATGGGCCTGCGCTTCCGGCACACCAGCCGGCGGCTGACTGCCAACGCGACCCCCTGACTTTCAGCGCATGCCGCGCGCCCGGCGCAGCCGGTATGCTGGACACCATTGATTCGTACGTTTCGTACGCAGCGTCTTTTCGACGGAGTTTTCCATGAACCACCCCGTGCGTCGCAGTCCCATCGCCAGTTTCTTCGTCGGCCTGTGGGACGTGATGAATTTCACCCGGCGCCTGATCTTCAACCTGGTGTTTTTCGGTTTCCTGTTCCTGTTGCTGCTGCTGGTCGTGGTGGCGATGGCGCGCGGCGACGGCACCAAGCCGCTGGCCGAGCGCACCACGCTGGTCATCAACCCCGAAGGCACGCTGGTCGAGCAGTTCAGCGCCGATCCGGTGAGCCGTTCGCTGGCCAAGGCGGTGGGCGACAAGAGCGCCGAAGAGGTGCAGTTGCGTGACCTGGTGCAGGTGATCGAGGCGGCCGGCAAGGACCGCAAGATCGAGCGGGTGCTGTTGAATCTGGACAAGCTGCAGCCGTCCGGCTTCGCCTCGCAGCGCGAAGTGGCTGCCGCGCTGCAAAAGCTGCGCGCTTCCGGCAAGCAGATCGTGGCCTTCAGCGAGAGCATGAGTCAGGGCCAATACCTGCTCGCTGCGCAGGCCAACGAGGTGTATCTGGACCCGATGGGCAGCGTGCTGCTGGAAGGCCTTGGCCGTTATCGCCAGTACTTCCGCGAAGGCCTGCAGGACAAACTCGGCGTGGACGTGCACCTGTTCCGCGTGGGCGAGTACAAGTCCGCGGCCGAGCCCTACATCCTGGACGCGGCCTCGGCCGATGCCAAGGAAGCGGATCTGTTCTGGATGAACGACGTGTGGCAGCGCTACCTGGCCGATGTCGGCACCGCGCGCAAGCTCACCCCGGCGCAGCTGACGGCCGGCATCGACACGTTGCCCGAAGGCGTGGTGGCAGCAGGCGGCGATCTGGCCAAGTTCGCGCTGCAGCAGAAGCTGGTCGACGGGCTCAAGACCCGTGAAGACGTCGATGCGCTGCTGACCAAGCGCGGCGTGGCCGACAGCGATGCCGACAGCGGTTTCCGCAATATCGGCTTCAACGATTACCTGAGCCAGTTGCAGGCGCAGCGCTCGCCGATGGACAGCCGTCCGCAGGTGGCCGTGGTGGTGGCGGCCGGCGAGATCAGTGGTGGCGAACAGCCGGCCGGCCGTGTCGGTGGCGAGTCCACTGCCGCGTTGCTGCGTCAGGCGCGCGACGATGACAAGGTCAAGGCGGTGGTGCTGCGCGTGGATTCGCCTGGCGGCGAAGTGTTCGCCTCCGAGCAGATCCGCCGCGAAGTGGTCGCGCTCAAGCAGGCCGGCAAGCCGGTGGTGGTGTCGATGGGCGATCTGGCCGCCTCGGGCGGTTACTGGATCAGCATGAACGCCGATCGCATCTATGCCGACCCGTCGACCATCAGCGGCTCGATCGGCATCTTCGGCATGGTGCCCAATCTGACCCGTGCGTTGGACAAGATCGGCGTGCACACCGACGGCGTGGGCACCACGCGCTTTGCCGGTGCGTTCGACATCACCCGTCCGCTGGACCCGTCCGCCGGCCAGGTCATCCAGGCGGTGATCAACAAGGGCTATGCCGACTTCACCGGCAAGGTCGCGCAGGCGCGTCACCAGTCGGTGGAGGCCATCGACAAGGTCGCCCGCGGCCGCGTGTGGAGCGGTGCGCAGGCCAGGCAGCATGGCCTGGTGGATGCATTCGGCGGAATGCAGGAAGCGGTGGCCGACGCGGCCGATCGCGCCAAGTTGAACAAGGGCAAGTTCCGCGTGCGCTACGTGGAAAAGCCGGCCACCCCGTTCTCGCAGTTCATGAGCGGATTTGCCGGCAGCCGCATGGGTGCATGGATGCTGAGCGACTCGGGCATGGCGCGCGCCATGCTGGCGCGCTCGCTGCCGGAAGTGGACACGCAGCTGCGCTTTGTCGAAAGCGCGGTGCACGACAGCAAGGCCGGCGGCACGCCGGTCAAGGCCTTGGCCTACTGCTTCTGCGGGTTCTGAGGCGGCAAACCAGGCCCTCGACTACAGCGACGACGCCGGCCTTGTGCCGGCGTTGTCGTCTGTGCCGCATGACGCTGCGGGCGTGCCGCTTGCGGACGGCCCCGCTGCGGAGTTGAATTGTTGAACGCGCTTCCCCCGCCTCGCACTTACAGCAGCTGACACGACGGCCGTGCTCACCGCCGTGCGGGCGCGGCCTGTGCTCGGTGCGGCAGGTGCCACTCGTACACACCGGTTCCTGCGCGCCGCCCATGCGACTGCTCGTGCAGTGTATTAGCCGCTGTTATTGCGTGGCGGCATCGATCGCCTTGCGCTGATCCTCCGCAGCCTGGTCGGTGGCGGCCTGAACCGCGTGCGCCTTGTTCAACGGCTGCTGGATGTGATCGCGCAGCGCGGTGGCCTGCGGGTCGGGCTTCTGGTCGGTGGGCGCCGGTTGCGGGCGCTGACACGCGGCCAGCGGTAACGTCAGAACGGCGGCAAGCATCCAGTGAAGTTTCATCGTCGTGACCTCGCGAGCGGTGGCGGTATCCTAACGCCGGCACTGCTGCCGCGCGTCAACTGCGCTGCGGCGGCCGTTTTCTCGCGTTTTTGTAAAGAGGATCACCCACGTGACAACGCACCGTTGGCGGCTGGATGGACAGACCGCCCTCATCACCGGCGCCAGTGCCGGCATCGGGTTGGCCATCGCACGCGAACTGCTCGGCTTCGGAGCGGATCTGCTGATGGTGGCGCGCGATGCCGATGCGTTGGCGCAGGCACGCGACGAACTGGCCGAAGACTTTCCCGAGCGCGAACTGCATGGGCTGGCGGCCGATGTCTCCGACGATGAAGAGCGTCGCGCGATCCTGGACTGGGTGGAAGACCACGCCGACGGCCTGCATCTGCTGATCAACAACGCCGGCGGCAACATCAGCCGGGCAGCCATCGATTACACCGAAGACGAGTGGCGCGGCATCTTCGAAACCAATGTGTTTTCCGCGTTCGAATTGTCGCGGTATGCGCATCCGCTGCTGACCCGGCATGCCGCCTCGGCCATCGTCAATGTCGGCAGCGTCTCGGGCATCACCCATGTGCGCAGCGGCGCGCCGTACGGTATGACCAAGGCCGCGCTGCAGCAGATGACGCGCAACCTGGCGGTGGAATGGGCCGAAGACGGCATCCGCGTCAATGCGGTCGCGCCGTGGTACATCCGCACGCGCCGCACCTCCGGCCCGTTGTCGGACCCGGATTACTACGAACAGGTGATCGACCGCACCCCGATGCGCCGCATTGGCGAGCCCGAAGAAGTCGCCGCGGCCGTGGGTTTTCTGTGTCTGCCCGCAGCCAGCTACATCACCGGCGAATGCATCGCGGTGGATGGCGGATTCCTGCGGTACGGGTTTTAGAGCAGCTAACAAAACTACTGCGCAGCCGCCAGGCGGGCGCGGCCGGTGCTCGGAATCCTCATGTACCACTCGTACACTCCGGTTCCTCCGCGCCGTCCACACCCGCCTGACGACTGCTCGCTACGTTTTGTTAGCCACTCTTAGCCTCATCGGCACACGACTGCGGCCGATGCGGCAACGGTGTGTAAACGAAAAGACGCTTCAACAGAGAAGGGCGCTTAATCCGCAACGCGCGCAACCAGAGGATCCCCGGGGCGGCGCGGGATGCATCCCTTCCCCCGCATCGCGGGGGAAGCTGCCCGAAGGGCGGATGGGGGCATCGGTGACGCGCAGGCATGACGCACTTGCCATCGATCGCCTTCCTGCACGCAGCCCTGCAGAGTCAGTCAGGGCGCGGCCGAGGGATTCGCGCAGCGGCTTTCGTCCAGCACCCGGCGCATCTGGTCGTAGCGCTGCTTGCGTTCGGCCGATTGCGCCTCGTCGGAGAAACGCCAGGTCGCCTCGGCCTGCTCGGCGCGCTTGCGCCAGGCCTCGCACAGGCTCTGGTCCGGCACCGGTGCGCAGCGGTCGGTGACCACTTCGCAGGCGCTGCCGCCGCCGGTGGCCGGTCCACCGGCCAGGTTGGTGGTCTGCATCGGCAGGCAGCGCGTGGCCGGCTCGCGGTCTTCGGTGAAGTAGCGGCCATTGTCGTGCGCGGTGCATTCGAACAACGGCGGCGGAGGCAGGGTGGAGGTGGAGGTCATCGGCGGTGGCGTCGATGCAGCTGTCGGCGCAGGGGACGCGGCCGCAGGCGCGACGGGCGCTGGCTGCACGGCATGTGCAGGACGCACTGGCGCGGGCGTGCCACCTGGTGCCAATGGCACCGCCGCCGGTGCGGTCATCATTTTCTTGTGCTGCTGCATGCCCTTCGCGCACGGCATGTTCTGCACGGTGAGCGCGCCGGTGGGATCGGTGCAGCGGTAGATGGCCACGTCCTGGGCGTTGGCGTCCGTCACCCAGCCCAGCAGCAGCGCCAGCAGCAGGGTGCGGCTCATGCGCCGCCGCAGTCGCGTTGCTGGCGCGCTTCGATGCCGCGTTGTTCGCGGCTGAGCTCCTGGCGCTCGCTTTGCAGCGCGCTGTTGTAGCGGCGGATCAGCTCCCAGCGGCGGTCTGCCAGCCGCGCGCAGACTTCCTGCTCGGGCAGGGCATGGCATTGGTCGCGGATCTGCACGTTGCCGTAGGGCACGATCACCGTGCCGCCGTAGCCGCCGTAGCCGCCGTTGTAACCGTCCTGATACCCCCCCTGGTAGCTGCCCGTGCCGAAGCTGGCACTGCCGCGGATGCTTCCCCGTCCGGCGCCGCCCTGCACGGCAATCGCCGGACGCGGGCTGACCGAGATCGGTGGACGCTGAATGCCGCCGCCGATCGGCGGACCAACCGCATTGCCCACATAGGCCGGCCCCCAGGTCGGCACCCAGCGCGGATTGCCTTCCGGGCTGTCGCTGGTATAGCGCTCGCCGTCCTCGGTGGTGCACTCGTACATCGGCTGCGGCGGTTGCACGGTGACGATGCGGACCCCGCGCGATGGCGCGGCCGGAGGCGGGGCGGGCGGCTCCACGCGTTGCGGTCGCGGCGGCGGGTCCTGCGGGCGCTGCATGTCCAGCACCTGCTGGCGGCCGCTGCTGCATGGCGCATCCTGCAGGGCGACCGTACCGGTGCTGCTGACGCAGCGGTAGACCCGCACGTTCGGGTCCGATTTGGCGGCTGTGCTCGCTGCCAGGGCAGGGAGCGCGCAGGCCAGCAACAACAAGGTTGGAAGAGTGCGCATGTGCCGAGTGTGCGCGTTTGGCGCCCGCGCCGCCAAGGGGATGGTCGCCGCGGGTGCAGACGCGGTGCCCGCGGCATGGCCGGATCGCCGGGAGCGCTGGCTTGCGCCGAACGAGGCTGACGGGGGTTTGGGCGTGGCCAGGCCGCTATAGGGTCGGCCGCTGCGCAGCCTGGCGCTGCCAAGCCACCGCCGCGTATGACGCGCCGGCGCCGCTCAGGGCAGCTGTCGGCTGCCTGGGCCGCCAGCCGTGGCCGTGGCTGGACCGGCGCGGGTCGAGGTCGTGCGTTGCGCCGATGCGCCTAGCCCGCCCTGGAACAGGCGGGCAGCGCGGGCTCGCGGCTGATCGTCTTCCCAACGCCGCGCCTTGTCTGTGGCGCCTGCTGGATCCAGCTCGGCGTCAGTCGCGTAGGACCTGGCCGGTGCGCGCGTCGCGGATCGGGGTGGGCTGCGCGAGCCCGCCGACATCGCCGGCCACCACGCCGTCGATGGTCGCCAGCAGTGCCGGGTCCAGGGCCTCGCGGCGGCGTGCCGGTGGCTCGCCGGCCAGGTTGGCGCTGGTGGACACCAGCGGCGCCCCCCAGGCTGCGCACAGCGTTGCCACGACCGGGTGCGCGCTAATGCGCACTGCCAGCCCATCGTGCGTACCGGTGACCCAGCGCGGCGCGCGGGGCGTGACCGGCAGGATCCAGGTATGCGGGCCAGGCCAGCTGGCCAGCACGTCGTCCCGGCGTGCCGGTTCCATCGCGTCGAGGTCGACCCAGTCGCGCAGCACCTCGATGCCGGACGCCACCACGATCACCCCCTTGTCGACCGGGCGCCGCTTGATCTGCAGCAGGCGCAGCACGGCTGCCTCCTGCGCCGGGTCGCAGCCCAGCCCCCAGACCGCTTCGGTCGGGTAAGCGATCACGCCGCCCGTTTGCAGGGTGGCGACGGCGCTGTCCAGGCTCAGCGTGTGGTCCATGCGCTAGCTCAGCCTGCCGCCTTGCTCACGGTTTTCTTGACCACCCGCTTGGCCGCTTTCTTGGCCGCAGTCTTTTTGGCCGGCGCCTTCTTCGCGGCGGTCTTGGTGGCCGCTTTCTTCACCGCGGTCTTCTTGGCTGCCGCGTCTTTGGCCGCGGCGTCCTTTGCCTCCTTGGCCGAATCCTTCACCGCATTCTTCTTGAGCGTGGCCTTCTTGGCGCCGAAGCCCTTGCGCACCGGCTTGCCGGTGTCGGCCAGCAGCTGCTGCACTTCTTCGAAGCTCAACGATGCCGGCTCGCGATCCTTGGGGATCTTGCCGTTGAGTTTGCCGTCGCTGATGTACGGACCGAAGCGGCCATTGAGCACCTGGATGTCGCTGCCGTCGAATTCCTTGATCACCCGGTTGCGCGCGATCTCTTCCTTCTCCTCGATCAGGAACACCGCCCGCGCCAGATCGATGGTGTACGGATCGTCTTCTTTCTTCAGCGACGCATACACGCTGCCACGGCGCGCAAACGGCCCGAAGCGGCCGATGCCGACGCTGACGTCCTGGTCCTTGTCCTGGCCCAGCGCGCGCGGCATCTTGAACAGTTCCAGCGCATCCTCGATCGAGATCGAATAGATGCTCTGGCCCGGACGCAGCGAGGCGAAAGTCGGCTTTTCCTCGTCTTCCACGGTGCCGATCTGCACCATCGGACCGAAACGGCCGATGCGCGCGCTGACTTCCTTGCCGCTGACCGGGTCGGCGCCAAGCACGCGCACGCTACCGGCGTCGGTCTTGTCCAGCGAATCCTTCTTGTCCTCGACCAATTCCTTGAACGGGCCCCAGAACTTCTCCATCAACGGAATCCACTCGGCTTCGCCGCGCGAGACCGCATCCAGATCGTCTTCCAGATTGGCGGTGAAGTCGTAGTCCACGTAGCGGGTGAAATGCCCGGACAGGAACTTGGACACCGCACGGCCCACGTCGGTGGGACGGAAGCTGCGGCCTTCCATTTCCACGTACTTGCGGAACTGCAGGGTCTGGATGATCGAGGCATAGGTGGACGGACGGCCGATGCCGTATTCCTCCAGCGCCTTGACCAGCGCCGCTTCGGTGAAGCGCGGCGGCGGCTGGGTGAAGTGCTGGTCGGTGACGATGCGGTCCAGCGGGATGTTGTCGCCCGCCTTCATCAGCGGCAGCTTGCGGCCTTCGTCCTCGTCCTCGCTGCTCTTGGTGTCCTTGCCTTCCTCATAGACCGCCAGAAAGCCCGGCACCACCACGGTGGTACCGCTGGCGCGGAACACGTGCTCGCTGCCCGCCGACAGATCGACGCTGACGGTATTGAGCGTGGCGGGAATCATCTGGCAGGCCACGGCGCGGCGCCAGATCAATTCGTACAGGCGGCGCTCGTCGTCGGACAAGAAGCGCGCCACCTGCGCAGGCGTGCGCAACGCGGAGGTCGGGCGCACCGCTTCATGCGCTTCCTGCGCATTCTTGGATTTGGTGGTGTAGGCGTTGGGCTGGTCCGGCAACGAAGCGGTGCCGAAATCGCGCGCGATCACATCGCGGATTTCCGACAGCGCGTCCTGCGACAGGTTCACCGAGTCGGTACGCATATAGCTGATCAGACCGACCGAGCCTTCGTCGCCCAGCGCCACGCCTTCGTACAGCTTCTGCGCCACCTGCATGGTCTTGCGGGTGGTGAAGCCGAGCTTGCGCGAGGCTTCCTGCTGCAGCGTAGAGGTGGTGAACGGCGGGGCAGGGCGACGCTTGCGCTCCTTGCTGGCCACGTCGGTGACATGCAGCACGCCTTGCGCTGCCTGCTGGATGCGCAGCCGCGCCGCTTCGGCGGTGTCGCCATCGGTGACGGTGAACTGCTCGAACTTCTGCCCGTCCAGCTTGATCAGCCGCGCATTGAACGGCTGCGACGGATGCCGGCAATGCGCATCGATGGACCAGTACTCGCGCGCGATGAAGGCTTCGATCTCTTCTTCGCGCTCGACGATCATGCGCAGCGCCGGCGACTGCACACGGCCGGCGGATAAGCCGCGCTGCACCTTGCGCCACAGCACCGGCGACAGGTTGAAGCCCACCAGATAGTCCAGCGCGCGACGGGCCTGCTGCGCATCGACCAGATCGGCGGCAATCGCGCGCGGCTTGAGCATGGCTTCCTTGATCGCGCGCGGCGTGATCTCGGTGAACACCACGCGCTGCATGGTCTTGTCCTTCAACAGGCCGCGCTCTTTCAGGATCTCGGCGATGTGCCAGCTGATCGCCTCACCCTCGCGGTCCGGGTCGGTCGCCAGATAGATGTCGTCGGCACTCTTGGCGGCACGGGCGATGGCTTCGACATGCTTCTCGTTTTTCTCGATCAGGTCGTAGCGCATCGCAAAGCCGTTATCCGGGTCGACCGCGCCCTCCTTGGGGACGAGATCGCGCACGTGCCCATACGAGGCCAGGACGGTGAAGTCCTTGCCGAGGTATTTATTGATCGTCTTGGCCTTGGCGGGCGATTCGACGATGAGCAGGTGCTTGGGCATGGTGGCAAATTCTTGGGGCAGAGCCCGGGGGGCGGGTAGCGTGGCCTAATTGGCCGGTCGAGGGAAGCAGATCGGCCGTTTCCCACACGTTAACGCCCGGGAATGCTCCCGGGCGTTCAGTTGTCTTATTAGAAAGATCACGGCGGACGCCGCTGTGTCAAGCGGGCGGCGCCGCGAACTGCTAGCTCTGGCTCATTCCGATCGTCGCCAGCATGATTGCCACGACCACGATCGACAGCACCAGGATCACCCCGTAGATGGCCAGCACCACGATCGACACCGTGTCCAGGCCGCGCGACTGCAGCTCCGGACGGTCGGTGAAGGCCCAGCGGTCCACGACCAGGGTGTCGCAGATCTTGTCGTGCGGCGTCTGCTTGCGCTGCGACATGCCGGCCATGAACGCCGCCACCACTGCGCCGATGCCCAGCGTGAGTACGCTGATCAGCATATAGGCCAGATAGCGCAGCACATTGCGCCAGAACCCGACCCGCGCCCCGTTGCTGTCCGCCCGCACCACCTTGATGCCGCAGGCGAGCTTGCCCAGGCTGGCCTGAAGCCGGCTGGACTGCATCCAGGCGAAATACAGTGTCGGGATGGCCAGGCCGATGCCGTAGGACATCACCACGATGGCGATGCCCAGCGCGCTGCCGTCGTCCAGCGCCGAACCCGAATCGCCGTGGGTGGTCGCGAGTACGATCACGAACACCAGCGGGATCACGATCAGATACACCGCAAAGGTGGTGATCAGACTATCGAGAATGCTGGCCGCCACCCGCCGCCATAGCCCGGCGTACACCACCGGCGCGTCATGGACGATGGCCGCCGCCGGCGATGCGGCTACCGGGGTCTCCCAGGCGCTCGGCAACGGCGTGGCAGCGGCTGGCGGCACCGTCTCGGTCGGTGCCGGAGCCGGCGTTGTCGGGGTGGGTTGCGCGGAGGCGTCCACGACGCCGGTTGGCGAGCCGGACCAGGACGTGCTTTCCGTAGGTGCGACCGGCGCGTCGGAGGGATCCGGGTGATGGTCGACCGTTGTATGGTGGTCACGCAGTGCGGGGTCGGCCGGCTCAGCTGCGGCCGACAGCACAGTGGTCCCAATCGGCGTGTCGGTTGCCGGCGTCGCCGCCTGGGGCGACGGAGCGGCAGGAGCGGCGGCCCATTGCGCGGCGTCGGCGGGTGCAGCCACCGGCGAAGACGCGGGCGGCTCCGGGATGGCAGGGCCTGCCGCGTCGACACCCAGTTCGGACGCGACCTCGGTCAGGGTGACCCACTGCGGCAGGCCTTCGCGCCAGACCAGGCTGGTGCGGTCGATGATGCCCTGCGACAGGCGCGCGGCCAGCGTTTCCGTGTCGACCGGGCCCTGGCGTTGCCGCTGTGCGTCGGCGTAATACCACTGCGTCATGATGTCCCCTTGGGTGATGCGTTGTGCGTGCAGCGGCCGGTCAGCCGCTGCAATTTTGCGGAAGTTGGTTGTCGTCGATCTCGGAACTGCACTGCCAGGTGCCGGCATCCGCATCCAGATCCAGCCACAGCGCCTTACCATCGATCTTGGGCGAGCCCGGCGCATGCAGCAGCGCCTCGACGCCGCAGGCGCTGGTATCGAAACGGCCGATCTGCACGCTGGCCAGGATGCCGGTCGCGTAGTGCTCAGGCGTCTGGAAGCCGGTATCCCCGTTCTCCGGGCAGCGGCCTTCGCTCGCGAGAAACTCGGCGATCTGCGGCTTCAGCGGCGCCAACGCGGCAACCGCCTCGGCGACCTTGGCGCGGTTCTGATAATCCTTGTAGGCCGGTAGTGCGATCGCCGCAAGGATGCCGATCATGGCCACGACGACGAACAGGCCCACTACCGCGCCCAGCACCAACGGAAGTGGCCACGCCGGCCCCTTGGCCGGCTGGCGCAGGTGCGATGCAGGTGGTGTCCCTGCTGCCATCGGCAATGGCGGCGGGGCCGCCGCCGCGTGCAGATCGGTGGAAATTGGCGGACCGAGCGTGTCGGCGCAGGCCGACAACGGCAGCCACTGGTCCAGGCCTTCGCGCCAGACCAGCGTGTCCAGGGCGATCTGCCGATCGCGATACAGGCCCAGCAGGGCCGCATCGGTCACCGGGCCACGCCGCTGGCGGTTGCCCTCGGCGTAATACCAACTGCTCATCCCCGTCCCCTCGCACGCACGTCCGTGGCTGCTTCAGGCCTCAGTGTACGGGTTCAGGCTCGTCCAGGAACATCTGGGTTTCCATCCAGGCATAGGCCGCTTCTGCGCCGGGCTGGTTGAACAACACCATCAGCACCACCCATTTGAGGTCGTCCAAATCCAGTTCGTCCTGGTCCAGCGCCATGGCGCGGTCCAGCACCAACTCGCGCTGGTCGGCATCGAGAATGCGGTGTTGCTCGAGGAACAGCAGAAATCCACGGCAATCGACATCGAGCTTGTCCAGCTCCGGGCCATGGTAAATGCGCACGGGGCCATCGACATGCGGGCGTGCGACGCTCGGCCGCTGCTCGGAGAGCGCATCCAGCCAGTCGAACGCCTTGCTGATTTCTGCGGGACTGAAGCCGGCCTGGATCAGGCCATTCTGAAGCGAGTCACGGTCACGGACCAGGTCCGCGTCTTCGCTGAAATAATGTTCAAACAGGTACAGCAGTACATCGAGAATGCTCTCTTTCATTGCCCCTCGGCCTGCGTCGCGCGACGCTGTGGAGGTGAAGAAACTAGGGATTGCGGGTATAGCGACCGTGCTCGGTGACCACGTCTCCCTCCAGTTCCATGATGAGCAGCATGGAGGACAGCGCGGCGGCCGTCAATCCGGTGCGTTCGACCAGCGAATCCATAGGGGTTGGGTCGTGGCCCAGCGCCTGCCACAAGCGCTGGTAGTCGGGGTCCGGGCGGGTGGAAGTAGTGGTGCGCGTCGTCCTGGGGACCTGAGTGGGGGCGGCCAGTCGCTCGCGCAAGGCAGTGGCCAATTCGCCCGACAGCAGTTGCAGTCCTTCGATGATCTGGGCCGGCTCCTGCGCCAGCGTCGCACCCTGGCGGATCAGGTGGTGGCAGCCGCGCGCGAGCGGGTTGTGCAGCGAGCCGGGCAGGGCGAACACCTCGCGCCCGGCCTCGGCCGCCAGGCGCGCGGTGATCAGCGCTCCCGAGCGCATCGCCGCCTCGACCACCACGGTACCCAGCGCCAACCCGGCGATGACCCGGTTGCGGGCGGGAAAGTGCGCCGCCACCGGCCCGGTGCCGGGCAGGTATTCGCTGACCACCGCGCCACGCGCGGCGATGCGATCGCGTAATGACCGGTGATGCGCGGGGTAGGATACGTCGGCCCCGGTGCCCACCACCGCCACCGTGCTGCCGTCAGGCTGGGCAAGTGCGGCTTCATGCGCGATCGCATCCACGCCAGCCGCCATCCCGCTGACGATGCCCAGCCCTGCAGCGGCCAGGCTCGATGCGAAGGCCCGGGTGTGATCGCGTCCGCCAGCGGTGGCGGAGCGACTGCCGACCACCGCCACGCCGGGATACCAGAGTGCGCTGGGGTCGCCGTCCACGAACAGCGCCAGCGGCGGATTGACGATGTGGCGCAGCAGCGCCGGGTAGTCCGGGTCTTGCCAGCCGATCAGATGGTGGCTGGGCTGTTCGCACCAGCGTAGCGCGGCATCCAGCGTTTGCGGCTCAGGCGACTGCAGCCGTTCCGATTGCAACGCGTCGCAGCCGGCTGCGCGCCAGACGCCGGGCCCGGCAGTCAGGATGTCGGACGGGCTGGCGTAGGCGCTCATCAGTGCGCGGCGTGGCGGGCTGCGGCCGCCAGCCAGCAGCAACGTCAGCAATGCGCGCAGATCGGGGGAGGTGAGAGCCATGCATACAGCCTGGGCCGCAAACGACGACGGCGCCCTCAGGCGCCGTCGCGTTAGACCATCGGAATTTCCGATTACTGGGCGTCAGGATGCTTGACGAAGTAACCCAGGCCGGTCGGCTTGACGCTTTCCATCACCAGCGCATAGCTGACCTTGTCGAAAGTGCGGAACACCATCGCATGCGAGGCATATTCGTCGGGCAGGCCGACAGTGGAGCCTGACGGGCCGCTGAAATCGTCATCGGCGCGCGAGAAGCGCGAATGCTTCACGCGGTCGCTGACGGTGCGCCCCTTGCGCCAGATCGAGAACACCGTGCCGTTGTTGATGCCCTCGCGTGCGCCACCGGAAATGGCGATCACATCGCGGGTGCCGCCAACGGTGAAGGCGTCGGAAATGGCCAGCACGCGCAGCTCGGTCTGCAAGGCTTGTTCGGACGGCGGATGCGGGATGAACTGCAGATCGTACGGCTGCGCTTCCACGGCTACGATCCGGTCGCCTGCGCGCACTTCGCGGCCGCTGTCCTGCAGCAGCAAGGTCGCCGCCTTGGAGTTGCCGCCTGCCGCGCTGCGGGTGATGGTGCCGATGTTGACCTGCGCCAACTCGTAGCCGAGGAACTCACGGCGCGTGCTCGGCGCGATGAAGTTCTTCCAGATGTTGCCGGAGCCGGCGGTGATGTTGCCCGCCATATCCAGGTCTTCGTTGTGCTTGGGCAGGCTGAACTTCACGGTCGGGCGCACCACCGCAAAGCGTTGGCCTGGCTGCGCATCCTCCAGGCCGACCACATAGGCGACCTGCCCGGTGGTGGCGCGCGCGCGACCGCCTTCCAGGCCGACCACATAGGGCAGCTGATCGAAGTCTTCCACAACGCGCAGGTTCTTCAGGAACGGCTCGACATCGGCCAGTGGAATCGCATTGATCGGCGCTTCCTGGCGCGGGCCGGGCTGGATCGTGCCTTTGCCGACGCGGTCCAGGTAGGCCAGGCTGATCACGTCACCCGGATAGATCAGGTGCGGATTCTGGATCTGTGGATTGGCCTGCCAGATTTCCGGCCATAGCCATGGTTTTTGCAGGAAACGCCCAGCAATGTCCCAAAGGGTATCCCCCTTGCGGACCACATAGGTGTCTGGATGCTCGCCCACCGCTTGCGCGGCAGCGTAGGTCGCGACGGTCAGCATCGCCGCAGCGACGACCGTACGAAGTCGGTTCAACATGAGTGCCTTCTTGCCTGATTCCCCAACAGGTCTGCGCACTATAGTCCAGAAACCGGGGCGCCACGCAAGCATTGCGCTAGAATGACACCGTCTTGCCGGCGCCACGCCGGTGTTCCCAGACGGGTAACCCCATGGCTTTGCTCCCTATTCTCGAATTTCCCGATCCGCGGCTGCGCACCAAGGCCGTGCCGGTCGATGCGGCCGACGTCACCAGCCCGGCGTTCCAGACGCTGCTGGACGACATGTTCCAGACCATGTACGAGGCGCCTGGCATTGGCCTGGCTGCCAGCCAGGTGGATGTGCACAAGCGCTTCATGGTGATCGACGTCAGCGAGGAAAAAGACGCCCCGCAGGTGTTCATCAACCCGGAAATCGTCACCAGGCAGGGCGAGCAGGTGTATCAGGAAGGCTGCCTGTCGGTGCCGGGCATCTTTGCCGATGTCAGCCGCGCCGATGCGATCACCGTGCGCTACCTGGATCGCCAGGGCAAGGCGCAGGAACTGAGCACCGAAGGCCTGCTGGCGGTGTGCATCCAGCACGAGATGGACCACCTGGACGGCAAGCTGTTCGTGGATTACCTGTCCCCGCTCAAGCGCGAAATGGTGCGCAAGAAGCTGGCCAAGATGCGCAAGCATGTGGCTTGAGGGCGGGGATTGGGGAGTCGGGATTGGGGATTGGCAAAAGCCGATGTCTGCAGGTCTGTGAATCCGCTGGGTCAATCATTCGGTGCGCGTCTTGATGTGATCTGTCGTATTGCGTGAGGCGACGCATCGCGTTTCATCCGGTCGGCATGCCGATGGCCTTGAAAACCCGGGTGTGGCAATGGATGAGCCGTTGCCCGTAGCGAGCAGCAAGTTCCCGGTTGCGGTTGCCAATTCTCGACGCTCGGCAGGTGTTCGATAGCGCCGCCACCCGCATCCGCCCGCACACTCCCGTTCTCACGTTGCAGCTCCATGCCGTTTCCGCTCTGGCCAGCCCCCCCGCTGTTGCCAATCCCCAATCCCGACTCACAAATCCCAGCCCTATGAGAATTGTCTTCGCCGGTACGCCGGATTTCGCTGTCGCCTCGTTGCGCGCTGCTGCGCAGCGGCATGAAGTGGTGGCGGTCTATACCCAGCCGGATCGGCCAGCCGGCCGTGGCCGCGGGCTGACGCCCTCGCCGGTGAAGCTGGACGCGATTGCGCGCGGCATTCCCGTGTACCAGCCGCAGACGCTGCGCTCGCCCGAGGCCCTGGCCACGCTGCGCGGGCTCAATGCCGATCTGATGGTGGTGGTGGCCTATGGGCTGATCCTGCCCAAGGCGGTGCTGGCCGCGCCGACCCACGGCTGCTGGAACGTGCATGCCTCGTTGCTGCCGCGCTGGCGTGGCGCGGCCCCGATCCAGCGCGCGATCGAGGCCGGCGATGCCGAGACCGGCGTGTGCCTGATGCAGATGGAAGCCGGGCTGGACACCGGCCCGGTGCTGCTGTCCCAGCGCCTGGAGATCGGCGAGCAGGAAACCGGCGGCCAACTGCACGACCGCCTGGCCGCGCTGGGCGCGCAGGTGCTGTCCGATGGCCTGGGCCTGCTGCGCGCCGGCATTCGTCCGGTGGCGCAGCCGCAGCCTGACGAGGGCGTGACCTACGCGCACAAGCTGGACAAGGCACAGGCGCGGCTGGACTGGGCGCAGCCGGCGCAGGAGCTGGCGCGGCGCGTGCGTGCGTTCAATCCGTGGCCGGTGGCCGAAGCCACGCTGGCCGGCGAGCGGGTGCGCCTGCATGGCGCCGTTGCGCTCGACCTTGCCCATCAACAGCCGCCGGGCACCTTGCTGGCGGCCAGCAAGCAGGGCATCGACATCGCCTGCGGGCAGGGCGCGCTGCGGGTGCGCGTGTTGCAGCGTGAGGGCGGCAAGGCGATCACCGCCGCCGATTACCTCAACGCGCGCCGCGACCTGCCGGCGTTGCGCTGATGGCCGCCGACACGGCGGCGGCCGGCGTCGCCTCGCGGCTGGTGGCAGCAAACGTCCTCACGGCGGTGTTCGACCAGGGGCGTTCGTTGAAGGCCGAGCTGGCCGCGGCGCTGCCCGGCGTTGCCGATCCGCGCGACCGCGCGCTGGTGGAGGCGATCTGCTTTGCGGTGCTGCGCCGCCGTCCGGCCTATGACGTGGCATTGCGGCAATGGATGGAACGCCCGTTGCCGCCGCGCGATGCCGAACTGAAAGCGCTGCTGATGGCCGGCTTCGCCCAGCTCGACGTGCTGCAACTGCCCGCGCATGCGGCGTTGTCGGCCACCGTGGAGGCATGCCGTGCGCTGGGCCGGCCGCGTCAGGCCGGCATGGTCAACGCGATCCTGCGGCGTGCGCAGCGCGAGGGCTTCCCGGCGGTGTCCGACGATGCGGGTTGGCCGTCGTGGTTGCGCAAGCAGCTGCGTGCCGATTGGGGCGAGCAGGCCGAAGCGATCTTCGTCGCAAGCGCGCAGATGGCCCCGATGTGGCTGCGCGTGCATCGCGGGCGCACCGATCCCGCCGCCTATGTGGCGCGGCTGGCAGAGGCGGGCATTTCCGCACAGACCGACACGGTGCTGCCCGATGCGGTGCGGTTGCAGGGGGCGGTGCCGGTCAGCCAGTTGCCCGGCTTCGCCGAAGGCGATGTCTCGGTGCAGGACGGCTCCGCGCAGCAGGTCGCCGATGCGCTGACGCTGGCGCCCTCGGCACGCGTGCTCGATGCCTGCGCCGCGCCCGGCGGCAAGGCAGCGCATCTGCTCGAGCGCCATCCCGGATTGCAGCTCACCGCGCTGGACGTGGATGCACGCCGCCTGGAGCGCGTGCAGCAGACCTTGCAGCGCACCGTGCCGAAGGCGCAGGTCGCGTTGCATGCGGCCGATGCCGCCGACACCGCGGCATGGTGGGACGACCGGCCGTTCGATGCAGTGCTGCTGGATGCGCCATGTTCGGCCACCGGCGTGGTACGGCGTCAGCCGGATGTGCTGTTGCATCGCCGCGCCGACGATATCGATGCCTTGTGCGCGCTGCAGGCGCGTCTGCTGGACGCGAGCTGGCGCACGTTGCGTCCGGGCGGCCAGCTGCTCTACACCACCTGCTCGCTGCTGGCGCGCGAGAACCAGGCGCAGGTCCAGGCCTTCCTGCAGCGCACGCCCGATGCGCAGGCGCAGCCCTTGGATGCGCACTTCGGCCATGCGGCGGGCCCGGGACGCCAGCGTTTTCCCGGCGAGCAGCACTGCGACGGTTTCTTCTACGCGCTTTTGCTAAAAGCCTCCTGACTGCGCGTCGCCTCCGCCGCGCCCCTCCCGCGTCCCATTGCTGCCCGCCATGCTCAAGACCCGTGCCTCGAAGGATGTTTGGTTGCTGGCCATCACTGCGGTGCTGGTGATCGGCGCCGGGCTCGGCCTGCGCGACCCCTGGCCGTCGGACGAGCCGCGCTTTGCGCTGGTTGCCAAGCAGATGGTGCTGAGCGGGGACTGGTTGTTCCCGCATCGCGGCAACGAGCTGTATTCGGACAAGCCGCCGATGCTGATGTGGCTGCAGGCGCTGTTCTATACGCTGCTGGGCAACTGGCGTGTCGCGTTCCTGCTGCCGTCGTTGCTGGCTGCGCTGGGCACGCTGGCCTGCGTCTACGACCTGGGCCGGCGGCTGTGGACCCCGCGGGTGGGGGCGTATGCCGCGTGGATGCTGCTGTTCACCCTGCACTTCACCTTCCAGGCCAAGAAGGCGCAAATCGATCCGCTGGTGGTGTTCTGGATCACCCTGGCCAATTACGGGTTGCTGCGGCATCTGTTGATGGGCCCGGCCTGGCGCTGGTGGACGTTGGGATGGTTTGCCGCCGGGCTGGGCGTGATCACCAAGGGCGTTGGCATCATCGCGCTGTTGATGCTGATCCCGGCCGGCATTGCCGCCGCACGCGGTTGGCCGGGTGTGCGCGTGCATGTGCGCGACCGCCGCTTCTGGCTCGGGCCGCTGTTCTTCTTCGTTGCGATCGCGTTGTGGTTCGTGCCGATGATGGTCACCGCGCTCACCGCCGGCCAGCCCGAATACCGCGTGTATCTCAACGACATCCTGCTGCGCCAGACCGCCAAGCGCTACGCCAGTTCCTGGGACCACGCGCAGCCGGTCTGGTACCACCTGCAAAGCATGGCCACAATGTGGATGCCCACCATCGCGCTGTTGCCGTGGGCGATTCCGGCGTGGCGGCGGCGGTTGCGCCGGCGCGATGCGCGCTATTTGCTGCCGTTGGCCTGGTGGCTGCTGGTGCTGGTGTTCTTCACCATCCCCAGCGGCAAGCGCGATGTCTACATCCTGCCGGCGCTACCGATGTTCTGCCTGGCGCTGGCGCCGCTGGCTGCGGGCCTGCTGCGCCGGGTCGGGGTGCAGCGGGTACTGTTCGGCTTTGCGCTGCTGTTGACCGTTGCGTTTGCCGCAGGCGGAGCGGCAATGCTGATCGGGCACCCGGGATTCGAGCAGAAGATCATGGACAGCCGCGGCGTCGGCAGCGAAGCCACCGACCCGCTGGGCTGGCTGCTGCTGGCGGTGGGCACCTGGGGCGTGGCCAGCCTGCTGCTGTTGCGCGTGCGCCGCTCCGCGCTGGCGGTGGTGTCGCTGCTGGGCGCGTGGTGGGTGGCGTTCGGGCTGGTCTGCTACCCGATCTTCAACGATTCCAGTTCGGCCGGCGCGGTGATGCGCGAGGCCGGGCGCCGTATCGGCCCGGAGGCCCAGCTCGGGCTGGTGGCGTGGAAGGAGCAGAACCTGCTGATGGCCGACCGCCCGGCGCAGACCTTCGGCTTCAAGGTGCCATGGGAGGAGCAGTTGCGACGTGGCGTGGCCTGGCAGTCAGAGCAACCGGGCCAGCGTTGGCTGCTGGCGCAGGAGACGGCACTGCTGGGTTGCGTGGACCGCAGCCGCAGCCAGCTGGTCGGTGTGGCCAATCGGCGGCGCTGGTGGCTGGTGCCGGGCGATGCGCTGCGCGGCGACTGCGTGGCCAGCTCCACGGAGAAGGCGATCGAAGAAAAGGAGCAGGGCAACCTGGACGTCGAATGAGCCGTTCACGCGCGCATTCCCGGTCCTGCCCGCATCACTCCCATGCAGTGGCCGGCTGTTGTCTAGCAGTCATTCATGCGGGACATCGTTAGCTTGGCCGGCGTCGCTGACGCGCCGTGCCTGTCCTGCCCCCTTTCGCCACCGATCTTTCGATGAATTCATTGCGCACCCAGCCCGCGTCGCTTCCGCAGTCCGTACCCGTCGCATCGCGCGCGGGCGTGGGCATTGCCGAGCTGGGCGTGTTTACGCTGACCGCGCTGGTGGTGAGCATGCCCAGCGGGTTGCTGCCGTTCGGCCTGTGCCTGTTGCTTGGCTCGCTTGTCGGCTGGCGTAGCCTGCGGGCCGGTATCGCGGCGCGCAGCGGCGCGTTGCGCGCGGTGGGATGGCTGGCGGTGGCGGTAATCGCGATGTCGCTGCTGTCGATCGCCTTGTTCGAGCACGGCCTGCGCGATGTGGGAAACCGCTCGCGTTTTCTGGTGCTGCCCTGGGCGGCGCTGTGGGCCTATGCGTTGCAGCCGCGCCAGGTCTGGCTGTGGCGAGGTGCATTGACCGGTGTGTTTGCGGCAATGCTGATCGCACTGCTGCAGGTGATGAATGGTGCCGACCGTGCGGAGGGCTTTACCAACGCGATTGTCTTCGCCGATATCGCAATGATGTTGCTGGTGGTGGTGGCGTTCAGCCGGCCAACCGGCGGTGTGCGCTGGTTGGTGGGTGCGGCGCTCGCCACGCTGCTGGTGATCGTGCTCAGCGGCAGTCGTGGCGTGTGGCTGGCGTTGCTGGCCACCGTGGGCGTGCTGGCCTGGGGCGCGCCATGGCATAGCGCGCGCATGCGGCTGCTGACGTTCGTCGGCGGTGCGGTGCTGGCGGTGGGCGTGGTCGCCAGCGTTCCTGCGTTGACCGATCAAATGCGCCTGGGCGAGTTGCAGAGCGATCTGCAGCGCTACGAAGTCGGCGACAGCGATTCGTCCGCCGGTGCCCGTATCGAGCGTCTGCATGTGGCCTGGGATACCGTGCTTGCACATCCTTTGACCGGCGTCGGCGTGGGCCGTTTCGACGATGCGATGCATGAGTTGCCGGTGTGTGCTGCGGATAACGCGCTGCTTCGCTGCCATCTGGGCCACGCGCACAACGATCTGGCCGAGTGGGCCGCAACCCAGGGCGTGCCGGGCCTGTTGCTGCTGATTGCGGTCTATGGCGTGCCGCTGTGGGTGTTCGTGCGCTTGCATCGGCGTAGCGGGCAAGTGCAGTTCCGCGGGCCGGCGGCGGCCGGGGTGATGCTGGTGATCAGTTATGCGCTGTGCGGGTTGACCCAGTCGATGTTCGCGCACCAGGTGTCGGCGAGCTTCTATTCGGCGATGGTGGGTGTCCTGGTGGGGCTGGCAGCGCGCCAGGCGCAGCCGGCGGTGCCGAAGGCGGTCGGCAACGCGTCGTGAGCGGTGGGTTGGACGCTTCGCGGATTGCGAGCCTGGTGGCCTGGTAGTGGCCCATGCCCCTGGCAAGCGGTCGAGCGGCTGGTCGTCCATGCGAAGCGATGCCTGCGAACGACGGCGACGTGCCAGTTGGCATCACCGACGCCCCGCCTGACAGTGACCCAGTTGTCGTGCCGGCTAAGCTCGGTCGCTGCGTCCATCCACGGCGCGTGGCGGGTCCTGCACCGGCTGGTTGTGCTGCAGCAGCCACAGCATGATGGTCTTCTGGCGCACGTAATTGGCGCGCACATAGGCGTAGATCAGCCCGTGCCAGCCATCGCGAAACCCGCCGCGCAGCAGATAGCCGCGCCAGAAGCGCCAGGCCGGCGCCACCACCAGCTTGCTCCAGGTCGCGCGCTTGCCGCGGGCGTAGTCGTGCTCGGCCATCATCTGCGCGTAGCGCTGGGTCTTGGCCAGCTGCTGCATCAACGATCGGTAGGGGTAGTGGATCAGGTCGCCGCGCAAGGTGACCACGGCACCATCGACACTGGCCGCCTCATGGATCTCGCGCTTGCCGCGCCAGCCGCCGCGGCGGCGGTCGAACAGGCGCAGCACGCGGTCCGGGTACGCATTGCCATGGCGCAGGAAGCGGCCGAAATACGCGGAGAGCCGCGCAAAACGGTAGCCGGCCGCGTCGGCAAAGCCGGCATCGCGCGCGGCGAGGATCGCTGCACGCAGGCCGTCGCTGATGCGCTCGTCCGCATCCAGGCACAGCACCCAGTCGTGGCTGGCCTGCGCCACGCAATACGCCTTCTGGCTGCGGTAGCCATCGAAGGCGCGTTGCAGCACGCGCGCGCCGTGCGCGCTGGCGATGTCCGCAGTGGCGTCGGTGGAACCGGAGTCCACCACTACGATCTCATCGCAGAACGCCAGCGAGGTCAGGCAGTCGCGTAGGCGATCGGCCTCGTTGAACGCGATAATGCAGGCGCTGATGCGAGGCCGTTCGTCGGGTACGGTCGAAGAGGACATGTGATGGCCGATTACCTGCTGTTCGCAACGGAGCGTTACGCGTTGCCTATTCTGGCGCCATTGGCGCAGGCATTACAGGCCCGCGGCGACATCGTTGCGGCCTGGTACGAGGGTGGCGCGCGTGGGTTGGTGCTGCCGGGCGTGCGCGAAGTGGGGTTGCGCGAGGCGCTGGCCCTGCGTCCGCGTGCGGTATTCAGCGCAGCCAACTGGGTGCCGCCGTTTCTCTCCGGCGCCAAGGTGCAGCTCTTCCACGGCTTCAACGTGCAAAAGCGCGAGGACAATCGCGGCCACTTTCGTGTGCGCGGCTTGTTCGATCTGTATTGCACGCAAGGCCCGGCCACCACTGCGCCATTTCGTGCACTGGCGGCGCGCGAAGGCCATTTTGCCGTGGTCGAAACCGGCTGGCCCAAGCTCGATCCGGTGTTCCGCGATGATGGCGGGCACAGCGCCGCGCTGCGTACGCCCGCCAACGGACGGCCGGTGCTCCTGTTCGGTTCCACCTTTACCGAGCGGCTGAGCGCGGCGCCTGCGTTGTACGAGGAAATCGCTGCCGATATCGCGCGCGGTGCGCACTACTGGCTGCTCACCCTGCATCCCAAATGCGCGCCGGAGCTGTTCGACCGCTATCGCGCGTTGGCCGGTGCCAGTGCCCGGTTTGTCGAGCCCGAAGAGGTCGTGGCGGCGCAGCGTGCGGCCGATGTGCTGGTCTCCGATACCTCGTCGATCGTCTCCGAGTTCGTGGTGCAGCACAAACCGGTGGTGACCTTCCGCAACCGCGTGCCGCAGCCGCATATGCTCGACTTTCAGCAGCCGGCGCAGTTGCCGCAGCAGCTGGCGCGCGCGCTGGCGCCGGACGCCGAGCTACGCGATGCGTTGACCCGTTATGCCGACGCGATCCATCCGTATCGCGATGGGCAGTCGTCCGAACGGGTGATCGCTGCCACCGAAGCGTTCATTGCCGGCAAACTCGGCACGCTGCGACGCAAGCCGCTGGGCGCAGTGTGGCGAGGTCTTCAGATCCGCCGCGAGCTTGGATACTGGGGCCCGGCACAGCGATGATTGCGGCGGGTCGATCGCTGACGCGATAGCGCTGCCGATCAGCAACGTCCACCCAATTCCGAATCCCGATTCCCGATCACCAGCGCAGCTTGCGCCGTGCCAGCGCGGCGCCCAGTTGCGTTTGCAGTGCCTGCGCCTGCGCCAATGGCACAAAGCGCAAGCGCAGGGCCGGGCCGGTGGTACTGGCACCGGCGGTGTCCAGCCACAGCGTGGCGGTGCCGGTCAGGCGATCGAGCGGCGAGCGTTGCAGCTGCAGCGCCTGCAGCTTGTCCAGTTCGGCCAGCCGCCACCAGCGCTTCCACCAGCCGCCGCGCACCGCCACGTAGCGCGCATCCACTGCATAGCCCATGCGCTGCACCTGGCGATGCGCCTTGAAGGCGCTCCACGGCAGCCACAGCAGCAACCACGCCGCCTGGCTGCCGAACTGCCACGCCAGCCCGGCCACCAGCGGCAGCAACATCAGCAGCGTCGGCAGGCTCAGCCGCCACCAGCAATGCGTGGCGATCGCCTGCCACTGCGCCGGCGGCCAGGCAATGCCGGGCAGCAGGCGCTGCAGCAAGGCATCGCAACGCTGCGGCTCGGCGATCGGCGCCAGCTCCTTCAACGCGCTGTCGCGGTTGTCGCCGGCGCTGGCCACGGCGGTGTCCACGCGCAGCTGGCGGCGGCCGAACAGGCGATGCAGGCGGCTTTCGTACACCGTCCACGACTGGATCCGCCGCAGCGCCACGCTGCTGCGGATACGCGTCAGCAGACCGCGCTCCACGGTGAGGCGTCGTTCCGATTCGCTGAGATGAAAGCCGTGGTACTGCGCCACGGCCAGGGCCACCGACAGCGCACGCATGGCCAGCAGCACCGCCACGGCAGCGATCGCCACCAGGATCGTGGTCACCGCCGCGCCCGGATGGACCTGGCTGACGTAGCGGTAGGCGAGCTCGCCATTGGTCTCGATAAAGCTGGATGCCACGCGGCGCGGAATCATCTGATAGATCACGCCGAAACTGGCGGCGACCACCACCATGCCGCGGTTGGAAATCAGGCCCAGCCGGATCACTTCGCCCAGCGGCAGACGCAGCAAGGTGGTGCGGTCGTCGTCCTGCACCACCGCCGCATCGACGTGGTGGGCGCGGCGCCGGATCAGATCTTCCAGCGCCAGGGCCTGATCCAGTCGCAGCACGCGCATTTCTGCTTCGGGCTTGTGCCCACCGGCCGACTCCAGCCGCACTTCCGCCACGCCGGCCAGCCGGTGCAGCAGCGACTGATGCACCACCACGTTGTGGATGCGCGCGAACGGAATGTCGCGCCGGCTGCGCTCCAGCAGGCCGCTGCGGATGGCCACGCTGTCTTGCCCGATCCGATAGCGATAGGTGAAGTAACGCAGCACCGAAATCGCCACCAGCACAGTGATCACCGCAGCGGTGGCGATGTGGTCGGCGAAATCGCGGCTGCCGTCGCGGCTGCCGAACACGACCAGGGCCACCAACGGGATCAGGAACTGGCGAATCTGCTGCAGCAGCACGAACACCCACGACAGCGGATGCAGGCGCTGCTCGTCGTGGCCGGGGTGTTCGATGGCGCTCACAGCGCGTCGTCGTGGTGATCGAGCTGGCGGGCCAGGCGGTCGCGCAGATGCTCGGCATCGGCCTGGTCCAGCCCGGACAGCGCTACCGCGTTGAGACGGCTGCCGGCGGTGTGCACCACCAGCGTGGTCAGGTGCGTGGCGCGTTCGATCGGGCCGCGGCGCAGATCCACGTGCTGCACACGCGAGATCGGCACGCGGGTGTCGCTCAGCCACAGGTGCCCGCGTTGCAGCGCCAGGCCGTGCTGGTCGAGTTTCCACAACGTGAGCCGGTGCCGTTTGACTGCCAGCCATGCGCACAGCACCGCCATCGCCACGGTCACCCCCAGCACCGCCGGCCAGTAGTGCCAGGCATGCAGCACGGTGACGGTGACGCCGGCCGCGATCAGGCCGGCACTGCCACCGCCAAGTGCGCCGTTGACCGCCGCCACGTAGGCGCCCCGGCGTGGCAACTGCTGCCAGTGCGCGTGGTCCACGGGTGGTGTCTGGACAGGCGCAGCGTGGACCAGGATGTCGGGGTGCGGCGGTGGAGCGTCGTGCACGAGGCGGGCCAGCAGAAGCGGTGCGCAAGCATAGCCGGGCGCCCGGTCAGGACGCATCCGCCATGGCCCTGGATCGCGAGGCGCCGGGTTGCACGGCTGACAGCCGCCGCAGTGCCTGGGCGGATACGTTGTGTGGTCGACCGCGGTCGTCATCACCGCGCAGTTGCGCCACCCGCCGTGACACCCAGGCCGACCCCATGCCGATGGCGTGCAGCGATGGCGATCGACACCAAACCTTGACCAGGCAGACCCCAGCAGTGGTCGGCTCCAGGCATCGATAGCGGATGTGTCGACGCCACACGCCGCGCCTGCGTGCCCCCGTCACCGATCAGGCAGCCCCGCTGACCGCGCTTACTGCGCGGCCAGAATCAGCGCATCCACATCCAGCGCATGCCCGGCGCGCGCGGCCTTGGTGCGCAGATACTGCTCGTTTTCGGGGGTGATATCGCCGGTGACCGGGATGCGGTCTTCCACCGCGATCCCGGCGGCGCGCAAGCGCTCGGCCTTGGCCGGGTTGTTGGTCAGCAGGCGGATGCGGCCGATGCCCAGGCCGCGCAACATCGCCACCGCGCTGCCGTAGCGGCGCTCGTCCGGGCCGAAGCCCAGCTGCGCATCGGCATCGATGGTATCCAGCCCTGCATGCTGATACCCGTAGGCGCGCATCTTGGCGGCGATGCCGGTGCCGCGGCCTTCCTGATCCAGATACAGCAGCACGCCGCCGCCCAGTTCCTTCAACTTGGCCAGGCCGTGCCGCAGCTGGTCGCCGCAGTCGCACTTGAGCGAGCCGAACAGGTCGCCGGTCAGGCAGGACGAATGCACGCGCACCGGCACCGCGGCCGACAGGTCGGGCTGTCCCACCACGATCGCCACCTGGTCGCGCTGCGCGACGCCGCCGCGGAACACCACGAATTCGCTCATGCCCAGGCCACGCAGCGGCACCGGCGTGCGGGTGACCAGCTCAAAGCCGGCCGCGGCCGATTTGGCGCAGCCACTGCTCAGATCATCCAGGCTCAGCGACTGGCATCCGGCGAAGGCGGCATGCGCGTGCACGTCGTGCAGCTCCACGGCCAGCAGTGCCGGCAGCAGCAATCCCAGCCGCGCGATCTCCACCCCGCCGGCATCCAGCGCATCGCCAGCCGCCCACTGTGCCGGCACCGGGGTGTCGCGCAGATAGGCCAGTGCGGCGAGCTGGTCGTAGCTGTAGTCGGCCAGGGCTACGCGTGCGCCCTGCGGCGCGGTCAGCCCCAACACCTGGGCGCGGGTCGGGGTGACGAACAGATAGTGGCGGCCCTGCGCCGCACGGGCGAACGCGGCATACGACTGCGCGGTGCTGCTGTCCAACGCCAAGACCGCATGTGCCTGCCCGTCGGCGGCGGTCAGCAACACCGGCCGGCCGGCGCGCAACTCGGACGCGGCACGCTCGCAGCGGATGGCTGCCGGATCGCCGAAGGCCTGTGCGCTGGGGGAGGGGACGGGGCTGCTCATGCACGACTCCAGATGGGGATTGCCACGGCCGCTTCAAGGCGGCCGCCACCGCGCCAGTGCCGGCCGCATGCTGCCATTGTCGCGTGGTTCGCCACTGCCGGTTGCCGGCAGCAGGTGGAACGCTGCATCCAGTGGCTGCGTTTGAGTGGCCGCACAGGCGCCGATTGGTTGTGCGTCGCTCGCGTTGTTCAGCGCCCGGCAATGCTTTCTAATCCGACGACCTCTCAGCTCAGCGGATCCCATGCGCCTTATCGACTGCAGCCAAGCGCGTCACGCCAGCGCGATCCTGGACATCTTCAACGAGGCCATCGCCAACTCGACCGCGTTGTACGACTACCGGCCGCGTCTGCCGGAGAGCATGGTCGGCTGGTTCGCCACCAAGCACGCGGGCGGATTTCCGGTGATCGGCGTCGAGGATGCCGACGGCACGCTGATGGGCTTTGCCAGTTACGGCACCTTTCGCGCCTGGCCGGCGTTCAAGTACAGCGTCGAGCATTCGATCTATGTGCATCGGGACCATCGCGGCAAAGGCCTGGGGCGCGTATTGCTGCAGGCGCTGATCGCCGCCGCGCAGGAGCGCGGCGTGCACGTGCTGGTCGGCGGCATCGATGCCAGCAACCAGGCCAGCATCGCGCTGCACGAACAGTTCGGCTTCACCCATGCCGGCACCGTGCGCGAGGCCGGGTTCAAGTTCGGGCGCTGGCTGGATCTGGCGTTCTATCAACGCATTCTGGCGACGCCTGCAGACCCGCACGACGACTGATGCACCCGACCGGTTCGCCGCGCTCGATCAGCTTGCGCGGCGCGGCGATCAATGCGGATGCCGCTCGGTGGCGTACGGGTTGGGCTCGCCGCTGCCGGGCGGGCGCAGCGTGTAGCGCTTGTAGGTCCACTGGTACTGCGCCGGGTCGCGCCGGGCGATCTGTTCGATGCCGGCATTGAGCGCGCTGGCGGCGCGCACCGGGTCGGGGTCGGCCACCGCCGGGTCGGCCGGTTGCACATGCAGCGCGAACTGCAGGTCGCCACCGGCGCGCTCGCACCAGCCGTACAGCACGGTGGCGCCGGTGCGCTCGGCCAGCCGATTGACCAGGGTCATGGTCAAGGCCGGGATGCCGAAGAACGGCGCAAACACGCCATCGCCCATCTTCGGCTGCTGGTCGGGCAGGATGCCGACCGCGCCGCCGTCCTTGAGCACCTTGAACAACTGCCGCACCGCAGGGCCTTCGGCACGCACCTGGCGCACGTTGTCGCCGCCGCGCGCCAGTTGCAGAAAGCCGTCCACCGCCTCCGACTCGGGCGGCCGGTACACGATGGCGATCGGCCCGCGCTCGGACAGCCACTGGTTGAGCAGCTCCCAGTTGCCGAAGTGCGGCGCCGCCACGATCACCCCACGCCCGGACGCCAGTGCCGCGTCGTAGAGCTCTTGCCCATTGCGTTGCAGGCGCACGAGATTCTCGGCCGGCGGGCGGGTCCAGGTACGCAGCACTTCCAGGGTCTGGCGCGCGGTCGATTGCAGGATCTGCGCATGCAGTTGCGCGCGCCGGGCGGCCGGCAATTCCGGGTAGGCCAGCTCCAGGTTGCGGCGTGCCACGCGGGCTTCGCGCGCATTGAGCTTGCGCCAGCTCCAGGCCAGCGCATCGGCCATGCGCTTGAGGAGCGGCCACGGCAGGCGGCCCACGGTGGCGGCGGTGGCATAGAGCAGTCTGGCGCGGACATCGGGTTTCATCCGCACAATTCTAAACAGCGCAGCCGGCGAAGGCCCGCGCGTGACAGTACCAACAGCGCTGGGCATGCTGCGCGACACAGTTTGCCGCCCGAGAAAGCCGATGCTTGCATTGATTCAACGCGTTACCCGGGCCTCGGTCAGTGTCGATGGCCAGTGCGTCGGGCACATCGGTCCGGGATTGCTGGCGCTGATTGGCGTGGAGCCGGCCGATGGCGATGCGCAGATCCGTCGCCTGGCCGAACGTCTGCTCAGCTACCGGGTGTTCGGCGACGACGCCGGCAAGATGAATCGCTCGCTGACCGATACCGGTGGCGGACTGCTGCTGGTCAGCCAGTTCACGCTCGCGGCCGACACCAGCTCCGGCAACCGGCCGGGCTTCAGTACCGCCGCGCCGCCGCTGGAGGCTGAACGGGCGTTCAATCAATTGGTGGCGATCTGCCGGCAAAAGCATCGCGGCGGGGTGGAAACCGGGCGATTCGGTGCCCATATGGTTGTCGACCTGGTCAATGACGGCCCGGTGACCTTCCTTCTCAGACCCTAGAAACCCACGTCCACCAGCGGTCCCGTCTTGATTCCGGCAGACCGGGCTTCACGCTGGTATAATGCTAGGTTCTCTTTCCAATCTCAAAGCCGGTGGCGCGAGCACTCATGGCCAACGAACGTCCTGCCCAGCAATCCGACATCAAGCTACTGATCAGCAAGGGCCTGGAACAGGGCTATCTGACCTACGCCGAAGTCAATGACCATCTGCCCGACGACCTGGTCGACCCGGAGCAGATCGAAGACATCATCAGCATGATCAACGGCATGGGCATCGATGTCCATGAAGTTGCGCCCGATGCTGAAACCCTGTTGCTCAACGATGGCAACACCGGCAACCGCGAGGTTGACGACACCGCCGCCGAAGAAGCTGCCGCCGCGCTGACCGCGCTCGACACCGAAGGTGGTCGTACCACCGACCCGGTGCGCATGTACATGCGCGAAATGGGCACGGTCGAGCTGCTGACCCGCGAAGGCGAAATCGCCATCGCCAAGCGCATCGAAGAAGGCCTGAGCCAGGTCCAGGCAGCGCTGGGCGTGTTCCCGCTGTCGACCGAGATGCTGCTGGCCGATTATGAAGCGCACAAGGAAGGCAAGAAGCGTCTGGCCGAGATCGTGGTGGGCTTCAACGACCTGATCGAAGAAGCCGACGCCGCCGCTGCCGCACTGGCCGCCGCCGGCCCGGTCGCCGTGGACGAAGACGCGGTCGATGAGGACGACGACGAAGACGGCGATGACGACGCTGCCGAAGAAGAGGCCGGCCCGACCGGTCCGGACCCGGTGGAAGTGGCCACGCGCATGGAAAACCTGGCCAACGAATACGCCAAGTTCAAGAAGATCTATGCCAAGAACGGCGCCGAGCACAAGCTGGTGGTCAAGGCGCGCGAGGACATGGCCGCCATCTTCACCACGCTCAAGCTGCCGCTGCCGCTGACCGACGCGCTGGTCACCCAGCTGCGTGGCGTGGTCAACGGCATCAAGGACCACGAGCGCAAGGTGCTGCACCTGGCCACCACCGTGGCGCGCATGCCGCGCAAGGACTTCATCCGCTCCTGGGAAGGCAACCAGACCAACCTGGAATGGGTGGAAGACGCACTCAAGCGCAAGCAGAAGTGGTCGTCGGCGCTGCGCGACGTCAAGGACCAGATCGTCTCCGAGCAGCAAGGCTCGATCGAGATGGAGAAGGCCAGCTATCTGACCCTGGGCGAGATCAAGGAAATCAGCCGTGCGATGGCCTATGGCGAAGCCAAGGCGCGCAAGGCCAAGAAGGAAATGGTCGAGGCCAACCTGCGCCTGGTCATCTCCATCGCCAAGAAGTACACCAACCGCGGCCTGCAGTTCCTCGACCTGATCCAGGAAGGCAACATCGGCCTGATGAAGGCCGTGGACAAGTTCGAATACCGTCGCGGTTACAAGTTCTCGACGTATGCAACGTGGTGGATCCGTCAGGCCATCACCCGTTCGATCGCCGATCAGGCGCGCACCATCCGTATCCCGGTGCACATGATCGAAACGATCAACAAGTTGAACCGCATTTCCCGCCAGATGCTCCAGCAGTTCGGCCGCGAGGCCACGCCGGAGGAGCTGGCCAAGGAAATGGACATGCCCGAGGACAAGATCCGCAAGGTGATGAAGATCGCCAAGGAGCCGATCTCGATGGAAACCCCGATCGGCGACGACGAGGATTCGCATCTGGGCGACTTCATCGAGGACACCAATGTGGAGTCCCCGATCGACAACACCACCAACATCAATCTCTCCGAGACGGTGCGGGACGTGTTGGCTGGCCTGACCCCGCGCGAGGCCAAGGTGCTGCGGATGCGCTTCGGTATCGACATGAATACCGATCACACGCTGGAAGAAGTCGGCAAGCAGTTCGACGTCACCCGCGAGCGGATCCGTCAGATAGAGGCCAAGGCGTTGCGCAAGCTGCGTCACCCGAGCCGTTCGGAACAGCTGCGTTCGTTCCTGGACATCGATTGATCCGCTAGCCGTATCGGTGCAGTGATCACACAACAGCCCCGCATGTGCGGGGCTGTTGCGTTGTGGGGCATGCCGCGAGCTATGCTTGCCCGGGTGGATGTCGCCGAAGCACGGGCGCGCCGGGGATGGCGCAGGCGACATTCACGCCCCGGCGACGAAGCCAGACAGCGGCGCAACATGAAGCCGATGTTTCTGCCTGACTCACGTGACGTTCTAGCCGTGGCTTCTAAGTTGATGACGAATGGAACGAGGCTGTCGTATGAGCAGGCAAAGCCGCTTTGAAACCACCACATACCGCGAGCACGAGATTCGCGTACGCACCGAGCAGGCGTCCCCGGGCGCCAGGTGGACGCTGTGGGTCGACGTGTATGCACTGGGCGGCAAACGCCAGCCACGCATCGGTGGCCGGGAACAGGGATGGGAGACCTACCAGGAAGCCATAGCGCAGGGATTCCGCGCAGGCCGGCAATTGGTCGATGCGCAGCTTGAGGTGGCTTAGTAGCCGGGATTGGGGATTGGGG